>CAJURU010000012.1 GCA_910588845.1 uncultured Lachnospiraceae bacterium
AGTTTTGGAGTGTGAGAAAAGTGGTTATTCATAGAGGAGATATTTATTATGCAGACCTTCGCCCGGTGGTGGGCTCGGAACAGGGCGGCGTGCGTCCCGTTCTAATTATACAGAATGATGTTGGCAATCGGCACAGCCCAACGGTAATCTGTGCAGCCATCACGTCGAAGATGAATAAAGCGAAGCTTCCTACCCATGTAGAATTGGAAGCAGGCAAGTATGACCTTGTCAAAGATTCTGTTGTCTTGTTGGAACAGCTTAGGACAATCGACAAGCAGAGATTGAAGGATAAAATCTGTCGTCTTGACAGTGAAATTTTGAGAAAAGTTGACAGGGCACTTGAAATCAGTCTGGAATTGTATACATAAATCTTGACTAATATACGGCAAAATGGTATATTTCAAGTGTTTGTTGGAATCAGCAACAGAGTACAAAGGGAAAAAGGAGTAGGGATAATGGATGATGGCGCGAGCCCTGCCATAGGGTTAGTGGTATTTTTGGTGTTGACGGTAGTGAGCGGGCTGTTATATGGTTTCTTGACAGCGTTGGAGGAGACCAGTGAGAGCCAGATACAGAAGAGGGCAGACGGTGGGAACCGGCATGCGTCTTGGCTGCTTGAGGTGAAGAATGCGCCTTATAAGGTCAGGCATGCAATCCAGATAACGACGGCGTTTGTCAGTAGTATTTTTGGGATTTACTTAATCCGCCTGGTGGGAAAGGCCTTGATTTTGTATTTTCTGAAGGAGGGGGCTGCGGTTCCCTTTCAGATATTGTGTTACGCAGTCGCCGCGGTGCTGGGAATTTTCCTGTTTGCAGTGCTGGGGATCATAGTCCCGCAGAAAATTGCGGCCAGGAAATCCGAAAAGTGGTTGTTTGCGGTGGCGGGGATTGTACGGGGAATTGTCTGTATCGTGAAACCGTATGCGTTTTTGGCGGAAGCAGCCTCTAATCTTGCCGTGCGCATCGTGGGGGTGGACCCAAATGCCAGTTTTGATGACGTGACTGAGGAAGAGATTATTTCCATGGTCAATGAGGGTCATGAAAAGGGCGTTTTGCAGGAAAGCGAAGCTGAGATGATTCATAATATTTTCGAGTTTGACGACAAGGAAGCCAAGGATATTATGACGCATCGGAAAAATGTCGCTGCGGTAGATGGGGAAATGCAGCTGTGCCAGGTACTGGAATTTGTCTTGAATGGTAATAATTCACGATTTCCGGTTTACCGGGAAGACATCGACAACATCATTGGCATTATACATATGAAGGATGTGATGATTGAGAGCAGGAAAGGACAGTACCTCGATTGGCGGGTGCAGGACATCCCGGGTTTGGTGCGGGAGGCAGTGTTCATTCCTGAGACGCGTAACATCAATGATTTGTTTAAGATGATGCAGTCCCAGAAAAACCATATGGTAGTGGTGGTGGACGAATATGGACAGACAGCCGGAATCGTGGCGATGGAAGATATTCTCGAAGAGATTGTGGGCAATATCTTTGATGAGTACGATGAAGAAGAGACTGCCATTGTACGCCAGGAGGATGGAAGCTATATTATGAGCGGGATGGCATCTTTTGACGAGGTGTGCGAGCTTTTGCAGATTTCTATGGGTGAGCAGGAGTTTGACACGCTGAATGGATTTTTGATTTCCTTAATTGGTAAAATTCCAGCGGACCATGAGCGGTTTCGTTTAGAACATCAGGGCTGGGAGTTTCAGGTGTCAGCGGTAAGGGATAAGATGATTCATACAGTAAGAGTCACGAAGATTCCCCAAGAAGAGGAAGATGACAGCAATAAGTAATTGCTGTGAGAACAAAAAGAGAAAAGAGGAGAAAAAATGTCAGGACATTCTAAATTTGCAAACATTAAACATAAAAAAGAGAAAAATGATGCGGCAAAAGGCAAAATTTTTACGATTATCGGCAGGGAGATTGCAGTTGCAGTCAAAGAAGGCGGGCCGGATCCGGCAAACAACAGCAGGTTGAGGGACGTAATTGCCAAGGCAAAGGCCAACAACATGCCCAATGATACGATTGACCGTGGTATTAAGAAAGCCGCCGGAGATGCTAACGCTGTCAATTATGAGTTTGTTTCTTATGAGGGGTATGGGCCGAATGGTACTGCAATCATTGTAGATGCGCTGACTGATAACAAGAATCGTACGGCTGCCAATGTGCGCAGCGCGTTTACCAAAGGATATGGAAATGTAGGAACTCCGGGATGCGTGTCATATATGTTTGACAAAAAGGGGCAGATTATTATCGACAAAGAAGAGTGCGAGACGGACGCAGATGATTTGATGATGACAGCCTTAGATGCAGGGGCAGAGGATTTTGCGGAGGAGGAAGACAGCTATGAGGTTATCACAGATCCTGATGATTTCGGTAAGGTTCGCGAGGCGTTAGAGGAGGCGGGCATTGCCATGGTGTCTGCGGAAGTGACGATGATTCCGCAGACCTGGGTAGAACTCACCGATGAGACGGCCATCAAGAATTTGCAGAAAACGCTCGATCTCCTCGACGAGGATGACGATGTACAGGCGGTGTACCACAATTGGGATGAACCGAGTAACCCATAATGGTTGGAATATTGTAATGGTGCTGATTAAGCGGCATTCCGGTTGCGGATGCCGCTTTTTGCAATAGAAAAATGTGCAAACGTAGGACGTTGTCCAATTAAGTTATCGGGGGTGTCACACTAACATTAATTACAAGTTATGATTCGTTCAAAAGGTTTGCATTGCTTCGCAATGTAAACAACATGCACAAAAATTATCTTGGGAAGCTAGCTTCCCAGAGTGATTTTTGTGCATTCTGTCTTTGCAGCATGAGCGGCAAGACCTTTTGAACGAGTAAATATATTAGTGCGACAGCTCCATCTATACCTTGTAATTTATGTTAGCGCGGCAGCCCTGACAATTGCATACAGATTCCGGTTACAAGTGAATCGTAACACAAAATACATATAAATCGCCCTAAAGTGAAACTTTCTGTTGATTTTACCATGTTATACAGTTTATAATTAAAGTAATATGTGGAAATTCCACAAAAGGCGCGTCATGCGCAAAATACAAATATAAAAATGGGAGGGATTTTTATGAGAATCAAAGGAAAGAGGATACTGAGTTTTGCTCTGGCGGCAGTCATGGCTGTTTCCTTCCAGGGGATGGGCGATACCGTTCACGCAGCGGACCCCGCGGCGGACTATACGGTAACCATCAAGGGAAGCGACGTGCAGGCGGCTGTCGGTAAAGCGAACGGGCTATCCTACAAAGGATTTGGAATGCTCAACGGTAACAGTACCAGTAACCTGCTTTTGGATTACAAGTACGAAAACCCCGAGAAGTATCAGGAGATGATGCAGTATCTGTTTGGCGGGAAATATCCGCTGTTTACCCATATCAAGATGGAGATGGGCAACGACGGCAACAATTCCACCGGTGCAGAGGCATGTACCATGCGTTATGAGAATGAAGAGGCTGATGCTTCCCGCTCGCCGGGATTTGTGATGGCTGCGGACGCCAAGAAGATTAATCCGAACGTCAAGGTCAGTATTCTGCGTTGGGAGATGCCAAAATGGGTAGCCAGCAAAGAGTGGTCGAGCAGTGGCGGAGGCTATGAGGCAGCGTACAAATGGTACAAAGAGACGGTTTTTGACGCCTATGAGAAGTATGGCTACATGGTGGATTTTATCAATCCTGATAAGAATGAGACGGGCAATCCCGATACAGCGTTTATCAAGTGGTTTTCCAAAAGGCTCAAAGGCGAGACGAGTTTTCCGTTATACATAGACGCCAAAGCCCAGGCGGCCTATAAGAATATCCGTATTATTGCCTCTGATGAAAACAAAGGCCTTAAAATCGTGCCGGCTATGCGGGCGGATGATGAACTGTACAATGCAGTTGATATCATCGGCTTCCATTACCGTACCAACGCTACGGACGATTATGTGACAATGGCGGATGAAGATGACAAAGAAGTGTGGTACAGCGAGGGTTGTGCAACATTTGGGTATTCAGAGTTACAGGAAAATAAGACGATTGAATACGGCGCCAATTCCATCGGCGGCTATCAGAGCCCGCTTGCGTTGATGGACAGTTTTATCACTGCTTTTTCATCATCACGCCGGACGCATTATATGTTCCAGCCGGCAATTGGTTCTTTTTATGAAGGAATTCAGTATGGACATAAGGAACTGTTGAGTGCAAGGGATCCCTGGAGCGGTTATATCCATTATGATCCGGCGCTTTATATGCTGGAGCATTTTGCTAAATTTGCCAAAACCGGCTGGGAGGACAGTGAGCCTGACACCAACGATATCTGGCGCGTGATTACGAATGCTACGGGAGCTGCTTTTGCTGGCTCTGACAACGAGCACGCCACAGCAGGGATTGATGGAGACGCAGGTTATATGACGCTGGCATCTCCCGATAAGAAGGATTTCTCGGTGGTTATTGTGAACAACACCCGCAATGCCAAATCTTTCTTAATCAAGGAACAGGATATGGCTGTCTCTGCGGATAAGCTGAATCTTTGGGTTACGGAGACAGATAAGTATTTGCAGAATATGGGAACGGTTGATAAGCGGTCGGACGGCTGGTATTTGACTGTGCCGGCATACAGCGTTTCCACGGCGACTACATTGGACACAGAGCCGGAGCGCGCACCGATAGATGATATCCATAATAACGACAGGTCTGTTCTGGACACGGATAAGACAGGCCGAAACAATGGCACGACAACAGACAATGTATTGTATGCTGATAATTTTGAATATAAAGAGGAGCCTGCCAATTATCTGAAAGAACGCGGAAACGAGCCGCGTTATATGTTAGATACTCATGGGGCGTGGGTGGTAGAAAACGGCAGATTGAAACAGGAATTAGCAAACAGCGTAGGGCAGTGGAATGGCGGTGATCCGTCAACGATTGTGGGAGATTTCCGCTGGATGGATTATATGTTGTCCGCTGACGTTGAGATTCCCAATGGCGCCAGCGGCGTCTGGACGCGCCTGACTGTCCGTTCACAGTCCGGTATGAACTGGAATAACAGCGGTTACAGCCTGGAGTTAAATGGAAGCGGGACATGGAAGCTGTATCGTATTGATAAGGTGGTAGCAGAGGGAGCCGTCAAGTCAAACTCCCAGGGCAAATATAATGTCAAGATAGCTGCGTTTGGCGATATGATCAGAGTTATTATTGATAATAAAATGGTTACTTCTTACAAAGATGCAACGCCAATGCTTTCCGGTCGTGTGAAATTGAGTTCTACCTGGAATCAGGTGTATTTTGACAACCTAATAGTGGAGGCGATTGACGGCGGAATTCCCTATGCGATTTCTATGGTCGATGGTCAGGATGACTGCGTTTCGTACGAGGGAACCTGGGAAATCAATAACCCAGGCAGCGGAAGTGCAGACAACTGGTATCGTACAATGTCTGTCACCGACACACCGGGCGCGGCGTTCAGCTTCCCTATCAAAGGCAGCGGTTTTTCCATTCTCGGTACGAATGATGGTACGGCAAAATTGGATATCTATATGGACAATGTGCTTGTGGGCGAAGATGTAAGCACGCTGGCATCGCCTGTTCGCGGGGAAACATATATCTTGTCTGACCTTTCCTACGGGAGTCATGAGATGAGAGTGGTTGTGAAGTCAGGAAAGTTGCAGATTGATGCATTGTACGCACTGGGAGAACGTCGGGAAGCGAATGACAGCGTAGTTGTCGCTGTTAAGACAGAGATTCCAGCTATACCAGTTCTGCTTACGGGTGACATCGGTGAAGCTGTCCAAAATCTGCCGTCCCAGGTGGATGTAGAAACGTCCAGCGGAGCCGTCGTTAAGAAGGACGTAATCTGGAATACGAGCGCATCACAGTTTGACGGCACAGAATTTCGTGCATCAAGCATTAGCGGAACGGTATGGGGAGGCGTAACGCCATGGGGGATGCCGCTGACTGTATCGGTGCCTGTTGGGCAGGTGATTCCTTCCGGTACGGCATATTTTATCGACAGTGTAGAGGCAGATCCATCTAAGGTTGCCACGACTGAGCCCTATGAGGCAGTCAAGGCGAAGATCGGGGATCAGCTTTTGAATAAGGTTTATGACCAGAAAAAGACGGACAGCAATAGCTGGGGCCTGGTGACCGATGTCTCGACGAAGAGCTATACGGACACAACGGATATGACTGCTACCGGCATTTATGGAAATAATAATAAAGAAGGGGAAACATTGTCTTACGCGTTTACGCTGCCGGCAGGAAATTATAAACTTATTTCCGGGCACCGCGAATGGTGGGGTAACTCCCGTAATATGGCGGCCTCAATTAATTTTGCAGGCAAGTCGCAGGATGCAGGCGTTATCAATCTTGGCGGCAAGAGCGACTATATGCATTCGGCGTCGTTCAAACTTGACGGCGAGCAGCTAGTGACTTATACATTGACGGCAAAGAACGCGCAGGCGCCGGTTATCAGCTGGCTGGCAGTTTTCAAAGCGGATGCGGCGGCTCACGAGCATGTTTATTCGCATATAGCAGACAATGGCGACGGCATGCATATTATGGTGTGCAAAGATGGCGACGATGTTAGAAAAGAAGCGCATACGCTCAAATATAAAGATAGCGGCAGTGGGAAGCATACTGGAACATGTAATGCCTGCGGTTACAGCGAGACAGGCAGCCATTCCATTATATATAAGGACAACGGCAACGGAAAGCATAGCGGAAGCTGTAAAGTCTGCGGATTTAGCAAGACGGAGGCGCACGTATATAAGAATAATATTTGTACACAGTGTAAGTCGGTGAAAGTAACTGCGCCTTCCAAGCCTGTAATTTCAGGTCTCACGAATGAAAGCAAGGGTATCAAAGTCAGCTGGAAGAAGGCGGCCAATGCGTCAGGTTATTACGTTTACCGTAAGACAGGAAAAGGTAAGTTCCAGAAAGTTGCGACCATTAAGAAAGGTGCGACGACAACCTGGACGGATACCAGTGCGAAGAACAAAAACGGTACGACATACCAGTACCAGGTATATGCTTACAAGGGAAATGTTAAGAGTAAGGTCTCTGCGTCAAAGACAATTATACGTCTTACGGCCAATAAGCTTACCAGTGTCAAAAATGTTAAGGGCAGAAAGCTTTCTGTGAAATGGACGAGGAATAAAAAAACAGCAGGATATGAGATTCAGTATTCTACCAGCAAGAAATTTAAGGGCGCCAAGACAGTTAAAGTTTCCGGGAACAAAAAGGTGTCCAAGACAATTGCCGGCATGAAGAAGGGCAAAACAACTTATGTACGCATCAGATGTTATAAGATGTCCGGTAAGACAAAACATGTTTCCTGCTGGAGCAGCAGCAAAAAACTCAAAATCAAAAAGTAATTGCCGGGAGGTTGCCTTATGGCAGCCTCCTTTGAATAGCATAATCTATGTTATACTTAAGCACAGCTTTGGGGATTTTTAAGGGATAGGAAAGGATGGGAATGTTATGGAAAACGGTAAGAAACAATGGCGTTATCTGGGGGGGCTGTTGATCGTCATCTTTGTGTTGGCGTTGAATTGTACGCCGGTTCATGCGGCAAAGCTGCCGGCGCTCAAGGTCAAGGGAACCCAGTTGGTGAATGATAAGGGAAAGCCGGTACGGTTGAAAGGCGTTAGCACACATGGACTCTCCTGGTATCCGGGTTATGTGAACCAGAAATCATTTACCCAGATGAAGAAGAAATGGAAAATTAATGCCGTAAGGCTTGCAGTGTATACTTCGGAGTACAACGGTTACTGTACCGGGGACGATGCCAATCGCAAAGCATTGGAGAAAAAAATCGACCAGGGGGTCAAGTATGCCACGAAGGCGGGGCTTTATATTATCATCGACTGGCATATTTTAAGCGACGGCAACCCCAGAACGTATGAAAAGCAGTCGTTGGCTTTTTTTAAAAAGATGGCCAAAAAATATAAAAATCATACCAATGTAATTTATGAGATTTGTAATGAACCCAATGGAGGCACATCCTGGAAGACCATTAAGACGTATGCCAAAAAGGTCGTCAAGGCTATCCGCGCTAAGGACAAGAAGGCAGTAATATTGATTGGCACACCCAACTGGTCACAGGATGTGGATATTGTGGCGGAAAGTCCCCTCAAAGGATATAAGAACTTGATGTATACGCTGCATTTTTATGCGGGTACACATGGGGACTATTTGCGTGGGAAAGCACAGACTGCGCTGGATAATGGCTTGCCTTTATTTGTGTCAGAATTCGGTATTTGCGATGCCTCGGGTAATGGAAGTCTCAACAAGGCCGAGGGCGCCAAATGGATGAAATTTCTTAAGAAGAACAAAATAAGTTATATCGGCTGGAATCTGTCCAATAAGGCGGAGAGTTCCGCGCTCTTGAAATCTTCCTGTCGGAAAACATCCGGCTGGACCAGTAAAAATTATACGCCCTGGGCAAAATGGCTGTTTAAGGAGTTTAAAAAGTAAGGAATTTCTGTGCATGATTAAGGACAATTGAAGATTTTTTCCTAGCCTTATGGGCACAGATGTGCTAGAATTAGGTAAAAGAGAGCAGGAATGTCCGTGACACCCCTGCAATATAATACATCAGGAGGAGACAAGATGAGTGAATACCAGATAGAGACAAAATGCGTCCAGTCCGGCTGGCAGCCAGGAAAAGGGGAACCGCGCGTACTGCCTATCTACCAGAGCACGACTTTTAAATATGAGACGAGCGACCAGATGGGCAGGCTCTTTGATTTGGAGGACAGCGGGTATTTCTATACCAGGCTGCAAAATCCGACGAATGATGCAGTGGCGCAGAAAATCTGTGAGCTGGAGGGCGGCGTGGCGGCAATGCTGACGTCTTCCGGGCAGGCAGCTAATTATTATGCAGTCTTTAATATCTGTGAGGCAGGGGATCACATGATCTGCTCCTCAGCAGTTTATGGAGGAACATTCAACCTTTTCAGTGCGACTGTGAAGAAACAGGGTATTACATGTACCTTTGTTGACCCGGACGCTTCAGTTGAGGAAATTGCAGCGGCATTTCGCCCCAATACCAAGGTTCTTTTTGCAGAGACCGTTGCCAACCCGGCGCTGGTGGTACTTGACATTGAGAAGTTTGCCAAGGTGGCGCATGAGCACGGCGTGCCTCTGATCGTAGACAATACATTCCCTACGCCAATCAATTGCCGTCCCTTTGAGTGGGGAGCAGATATTGTGACGCATTCCACTACAAAGTATATGGATGGGCATGCTACTTGTGTAGGCGGGTGCATCGTGGATAGCGGTAACTTTGATTGGGAGAAGTATGCCGATAAATATCCGGGGCTTACGCAGCCAGATCCCACATACCATGGGATTGTCTATACGCAGAAATTTGGCAAGGGAGCTTATATTACCAAGGCGACGGCGCAAATTATGCGTGATTTGGGTTCTATTCAGTCTCCGCAGAACGCGTTTTTGTTGAATGTAGGGCTTGAGACCTTACATCTTCGTGTGGCGCGCCATTGTGAGAATGCCGCAAAAGTGGCAGAATTTTTAAATAGCCATGAGAAGGTGGCTTGGGTCAATTTTGCGGGACTCAAAGAGAATAAATACCATGCTTTGGCTGAAAAATATATGCCGAACGGCACTTGCGGAGTGATATCCTTTGGACTAAAAGGAGGCAGGGAGGTATCGGTAGGATTTATGGATAAGTTAAAGATGATTGCAATTGTCACCCATGTGGCGGACGCGAGGACTTGCGTACTTCATCCGGCAAGCCACACACACCGCCAGATGACGGATGAACAGCTAGTGGAAGCAGGCGTGGCGCCGGATTTGATCCGTTTGTCAGTAGGAATTGAAAATGCCGGAGATATCCTTGCAGATTTGTCCCAGGCGTTGGATACGATATAGAAAAAATATATGGAGGATAGGTTATGAGAAAAATTCTGTTTGCAGCATCGGAATGCGTACCTTTTATCAAGACCGGCGGACTTGCCGATGTGTGTGGCGCATTGCCCAAGGAGTTTGATAAGAATGATTGGGATATCCGGGTAGTCATCCCGAATTACAGCTGTATCCCGGAGCATTGGAGGAATCAGTTTGAGTATGTGACACATTTCTACATGAGCTGTGGAAATTACATCCAGAACAAGTATGTAGGCGTTTTGCGGTACAAGATGGATGGTATCACGTATTATTTTATCGACAATCAGGAGTATTTTGACTGTTTTCTGCCTTATGGAGATATACGCTTTGATATGGAGAAATTTATATTCTTTGACAAGGCTGTGTTATCTATGCTGCCGTTAATCAATTTCCAGCCGCAGATTATTCACTGTCATGACTGGGAGACTGGTTTCATTCCGGTATATTTGAATACAGAGTTTCAGGGAGATATGTTCTTCTGGGGCATGAAATCCATTATGACGATCCATAACCTCAAGTTCCAGGGAATTTGGGATGTGAAGACTGTCAAAGGGCTGACTGGTTTTCCAAACAATATGTTTGTACCGGATAAGCTGGAATTTAAGAAAGACGCCAATATGTTGAAGGGCGGGCTTGTGTACGCGGATTATATTACCACGGTCAGCGACACTTATGCTCAGGAAATCCAGACGGATTATTATGGCGAGGGCTTGAACGGACTGCTTGCGGCAAGGCATATGGATATGCAGGGGATTGTCAACGGCATTGATTATCAGGCATACGATCCGGCCACAGATGAGAAATTATATGTCAATTATGACGCGTCAAACCACCGTAAGAAGAAGTTCATGAATAAAGAGAAATTGCAGGAAGAGCTTGGCCTGGCAGTGGACAAGAAGCGTTACATGATTGGTTTGATTTCCCGTTTGACTGACCAGAAGGGCCTGGATCTTATCAATTATGTGATTGAGCGGATTGTCGATGATTATACGCAGCTTGTTGTAATTGGCACTGGCGACCCGCAGTACGAGAATATGTTCCGGCATTTTGCATGGAAATATCCTGATAAAATTTCTGCAAATATTTGTTATTCCGATGATTTGGCGCACAAGCTTTACGGTGCGGCGGATGCATTCCTGATGCCGTCCCGCTTTGAACCGTGCGGGCTGACGCAGATGATTTCCTTCCGCTATGGCACGATACCCATTGTCCGTGAGACAGGCGGGCTCAAAGACACCGTACAGGCGTACAATGAATATGATAATGTAGGCGACGGTTTCTCCTTTACCAACTACAATGGAGAGGAAATGTTGAATATTATTAACTATTCCAAGCATATTTTCTTTGATAAGAAACGCCAGTGGAATCAGATGATTGACCGCGCCATGGCGAACGACTATTCCTGGAACGCTTCTAAGTTCCGCTATGAGGGATTGTATAAGTATTTGATGGGAGAGGTTTAAGAGAACAGGAAATTTTACAGAGCTGCTTGCTGGATTCAGTGGGTGGCTCTGCTTTTAGTATTTATAAGGAGAATACAATAGCGTCAACAGTGATTGATGTAAGACACTAACAGGAGAAGGGTATAAATGTATCAATTAGATAAAGTGTTGATGGTTTGTGATAAATATTATTTATCTAAAATAGATTCTCATCGTGGCGGTGTTGGCTGGGAAACCATGATTATTCAGGGCGATATGCTGATGAATCAGGACAACAATAAATATATTTGTATCATGCGTGAAGAAAATCCTGAATTGTCGCTTCCAGTATATATGCGTACAAATTATGCAATATCCTTTTCAGAAAATCATATTGGGGAAGAAAAATTTAATGAATTGCTGTTGAATATTTTTGAATGCGATATAACGCCGGAAATTGGGAATATCCCACAGTTTATTAGAGAGAAGATTAAATAAATAGTATAAGAGAGTGTGAGATGGTTTGAGGTAGACTCCGGCACGTGTAATCCGAACAGATTTTTTTACGGCAGATTCATTACTCCCAGGGGTAAGACCTGCCCGGCAGCATAATCGTTTTTGGCCGGAAAACGGGGTCATTTCAGTACCGATTTCGGAGAAGATAGTGGCTTACTAAGCTGATGGATTCTGCGGTTTATTCCCGCAAACCCATCAGCTTTTTGTATGTGTTCTATCTATTACGAAGATTCTTTCAGTTGCCGTATAAAATTTCCTGAAATTTTCCATACTATATTCAGGAACAGAAAATGCCAAGAGTATGTGCAGAAATGGAGGAATTTTTTTGGGAGAACAATTGAAACAGCAGGAAAAAGATCAGAATGAAAACGAGCAGATTAAGGATATGGGACAGATAACTTTAGAACAAGACGCGGGGCATAAAATCCATCTTATGTCCATTATTGGCGAAATAGAGGGGCATGAATCTTTGTCCCCCAATGCCAAGACGACAAAATATGAGCATGTCCTGCCCAAATTGGCAGCAATTGAGGATGATAAGAAAGTGGACGGCGTGATGCTGCTTTTAAATACCGTGGGCGGGGACGTAGAATCTGGCCTGGCAATTGCAGAGATGATTTCTTCTTTGAGCAAACCTACCGTGTCGCTGGTGCTTGGAGGAAGCCATTCCATTGGCGTTCCCCTGGCGGTATCTACCGATTACTCCTATATCGTGCCTACCGGAACCATGGTAATCCATCCGGTGCGGCTGAATGGTCTGGTGATTGGCGCGCCGCAGACGTACGACTATTTTCAGCAGATGCAGGACCGGATTACCGGTTTTGTCGCACAGCATTGCTTTGCGTCCCAGGAGCGTTTAGAACAGATGATGATGAACACCAGCATGTTGACAAAAGATTTGGGAACAATTCTTGTGGGGAAACAGGCGGTGGAGGAAGGGATCATCAATGAAGTTGGAGGTATTGACGAAGCGATGAAAAAACTCCATCAGATGATAGACGAAGATAAGCAAAGTAACGAAAACTAATAACCTTGGAAAAGTTGTAATGACATTTTCTACTAATTGTGCTAAACTATAAATAGTGTGCTTGGTGCGGTAAAGCTCTGCACCAAGTGGAAGACCAAGAGTTTAGGAGGAAATGTTATGGCAGCAAAGCCTAAAAATACAAAAAACAAAAAAGAGGCGTCCGTTCCCTTTCGCAGCGAGGTAATCCTGCTTCTGGTTCTTGCCGTATGCATCATTTGGTTTATCAGCCATTTTGGCATCGGCGGTTTTGTGGGAGAGAAAATAAGCTCTCTGAGTTTTGGGCTTTTCGGTATGATGTCTTATCTCGTTCCCATCTGCGTTTTTGTGGGTGCGGCGTTTTTTATTTCTAATCGTGATAACGGTATTGCGATCATAAAGCTGGTTGCCGGAGGACTGTTCATTTCGTTCCTCTGCCTGTTCGTGGAATTGGTGGTAGGAAGCGGGAACACTTATTCCGTCAAGGATTCTTTTACGTATGCGGTAGAGCATAAAAATGGCGGCGGTGCATTGGGGGGGATTTTTGCCTTCCTCCTGTGTCCGGCAATTGGCAAAGCAGGGACGTACGTGTTAGATGTTATCATTTTGATTATCTCGCTGGTGCTTTTGACGGAGCGTTCTTTCTTGGGAGGACTGAGAAAGGGAAGCCGCAGAGTATACGATACGGCTAAGGTAGACGCGGCGCGCAGGAAAGGCGAGCGGGACAACCGCAAAAGGGAGCAGAAGCTCAATAGAAGAGAACTGAGGCTACAGAAGAAAGAGCAGGAACAAAGAGAGTGGGAGCGCAATAGGCGGCGTATGGACAAGAAGGTTGAAGGCGTGGCCTTGGACACAAAAATCTATCCTGCATCTGGGAAGCGCTCTGACAATATCAGTGAGTTAAAAATGCCGGAGGAGGGTGTGCATCAGCAAAAATCAGCTTCAGGTAAAGGATTTCCACAGGCAGGTGAAGCGGGCGGTTTTGCAGAGCCTATGGTCGTGGAGAAGATACATAGAAAGCCAAAGAAAAGCCGTCGCGCCGCAGAAGAAGCGGAACAGATGCCAATCGCTGTATCGGGTGCAGAAGAGATGCCGGCATCTGTACAGGGAGTTGCGGATTCGACGTTTGGTATGTCGCAAGAATCTTTTTCCGTGCCGGATATACAGGAGACTTCCGTATCCGTGCCGGATGTGCAAGAAATTTCCGTATCTGAGCCAGAGGTACAGGATATTCCAGTATCTTTACATGAAGTGCACGAGAGCAGTATTCTGATGTCAGAATCTGGGACAGACATGCGTACTCCCGGGCTGGAAGAAGAATTAAAGCAGGCCGAAGATGCGCTGGCAGACGCAGCAAAGGCGTTGCTGCGGGAAGAAGATTTCGGTATTGGTACGACAAACGTCCCACAGGGGGGGAAAGAGTATGTATTTCCGCCAATTTCCCTCTTAAAACCCGGAGATGCAGCTAAGGGGGACAATAAGCAGCACTTGCAAGAGACGGCAATTCAGTTACAGCAGATTTTGAAGAATTTCGGCGTCAATGTCACGATTTCCAATGTGAGCTGCGGGCCCAGCGTTACGCGTTATGAGTTGCAGCCGGAACTGGGAGTGAAGGTAAGTAAAATCGTCAATCTTGCCGACGATATCAAGCTGAACCTGGCAGCGGCGGACATCCGTATTGAAGCCCCGATTCCGGGTAAGGCGGCAGTGGGCATTGAAGTGCCCAACAAGAAAAACGTTATGGTGCGTTTCCGCGAGCTGGTGGAGGACGCAGAGTTCCAGAACCATAAGTCGAGCATTTGTTTTACCGCGGGCAAGGACATTGGCGGACAGGTAATTGTGGCGGATATTGCGAAGATGCCGCACCTTTTGATTGCCGGCGCAACCGGTTCCGGAAAATCAGTCTGCATCAATACGATTATCATGAGTATTTTATATAAAGCCAATCCCGAGGATGTCAAATTGATATTGATTGATCCCAAGGTGGTGGAGTTGAGCGTATATAATGGGATTCCCCATCTGTTCATCCCGGTGGTCACAGACCCCAAGAAAGCGGCGGGTGCGCTTCACTGGGCGGTTGCAGAGATGACAGACCGTTACCAGAAATTTGCAGATTACCAGGTGCGTGATCTGAAAGGATATAACCAGAAGGTTGAGGCTATTGGAGATGTGCAGGATGAGACGAAGCCAAAGAAGCTGCCGCAGATTGTGATTATCGTGGACGAGCTGGCTGACCTGATGATGGTTGCGCCAGGTGATGTGGAGGACGCTATCTGCCGTCTTGCACAGTTGGCGAGAGCAGCGGGAATTCATTTGATTATCGCTACGCAGCGTCCCTCCGTGGACGTCATTACCGGGCTGATTAAGGCCAATATGCCTTCGAGAATTGCCTTTTCTGTGTCATCCGGTATAGATTCCAGGACAATCTTAGATATGGTCGGAGCAGAGAAATTGTTGGGGAACGGCGATATGCTTTTTTATCCGCAGGGCTACCAGAAGCCTCTCAGAGTTCAGGGGCCGTTTGTTTCTGATTCAGAAGTAGAAGAAGTTGTAGACTTCTTAAAGAAGCAGAGCGCCGTGGTATATAATACGGAAATTGAAGAGAAGATGAATACCGTTTCCATTTCCTCCGGCAGTTCCGGCGGGGGCGGCGGCAATGAGCGCGACGCTTATTTTGCCGAGGCAGGAAAATTTGTTATTGAGAAAGAAAAAGGTTCTATTGGCATGTTGCAGCGGATGTTCAAAATTGGTTTTAACCGCGCGGCAAGAATTATGGATCAGTTGGAGGAGGCTGGCGTCGTAGGCCCCGAGGAGGGGACGAAACCGCGGAAAATTCTCATGTCTTTGACAGAGTTTGAAGAATATATAGATGAATATTTGACATAAGCTTTAGGTTTCTAAAAACAGGAAAAGGATAGAAATGGCCAAAGGAGGACAATACATGAAAACAGACATTCAGATTGCACAGGAAGCGCAGATGCTTCCAATCCGTGAAGTGGCGGCGCAGCTTGGGATTGCGGAAGACGACTTGGAGTTATATGGAAAGTATAAAGCGAAACTTTCCGATGAGCTCATGGCGAAGGTGAAAGATAACAAAGATGGAAAGTTAATTCTTGTGACAGCCATAAATCCCACTCCGGCAGGCGAGGGAAAGACTACGACCAGCGTAGGATTGGGAGAGGCGTTTGGCAAGATGGGCAAGAAGGCTGTGCTTGCTTTGCGTGAGCCGTCCTTAGGCCCGTGTTTCGGCATCAAAGGCGGAGCTGCCGGAGGCGGTTATGCGCAGGTAGTTCCCATGGAAGATTTGAATCTGCATTTTACTGGGGATTTTCATGCAATTACCTCTGCCAATAATCTGCTTGCCGCTCTGCTGGACAATCATATCCAACAGGGAAATGAATTGCAGATTGATCCCAGGCAGGTAGTGTGGAAACGCTGTCTGGACATGAATGATCGTGTGTTGCGCAACATTGTCGTGGGCCTTGGCAGCAAGATGGACGGAATGGTGAGGGAAGACCATTTTGTCATCACCGTGGCTTCGGAAGTTATGGCGGTACTCTGCCTGGCAGATGATATGGCTGATTTGAAGAGGCGTCTGGGCAGGATGATTGTGGCGTATAATTTTGAAGGAAAGCCGGTAACGGCGGATGATTTGCAAGCGACAGGAGCTATGGCTGCGCTTTTGCGGGATGCGTTAAAGCCTAACTTGATTCAGACTTTGGAGCATACTCCGGCTATTGTGCATGGCGGGCCGTTTGCCAATATTGCCCACGGCTGCAATAGCGTCCGTGCGACGAAGACAGCCTTAAAGCTGGCGGATTATGTGGTTACGGAAGCGGGATTTGGCGCAGACTTAGGCGCCGAGAAATTTTTGGATATTAAATGCCGGATGGCAGGATTAAAGCCGGATGCTGTCGTGTTGGTGGCAACTGTGCGCGCATTGAAATATAACGGCGGCGTGCCTAAGGCGGAGCTTTCCAGTGAGAATTTGGATGCTTTGAAAAAGGGAATCGTCAACCTGGAAAAGCATATTGAGAATTTACAGAAATATGGTGTTCCTGTCGTTGTTACCTTAAATTCCTTTATCACGGACACGCAGGCAGAGACAGATTTTGTTGCACAATTTTGCAAAGAGCGGGGATGTGAGTTCGCGCTTTCTGAGGTCTGGGAGAAAGGCGGCGAGGGCGGAATTGCCCTGGCGGAAAAAGTGCTTGAGACGTTGAAGAAAAAGCAGAGCAATTTCAAGCCAATCTATGCGGATGAACTGTCTTTGGCGGAAAAGATTGAGACTGTGGCCAGGGAAATCTATGGTGCAGACGGGGTAAACTATGCTCCTGCTGCCGCGAAAGAACTCAAGCGCATAGAAGAACTTGGCATGGGCCATTTCCCGGTCTGCATGGCGAAGACGCAGTATTCTCTGTCGGATGACCAGAGCAAACTGGGACGTCCCAGCGGGTTTACCGTTAATGTCCGTGAAGTTTATGTATCAGCCGGCGCAGGGTTTGTGGTGGCTGTAACCGGCGCCATTATGACAATGCCCGGGCTTGGCAAGACGCCGGCTGCTTATGGAATTGATGTTGATGACGATGGCGTCATCCAGGGACTTTTTTAGGGCAGGCAGAGACAGCAAAGCGGTTGAAGAGCAGAAAGCATGATTGGCAATGCAGCGTTTGCTGTAAGGCAAACAAAGATGCCGCGTGGATAAGGAAAGGATGGAAAGCCATGGCGAAGATAATAGACGGAAAAATGATTTCACAACAGATCAAAGATGAGTTGAAAGAGAAGGTGGAGAGTTTAAAGGAGCAAGGGAAGACAGGCGCGCTTGCCGTCATCCAGGTGGGGGAAGACCCGGCTTCCAGCGTGTATGTGAGGAATAAGAAAAATGCCTGCGCCTATATCGGTATTGAATCTTTGGCGTATGAGCTGCCCGGGGAGACCACGGAGGAAGAGCTGCTTGGGTTGATTGAGGAATTAAATGGCAAAGAGCGGGTCAGGGGAATCCTGGTGCAGCTTCCGTTGCCGGAGCATATCTGTGAAGATAAGGTGATACAGGCAATCAGCCCGGATAAAGACGTAGACGGTTTCCATCCACAGAGCGTAGGCGCTATGACGATCGGGCAACCGGGCTTTCTGTCCTGTACGCCGGCCGGCATTATCCAGCTGCTCAAACGCTCAGGTGTGGAGATTGCTGGAAAACATTGCGTTATTATTGGCAGAAGTAACATTGTAGGAAAACCGATGGCGCTGCTGATGCTCAGGGAAAACGCCACGGTTACGATTACGCACTCGAAAACAAAAAATCTTTCCGAACTGTGTAAGCAGGCGGATATTCTTATTGTGGCCATGGGAAAACCGCAGTTTGTCGGTGCAGAGTATGTCAAAGAGGGTGCAGTTGTCATTGACGTGGGCATTCACCGCGATGAGAACAATAAGCTTTGCGGAGATGTAAAATATGCGGAGGTGGAGCCGATTGCTTCAGCAATCACCCCAGTTCCGGGCGGCGTGGGTCCAATGACAATTGCAATGCTGATGAATAACTGTGTACAGAGTATAGAAGAGGGATAAGGATGAAGTGTGCAAATTGTGGTGCAGAGCTGAAAGTAGGATGTATCTATTGCTCTGTTTGTGGTAAAGAGGCACAGATTGTATCCGATTACAATTTGCTGGAAGATGATTTTCTCCGAGATATGTTAAAAGAACGCGAAGATAAAATCCGCGGCGAGGCTGCCAGGGAGGCGCACAAAAAGCAGGCGCCGGATACGGCTCAAACAAAGCAGACGGGGGAAGCCCGCACGAAGCAGGAGCAAGCGGGCAGGCCAGGCAAACAGAAACGCAGGGTCAAAAAACGCCTGGTGTTTGCGGTTGTGGCAATTATCTTATTAATAATTCTGATTGTCATGACAGCGCTGATGGTGAACCACAGCAGAGACAATTCTTTTGATTATCAGATGGAGCAGGCAAGAATCTGCCTGGAAGAAAAAGATTACAGGGCGGCGGAAAATTATGCGGCGCACGCCTTGCAATTGGAGGAGGACAGTTTAGAAGCGAAGCTTCTTCTAGCAGATATCTATGTACTGCGGGGAGAGGAGCAAAAAGCGGCTGAAATCTTAGAACAGGTATGTAAAATACATACCGATAATCAGGAGGCTTATCAAAAGCTGATAGATATTTATGATAATCAGAAAGATTATCAAGCGATTCTAAAGCTCAGTGAAGCGGTTGTAGATGAGAATGTTTTGCAATTGTTTTTAAAGTATCTTCCTGATATGCCGGAATTTGACATGGAAGAGGGCGTCTACACACAGGAATTTTCTGTGGGGCTCTCTGTGGAGGAGGGAAATAGCATTTATTATACGTTGGATGGCACCGACCCCAGGCAGGGACGGGAGTACCAGGAGCCTATTTTCGTCGGACCGGGCCAGACTGTTGAAATACGGGCGATTGCCAGGAATGGCTATGAGATTTATAGTGATGAGATAACAGGAAAATTTGTTGTAGAGCTTCAGAAACCGGGTAAACCCGGGGTTTCACCCAGCGGCGGCAGTTTCTATGAGGCGCAGGATATTGTAGTGACCGTGCCGGAAGGATGCAGGGTATATTATACCTGGGACTGCACAACGCCGACCGAAAGTTCGGCACAGTATACGAAGCCTATTGCCATGCCGGAAGGGAATAACATTTTGTCGTTGATTGTCGTAGATAAGTATGGTATGAGTTCCGATGTGTTCCGGTGTAATTACATTTATATTCCGCCGGCTTAGAAAAGCATTTTTGATAGGATTGAATCATGATATTAAGCAATTGACACATAGTTTGAATGATAGGAAAAGGATGTGCCCTATGAAAGATTTACAGATAATCCGTGAGGAGATAGACGAAATAGACGGTCAGATTGTCAGCCTGTACGAAGAACGTATGCAGCGCACTACGGAGGTTGCAGAGTACAAAATTTCCGTGGGCAAACCGGTGTTGGATAAGCAGCGCGAGAGCGAGAAATTAGAGCGTGTCAGGGCGCAGGCGAAAGAGGAAAACCGTTACGGCGTGGGAGAATTGTTTGAGCATATTATGGCGATGAGCAGAAAACGCCAGTACCAGCTTCTGCGGAAGAACGGGCAAGCACAGGACTTTGGGTTTGCACAGGTAGATGAGCTTCCATTTTATACGAAGAAAATCGTTTACCAGGGAACGCAGGGCGCATACAGCCAGCTTGCTATGAAGGCCTACTTCGGGGAAGATATGGAAGGATATCATGTCGATACCTGGCGGGATGCCATGGAAGCGATTTGTAAGGGCGAGGCAGATTATGCAGTACTTCCCATAGAGAATTCGTCTGCGGGAATTGTGGGAGAGAATTTTGATTTGATGCTGGAATATGACAATTATATTGTGGCAGAGCAGACCATTAAGATTGAACATGCCCTGCTGGGGCTTCCAGATGCGGAGATTTCCGATATCAGGACGGTTTATTCCCATCCGCAGGCATTGATGCAGAGCGTTGATTTTTTAGATGAACATAGCGAGTGGGAAAGAGTATCGGTGAAAAATACGGCCGTTGCCGCCAAGCAGGTGGTGAAGGAGCAGAGGAAGGACCAGGCGGCGATTGCCAGCGAGGTGTCAGCAGAACTCTATGGGCTCAAGATTTTAAAGAACAACATCAATTATAGTGATGAGAACAGTACGCGTTTTATCATTGTGGGCGGAAAGAAAATCAGGATCAAAGGCGCACAAAAAGTGAGCATTTGTTTTGAGACGGCTCATGAGAGCGGCTCCCTGTACCGTATGCTCTCACATTTTATGTTCAATAATCTCAACATGGTTAAGATAGAATCGAGACCGATGAAGGATAAGAGTTTTGAATACCGATTTTTTGTGGATTTGCAAGGAAACCTGGGCGATGGAGCAGTGCAGAACGCCTTGCGGGGACTGGTGGAGGAATCCCTTTCCATGAAAGTGCTGGGAAATTATTAAAGTGAGGATTAGGCAGATGGAAAACGCAGCAAATATGATATTATACCGCGATTTGGAACAGGGACAGATTTTTGACAATATGACTTGGATCATGGAACATTATGACAGTGATTACTACAACCGTGAAGATATCAGGTCCTTATGTTACGAGAGCTTTCATGACCTTATTGAGCTCTCTGCGAGTCATGGGTTTGAGGGTAATTTATGGCATAATTACCTGACCTATCTAATGGTAAACAATGAGAACGCATACAGTACGGCATGTGAAATCAGGGGCAGAATTACCGGCAGTATCAATGAGCTTGCGAATCATGATTTTGCAATCTTTAAAGATTTGTTCAGTTTTGATTTTGGGAGATTGATTGAGAACTTAAAAATGCCGAAACTTGGGCTGCTTGGGGATTACCACCGCTGTGAGCAGAGCGGGAAGGTATTTAACCGCAGAATCCGTGACCGTATCTGTAGTCTGAGCGTCCAGTTAGAACAGGCAAAAACAGTTGCGCAATTTCAGGAAGAAGTTACGGAGTTTTACCGTGAGTTTGGCGTAGGCAAGCTGGGTCTGCATAAGGCGTTTCGCGTTGAACATGAAGAGCAGGGGGCAAAGATTGTGCCGATTACCAACATTGCCCATGTGCATCTTGCAGATTTGGTGGGGTATGAACTTGCCAAGCAAAAATTAATTGACAACACCCAGGCGTTTGTGCGGGGCAGGCAGGCCAACAACTGTCTGCTGTTCGGTGATGCAGGCACGGGCAAGTCTTCCAGTATCAAGGCTATCATTAACCAGTATTACGATGAAGGACTGCGCATGATAGAAGTATATAAGCATCAGTTTCAGGATTTGAATTCTATTATTTCCCAAATTAAGAATCGCAATTACAAATTTATCATATATATGGATGACCTGTCTTTTGAGGAATTCGAGATTGAGTATAAATATCTGAAAGCTGTCATCGAGGGAGGACTGGAAAAAAAGCCGGATAACGTGTTGATATATGCGACCTCCAACCGCAGGCATCTTGTGCGTGAGAAGTTCAGTGACAAGCAGGAGCGTGATGACGAGCTTCATACTAATGATACCGTACAGGAGAAATTGTCACTGGTAGCGAGGTTTGGGGTTACCATATATTTTGGTGCGCCGGATAAGAAAGAATACCACCATATTGTTAAAAGCCTTGCTGCGGCAAACGGGATACAGATGGAAGACGACGGCCTGCTTTTAGAGGCGGACAGATGGGAATTGAATCATGGCGGGCGTTCCGGGAGAACAGCGCAGCAGTTTATTAATTATTTGCTGGGAAAAGAATCACAAACCCCGCGCTAATCTGTCGGGGTATCAAATAAGTGGGAGGGTGGAACTATGAAGATTACGACGTTTGCAGCAATTTATATCGGCTCCTATGAAGTGAGCATGAAGGTATTTGAAATTCGCCCGGGCAGGAAGATACGGCTTGTGGATTATGTGCGCAGCCGTCTGGAGCTGGGGTTGGACGCTTACAGTAAGGGCGTGATTGGCTATGAGCTGGTAGAGGATCTCTGTCAGGTGCTCAAAGAATTCCATTCCATCATGGACGGCTATAAAGTAGATACATATAAGGCGTATGCGGGAAACATGCTGCGCACGGTGAGCAATGGGTTGTTTATCTTAGACCAGATCCGCATACGCACCCAGATAGAAGTTACAGTGGCAAGTAACTCCCAGCTGCGTTTTTTAAGCTATGAATCGTTGGCGGCGTCTCCGGAATTCGAGAAAATGATTGGGCAGGGAGCCGTTGTGGTGGATGTTGGCGGTGGAAGTATGCAGATTACGCTGTTCCAGAAAGGGACGGCTGTGACAACCCAGCGCATTGAGCTGGGAATTATGCGTATCTGGGAAAAACTGTCTAAAATCCGCAATATGGTTTCCCATTATGAGACGCAGATTCAGGAACTGATAGATAAAGAGCTGGAAATATTTAAGAGGCTGTATCTTGAGGGCAAGGATATACAGTATGTGATTCTCATGGGGGATTATATCGGCGAGATGGTCAAAGGTTTCTCTAAGAAATTAGATGACGGCACGATTGAGACGGAACGGTTTCTGAAACTGCTGAATAAATGGCATAAGAAATCACCGAAAGAGATTGCCATAGAATTGAATCTTGTCAATGAGAACGACCCCTTGATTTTACCTTCTGTGGTGTTGTACAAGCGGCTGACAGAGGAGATGAACGCTGATTTTGTGTGGGTGCCGGGGGTCAGCATCGGAGATGGAATTGTCTGCGACTATGCGCATAAGAATCACATGATTCGTTTTCTGCATGATCTCGATAAGGATGTGTTGGCAGCCTCTAAGAATCTTGCCGAGCGTTATCAGAGTTATTCCGGCCATACGGAGTCTGTGTTGTCCACAAGCACGGTAATTTTTAACGCCATGAAAAAGGTGCATGGCATGAGTAAGCGGGAGCGCCTGTTGTTACAGGTGGCGGCTATTTTGCATGACTGCGGACGTTATGTCAGTTTGACGAATCAGTTCGTCTGCTCGTATCAGATTATCATGGCGTCGGAGATAATTGGACTGACGGACCTGGAGCGGGAAATTGTGGCAAGCACGGTTAAATACAATTCCCTGCCAAGACCGCCTTATGAGAGCCTGAGAGATAAGATGGATAAGGACAGCTATGTGATTGTGTCAAAGCTTACGGCAATTTTAAAGATTGCGAATGCCATGGATCGCAGCCATAAGCAGAAATTTGAGAATATCCGGGCGGCGTTGAGAGGCAAAGAGTTAATTATCACGATTGAGACTAAGGAAAATACGGTGCTGGAGAAGGGGCTTTTTTCTACCTATGCGGAATCGTTTGAAGAGGTGTTCAGCATCATGCCCAAAATAAAAGAAAAGAGAATATTTTAAGTTGCAGCCTGCACGCGGGCAGAGCTGTAAGTTGAGGTGAAAGAGAATAAAATATTACAAGGAGGCAGCATATGGAAAGAGAAAAAGATTTTCTTAATTCTGAGTATTATGAAAACAGGGAGTTGAGCTGGCTGAAGTTTAACCAGCGTGTTTTGAATGAAGCAAGAGATAAATCCATCCCCCTGCTGGAGAGGTTGAAATTTGTGAGCATCACCTCCTCCAACTTGGACGAATTCTTCATGGTGCGCGTGGCGTCGTTAAAAGATATGGTGCATGCAGGCTATAAAAAGAGAGACATTGCAGGCATGACTGCCCAGGAGCAATTGGATGCGATTAATAAGGATACCCGGGCGTTGGTGGAATTGCAATATTCTACCTATAATCGTTCCCTTCTGCCTTTGCTCCAACATCATGGGATTGAGATCATTGCCGCCCACGAAGATCTAACGTCCAAACAGGCAGAGTTTGTGGACCACTATTTTCAGGAAAACGTTTATCCGGTGCTTACGCCGATGGCGGTGGACGCTTCCCGTCCGTTTCCCTTAATCCGCAACAAATCGTTGAATATTGCCGCGCTTCTGACGAAGAAGGAAGACAAAAAAGGTGAGACGGAGTTTGCCACTGTCCAGGTGCCGTCTGTGCTTCCGCGGATCGTGAGAATTCCTTCAAGTGAAGAAGGCGTTAGGACATTTCTTTTGTTAGAGCAGATCATAGAGCGCAATATTCAGCAATTGTTCCTGAATTATGATGTGCTCTGTGCTTATCCCTACCGCATTATGCGTAACGCTGACTTGAGTATTGACGAGGATGAGGCGGAAGATTTGTTACAGGAAATCCAGAAACAATTAAAGAGGCGTCAGTGGGGCGAGGTCATTCGTTTAGAGGTGGAGGAAAAGGTCGACAAACGGCTGTTGTCCATCTTAAAAGAAGATCTTCATATTGCCCAGGAAGATATTTATAAAATCAGCGGACCTCTGGATTTGACTTTCCTCATGAAGATGTACGGTATCGAGGGCGGGGATGAACTGCGCTATCCCTCTTATAAGCCGCAGCTGGTGCCGGAGATTGCCCCTGGATGCGATATTTTTGCGGCAATCCGTAAAGGCGATATATTGCTGCACCATCCTTATCAGACGTTTGACCCGGTGGTTGACTTTATCCGTCAGGCATCCAAAGACCCGGATGTGCTTGCGATTAAACAGACGCTGTACCGTGTCAGCGGCAATTCCCCGATTATTGCCTCTCTGGCGCAGGCAGCAGAGAACGGCAAGCAGGTGTCCGTATTGGTAGAGTTAAAAGCGCGCTTTGACGAGGAGAATAATATTGTGTGGGCAAAGAAGCTGGAGAAGGCTGGATGCCATGTTATCTACGGCTTGGTGGGGCTCAAAACACATAGCAAAATTGCGCTGGTGGTGCGCAGGGAGGAAGATGGAATCCGCCGGTATGTGCATTTGGGAACCGGCAACTATAATGATTCCACGGCGAAATTGTATACAGACCTTGGAATGTTCACCTGTTCGGAGGCGATTGGAGAGGACGCCACGGCGGTGTTTAACATGCTGTCCGGTTATTCTGAACCTCTTACCTGGAATAAACTTGTGGTAGCGCCTATTTGGCTGCGCAAACGTTTCCTCAAGATGATTAAGCGGGAGATAAAGCATGCTCAGTCAGGGAAACAGGCATTTATCAAAGCAAAGATGAACTCTCTGTGTGACAGGGATATCATTGCAGCATTGTACGAGGCTTCTGCGGCTGGGGTGAAGATTGAACTTGTTGTGCGCGGTATCTGCTGTCTCAAGACCGGTATTCCGGGAATCAGTGAAAATATTACGGTGTGTTCCATCGTAGGCAATTTTTTAGAGCACAGCCGTATTTTCTGGTTCCACAACGACGGGCAGGAAGAAATCTATATGGGAAGCGCGGACTGGATGCCCAGGAACCTTGACCGGCGTGTAGAAATTATGTTCCCTGTGGAGGACGAAAGACTGATGGATGCGGTGCGCCACGTTCTGGAGACGCAGCTTGCAGACAATACGAAGGCTAACATTTTACAGCCAGGTGGAAAATATGAGAAGATTGATAAACGAGGGAAGAGGCTGGTAAATTCGCAGCAGCAGTTTTGCGAGGAGGCAAAGCAGGCTGTGCCTAAAAAGGCAAATGTCTACCAGGATAGGGTATTCGTTCCGGCGGAGCCAGTAGATTGAATGAGGAGGACGTTATGACAAGCAAAATCCTGTTTACGGATTTAGATGATACACTATTGGATGAAAACAAGGGAATCTGCCAGGAGAATCGTGAAAAAATTGCACAGATGTTAGAGCAGGGGCATTATTTTGTGATTACGACAGGGCGGCCTACGGCGACGGGGAAAATTGTTGTCAGGGAATTGGGGCTGACGATGCCGGGCTGTTACATGGCGGCGTTTAACGGGGCGGTCATCTATGACTGCGCGGCCCAGCGTGTGCTTGCCCAGCGCACAATCCCTTTATTTATGGCAAAAGAGATTATTGACGAGGCGCATAAAGAAGGAATATATGTACATAGCTACCAGTCGGATATTATATTGACCGAGGAGCACAGCCCGGAGCTCGATTTTTATCTCAGCAAGGTCAAGATGGAATACCAGTTGGTTCCCGATATCTATAGCCGGCTGCAAACGGAGCCGAACAAAATTTTGATGATTGATTTGGAGGGAGAGGGAAGATTACAGAAGTTCAAAAAGCAGCATGAGAGATTTCAGGAGCACAGCAACAGCTTTTTTTCACGCAATGAATACCTGGAAATCTGCCCCAAAGACACGGACAAGGGAAGTGCAGTAACCTATGTCACCCAGTTTTTGGGGGTTTTGCCGGAAAATACAGTGGCGGTCGGCGATGAGCGCAACGATATCCCTATGATACAGGCGGCGCATACCGGGGTGGCAGTGAAAAACAGCCACCCGGATATCAGGCGAGCGGCAGACTATATTACCAGCCGCGACAGCTCACATGGCGCGGTGGCCGAGGTAATAGATAAATTTATCCTTGCTTGAGATTTTGGCGGTATTCCTTGATTTTGGCAAGGATATCATAGGGGATTTGCAGGTTCCCCTTTCCGCTTCCCAGGCGAATGTGGGGCTTATTGGCGCCGTGGAAGTCGGAACCGCCGCTGACTAACAAGTCAAATTCATGCGCCAGTGTGAGCATATTCGATTCATCGCCCGGCGTGTTCATGGAATAGACAGCCTCCATCCCATCGAGTCCCTCCGCTTTCAAATCACGAATAAAGCAGCGCAGTTTATCATAATTCATATGGCATAGTACCGGATGGGCAAAAAAGGCAAGTCCGCCGCCAAGACGGATGAGCCTGACGGCTTCAAACGGCGTAATTTTTTCACGGGGCACATAACAGCGGCAGTCGTCTCCCAGGTATTTGTCGAAGACGGTCTTGCGGTCTTTGACAAAACCGTTATCTACCAGATAGCCGGCAAAATGTGCCCGCGTGATCACGCTGTCAGGATATTTCTCGTAAAGTCCTTTCATGGTAATGTCAAAACCTTCTTTTCTTAAAAGAGCAACCATTTTCTCATTGCGTATGTCTCTGCCGTCCACAAAATCATGGAGCCTGGCAAGGAATTCACGATTATTTTCATCAATATAATAGCCCAGGATATGGACTTCCCTGCCTTCGTAGTCGGTGGAGAGCTCAACGCCCGGTACCAATTCCAGACCCAGCGATTTAGCAGCTGGGCGTGCTTTGGCAATGCCGTGGATGCAGTCGTGGTCCGTCAGCGCGATGGCGGATAGTCCGACTTCCTTGGCATGTTCCATTAGCTCCTGCGGAGTCAGCGTGCCGTCAGATTCCGTGGAATGAGTGTGTAAATCTATTCGTTCACCTGATAATTTTGTCATAGGAAATCCTTTCTATTGCAATCATGAAATAAATTGTTATAATAAAATATAGTGTAACAAAAAATAAGAAATATGAAAAGAGTTGATATTAATGAAATTAAAAGTTTACACAAAAATCTGTGCTTCTGTGCTGGCAGTCAGCCTGGCTTTTTCCGGGCCAGCGGCTATGCGGGCAGAGGGGAAAGCCCCGGTAAGCATCTGCAATGAGCAGGAATGGGAAGTCTTAAAAATTGTCAATAAAGAGCGTACAGGCAAAGGGTTTGCGCCGCTGAGTATGATTAGGAGCCTGCAAACGGCAAATGATGTGAGAGCCAAAGAAATTTTTACTTCCTTTTCACACACAAGGCCGGATGGGAGCAGTTGCTTTACAGCATTGCAGGGAATTAACTATAATACGGCCGGGGAGAACATCGCCGCGGGATATGCGACGCCGGAAGCGGTAATGATTGGCTGGATGAACAGCCCGGGACATAAGGCAAACATTATGAGCGGCAGTTTTACGCATATGGGAGTGGGATATTATCATAATGGGGGCGGTTCCTATCAAAATTATTGGACGCAGATGTTTATCGGCAACTGCAAACCGACTTCTATTTCCGTGGACAAAGGCAGCAAGACCTTATCCTATAAACGCGGCACTTCCATAGAGGCGATGGACAGAGTGTTGAATGTCAAGTGCCAGCATGGGACAAGTTATGTGCCGCTGTCAGAAAAGATGTGCAGCAAATTTAATCGCAGCACGACCGGCGCTAAAAAGATAACAGTGCGTTATCAGGGAAAGAGCACGTCCTTTCGGATTAAGATTACCGGAATTAACATTCGTAAAGCTAAAGTTTCCAATGTGAAGAATAAGAAATATAATAAAAAAGCGCAGACCCAAAACCCCAAGGTGATATTGAAGGGGAAGAAGCTGGTGAAGAACAGGGATTATACGCTATCCTATAAGAATAATAAGAAGAAAGGTAAGGCGACGATGATTATCACCGGAAAAGGAAAATACAGCGGAACCATCAAAAGAACATTTAAAATTACCAAGTAATAACTGAAGTATATGAGAAAACCTCCCGCCGGCCGTATGCCGGAGGGAGGTTTTCTAGTACAACGAATAAAAGTTTTAATTATTTTATGGTAATCTTAACGGTTGCTTTTTTCTTGCCTGCTTTGGCTGTAATTGTGACTTTGCCTTTTTTCTTGGCCTTTACAAGACCTTTTTTGCTAACCGTTGCAATCTTTTTATTGCTCGTGCTCCATTTGACACTGTCAGTGCTCTTCTTAGGAGTGACGGTTGCCTTTAACGTTTTCTTTGCGCCCTTTTTCATGGTGAATTTTGCTTTGCCTTTGATCTTCACCTTGGTTGCCGGAGAAGTTACGCTGACAGTGACTGTCTGGGTCTTGCCGCTTGTTGATTTCACAGTAATTGTTGTCTTACCGGTTTTCAGGGCCGTGACTTTACCTTTCTTGTCAACCTTGGCAATCTTGGAATTCTTAACTTTGTAAGTGATGGAGTCCGTACTGTTAGAGGGAAGCAGGGACGCCCCAATCGTAGCGGTCTTCTTTTTCTTGTCATTGATGTTCAGGGTAATGCTCTTTTTCTTTACCTTTAAAGAGGTTGCCGGCTGTTTCACGGTTACTCTGTAAGAAGCTGTCTTTCCACCGTCCTCTGCGGTTGCAGTGATGGTAGCTGTTCCAGGTTTCAACCCTTTGACGGTGCCGTCGCTGCCGACTGACGCGATCGTTGGGGCGGATGAAGTGTAACTCATATTCGTGTTGAGCGTTGCCTGATTAACATTCTCATGGTAGATAATGGTAAGCGGATTCTTGTAGGTTTTGCCGACGTTTACGTTAATCCCGGCTGTTCTGTATGAGAAATCAAATCCTGGCGTGATGGTTAAGGTTGCCTCTGCAACTACGTTGCTGTTGGAACGGGAAGTGGCACAGATAATAGCAGTACCAGCTTTTTTGGCAGTAATTCTACCGTTGGCTGTGATGGTAGCAATGTCTGTGGATTCTTTGAATTTGAAAGATACTGCTGTGTTGGAAGCGTCTTCCGGCAAGCCCTTTGCACTTACGGTAAGTGTATTTCCAACATCCATGGTGTATTTGTCTGTTACCTTTTGATTCTCATCATAAAAAGCGATAGATGTTACCGGCTTTGTCACAGAAAGGCGTAAGTCGGCAGTACGTCCGGTAGTTCTTGCAATTTTAATATTATCACTGCCCGCGCTCGTTGCTTTAAAGGTGATGTCCTGTGTATAAATACCCTTGCTGCTTTCCGTCGGTGCAGTCGCCTCTGTTACGCTGCCAAATGTAATGGATGCCACAGAAGAAGTGACAGGAGTAACAAGCGCCTTTTGTGCGTCTGCCAGGCTTGCAGCATCAAATGTGGCTTTGACGGTTTTCGTATCTGCGCCGTCAGCGCCGCCCAATTGAAGGGATATAGAAGCCGCGTCAAGTTCCAGCGTTGTTTTCTCAGAAACTTTTACATGATATACAGCAGATTTCTGTGCATTGTTGAAAAGGGAAGGGGTTGTTGCTGTGACTGTCGCCTCGCCCTGTGCAATGCCGGTGATCTCTCCAGTCTTAGGATTTACCTTAACGATACTGTCATCGGAAGAGAAATACTCTAAACGCTCTGTAGTTGTAGCCGGGACTGCCTTTGCCTCCAGTGTTATGGTCTGTTCTGTTTCCAAAGCAATATTCGTATCTGTCTCGGAAGCGGCAACGCTCTCAGCAGTTACCGGATTCTCCACGGGCATGATTTCGATGCCGTTCAGGCGGGCAGTGACAATTGTACCGTCGATGGCGTACATATTTCCATTGGAAACAAAAGATTTTACATTTGCATCCGTGCCGTAAAATACGGTATTTGCCGATGTGTAGCTGTCGTCATATCCACCTTCTTCTTTATATTTGATGGTATTGTCAGATACCGTCATGCCCAGCGTGCCGTAACCGCAGCCGGCAGTGTTTTCAGTTACGTTTACCACATAGATACATGCCGGTGGCTGGCATTGTCCGCCGCCGTTGCTGCTCTGGTCATAGTTGGTCTTATAATTGTTGTCCGAGAATGAAATAAAGGAAGTGTTATTGAACCCTGCGGTTTTGTTGCCGGTGTAAGCATAGACATAGTACTGGCCGACAGGTAAGTCTACAGATAACGTATAGGGTTCCCCATTAGGGCTGAATACCCAGTCGCGGAAATATTGGCCGCCTTCGGTAGTTACGCCGGCAGGCATTGGGCGGTCAAAGCCGATTTTCTGTGTGGTGGCGGCTCCGCCATAAACAGTTCCTACGTTTGTGCTGTCATAGATCCAGCTTCCGTAGCCTGCAATCATGGCTTCCGAAGCTGTTTTGCCAATCTCACTGGGAAGCAGGAAGTTTGTCGCTAAATCATCATCCCGATCCGGCTGTCCGTCGGTGCCGGAAACTATATTAGTTCCGGTTCCAAAGTCAATATACAGTTCTGATTTCCAGCCTGTAAGGGCATTATCTGCCGCGGCCGCGTCTGCTGTTGGTATGCCGGAGAGGCAGGATACCGCCAGCGCCGTGCTCAGAATCCAAGCGCCGGCTTTTTGTAATAGTTGTCTGTTCTTCATTATGAACGCCTCCATTTCTGGTATAGTTGTCTGGGACTGCTGAAAAATTGTTTACAAAGCCCCCTGTGTCATATAAAATTATACCATATAACAGCAGAGAAAAAAAGTCCTTGACGAATGGGCGAAAACATGGTAAAGTTACAGCGTTGTATGAAAACAAGTAGAGCATCCACTCTCACCTTAGCACAAGCGCGTGACTAATGGTTTATATTCAGAATAACAGTTTTTTTGCTGTGGTGTAATTTTGGAATATGAAGTGGATAGCCTGCCTATCCACTTTTTTTAATGCAGTCATTTATGGACGGAATGGGAAAGTGAATGAAATGTTAAATTGATCTTGGAGGTGCACGACCATTAGCGAGTTAATGATTAATGAACAAATCAAGGATAAGGAAGTCCGTCTGATTGGACAGGACGGAGAGCAGCTTGGCATCATGTCTGCAAGGGAAGCGATGAAGATTGCCGTGGAAGCGGAGCTTGACCTGGTGAAGATTGCCCCTATGGCAAAGCCGCCAGTGTGTAAGATTATTGATTACGGCAAGTACAAGTATGAGCTTGTCCGCAAAGAGAAAGAGGCCAAGAAGAAACAAAAGACTGTGGAAGTGAAGGAAATCCGTCTGTCACCCAATATAGAGACTAACGATCTCAATACCAAAATTAATGCGGCTAAAAAATTTATTTCAAAAGGCAATAAAGTAAAGATTACTTTACGTTTTCGTGGCAGGGAGATGGCGCACGTTCAGAACAGCAAACATATTCTGGATGATTTTGCAGAGGAACTGTCAGATATTGCGATGGTGGAGAAGGCACCCAAGCTGGAAGGGCGCAGCATGAGTATTGTGCTGGCGGAGAAAAAATAGCTGGATATTTAAGGAGGAATTTAAAATGCCAAAAATGAAAACATGCAGAGCGGCAGCAAAGCGCTTCAAGAAGACAGGAACAGGAAAATTAAAGAGAAATAAAGCTTATAAGAGCCATATCTTGACAAAGAAGTCTGCGAAGAGAAAGCGGAATCTGAGAAAGCCGACGATTACAGATGATTCAAACGTTAAGAATATGAAGAAAATTTTACCGTATCTGTAAGAGTGATGAGTTAAGGAGGAATAGAAGTCATGGCAAGAATTAAAGGCGGATTAAACGCTAGAAAGAAACATAACAGAGTATTAAAGCTGGCAAAAGGATACAGAGGAGCACGCTCTAAGCAGTACAGGGTAGCAAAGCAGTCTGTCATGAGGGCGCTGGCAACTTCTTATAGGGGCAGGAAAGAGAGAAAGAGACAGTTTAGAAGGCTGTGGATTGCGCGTATCAATGCTGCTGCAAGGATCAACGGTATCTCCTACAGCAAGTTCATGTATGGACTCAAGCTGGCAGGCGTAGAAGTGAACCGTAAGATGCTTGCAGAGATGGCAGTCAATGATGCAGAAGGCTTTGCAGCACTTGCAAAACTGGCGCAGAGTAAAGTGGAAGCGGCTTAATTTTAAATTTTTTAAAAAAGTTTAAAAAAATACTTGACTTTCTCGAACCCAGCATGTATAATTACCATTGTTGAGTTTGAGAAAGCAGACAAGTATAAGGCTCGTTGGTCAAGCGGTTAAGACGCCGCCCTCTCACGGCGGAAACAGGGGTTCGATTCCCCTACGGGCTACTTGCTATTTAATGAATAGCCCAACCCGAAAATACTGGAATTGCCAATAAATTGGTAATTCCAGTATTTTTTTCTTGCTTTTTCTAGTATCAAGTGCTATTATGTATATGATAACTAGATAACCTGAGACTTGAGAGTGGGCAGACGCCCACTCTTAATTTTGTGTTCAGGGGCGTTCGTTTCAATTGAGAGGCAGGTGTGATATGTCAAGAAGAGAGTTTTATGAGCAGGAGACAGAAAAGCTGCTGGAGCCTATGATGGAGGAATATGGGTTTGAGCTTGTAGATGTAGAATATGTGAAGGAAGGCAGCAATTGGTATTTGCGCGCCTATATAGATAAAGAAGGAGGAATCACGGTAGACGACTGTGAGCTTGTGAGCAGGAGGATGAGCGTTCTGCTTGACGAGAAGGACTATGTCGAGGGTTCCTATATTTTTGAGGTGAGTTCTCCGGGGCTTGGAAGACCGTTGAAGAAAGAGAAAGATTATGCGCGCAGCCTCGGCAAAGATATTGAGATTCGGACTTACCGTGCGATTGATAAGGAGAAGGAATTTTATGGCGTTTTAAAATCGTATGATGATAATACGGTAACCATAGAGATGGATGACGGGGCCAAGAAGACTTTTGCAAAATCGGAGATTGCATTGATTCGTCTTGCCTTTGACTTTTGATATGCGTCAAATAACAGTAAACTATTCAGGAGGATAAAAAAATGAACAATGAGTTATTAGAAGCGTTAAATATATTGGAGAAGGAGAAAGACATCAGCAAAGAGACATTGCTCGAGGCCATTGAGAATTCACTGATTACCGCCTGCAAGAATCATTTTGGCAAATCGGACAATATCAAAGTAGACATGAATCCTGAGACTTGTGAATACCACGTCTATGCGGAAAAGACCGTCGTGGACGTTGTGGAGGATGAAGTAACGCAGATTAGCCTGGGTAATGCCCGCATGATTGACTCTAAATATGAGGTGGGCGATATCGTCAATATCGAGGTTAAGTCCAAAGAATTTGGCAGGATTGCCACCCAGAATGCGAAGAATGTGATTTTGCAGAAGATTCGCGAGGAAGAGCGCAAGGTCTTATTTGACCAGTATTACGAGAAAGAGAAGGACGTGGTGACCGGCATCGTTCAGCGGTATGTGGGAAAGAATATCAGCATCAACCTGGGAAAAGTGGACGCCATCTTGAGTGAGAATGAGCAGATTAAGGGCGAGGTTTTCCAGCCTACGGAGCGTATCAAGCTATATATCCTGGAAGTGAAATCGACCTCCAAAGGCCCCAAGATCTTGGTGTCGAGAACGCATCCCGAATTGGTGAAGCGTCTCTTTGAGTCAGAGGTGACGGAGGTGAAGGATGGAATTGTGGAGATTAAAAGCATTTCCAGGGAGGCGGGCAGCCGGACAAAGATTGCTGTTTGGAGCAACGACCCGGATGTTGACCCGGTTGGAGCATGCGTGGGAATGAACGGCGCCAGAGTTAATGCCATTGTCAATGAGCTAAGGGGAGAGAAGATAGATATTATCAACTGGAGCGATAATGCGGCGATGCTGATTGAAAATGCATTGAGCCCGGCCAAGGTCATTTCCGTTATTGCTGATGCCGAAGAGAAAACAGCTAAGGTAGTCGTGCCGGATTACCAGTTGTCCCTTGCAATCGGAAAAGAAGGGCAGAATGCAAGACTGGCGGCAAGGCTGACCGGATTCAAGATTGATATTAAGAGCGAGACGCAGGCCAGGGAAGCAGGAGACTTCATGGACTACGAAAACGATTACGAAGAGTATGATGAATATGAGGAGGAATCGTACGAAGACGAAGGCTATGCTGAGGATTACGAGGAGTCATCAGAGGACGGTTATGCTGAGGATTACGAGGAGTCATCAGAGGGCGGTTATGCTGAGGATTATGAGGAATCATCAGAGGGCGGTTATGCTGAGGACTATGAGGAATCATCAGGGGACGCCTATGAGGAGAAATCAAATGAATAAGAAGGTTCCCCTGCGCCAGTGTGTCGGATGTAGGGAAATGAAAGGTAAGAAGGAATTGCTGCGGGTGATTAAGACGGCTGAAAATGAGATTTTATTGGATGATACCGGCAAGAAGAACGGCAGAGGGGCATATATATGCCCGAATGAGGAATGTCTTGCACAGGCCATTAAAAGTAAAGGCTTAGAACGGTCGTTGAAAACGGCAATTCCCGCGGAAGTGATTGAGGATTTGACAAAGGAGATGAAAATTATTGCAAAAGGATAGGATATTATCCATGCTTGGCCTGGCAGCCAGGGCGGGAAAGATTGCAAGCGGAGAATTTTCTACAGAGAAAGCGGTAAAATCCGGCAGTGCATTTCTTGTGATTGTGTCTGAGGAAGCCTCGGAAAATACGAAAAAGATGTTTCACGATAAATGTTCTTTTTATCAAGTTCCAATCTATCAGTACGCTTCAAAAGAAGCGTTGGGAAACGCAATCGGGAAGCAGTTTCGCGCATCCCTTGCGGTACTTGATGAAGGCTTTGCCAAAAGCCTGGAGGAAAAATTGATTAACAGAGAAAACGGAATAACGGAATAGCGGAGGTAGTAAAAGTATGGCAAAAATGAGAATATATGCACTTGCAAATGAATTGAACATAGAGTCGAAGGAAATTATTAAATTTCTTGCAGAGAAGGAGATTACCGGGAAGGTGGCAAGCAGTTCTGTGGAGGATGACGCCATTGAAATGGTAAGAAACAAGTTTGCATCACGCAAGGCAGGGGCCGAGACAAAAGCGCACGTAAAGGAAACACCGCGGGCAGCAGAACCACAGACGGCTTTGGCAAAAGAAAAAGATGCGCCTCAAAAGACGCCGTCCCAGGAAACTATCGTAAAAACGCCGCCACAGACGGAGGCTGCAAAGGCGCAGGAGGGAAGGAAAGTTCAGGAACGGCCGAAAAAGAAAGCCAGTATTACAGCGGTATTTAACCCACAAAACAGCAAGACGGCGAAAAAGCGTCCGGCAAGGCCGCAAGGAGACAGAAATGGAAGACCGCAGGGAGACCGGAATAACAGGCCGCAGGGAGACCGCAACATGCGGCCGCAGGGAGACCAGCATGTAAAACCGCAGGAAAGCTTAAAACCACAGACGGAACGCGCGGTAAAACCACAGGCTGAGAATACCGTGAAGGCACAGGGCGAGCCATCTGCAAGGCCGCAAGAAAACACGGTAAGACATCAGGGTGAGAACACAGCAAAGCCACAGGCAGATAGGAACGATAGGCCGCAGGGGAACCGCAACATGCGGCCACAAGGAGAGCGCAACATGCGGCCACAGGGAGACCGGAATAACAGGCCGCAGGGGGACCGCAACAACAGACCGCAGGGAGACCGGAATATGCGGCCGCAGGGAGATAGAAATAATCGGTTCCAGGGAGAGCGCAACAACAGACCGCAGGGAGATAGAAATAATCGGTTCCAGGGAGACCGGAATAACAGGCCGCAGGGGGACCGGAATAACAGGCCGCAGGGGGACCGCAATAACAGGAATTTCCAGAACGGCCGCGCTCCGCAGAAGAGCCGTTTTGAGCAGGAAATCAATAAACTGAATCAGAACAGCCCGTCATCTATAGAAGATACGAGAGGAAAAGAAAGCAGAGATCGCGACAACCGTAAAGGTAACAGTCAGCGTCATGAAAAAGAATTGATGGGCCGGAAGAAGGAAAGGTTTGATAACTTGGAGAAGAAGACGAGGGGTAAAAAGAACCAACAGCCTGCGCCACAGCCGCAGAAGAAAGAAGAAGAGACGATTAAGACAATTACGCTGCCGGAGAAGATGACAATCAAAGAGTTTGCAGACCGCATGAAGGTGCAGGCTTCCATGATCATCAAAAAGCTGTTTTTGCAAGGCAATATTGTAACGGTAAACAATGAGATTGATTTTGCAACAGCGGAAGAGATTGCTCTCGAATTCAATTGCATTTGCGAGATGGAAGAAAAGGTGGATGTAATTGCAGAATTGCTCAAAGAAGAAGAGGAAGATGAAGCAGCCATGGTGAAACGCCCGCCGGTAGTCTGTGTTATGGGCCATGTTGATCATGGTAAGACGTCTCTGCTGGATGCTATCCGCGACACGCATGTGATTGACAAAGAGGCAGGTGGAATTACGCAGCATATCGGTGCGTATATGGTTGAATGCAACGGAGAGAAGATTACATTTTTAGATACCCCGGGGCATGAAGCGTTTACAGCTATGCGTATGCGCGGGGCAAATGCGACAGATATTGCTATTTTAGTAGTTGCTGCTGACGACGGCGTGATGCCGCAGACCGTGGAAGCGATCAGCCATGCCAAGGCGGCAGGCGTTGAGATTATTGTGGCAATCAACAAGATTGATAAGCCGAGCGCCAATATTGAGCGTGTAAAACAGGAGCTTGCAGAACATGAATTGATCCCGGAAGATTGGGGCGGAAGCACTATTTTTGTACCGGTATCGGCACACACGCATGAAGGAATTGAATCGCTGTTGGAGATGGTATTGCTGACAGCGGAAGTGTGCGAACTGAAAGCAAATCCCAAGCGCAACGCGCGCGGACTCGTCATCGAGGCGCAGCTTGATAAGGGACGCGGTTCAGTGGCAACTGTCCTGGTACAGAAAGGAACATTAAAAGTAGGCCAGCCCATTGCCTGTGGAAGCTGTTACGGCAAGGTGAGGGCGATGATTGATGATAAGGGAAGGCGTGTAAAAGAGGCATCTCCGTCCACGCCGGTGGAGATTTTAGGTTTGAATAATGTGCCCAATGCAGGGGAAGTATTTGTATGTACGGATTCTGAGCGTGAGGCCAAGAGCTTTGCGGACACCTTTATTTCCGAGGGGCGTGAGCGGATGTTGGAAGATACGAAATCCAGGATGTCTCTCGACGACTTGTTCTCACAGATTCAGTCGGGAAATATTAAAGAGCTCCCGATTATTGTCAAAGCAGATGTACAGGGTTCCGTGGAGGCAGTAAAGCAAAGTTTGGTGAAACTGTCGAATGAGGAAGTTATGGTGAAAGTCATCCACGGCGGCGTAGGCGCCATCAATGAGTCGGACGTCAGCCTGGCATCCGCCTCCAATGCAATTATCATTGGGTTTAACGTTCGTCCTGACGCCACGGCCAAGGCTACGGCAGAGCGCGAGGGCGTAGATATGAGATTGTATAAAGTTATTTACAATGCGATTGAGGATGTGCAGGCAGCCATGAAGGGAATGCTTGATCCTATCTTTGAGGAAAAGGTACTTGGCCATGCAGAAATCCGTCAGATTTTCAAGGCTTCGGGCGTGGGCAATATTGCGGGTTCCTATGTGCTGGACGGTACGTTCCAGAGAGGATGCAAGGTGCGTATTTCCCGAGAGGGAGAGCAGATTTTTGAGGGAGATCTTGCATCTTTGAAACGTTTTAAGGATGATGTGAAGGAAGTTCGGGCAGGCTATGAATGTGGGCTGGTATTTGACGGCTTTAACGAAATTCAGGAGCTTGACGTGGTAGAAGCCTATACGATGGTGGAGGTGCCGCGTTAAGCATTTGGCAAAGAAGGAGTAAGGCAGTATATGAGAAAGAACAGCATTAAGAATACAAGAATCAACGGTGAAGTACAGCGTGAATTGAGCAACATTATTAGAGGGGAGATCAAAGACCCCAGGATTGCTCCTTTCACCTCCGTAGTCTCCGTTGAGGTTGCGCCGGATTTAAAAAGCTGCAAAGCATATATTAGTGTGCTGGGAGATGAGAAAGTGCAGCAAGATACGGTGGAAGGGTTAAAGAGTGCGGAAGGTTACATTCGCAGGCAGCTGGCGCAGAACATCAACTTGAGGAACACGCCGGAGATCCGTTTTATCTTAGACCAGTCTATTGAGTACGGCGTAAATATGTCAAAACTGATAGACGACGTGAACCATCAGTAAGGAGCGTTCAATTATGAGAGATTTAGCGTCTCAGTTGGCACAGGTAAAGACAGTTGCCATTGCGGGCCATGTAAGGCCTGACGGCGACTGCGTGGGTTCCTGCCTGGCAACGTACAATTACATCAAGACCTGGTTTCCACAAATACAGGCGGATATTTATCTGGAACCCATCCCCAATATATTCAGATTTCTCAAAAATGCAGACAAGATTCAAAACGCCTGTGACAATGACCAGGCGTATGACCTGTGTATTGTGCAGGACTGCGGGGATACAGGGCGGTTGGGAGAAGCCGTAAAGTATTTTGAGACGGCAAAGAAGACGATCTGCGTAGACCATCATGTGAGCAATGACAATTTTGCAGATGAGAATTATATTTTCCCGCAGGCAAGCTCCACCTCAGAATTGGTTTTTGAGCTGATTGGCGAGGAGAAAATTACGAAAGAGATTGCCGAGTGCATCTATGTGGGTATGGTTCATGATACCGGAGTGTTCCAGTATTCAAGCACTTCTGCAAAAACTATGAATGCAGCCGGCGTCCTCATGGAAAAAGGCATTGATTTTTCCCGGATTGTGGACGACACATTTTATACGAAAACCTTTGGGCAGAATAAGATTTTAGGGCGTGCGTTATTGAACAGCAGGCTTTTGCTGGATGGGGCGGCGATTGCCACATCTATAAGCCGGCAGGAAATGGCGCGTTTTGATGTGCTGCCCAAGCATCTTGACGGTATTGTCAATCAGCTCAGAGTGACAAAGGGCGTGGAAGCGGCAATATTCCTTTATGAAAATGAAGACGGCACCTGGAAGGTTAGTATGCGCTCCAATGGAAAGGTAAACGTAGCGGAGATTGCCATGAAATATCAAGGCGGCGGCCATGTGATGGCGGCGGGAGCCACCATGGAGGGCGCGCCGGAAGAAATTTTTGGCAGACTTTGCGTAGAAATTGAGAGGCAGCTTCATGATTAGTGGAATCATCAATGTTTATAAGGAAAAAGGGTTTACCTCCCATGATGTGGTGGCAAAACTCCGTGGAATCTTTCAGCAGAAAAAGATCGGGCACACCGGGACTTTAGACCCGGATGCAGAGGGCGTGCTTCCCGTGTGTCTGGGTAAGGCTACGAAAGTCTGCGATTTACTTACGGATAAGGATAAAGAGTATGAGACGGTTTTGCTTTTAGGAAAGGCCACTGACACACAGGATATTACCGGCGCAGTGATAAGCGAAAGCCCGGTTACTTGTCAAGAAGAGGAAATCAGGAAAATTATCGTGGGATTTGTGGGCGCATATTCCCAGATACCACCTATGTATTCAGCGCTCAAAGTGAATGGAAAGAAGCTCTGTGATCTGGCGCGCTCAGGCGTCAGTGTGGAGCGCGCGGCGCGTGATGTGCAAATTTTTTCCATTGATATTTTGGAGGTATTGCTGCCCCGCGTAAAGATGCGTGTACATTGTTCCAAGGGTACTTATATCCGAACCTTATGCCATGATATCGGCAGCAAAGCAGGCTGCGGCGGCTGTATGGAATCGCTGCTGCGTACCAGGGTGGCAGAGTTTCATCTTGGGGAAGCGAAGAAGCTTTCAGAGATTGAGGCAGAGGTTCAGGTTGTCCGTGCCAAAGCGGCGGGCAAGGAGCTGGCGAGGGAAGATTTTGCAGCGTTAATCAGAAATACAGACAGTGTATTTTTGCAATACCCAAGCGTTCATGTCAGGGAGGAGTTTTCTAAATTGCTGTATAATGGCAATCCATTAGAGGCGCGCTGCCTTTTGGGCTGGGAAGACGCTTACCGTACAACGACGCTTCGCGTATATGATGCCAGGCAGAAGTTTGCAGGCATTTACCGCTGGGACGATGGGTGTAGATGCATTCGTCCAATCAAGGTTTTTATGGAATAATAGGACAGAAAACGGATGTAGATAGGACTGAAGTTATGGAATACATAAGGCAGAGTATGACATTTGAAATAGACGGACCAACCGTACTTTCTCTGGGAAAGTTTGATGGGCTGCACCGCGGACATGAGCTGTTGATGGAGTACATGGCGAGAAAGAAACGGGAGGTAAAAGGCTTGAAAGCCGCTATTTTCACATTTGACATTCCGCCTCGGGAAAGAGTGCAGGATATCCAGGCGCAGGTGCTTACAACAGGCGCGGAGAAAGAACGGCTTTTTGCGCGTGTCGGCATTGATTATGTGATTGAATATCCGTTTACCAGGCAGGTGATGTGTATGGAGCCGGAAGCGTTCATCCATAAAATTGTTTCATCCTGCCATGTTAAATATATGGTGGTAGGCACGGATTTTCGTTTCGGTTATAAGCGGCGCGGAGATTACAGGATGCTCAGGCAATTTGCCGCACAGTATGGTTATGAAGTAGAAGTGGTAGATAAAATCAAAGAGGATGGCAGGGATATCAGCAGTACTTTTGTACGTGAGGAAATCGTAGCGGGGAATATTGAGAAAGCAAACCGGTTGCTGGGCTATGCATTTTTCGTGGAAGGAACGGTGCTTCATGGCAGGCAGATGGGGAAAAAGGTGTTGAACATTCCCACCATTAATCTGCTTCCACCAGAGGACAAGCTGCTGCCTCCGTTTGGCGTCTATGTCACCGAGACGGAATGGCAGGGGAAACGTTATCCAGGAATTACAAATGTAGGGTGTAAGCCTACGGTGGAGGGAGATAACCCGATTGGCGTGGAGACGCATTTGTTTGATGTGTCGCAGGATTTATACGGTGAGAAAGTCCGCGTCAGCTTCTTGGAACATGTGAGGAAGGAACGGAGGTTCCCCTCGCTTGACGCGTTGAAGGAGCAGATGCAGCGGGATATAGAATACGGCAAAACATATTTTAACATGGGAAAAGGAGTTCAGAAGAACTAAAGGGTGAATATCATGGAATTGATCGTAGATTTGTTAGGTGGTCTTGGGCTGTTTTTGTTTGGTATGAATTTTATGAGCCAGGGTCTGCAAAAGGCAGCGGGCGCGAGGCTTCGCTCTATTTTGGAAGCCATGACGAAGAATAAGATTATAGCGGTATTGTTCGGCGCCTTGTTCACGGCGATTATACAGTCTTCCGGCGCCACTACGGTTATGGTGGTAAGTTTCGTAAATACAGGGATTATGAGCCTGGCACAGTCTGTGGGAATTATCTTTGGCGCCAATATTGGTACGACTATTACTTCCCAGCTCGTAGCATTTAATCTTACGGGCGTTGCGCCGTTTATCCTGTTTGTCGGCGCAGTATTTGTAATGTTTGGCAAAAAACCTATGCTCAAGAAAGTGGGAGAGGTGCTCTTAGGATTTGGCGCGCTGTTCATGGGAATCAGCCTGATGAAAGACGCTATGGCGGACCTGAAAAACTATCAGGCGGTAATGGATGCGCTTGGAAGTATGGACAACCCGATTGTAGGAATTTTATTTGGCACGGCAATTACCGTTGTTGTCCAAAGCTCTTCGGTGACAGTCAGCATCTTGCTTTTGATGGCAAGCCAGGGGTTGATTGACCTGCCTGTCTGCTTCTATGTGATTCTTGGCTGTAACATTGGTTCCTGTACGCCGGCGGTTCTTGCAAGTTTGAATACCAAGAAGGATGCGAAATGCGCCGCGTTTATCCATGTCATGTTTAACGTACTGGGTATGGTAATTATCGGGATTTTGCTGGCGTTTGGCATGAAATACTTTGAAGCATTTATTTTGCGCGTGTCCGGTGCGGATGTAGGCCGCTGCGTGGCGAATGCAGACACCTTCTTCAAGATTTTCCAGACAATTATTTTCCTCCCGTTGTCGGCGCAGTTTGTGGCAATGAGCCGACGGCTGATTCCGGGAGCGGATCAGGAGGAGAAGGAATACCAGCTGCTCTATATAGGAAAGCAGAATATCTTCTCGCCGTCCACGGCAGTTGTGGAGACTACGCAGGAGATTGAGCGTATGGGCAAGATGGCGAGAGAGAATCTCGGACTTGCCATGGAAGCCTTCTTCGACGGGGACGAGAATAAGATCAACCGGGTTTATGAGGTGGAGAACCAGATTGATTTCCTGAGCAAAGAGATTACCGATTATCTTGTTAAAATTAACCAGCTGCAGCTGCCGGTCGTGGACGCAAGGCGAATCGGTGCGCTCTTCCATGTGGTGAGCGATATTGAGCGTATTGGCGACCATGCGGAAAATATGGCGGATGCGGCAGTCAAGAGCCATGAAGAGAACCTCAAATTTACGAAAAAGGGCGAAAAGGAAATCCGGGAAATGCATCAAAAGACGTTGCAGATTCTTGAGGAAGCAATGGAAATGTTTACTACCTTAGATAAGAAGAATCTGTCGGATATACTGGAACTGGAAAATAGTATTGATACCATGGAACGCGAGCTTCAACAGAACCATGTGCGGCGTATGGCAAAGGGTAAATGTTTGCCGATGACGGGAATTCTCTTCACCGATTTGGTGACCGGCCTGGAGCGCGTGGCGGACCATGCGACGAATATTGCCTTTTCCATCCTGGAGGGAGATCCCGAAGAAGCATTGCAATAAATATTACATAAATATTACACACAGTATTGACAACGTAATAACTCCTTGATATAATAGCAAAAAATGAAGCAGTTTTATCCGGGAGGTTAAACAAATGAAAATACATTGGACAAAGTTAATGATAGGATGTTTGGCAGGCGCAGCAGTTTTTGGCATGAGCCAGGTTACGACAGAAGCGGCAACCCATGCCAGTGCAGGCGTTTCCACGCTGCTCAGTGAGTGTCTAGTGAATGATGCAGATACAGTGAAAACGGAAAACGGCGTTTCTATGGCGTCCGAGCCCAAGACCATCTGTGGTTATACGAATCTTGGTATAGCCAGTGTGGAGAACCATCTGAATATACGCGAAGGCGCCGGGGAAGATACGGAGCTTGTAGGCGCGCTCCCGGTAGACGCCGGTTGTGAAATTTTGTCCCAGGAAGGCGAGTGGTATCAGATTGAATCCGGTAAGGTGACCGGCTATGTGAAAGGAGAATTCCTGCTTACCGGTGAGGCGGCCGCAGCGAGGGCAGAGGAAGTGAAGTCTATTATGGCGACTTCCGTAACTCAGACGTTGAATGCCAGGGTAGAGCCCAATACAGACTGTAACATCTGGACGATGATTGCGGAAGGGGAGTCGCTTCATGTGATTGAGGATATGGGCGAATGGCTCAAGGTAGATGTAGATGGAGACGAATGTTATATTGCCTCCGAGTTTGTGGAAGTTTCAGAACAGCTTCCCAAAGCGATGACAATGACGGAAATTCGCTATGGAGAGGGCATATCTGATGTCCGCGTTGATATGGTACAGTATGCGTGCCAGTTTGTCGGCAACCGCTATGTTTGGGGAGGGACAAGCCTTACCAATGGCGTTGACTGTTCTGGATTTACGATGAAGATTTATGAGAAGTATGGTATTTATCTGCCGCATTCATCCAGTGCTCAGTCCGGTTACGGGACAAGGGTAAACGCTTCTGAGGCAAAACCAGGAGATTTGTTCTTCTACGGAAGTGGAAGCGGTATCAACCATGTGGCAATGTATATCGGCAACGGACAAGTGGTACATGCAAGTTCGGCAAGAACAGGTATTAAGATTTCCAATGCGTTTTACCGTACGCCGATTTGTGTAACGAGACTGATTAGCGATTAACAAATAATAGCTTTACAAGCGAAATTCCATATGATATAATGATTACTGGCGAGTGTTTTTATGGCACTCGCCAGTAACATGAAAAAGCCCATATTCAGTAACCGGATACTCCGACCATTACTTAATATCTTCTTAACGTTAGAAGTGTCTGCGGAGGATTCAGAAGATGTCAATACATTTTATATCCGCATAGAAATGGCAGGCTGGGCGATACTAATAATAATTTAAGGAGGTTATCATAATGATAGCAAAGGAAAAAAAGCAGCAGATTATCGAAGAATACGCAAGAACACCGGGCGACACAGGTTCACCGGAGGTTCAGATTGCCATATTGACGGCAAGAATCCGTGAATTAACAGATCATTTGAAAGAGCATCCCAAGGATCATCATTCCAGGCGCGGACTTTTAAAGATGGTAGGTCAGAGACGTGGTCTGCTGGCTTATTTGAAGAAGATAGATATTGAGCGGTATCGTACGTTAATTGAGCGTTTAGGAATCAGAAAATAGTGTTTATGTCGGAAATAGAGCGGTTCTCCGCTCTATTTTCTCAGAAGGAGAAAAATATGTACAAACAGTTTACTATGGAACTGGCAGGAAGAACCCTGCGCATTGATATCGGCAGAGTGGCTGCCCAGGCGAATGGTGCGGCGTTTATGCATTACGGCGATACGGTTGTACTTTCCACGGCGACTGCATCTGATAAGCCGCGTGAGGGAATTGACTTCTTTCCGTTGAGCGTAGAATTTGAAGAAAAATTATATTCTGTGGGAAAGATTCCTGGCGGATTTAATAAGAGAGAGGGAAAGGCGTCTGAGAATGCAGTTTTGACGGCGCGTGTGATTGACAGGCCTATGCGTCCGTTGTTTCCCAAAGATTACCGCAATGATGTCACATTAAATAACCTGGTAATGAGCGTTGACCCCCAGTGCCGCCCAGAGTTGGTAGCGATGCTCGGTTCAGCGATTGCGACCAGTATTTCTGATATTCCGTTTGCAGGGCCATGTGCGACGACCCAGGTGGGAATGGTTGACGGGGAATTTATCATTAACCCTTCACAGGAGCAGTGGAAGAACGGTGATTTGAATCTGACCGTGGCGTCTACCAGTGAGAAGGTTATCATGATAGAGGCCGGAGCAAATGAGATTCCTGAGGACAAGATGCTTGAAGCGATCTATAAAGCACATGAAATTAATCAGGAAATTATTGCATTTATCAACCAGATCGTGGCTGAGGTTGGCAAACCGAAACATGAATATACAAGCTGCGCAGTACCTGAGGAATTGTTTGCAGCGATCCGTGAGCTGGTTCCGCCACAGGAGATGGAAGAGGCAGTTTTTACAGATGAGAAGCAGGTACGCGAGGAGAATATCCGTAAGATTACAGAAAAGCTGGAAGAGGCATTTGCAGAGAACGAAGAATGGCTGGAGGTATTGGGAGAGGCAATTTATCAGTATCAGAAGAAGACAGTCCGCAAAATGATTTTAAAAGACCATAAGAGGCCGGATGGACGAGCCATCGACCAAATTCGTCCATTGGCCGCAGAAATAGATATCATTCCCCGGGTGCATGGCTCCGCAATGTTTACGCGCGGGCAGACACAGATTTGTGATGTAGTTACGCTTGCTCCCTTGTCCGAGGTTCAGAGAATCGACGGTTTAGATGAGAATGAGGTCAATAAGCGTTATATGCATCATTATAATTTCCCTTCTTATTCCGTAGGGGAGACAAAGCCCAGCAGAGGGCCGGGACGGCGTGAAATTGGGCATGGCGCGCTGGCAGAGCGAGCTTTGATACCGGTACTTCCGTCCGAGGAGGAATTCCCATATGCAATCCGTGCCGTGTCCGAGACTTTTGAGTCCAACGGTTCCACCTCTATGGCATCCACATGCGCTTCCTGTATGTCTTTGATGGCGGCAGGCGTGCCGATTAAGAAGATGGTTGCTGGTATTTCTTGTGGTTTGGTGACCGGTGATACGGATGAGGATTACATTGTGTTGACTGATATTCAAGGGCTGGAAGACTTTTTCGGTGATATGGACTTTAAAGTAACCGGTACGCATGACGGTATTACGGCAATTCAGATGGATATCAAAATTCATGGACTTACCAGGCCGATTGTGGAAGAGGCTATCCGCAGGACCAGGGAGGCAAGGCTGTATATCATGGATGAAGTAATGTCCAAGGCGATTGCAGAGCCGAGGAAAGAAGTCGGAGAGCTGGCGCCCAAGATTATACAGATTCAGATCGACCCTGCGAAGATTGGCGATGTAGTTGGACAGAGAGGTAAAACAATTAATGCCATTATAGAACAGACAGGCGTGAAGATTGACATCAGCGACGAGGGAGCTGTTTCTGTATGTGGAACGGATAAGAAGATGATGGACAAGGCTGTGGAATTGATTGAAATTATCACGACAGATTTTGAGGCGGGACAGATTTTTGTAGGAAAGGTTATCAGCATTAAGGAGTTTGGAGCATTTCTTGAGTTTGCCCCAGGGAAAGAGGGAATGGTTCACATTTCCAAGATATCCAAGCAGCGGATTAACCGTGTGGAGGATGTATTGACTCTGGGCGATAAGGTGAAAGTCGTATGTATGGGCAAGGACAGAATGGGCAGAATCAGCTTTTCCATGAAAGACGTGCCGAAAGAGGAAAATTAAATTATTACTGACAAAGGGTGGAGCATGGGCTTCACCCTTCTATTGTCTAAGAACAAGTTTTCTGCATATAGTAAGAAAAAAGAAAGATGCAGTTTTATGGACAGGGTCAGAAAAATTATCAATGCAGAGGCTGCATATAAGCGGGGGTATTTTGGGGAAAATATTGGTGTGGCGATTCTTGATACCGGGATTTTTCCTCATATAGATTTTGGTCGGCGCATGGTATTTTTTAAAGATTATGTTGGCAGCCGGCGGGGGATTTATGATGATAACGGACATGGCACCCATATCGCAGGGATTATCGGCGGAGACGGTATGGCTTCCAACGGAAGATATATGGGGATTGCTCCGCGCTGTCATTTTATTATAATAAAAATATTGGATAGAAAGGGAAACGGAAACACGGAAAATGTGGTACAGGCAATTGAATGGCTGGTGCGCCGCAAGGAGGAGTATCAAATAAGAATTGTCAATATATCTATCGGCATGGTCTTGCAGGCAGAGAGCCGGGAGAGAATACGCTTGCTGAAAGCGGTGGAATACGCCTGGGATCACAATCTTGTTGTCGTGGCGGCTGCTGGCAATAATGGTCCGGGGGAGAGCAGTATTACGGTTCCAGGAATCAGCCGCAAAGTCATCACAGTGGGATGTTTTGATGATACGAAGGAGAGAATTGGCAGGTCGATGCTGAAACCGGAGTATTCGGGACAGGGACCGACAGAGCATTGTATTGTAAAGCCGGAGTTGGTGGTGCCAGGGACAAATGTGACGAGCTGCGCCAATCAACAGGGCAACTATACCAGAAAAAGCGGTACGTCTATGGCGGCGCCAATGGTGAGCGGCAGTATTGCGCTTTTACTAAGCAAATACCCGTATCTTACGCCAGCGGAAGTGAAGCTGCGCCTTTATCAGCGGACACTGGATTTGGGACTTCCTCAGTCAAAACAGGGATGGGGGATGGTAGACATTGGAAGGCTGCTATGATAAGATAGAAAAAGGGAACGATTTACGGTACGAGAGGATGAATGGAATGAAAAAAGTCAAGAAATTTTTATTGGGAAGGGCAACGATTGTAGGATTAGCGATTCTGCTTCAATTATGTTGGATATGGTCGTTTTTACAGGGATTTTTGATTCGCTATTCGTTTGTCAATACATTGATTGATATTATTGCAATTTTTGTGGTGCTTGTCATTGTCAATAAAAGGAGCAATCCGTCTTATATTATTGCCTGGACGGTAGTGATTCTGGCGCTTCCGCTTGTTGGGCTTGTGGTTTATATGATTTTTGGGCGTTCGGGATTAGTTCGTCCCACAAGGAAACGCATGGAGGCGATTAATCGGCAGTTAGAGCAGGAGTTTCCTTCAAATGAGGAGATTTTGACGAAGCTTTCCCATGAAGATAAGACGATTTACCGACAGTCAAAATATGTCAGAGATTGGGCAAATTTTCCGGTTTATGAGCGCACAACAACGAAATATTATACCAGGGGGGAAGAAATGTTCCCGGATATGATTGAGGCGTTGGAAAGCGCGCAGCATTTTATTTTTATGGAATTTTTTATTGTGGAAGAAGGAGAGATGTTTGGCAAAATCCGAGACATTTTGCAGCGAAAAGCCAAAGAGGGCGTAGATGTGCGCTTTATTTATGATGATTTTGGCTGTGTGACGACGCTTCCCTCCAAATATTATCAGACCATGCGGCAAATGGGTATTCAATGCGTGCGTTTCAATCCGTTGTATCCTCTGATGTCCGTACTGATGAACAACCGTGACCATAGGAAGATTCTTGTGGTAGACGGTAAAGTTGGGTTTACCGGAGGAATTAATCTGGCAGACGAGTACATCAATAAGGTGGAGCGTTTCGGTTATTGGAAAGATACCGGCATTCGTCTGGAAGGGGAAGCCGTTTGGAGTTTTACGGTGATGTTTTTGGAAATGTGGTGTTATATCAACCGTACTGTGGAAACTGATCTGGTGAAATTTCGTCCCGGGAAATATCAGAAAGCGTCGTTTGCCAGTGACGGTTATGTGCAGCCGTATGCAGACAGCCCATTAGACGGTGAAACAACCGGGGAGAATATTTACATGAATATGATAAACCGCGCCAAGGATTATGTATATATTTTCACACCCTATTTGATACCGGATAATGTGATGATCAAGGCCTTGCAAAATGCGGCCAAGAGCGGTGTGGACGTACGCATTATTATGCCTGGCATACCAGACAAGAAAATTGTCTTTTGGGTCAGCCAGTCTTACTATGAACCGTTGATTGAATGCGGCGTGAAAATTTACCAGTATGCGCCTGGATTTCTTCATGCAAAATGTTTTGTCAGTGATGATGTTGTGGCGACCGTGGGCAGCATCAATATGGATTACCGCAGTCTCTATCTACATTTTGAGTGCGGCGTCTGGATGTACCAGTCCTCCGCCGTCCTTAAAGTGAAGGAAGATATGCTGCAAACCATGGCGGAATCCGAAGAGATTAATATGGAATTTTGCCGAAAGCGGCCGGCTGTTATCCGTCCGTTCCTTGGCGTAGTGCGTCTATTTGCGCCCTTAATGTAGTTCATTGTTTTTGGCGCTGTTGCACGAATATATTTATTCATTCAAAAGGTCTTGCCGCGAAAGCGGCAAAGACAGAATGAACGAATGTAAACCTTGTAATTTATGTTTGTGCCAAAGCCCCAGCTTTCTATTTTCTCATGCAAAATTCGCCTAACGTTTTCATAAAATAATCTTTGAACAAAGCTTTTTTCACATCTTCATCATACAGCACATTGACGGCGCCAATTTCTTTTTGGTTCAATTTGTAAACGAGCCGTCCGGCGACGTCTCCTTTTGTCACCGGTGCGACGGCAGCTTCCGGCAGTTCCAGTTCTTTGGTAATCTGTGAAAAGTCGGCTCCGGTTACATCCATATATGAGAAATCAGATTCATAGGCAAGAGCAACTTGTTCTTCAACGCCGCCTTGTACGGAAAGTTTGGGGAGCTGTTCTTTGGCTGTGTCTGTGTATACCTGGCATTTACCAAAACCATAGTTGAGCAGCGAGGTGGCGTCGTCAAAGCGGATTTTATGGTCGGGCGCGCCCATGACGACGGCAATCAGCTCTAAGCCGTCTTTTTTTGCGGTAGCGGAGACGCAGTATTTTGCCTGGTCAGTGGAACCGGTTTTTAATCCGGTAGCGTAGGCATACTGCTTAATCAGCTTATTTGTGTTGGTAAGACCGAACTCTGAGGAACCGCGTTTTGTCACATGTGTAATATTTTCCATCCAGATCGTGCAGTAATCGTGGATTTGCGGATATTTGCGAATCAGTTCCCGCGACATCAGCGCGACGTCCTTAGCGGTTGTCATATGGCCATCCACATCAAGTCCGCAGCAGTTGATAAAATTGGTGTTGTTCATGCCAAGGTCCTTGGCGCGCTGGTTCATACGCGCTACAAATTCCTGCTCGCTGCCATAAATGTGTTCTGCCATGGCCACACATGTGGCATATCGAAAAAGGAGACGCTTTTTAAGTACACTATTTACTAATTGGGCAAAAAATGATATGATGGTAGACGGAAATTTAGGTTACGGAAAGGATGTCTATCAATTATGAGACAATTAATGTTAGGTAATCAGGCATTTGCAAGAGGACTGTATGAGGCAGGATGCGCGTTTGTGTCAAGTTATCCTGGTACGCCGAGTACAGAAGTTACAGAGGAAGCCGCTAAGTATGAAGAGATATACTGCGAGTGGGCGCCCAATGAGAAAGTGGCTATGGAGGCAGCTTTTGGCGCTTCCCTGGCAGGTAAGAGAAGTTTTTGCGGAATGAAGCATGTGGGCTTAAATGTTGCGGCAGACCCTTTGTTCACCTGTTCGTACACAGGCGTGAACGCGGGCATGGTAATTTGCGTGGCGGACGACGCAGGCATGCATTCTTCACAGAATGAACAGGATTCCCGCCATTATGCGGCAGCAGCAAAGATTCCGATGTTGGAGCCGTCAGATTCCGCGGAGGCATGTGAGTTTGTGAAAAAGGCGTACGGCCTTTCGGAAGAATACGATACGCCGGTTATCGTCAAGATGTGCACAAGAGTTGCGCATTCCCAGAGCATTGTAGAGACAGGAAAGAGGGAAGAGGGCAAACAGCATCCCTATGAGAAAAATATTGCGAAATATGTGATGATGCCAGGCAATGCAATTCGTCGCCACCCGGTTGTGGAGGAGCGTACAAGGAGACTGGCAGAATATGCCAATACTTGTGGTTTTAACCGCGTGGAGATGGGAGATACCAAATTAGGCATTATCACTTCTTCTACAAGTTACCAGTATGTGAAGGAAGTGTTTGGAGACGAGGCGTGTATTTTGAAGCTGGGCATGATTTACCCGTTGCCTGAGCAATTGATTCTCGATTTTGCAGCGAAGGTGGACAAGCTGGCAATTGTGGAAGAGCTAGACCCGGTGATTGAAGACCATTGTAAGAAATTGGGGCTGACTGTGACTGGCAAAGAGGCGCTTCCGTTAGAAGGAGAGTATTCACAAAATCTGGTAGCGGAGAAGTTAGGAAAAGAAACGCCGGCCTATAAGAGCCTTGAGGAAAATCTGCCCGGACGCCCGCCGGTTATGTGTGCAGGTTGTCCGCATAGGGGATTGTTCTACATATTATCGAAGAATAAGTGTACAGTTCTCGGGGACATCGGTTGTTATACGCTGGGCGCGGTGGCTCCTCTTAGCGCGATGGAAATGACGCTGTGCATGGGAGCTTCTATAAGCTCTATCCATGGGTTTAATAAGGCTCTGGGTGCAGAGAGCGAAGGAAAAACAGTAGCGGTTATCGGCGATTCTACGTTTATGCATTCCGGTATGACAGGGCTTGCCAATATTGCCTATAATCAGAGTAATTCCACCGTGATTATATTGGATAACTCCATTACTGGTATGACCGGGCACCAGCAGAATCCTACGACCGGTTACAATATTAAGGGAGACCCGGCAGGCAAGATAGATTTGGAAAGCCTTTGCCGCGCTATGGGCTTTGAGCGCGTAGCCGTCATTGACCCCTACAATTTGGAAGAATGTGACAGAGTCATCAAGGAAGAGCTTGCAGCAGACGAGCCGTCTGTAATTATCAGCAGGCGTCCGTGCGCTCTGCTTAAATACGTGAAGCATAAGCCGCCAATCCGCGCGCTGGAAGATAAGTGCGTGGGCTGTAAATCCTGTATGCGCCTTGGCTGTCCGGCAATCAGCATGAAGAATCAGAAAGTAGTCATCGACAATACGCTCTGTGTGGGCTGCGGTGTCTGCGAGCAATTATGTAAGTTTGACGCATTACAGCCGGAGGAGGTACAGAAATGACGAAGAATATTATGATTGTAGGCGTGGGGGGCCAGGGCTCTCTGCTTGCCAGTAAGTTGTTAGGGCATCTGCTTCTCTCGGAAGGGTATGATGTGAAAGTGTCCGAAGTACATGGCATGAGCCAGCGCGGCGGAAGCGTTGTCACTTATGTAAGATTTGGAGAAAAGGTGTATTCCCCGATTATTGACAAGGGGGAGGCAGATTTTATCGTCTCCTTTGAGAAATTAGAAGCTGCGCGCTATGTGGAATATTTGAAAGAAGGCGGCAGGATTGTCGTAAATACGCAGGAGATTGACCCTATGCCGGTGATTACCGGGGCGGCGTCTTATCCTGAGAATTTGATTGAGAAAATGCAGGCGTTAGGAATTCAGGTCGACGACATGGACTGTCTGTCGCTTGCCGAGGAGGCAGGTTCCGCCAAGGCAGTGAATATCGTGTTGATGGGACGCCTATCGAAATATTTTGACATTGCGGTGGAGAAATGGCAGAAAGCCATTGAAGAATGCGTGCCAGCGAAATTTGCCGCAATGAACCAGAAAGCATTCCTGCTTGGGCGCGGGGAGTAAAGAAGAATGGCCTGCCTCTGTTTGGAGGCGGGCGGGATGTATAAAAAGAAATGGAGAAGGAAATGAAAAATTATTACCAACCAGAAATTGAAACGATGCCATTGGAACAACTTCAGGAACTTCAGAGCGAGAGACTGGTAAAACAGGTACGGTTTGTCTATGATAATGTGAAGTTTTATCATGATAAAATGGATAAGGCAGGCGTTAAACCGTCAGATATCAAAGGGATTGATGATCTACATAAATTGCCATTCATTACCAAAGATGACCTTCGCGACCAGTACCCGTATGGTCTTTTAGGCGTGCCGCTTGAGGAATGCGTGCGCATTCAGTCCACCAGCGGGACGACCGGCCGGCGGGTAGTAGCCTTTTATACCCAGGAGGATATTGATGTCTGGGAAGAGTGCTGTGCGCGGGCGATTGTCGCTGCGGGCGGCTCGAAAGAGGATGTCTGCCATGTCTGCTATGGATATGGGCTTTTCACTGGCGGACCGGGCTTAAACGGCGGTTCTCACAAGGTGGGATGTTTGACGTTGCCGATGTCTTCGGGAAATACAGAGCGGCAGTTACAGTTTATGATGGATTTAGGCTCGACAATCCTCTGCTGTACACCGTCTTATGCGGCAAATCTTGGCGAGGCAGTAAATGAGCGGGGATTAAAAGACCAGATTCACTTAAAAGCGGGAATTTTCGGCGCAGAACCATGGACAGAGCAGATGCGCAAAAATATTGAGCAGTCTCTTGGCATCAAGGCATATGATATTTATGGGCTGACAGAGATTTCCGGTCCGGGCGTGTCGTTTGAATGTGAGGAACAGGCAGGCATGCATGTGCAGGAAGACCATTTCATTGCGGAAATTATCAATCCAGGCACAGGTGAAGTGCTTCCGGAAGGTGAAGTCGGGGAGCTGGTATTTACTTGTATCACTAAGAAAGCGTTTCCGCTTTTGCGTTATCGTACACGCGATCTGTGCCGTCTTACCAGGAAGCGCTGCTCCTGTGGCCGTACGCATGTACGCATGATGAAGCCGAAGGGAAGAAGCGATGATATGATGGTTGTCAAGGGCGTCAATGTATGGCCGTCCCAGATTGAAGCGGTTCTGTTGAATCAGGGCTATCAGGCAAATTATCAAATTGTCGTTGACCGTATCGGTAATAATGATACCATGGAAGTTCAGGTAGAGCTGGCGCCGGAGATGGAAAAGAACAGTAATCTGACCATACCGGAAAGAGAGAAGAAGATTGTCAGCGGCTTAAAGTCAATGCTTGGTATTAAAGCCGACGTTAAGGTTGTAGAGCCTAAGAGCATTGCAAGAAGCGAAGGCAAGGCTGTCCGTGTGATTGATAAGAGGCATTTGTATCAGTAAAGAAGTGATAGAGTTTCTAATACTGGCGCAATTTCATGCGTCAGTATTTGTGATTAAAACAAAGGAAAGGAAGTAACAGAATTATGCCGGTAACAGATTTACTGGAGAGAAACCATAAACTATACAGTGACGAGGTAGCATTGGTAGAGCTGAATCCGCTCGTGACTGATACACGGAAAACCACCTGGAAGGAATATAACCTTGTACAGCAGACCTCTTCGCAGCCATATCGCAGGGAGATTACCTGGAGCATCTTTGACGAGAAGGCAAATCGTGTGGCCAATATGCTGATTAGCCGCGGCATCCAGAAAGGCGACCGTGTAGCAATTCTCATGTTCAACTGCCTGGAGTGGCTGCCGATCTATTTTGGTATCTTAAAAACCGGAGCTATTGCCGTGCCCTTTAATTTCCGATTTTCCGCAGAGGAGATTCAGTACTGTGCAGATTTGGCGGAAGTGCACGTCTTGTTCTTCGGTTCAGAATTTATCGGGCGAATCGAATCCATTGAGGAAAATCTCAGTAAAGGGCGGCTGCTTATCTATGTGGGGGACGGCTGCCCGACTTTTGCGGAAGGTTATCGTGAACTGGTGGCGGACTGTTCGAGCCAGGCGCCGCTTGTCCGTCTGGAAGATGAAGATGACGCCGCCATCTATTTCTCATCAGGGACGACAGGATTTCCCAAAGCGATTTTGCACAATCACGAGAGCTTAATGCAGGCGGCGCAGATGGAGCAAAAGCATCATCTGACTGATAGGGATGACGTGTTCCTTTGCATTCCGCCGCTCTATCATACGGGCGCAAAATTTCATTGGATGGGAAGCCTCTGTGCGGGGAGCAAGGCAGTCCTCTTAAAAGGGACGACGCCGGAGATTATTCTTGATGCAGTATCGAAAGAGCATTGTACGATTGTGTGGCTGTTAGTGCCCTGGGCGCAGGATATCTTGAGCGCTCTCGACAGAGGGGACGTTAAGTTAGAGGATTATGAACTCAGCCAGTGGCGGCTTATGCATATCGGAGCGCAGCCGGTGCCGCAGTCTTTGATTAAACACTGGAAAGAGTATTTCCCAGATCATATGTATGATACAAATTACGGGCTGTCCGAATCGACAGGTCCGGGATGTGTGCATCTTGGCATAGAGAATATCCATAAGGTAGGTGCGATTGGCGTTCCGGGGTATCGCTGGGAATGCAAGATTGTGGACGAAAACGGCGGCGAAGTGCCGCAGGGAGAAGTTGGAGAGCTCTGTGTGAAAGGCCCTGGCGTCATGACTTGTTATTACAATGATCCCAAGGCGACGGAAGAGACCTTAAAAGACGGCTGGCTCTACACCGGCGATATGGCGAAACAGGACGCAGACGGGTTCTATTTTCTTGTAGACCGTAAGAAAGATGTGATTGTCAGCGGTGGTGAGAATATCTATCCCGTGCAGATTGAGAATTTCCTCAGCGCCTATGAGAAGGTACAGGATGTGGCGGTTATCGGACTGCCGGACGAACGCTTAGGAGAGATTACCGGCGCCATAATCTCTGTCAAGAAAGGGATGGAGTGTACTCAGGAAGAGATTGAAGAATTCTGCAAAGAGCTTCCCAGATACAAACGACCCAAAAAGATTATTTTTGCGGACGTTCCCAGGAATGCAACCGGGAAGTTGGAGAAGCCTGCGCTTCGCAAAAAATACGGTGTGGAACATCTTGTTGCACAGCAGAATGAGACGTAAGCAACACAGGAAGTTTTCTGTATGGCAGCAGGAATAACAGTGAATAAAATCAGTTTGCTGCTTGGCAAAATGCAGGGAGTGAAATGGAAGTAAGTGTAAAAGCTGCAATCTGTGACGACGAACGCCATATACATGGCACAGTCCAGAAATTGATGGACAATTATGCAAAACAACAAGGCATTTCCTATAAAATGCACCATATCTATTCAGCACAGGAGTTATTGTCTTTTGAGGAAGAGATAGATTTCCTGTTGCTGGATATTGATATGCCAAAAATGGATGGCATAGAGGCGGCGCGTATCTTAAATGCACGAGGAATCAACTATAAAATTGTCATGCTCACGAGTAAAGCAGAACGTTTTAAGGAGGCATTTAAGATAGGCGCATTTCGTTTTGTGACAAAACCGATTTTGGCGGAGGAGTTTTTTGAGGCAGTGGACGAGGTAAGAGAGCGCATGACTGGGATGGCAAAAATTCAGGCATACCGGGACGGCGTTTTGTATGAAGTTGTGCAGCGTGATATTCTCTACTTGATGGCGGATGGCAATGCGGTGCGGATTTTTACCAAACATGAGGAGTATCGAAGTGAAAAGCCGCTCAAAGAATGGGCGAAAGAACTGGATGAACGCGTGTTTTTTATGTGCCACAGGAGTTATATCATAAATCTCGGGAAGATTGCAGAGATTGAGAAGGATTTGGCAATCCTTACCAGCGGGGAAAAAGTGCCGATTGCGAGAAGAAAACGCACAGATTTGCAGCAGTCCTTTATGATATTTGATACGAAAAGGCGGTAAGGGATTCGTATATTTAAATCTGGCCGTTTACATAGCTATACGACCGTTCACATAGTTAGAGGTTGAAAAAGAGATTGTTTTCCAATAGACTGCTAATAGAACTTAGCGGTCTATTTTTGAAAGGAGAATCATATGGGAAAACTTTATCGTGAAAACTTCGGCCATAAAGAAGATTTCTGTGAGAACAAAGAGAGGAGGAGGCTATGAAAATACAGTTGAAATGGATGTGCGCCGTCTTACTATTGATTGCCGTCGTCTTTTCTAAGTGCGCCGGGAAGCCGGCAAAGAAAACGCCGGAACAGCCATATGCTGTAGGTGTGCTTGACAGCGCCAATTATGGCGCGACGTATCTCTATTTGCTGGATGAAAACCTCAAAAAGACAGATACGTTAAAATGTCCCTATTATGGGGTGGGCAGTTTTGGTTCTATCCCTGTGCAGATTCAGGACGGCGTGCTTTATGAGAAGTGGTCGGGAAATACAGTAAAGCCTTCTAAATGCGCGGTTGCGGCGATGGATTTACAGACCGGGGAATGGAGTGAGTATTCATTTGAAGGAGGAATAATAGCAGACTTTCGAGTGAATGAGAAGGGAATTTTTGTGTTAAAAAATGCAGCGGAACCAAGTGTAGAATACTGTGCCTTTGCAGGGGAAGGGGATGTTTCCATAAAGCTGCAAGCTGCGCCAGGGCTTTGTATCAGCGTCAATGGATATGATGTGTATTTTATTGCAAATGAGGGCGCATACAGGGAAGGCGATGAGGCGTCGAAGGAGAAATGTTTTCTGTATCGTGTCAATGTGAAAGACCGGAGCCAGGAAAAAGTTCTTGACGTGACGGAAGAGCTGGGAGAAAACAGACTGGAATATACACTTTGGCGTGCTGGTAAGATGTATATCCCTAACGACGATAAGCTATGTATTTATGAGCCGGAGACTAATCAGGTGCGGCAGATAGCGCTCCCCGGCAAAGAGGCGTGCAAAATATTGGCAGATGAGGAATGGCTGTATATTATAAATGGTTATGCGAATGAAAGCGAGACGGACATTTATCGTTTTAATCCTCAGACGGAGGAAATTGCGTCTTCCTGCCATCTGAAGGAAAGTACTTTGCAATGCTATATCCGGGAGGGAATATTCTATACGCTGCAACAGGAACCAGCCGCAAAAATATGTAAGTACCAGTTTGCGGAAGATGGAACGTGTAAGAAACTGGGCGAGGCGGCGCTTGATGTGGAAAACGATGACGGGCACAGAATTTCGGATATGTTTGTGAAATAATATTTTGTGAGCCGCGCTAGGAGACTGATAGCGGAAAGGACGGACTATGGAGAAAGTTTTGACGGCAGTTTTTTGTATACTGACAATCACAGAATATGTTTCCATTTATAAGGTAGTGTTTGGAAAGAGCGTGCAGATTTCCAGAAAGAAATGTATAGGGGTGTTTGCTTCTATGCTTGCGCTGCTTGCGGCGTGTATCATCTGGCAGGACTGGCTGTTTGATTTTCGGCGGATATTGCTGTTTCTTGCCTGCGTCCTTGTGCTGTTTTCTCTCTTTCCGCTCTCTTGTGGGGAGAATTTGAAGCTGTTTTTTTCTTCGTTTGCAGCTTTGATGCTGGTAGAGGGCATTCTTGACTGTATGATTATATTGTTCTTCGATTTGCAAGATATCATAGAGATGAATGCCTATGTTTCGGGTGTCCTCCTATTGCTCTGGGGATATTATTTTCTCAGGAAGAGAACGTGCGATTTCTTTGGCATATCGGCGCGTTTTAAAGTAGTTGCCGCAGTCATGGTCTATCTGCTGGCGTTGATGATGAACATTGCCGCCTGGTTTCTTATAGAGTCGTCTTTTGCCTATGGCGCAGGCATGAATTTTTTAGGGCTGTTTGTTCTTTTAGGAAGCATTGCTTCCGGTATCTTATTGTTGGCGCTCATATATTATTTCAATGGTACTAAGAGTTATGCAAGACAAGCGGAAATTTTAGAGCGGCAGAACGAGCAGCAGCGGGAATATTTTGAACAGCTTCTGAAAAAAGAGCAGGATACGCGGCAGTTCCGTCACGATTTGGCTGCGGAGCTGTTGGAACTGAAAAGTTATTCTGAAAACGGCGAGTATGGGAAGCTGAACGATTATTTGGCAGAAATGCTGGGGGAAATCTCAGGCATCAGCAAGCGGCAGTATGATGTGGGTAATGATATTGTTAATACGATTATTAATTATTATTTTCTGCCCATACGGGAAACATGCAAAGTCAAGGTGAAAGGGTACATGTATGAGGAACAGAAAATTTCCCGGCGGGACTTATGCATCGTTGTCTCCAATCTTGTGAAGAATGCGGTGGAAGCGGCTGAAAAAGTGCAGAATGGACAGAGGGAAATTATCTTTGAGGTGCGGCAGGGGGAAAAGACTCTCAATATTCATGTGGAGAATACCATGGAAGGAGGAGTAGTGTTCCGAAATGGGCTTCCGGTTACCACAAAGACGGATAAAAGAAACCATGGAATTGGTCTTTGGAACGTAAAAACGGTTGTTGAGAAATATATGGGGCGCTATAACTGCATAGCGAAAAATTGCCGGTATATCGTGGATGTGTTTATATGAATTTGAAATGATGAAAGCTTATGGGGGCTGCATTGCGCAGCCCCCTGTGACAGTTCTTATTTTGTGATGTTGACTTTTTTGGCAGTCGACCACGCGCTGTAATAAGGTGACTTTGATACGGTTTTGTAAGTTCTTATGCGCACATAATATGTTTTCCCTTTTTTTAATCCCTTAATCGTGGCTTTGGTCTTAGACGCGCCGGAAACCTTCTGTAGCTTTGCACCGGAAAATTTGCGGTTTGCAGCGTATTGAATCTGATAGCCGGAAACTTTGGAATTTTTCTTCCATTTGACAGATAATTTTCTGCCGGAGAGGTTCTTTGTCTGTGACAGTTTGCTTCCCGCCGGGTTTACGGTAATCGTTATTTTTGCGGAGCAGTTTTTGTAATCTTGGTTTCCCGCTTTGCATGTGATGGTCGCTTTTCCTACGAAATTCATTTTGATGGTAACGGTTCCTTTGGCGTTGACAGTCACGTTTTTGTTGTTGGACTGATATTTGATAGTACCGCCTTTTGCGCGGGCATTCAGTTTCAGGCTTTGGGCGGATGTTTTTGTTGTTTTCTGGTGTTTCGTCGTCGCGGTAATTTTGTTGTCGGCTTTTTGTATTTGAAATGTTCCACGAATAGTTCCGATATAATTTTCTTTTCCGGTTACCGTGATGACGGCGGTTCCTGCGTGGATGTTTTGGCTGTATGTTACTGTATAATTGGAGGGTGATAAGATAGCGCCGCCATTTTTTACGGTGACAGAAGGGCGTTTTTCCTTGCCGTTATAAACAAGATTCTCCTGTTTTGCCAAGGAAATCTGAAAACCGGATATGTCAACAGTTGTCGGCGTTAATGTTTTCGCCAGATAAACGGTACCCTCTTCATTGGGACTGGGGGCGAAAAGATATTTCAGTTCCCCAGAACTTAGAAGATTCATGCCATAAATATGGCCGGTCTTTTTTAATTCCCCGGATAAGGAAAAGATTACGGTACTTTTTTCCGTTGCCGGATCCCATTCATAGATGTCATATTTCCCCGAATAATATAATTTTCCGTCAAATGCTCCCGTGCCGACGTATTTCCCCTGCCAGAAAGAAAGATCGTTACCGATGACGTTCCAGACGTCATTGATTTTAATGAGAGGTTTTACGGCCGTTAAATCTGTGCCGTTGCAGGCGTATTGATAGATACTGTCCTGTCCGTCAAAGCCATACCAGGCGCCGTTTATATACTCAAACCCCGTATCTGACATGTTCCAGAAGTAACTGTCATATTTTGTCTCTGAGGCAGCGCTTTTGGGTAAGCCTCCGGTCAAAGCCCAGTCTGATGCCGCATGGCCGCCGGTTTCGGACTCAAAGAAATCCGTGCTTTTCAGAAGATACAGATGGCGTGCCCTGCCGAGCCGGTCATTGGTAGGGTCATTCCAGGTCACGTCAACGTTGTAGTAGGAATTGCCAATTTTTACCATATCCCATGCATGGTTCAGTTGGCCGCTGCTCACCATTTCGCAGGACAATCCCAGCTCATGCGCTAAATCCAGGAATGCCAGCGCATAACCCTGGCAGACGGCAGTTTTATTGACAAATACGTCATATGCCGTATGTTTTGAGAGGCTTCTGTCGTATTCACAGCTGCGCGCCAGATAATCATTGATGTAGAGCGCTTTCTCCATATCGCTCCAGGATTTGTCAGCCCTGTTTATGATGGCGGTGACTTCGCGGTTATAAGCGTCCCGCATGGCCTTGGCCGCATTTTTATCTTCCGTGGCGTACTCAATCATAACATTTGAGACAAAGCCGCCGGAAGAATAATAGGAATAAGCCCCGCTGACATAAAAGAATTTTGGATTGGAATTGAGTGCGTCGGCATAGAGCGTGTGCAATTCTTCCGGCGTGATTTGAAAGGCGCTCAAATCACAAGTGTCGGCAAAAGAATTCCATGCCGTCAGCAATTTGTCCTGAATCTGCTTTTGTGTGTCAGACAATTCACGAATCATGTCCGGCTGTGCAGAGAATCTTGCCTGTCTGCCGGCAGCGTTGGACTCCGGCAGAAGTCCTCCTTCCTGTAATACCTCAGCGGATAAATCCTCATACGTTGCAGGTACAGTCTCTTCATGCGCCGGGGCGACTTCCGCCGCCGAGATTTCTGTAGTCATTCCTGCCCAGCAAATAAATATTCCCAGAAATAACATCCTAAGTATTTTTTTCATATTTGTCCTTCCCTTCCTGGCGTAATATTTGATATTACGAATCCATATCAAACGCTACGGCCGAGTTCTATAATTATTGTCTTCCATAAATATTATATGTAAATTATAACAGAAAAACAAGACGGTTCTTAATCTATCGTTTTGTAGTCCAATCTGTTCGTTACTGTTCATACCGAAACTTTTCCATTCATAAAATGAATAGAATTAACTGAAAGAAGGAAGGAAAATGGAGAAAGAGAAACGGACAGGTAACAGAAGAAGCGGTAGTCAGCGTCGTCTACAAGTAAATGTAATCTATGGAAACGTCCCGCTTATGGAGTGCATGAAACATATTATTCGCGGAAAACATAATCTCAAATAGAGGGGGAATTCCTATGAATGGCAAGCGAGCAGTTTTGTATTTGAGACTTTCCAAAGAAGATCTGCACAAGATAAGGGAGGGCGACGACAGCGCCAGCATCAAAAACCAACGGCTGATGTTAATGGAATATGCGTTGGCAATGGGGTATCAGATTACGGACGTCTATTCTGATGATGATGAGAGCGGACTATACGACAGCAGGCCAGGCTTTGAACGGATGATGGAGGACGCCAGGCTGGGCAAATTTGATCTTGTGATCGCCAAAAGCCAGTCAAGATTTTCCCGCAATATGGAGCATATCGAGAAGTATCTGCACCATGATTTCCCACTGCTTGGCATACGCTTTATCGGCGTGGCGGACAATGCTGACACCGAGAATTTGGGCAACAAAAAGGCGAGGCAGATTAATGGGCTTGTCAACGAGTGGTACTGCGAAGATTTGTCCGACAATATCCGCTCTGTGTTCAAAGCCAAAATGAAAGCGGGACAGTTTTTAGGCTCTTCCTGTCCATATGGTTACCGCAAAGACCCCGAGAATCACAATCATCTGTTGATTGACGAGTATGCGGCGTCGATTGTCCGCAGAATATTTGCACTCTATCTCGAAGGATATGGAAAAGGCAGAATAGCCGCTATGCTTTCCGCAGAGGGCGTGCTGATTCCCACACGCTACAAGCAGGAAGTTCTTGGCGTTTCTTACAGCAACAGCAGATTGCTGCCGCAGACTAAGGCGTGGTCTTACCAGACAATACATACTATTCTGGGAAATCCGGTTTACACTGGAATGCTTGTTCAGAATAAATATAACAAATTATCCTACAAGGACAAGCGGAAAGTAAAGACGCCCAAAGAGTCCTGGATTATTGCAGAAAATACCCATGAGCCTATCATTGACAAGCATACGTTTGCGTTGGTTCAGGAACTGTCTGGGCAGCGAACGAGGGCTGTGCATACTGCGCCCAACGGTTTGTTTTCCGGGAAACTGTTCTGTGCAGATTGCAAGAAATCTATGGAGCGGCTGTATGCCAGACATGGGGAGCGCGGGTTTATCGGTTATGTCTGCAAAACTTATAAAAAGCAGGGAAAGCGATTTTGTGAAAGCCACAAGATATTAAAGGAGGAATTAGAACAGGCAGTATTCTCTTCTCTAAAGGATGAAATAACGAGTATACTTACGGACAGCGACAAGCAAGAACTGCGGCAGTTTGAAGCGGCAAACTTGCACAGAGACAGTACTTCGGAGCAAATTGAAATATTGCGGGGCCAAATGGAGAAAATACAGAAATATAAGAAAGGGGCTTTTGAAAAATACCTTGACAATGTTATAATGGAATCTGACTACAGACAGTATACGAAGCAGTATGACAGCCGGCTTATAGAGCTCGAACGTCATATTCGTGCACTTTCAGGTATCAGTGATGCACAAAAGGTACGGCAGGGTGTGGATACGACGAAAGAAACTATTGATAAGTTAGAGAGGCGTGTTGTCATAGAATTGATTGATAAGATTGAAGTCGGTGTGGATGGATCATTGACGATCTACTATAAATTTGAAGCCCCATAGCTTTTGCGGCATACTTGCATCGGGCAAAGTGCAGGTATGGTTCCCCATCCTATAGGAAGCACAGGCGTCGTTGGCACTGGCAACAGAGATACATTTGAGCATGGTGTCAACGGTCTGTGTCTCGCCAGGCTCCAAAAATACCTGTGAGCCGCCCATGCTGGCGGCATACTCGGAGACCGTCACCGTGTCGTCGAGAGAGATTTTCCCCTCTTGCAGAGCATCAAAAATCAAAATCATCGTCATAATCTTGGTGATGCTGGCCGGGTGCCTTTGCATGTCGGGCTCTTTTTCATAGATGACTTGGCCGGTGGAGGCTTCCATCAGCACTACAGAGGGTGCGGATACGGAGAGCTCCGCTGCTGCGGTGTTGCTTTCCATATCAGTTTGGGGCTGTGTTCCGGTCTCCGTACCGGCTTGTGTACCGCTTTCCGTGCCGGTTTCGCTCCCGGAAGGGGCGGCGGGCAGCAGAGATGAAAACAGCAGGGTGATTGATAACAGGAATGATAAAATACAACGCATGGCATAACCTCCGGGAATGAGGCTGCTGCAAAGTATTCCCTGTTTTGCGAACACCCTCATAATAATATATTACAGTGTAAGCAAAGGGCATGGACGATATGATAATTTTGATAATAATTTTACTTGTAATACTTGTTTCTGTTTTATGGCAGAGGCGGGAGCTTGGCAAATTTGAGGTTACGCATTATATAGTTCCATCGGCGAAAATAAAATCACCCGTTTCGGTGGCTGTGATTTCAGATTTACATGGATTTTCTTATGGGGAGAATAATCACAAACTGCTGGATGAGACGGCGAAAATGAAACCCCAGGCAATTTTCATTCCCGGCGATATGTTGGTGAGCAAATACCCGCACACTTATGCGGCCGCTCTTGAAACCCTGGCGGAGCTCGTAAAAATTGCACCTGTATATTACAGCTACGGAAACCATGAGAGCCGGCTGCGGGAGCCGGAGTGCGTCAACCACGGACTGTTTGAACAGTATATGAAGAACGTACGCGCGCTGGGCGTGACAGTGATGGATACGGAGACGCGCAGTATTTCCCTGGGGGAGAACCGGGTGATGCTGTCCGCTTTGGAGTTGGAATTAGATTACTATGAAAAAGGTTCTATCGTACCCCTGGAAGCATCTTATATGCATAAGCATCTGCCGCTTGTGGAACCGGAGAAGTTTCAGATTCTACTGGCCCACAATCCTGCTTATGCAGAGCATTATGCCAAGTGGGGAGCGGATGTCACGTTTTGTGGGCATAACCATGGCGGCCTTGTCCGTATTCCTGGAATCGGCAGCCTGGTTTCTCCGCAGCTGACATTATTTCCCCAATACGATGCGGGTAAGTTTGAGCTGGAAGGACGTTTCGTGATTGTCAGCCGCGGGCTGGGCACCCACACCTTTCATGTACGGGTGTTTAACCGGGCGGAACTTCTGGCGGTGGAATTTGTACCGCAGCGCCGGGGATAGTATATCAGAGCTTAACTGTGGGAAGATACTTATCAGATGCGAGTGACGAAGGCGTCTTTGGCGAGGCGGTATTTGTCAAGCTAGCGCAGGGATTGGAGGTTGATTATGGGAATTTTAGGAGCAATCATGGTTCCGCATCCGCCGTTGATCATACCGGATGTGGGCAAAGGGGAAGAGTACAAAATTCAGCGGACAATTGACGCTTATCAGGAGGCGGCGCGCAGGATTGCAGCGCTTTTGCCGGAGACAATTGTATTAATATCGCCGCATCAGGTGATGTACGCCGATTATTTTCACATATCGCCGGGCAAAGGAGCCGAGGGGAATTTCGGGCAGTTTGGCGCGGGAAGCGTGAAAGTGGAAACATCATATGATGAGGAATTTGTAGAAAAGCTATGCCGGTTGGCGTCTGTGCGGGGTCTGCCTGCGGGAACGGCCGGCGAGAAGAAAAAGCAGCTTGATCATGGAACGATGGTGCCTTTATATTTTGTGAACCAATTTCTCAGGCAATATCGGCTGGTTCGCATTGGCTTGTCCGGCCTTTCATTTGTCAAGCATTATGAGCTTGGACAGTGCATTAAGGAGGCGTCAGAGCAATTAGGGCGTCGAACCGTGTTGATTGGCAGCGGAGATCTGTCGCACAGGCTGAAAGAGGACGGACCCTATGGCTATCGGGAGGAGGGACCGGCGTATGACAGTGGGATTATGCGTGTTATGGAACAAGCCTCCTTTGAAGAACTGTTGGAGTTTGGGGAAGATTTCTGTGAGAAGGCAGGTGAATGCGGCCATCGTTCCTTTACGATAATGGCAGGAGCCTTGGATTGTACAGACGTCCGGGCGGAAAGCCTTTCTTATGAGGGGCCTTTTGGCGTTGGCTATGGCGTTTGTACCTATGAGGTTCAAGGAAGCGATGCGACACGCAATTTTAAGGATCAGTATGAAGAGAAGAAAAGGGCAAGGATTATGGAACAAAGAGCGCAGGAAGACGCTTATGTACAGTTGGCACGCAATGCCGTGGAAGCCTATGTACGCAGCCGCAAGGTATTAGAAGTTCCCAAGGATTTGCCAAAAGAGATGTACACAGATCAGGCGGGAGCGTTCGTCTCCATCAAGGAAAACGGTGCGCTGCGCGGCTGTATCGGTACCATCCAGGCGACCCAGACGTGTATAGCGGAGGAAATTATAGGCAACGCAATCAGCGCATCTTCAAGAGATTACAGATTTTCCCCCATTGAGGAAGAAGAGCTTGAACAATTGACAATCAGTGTAGACATATTGGGGGAGCGCGAGCCCGTTGCATCCGCAGACGACCTCGACGTCCTGCGCTATGGGGTGATTGTGACGAAAGGAGATAAACGCGGGCTGCTGCTGCCAAATCTGGAAGGCGTAGACACCGTTGAGGAGCAGATTGCCATCGCCAAGCGCAAGGCAGGCATCGGTATATCGGAAAAGGCAGCGTTGGAAAGATTTGAGGTAGTCCGGCATTTTTAAATCAGTGATGCGCACAAGGCGTCATCTTTTGAGAAAGGAATATGGTCACAAATATGGGAATTGTTTGTCAGGTGTGTATGCACCATTGTAATTTAAAGTCCGGGCAGTTTGGCTTGTGCAGGGCAAGAAAGAATCAAGGAGGAGCGGTTGTATGCGCGAATTATGGCCGCATTACCTCACTTGCGCTTGATCCCATAGAGAAGAAGCCGCTGCGGATGTTTTATCCTGGGAAAATGATATTATCCGTGGGTAGTTATGGCTGTAATCTGCGCTGTGCGTTTTGTCAGAACCATCAGATTTCTATGACCGGCGGGGACGTGGCGGATTGCACATACCTTTCTCCGGCGGAGCTGGCGGCGAAGGCGGCAGCGGCAAGAAGTATGGGAAATACCGGGGTGGCGTTTACCTATAATGAACCGCTGGTGGGCTGGGAGTATGTGCGTGACACAGCCAAATTGGTGAGAGCGGAAGGTATGAAAAATGTGCTGGTTACAAACGGAACCGCCCACATAGAAGTTCTCGGGGAAATTCTGCCGTATATAGATGCAATGAATATTGACCTGAAAGGGTTTCGGGACGAATTTTACCGTGAGCTCGGCGGGGATTTACAGGTTGTGAAGGAATTTATCGCCCGTTCTTTTGCGGACTGTCATGTGGAACTGACGACCCTGATTGTGCCGGGGAAGAACGACAGCGCTTCAGATATGGAGGATGAGGCGCGGTGGATTGCATCTATCAGCAATGAAATTCCGCTTCACATTACCCGGTTTTTCCCCGGATACCATATGCTGGACGCGCAGCCAACAGAGGTTAAGGAGGTGTACCTCCTGGCGGAAACGGCGCGGAAGTATTTGCAAAACGTGTTTGTCGGAAATTGCTGAACGGTTACAATTGCTGACAGCTTTCCCGGCAGAGGATAAAAAACCCCTTGCAAAATTTTCCTGATGCGGTTAAAATGGTAGGCAGTGTGATTTCGTGGGGGAAATGGAAATGGATTTAAAAGTAAAGCTGCAAGTCTTTGAGGGGCCGTTGGATCTGCTCTTGCATTTGCTGGAAAAGAATAAAGTGAATATCTACGATATCCCGATTGTGGAAATTACCAATCAGTATATGGAGTACATAGGAGAGATGCAGCGCCATGATCTGGACATTGTCAGTGAATTCATGGTGATGGCGGCGACGCTTTTAGATATCAAGTCCCGTATGCTGCTGCCAAAAGAGGAGACGGAGGAAGAGGAAGCAGACCCCCGGGCAGAACTGGTACAGAAGCTTCTTGAGTATAAGATGTACAAATGCATGTCTTATGAGCTCAAAGACCGCCAGATAGACGCCCAGCGGGTATTGTTTAAAGTGCCTACGATTCCCAGGGAGGTTCGTCAGTATGAGGAACCGGTGAATTTGCAGGAATTGATGGCGGACGTCAGCATCAGGCGTCTCAATGATATTTTCAAATCTGTGATGCGCAAAAGGGAGGACAAGATTGATCCGATCCGTTCCCGCTTTGGGCGAATTGAGAAGGAGGAGGTGTCTTTGGAAGAGCGTATGGGTTATTTGGAACAGTATGCGCTGACGCACCGACGATTCAGTTTTCGCGGGCTTTTGGAGGCGCAGAGCAGCAAAATGGAAATTATCGTTACGTTTCTGTCGATATTAGAGCTGATGAAGGTCGGGAAAATCCATATTTCCCAGGAACATATTTTTGACGATATTTTTGTTGAGTCCAGGATTGCCGCGTAAATTTTGAGTAGAATCTTGAAGAGAGTACGGAAACGCAAGGATATGGAGATACTATGAATTCAGAGCAGTATGAAGCAATTATAGAGGGAATTCTTTTTGCCATGGGGGAATCCGTGGAAATATCGAAACTTGCCGCAGCCTTGGAACTAGAGGAAGCGAAGGTGCGTGAGATCATCCACAGCATGATGGAGCGCTATGCGGGGGAAGACCGCGGAATCCAACTGATGGAGATTGAGGACAACGTGCAGATGTGTACGAAGAAAGAGCTGTACGAATATCTGATAAAGATTGCCAAGCAGCCCAAACGCCATGTGCTGACGGACGTGCTGTTGGAAACATTGTCTATCATCGCCTATAAGCAGCCCATTACCCGGCTGGAAATCGAGAAAATTCGAGGCGTGTCCTGTGCCCATGCGGTCAGCAAGCTGGTGGAGTATAATCTCGTCTGTGAGCTTGGCAGGCTGGATGCGCCGGGGCGTCCGCTTTTGTTTGGCACTACAGAGGAGTTTTTGCGCAGCTTCGGCGTTCAGTCTATTGAAGAGCTTCCGACGCTGGATTCAGATCGGTTAGAGGAATTCCGTCATCAGGCGGAAGAAGAAATGAAAGTGAAAATGGACGTGTAAGACATAAAACGAAGGCTGTTTCATATAATGAAGGGAAGTCAGTTAGTGGATGAGAGAGCCTTATTATGAAAATATGGAAGTTACGTGTTATAAGAGTTTTATATGGTTGCAGGTTTCGGGCAGGATTCGCAGGGCGCATCCTGCTCTTTAGCATGTGTACTATTTTGGGAATGCAGCCTTCATTCAGGGCAGACGCCGGATTCCGGCAAGGATTTGCTTTCGATGCACAACAGCAGGAAGCAGAACAGGAACCTGCCGTGGAGAAACAACCGGATATCGCGTTGTATGCAAAGTCGGCGGTCCTTATGGATGCCGCAAGCGGCAGGGTACTCTATGAAAAAAACGGCTATGAGCATATGCCAAATGCCAGTACGACAAAGATTATGACCTGCATTTTGACCTTGGAGCAGGGAAATCTTGACGATGAGGTAAAAATCAGCAGCTATGCGGCGTCTATGCCCAGGGTGCGTCTTGGCATGAGCACAGACGATACGTTCCGTCTGCGGGATTTGCTGTATTCGTTGATGTTGGAATCGCACAACGATTCAGCAGTGGCGATCGCCGAGCATATAGGGGGCAGTGTGGAAGGTTTTGCAGAGAAAATGAATCAAAAGGCGAAAGAGCTTGGTTGTAAAGATACTTATTTCATTACGCCCAACGGGCTGGACGGGCAGGATGAGATAGGCGTACATGGGACGACGGCGGAGGATTTGGCAAAGATTATGAGCTATTGTATTAAAAATGAGACGTTTCTTGAAATTACGCGGACGGCAAATCATCAGTTCACCAACCTTGCGGGCACCAAGTCTTACAACTGCAATAACCACAACGCCTTTTTGCAAATGATGGACGGCGCGTTATCTGGAAAGACCGGGTTTACCGGAAATGCAGGCTATTGCTATGTGGGCGCTTTGGAGCGGGAGGGCAGGACTTTTGTGGTGGCGCTGTTTGCCTGCGGCTGGCCGAACAACAAGAGTTACAAATGGGCAGATACCACGGCGTTGATGAATTATGGGCTGGAGCAGTATCAGAACACGGACGTCTGTGAGTATGGCAGAGAGTTTCCGCCGGTAGTGGCTGTTGATGCAGAGCCGGAAAACGGTCGTCTCTACCAGAAAATCACGGTGCCTCTGCGCATCAAAGAGGAACAAATTAATGTTCTCAAACGGGCAGATGAGGAGGTGAAGACCATTTATGACGTGCCAGAGAATTTGCAGGCGCCAATTGAGGAAGGGCAGGAGGTAGGAAGCGTTACTTATTACCTTGGGGAGCGTCAGATTGCCAGGGTTCCCATATGCGCCGGCAAGTCGGTAAAGAAACTGGAACCCTCCTGGTATGAGGATTTTTTGATGAAGCTCTTTTTTATGGAAAAGAATTTTTATTTTCGCTAAATAGCTATTGAAAAATTGCAGTAAAAGAGATACAATTACACTCGGAAGAAAATTTTATAAAAATTTCAAAATACATATGGAGGTTTAAACGATGAGTAATTCTACCAACTCAGCAAGACAGAGAATTGCCGGACTTCTCGATGAGAAGAGTTTTATGGAAATCGGCGCTCTGGTAACTGCAAGAAGTACAGATTTTGATTTGAGTCAGTCTGAGACTCCGTCGGATGGCGTCATCACCGGTTATGGTCTGATTGACGGAAATCTGGTGTATGTGTACAGCCAGGATGCTTCCGTGTTAAACGGAACGATTGGTGAGATGCACAGTAAGAAAATTGCCGCTATCTATGATATGGCAATGAAGATGGGAGCGCCGGTTATCGGCATGATTGACTGTGCCGGCATGCGTTTACAGGAATCTGTAGATGCGTTGAACGGCTTTGGTGAAATCTATGCAAAGCAGGTGCAGGCAAGCGGCGTGATTCCGCAGATTTCCGCAATTTTCGGCGCTTGCGGCGGCGGACTTTCCGTAGTTCCGGCGTTGAGCGACTTCGCTTTTGCAGAGAAAGAGAACGGCAGGATGTTTGTCAATTCCCCGAATGCTATAGAGGGCAACCATGTCGGCAAATGCGATACGGCAAGCGCCGAATATCAGGGAAGCAATAACGGCTGCATTGATGGAATCGGTACAACGGAAGAAATCCTTTCTGCTATCCGCGAGCTGGTGTGCGTGCTTCCGGGCAACAATGCAGAGTGCGGCAGGGAAGACGAGTGTACAGACGATTTGAACCGCGTCTGCGAGAATCTTGCCGGATGCAAGGAAGATGCGAGACTGGTGCTGACACACATCTCTGACAGCAATTTATTTATCGAGACTAAGAAGGATTTTGCCAAGAATATGGTAACCGGATTTATCAAGCTCAACGGCATGACGATTGGCGCAGTTGCCAATACAGCGGCAGTGTTTGATGAGAACGGTGAGAAGGCAGAGAGTTTTGAATCGGCATTGACGGCAAGAGGCTGCAACAAGGCGGCAGAATTTATCAAGTTCTGTGATGCGTTTGATATTCCTGTATTGTCATTGACGAATGTGGAAGGCTTTGCAGCGACCGAATGTTCTGAGAAGTCTCTGGCAAAGGCAATGGCGCGTATGACGGCAGCGTTTGCAGGGGCAACCGTTCCTAAGGTAAACGTTATCATCGGCAACGCTTATGGAAGCGCGTATGTGATGATGAACAGCAAATCTATCGGTGCAGACCTTGTTTATGCATGGGATGGAAGTAAGATTGGCATGATGGACGCGAAGCAGGCAGCTAAGATTATGTATGACGGTGAATCCGCAGACGTGATTTCTGAGAAAGCAAAAGCTTACGAAGAGTTACAGTCTTCTGTCCAGACCGCAGCAAGACGCGGACAAGTTGATTTGATTATTGCAGCGGAAGATACCAGGAAGTATGCGGTAGCGGCATTTGAAATGCTCTATACGAAAGGATCGGGAGAGCCGGTCAGAAAACATACAGCAAAATAGAAAGGTGAAGTTTATGAAAAAGAAAATATTGCTGATAATCAGTTTGTGTCTTATCGCACTTGGGCTGGCAGCATGCGGAGAAACGGATCCTACCACAATGAGTTATAACGGTTACAGTTATGACCAGTTAAAGAGCACATGTGAGGGAACTGTAACATCACTTTTGGAGATGCCAGACGAGCAGAAGCAGCCGTATGTTGTTATGAAAGATATGTCGGATGCTGAACGCAACAACTATATTAAATCTGTTGCTCCCTCCGCATCGGAGCAGGATATCGCAGGCATCCTTCAGCAGGCGAATATGATTATGCGCTGGGATGAGGCAGTTGCTCAGGCAGGCGAATATGTGGAAATGGGAGAATTCACCATTACCAAGTCCGGCAAGACATTAGAATGCAAGCAGGAAATTAAATTTACTGACCGTCCGGTGATCCTCAGTTATGTGTACAAGTACCATAATATGGAGCTGGAGGACATTGGCGTAGAGGCAGTACAGACATTGGGCGAGAAGATGACGAATGCCGCATTGAACACTTTAATGGGCATGGGCATCGTATTTATTGTCCTGATACTGATTAGTTTGATTATCTATGGATTCAAGGTATTCCCCTATCTTGAGGCGAAGAAAAAAGCAGAAAGCAGCGCTCCGGCGGCAGCTCCGGCACCCGCGGCAGCTCCGGCAGCCCCTGTGGCAGCAGCACAGGACGATTTGGAACTGGCAGCCGTAATCGCAGCGGCGATTGCAGCGTCTACCGGAACTTCTACAAGTGATTTTGTAGTGCGTTCCATCAGAAGAAGGTAGCAGGCAACTATTCAGTCAGGTCTGCGCAGGCTGCGCTGACCATAAAACATGATTCAGCTATGGAAAATCTACTTGCAAAGCGATTTTTATGGATTTTTCATCGTAACTGTGAAGGGACTGAACAGTTACAATATTAGAATATTCAGGAGGAAACGAAAATGAAAAGCTATACAATTACTGTTAATGGAAACGTTTATGATGTTACTGTAGAAGAAAACGGCGCAGGCGCAGCTCCAGCAGCAGCCCCGGTTAGGGCAGCAGCTCCTGTAGCGGCTCCGGCAGCAGCTCCGGCACCCGCAGCAGGCGGCGCAGGAAGCGTGAAGATTGAGGCGGGCGCAGCAGGTAAAGTATTCAGCATTGATAAGAAGGCTGGAGACGCTGTAAAGCGCGGCGATACAATCTTAGTATTGGAAGTTATGAAGATGGAGACGCCTGTAGTTGCTCCGGAAGACGGAACCGTAGCAAGCATCGAGGTGAGCGCAGGACAGGCAGTAGAAGCAGGCGCATTATTGGCAACTATGAATAACTAATTATTTGGAGGTAAAATATGAGTTACGTAGGAGAAACTTTATCAAACCTCCTGCATCAGACAGCATTTTTCAACCTGACCTGGGGTAACTATGTGATGATATTGGTTGCATTCATATTCCTTTTCCTGGCAATCAAAAAAGGATTTGAGCCCCTGTTACTGGTTCCGATTGCGTTTGGTATGCTGCTGGTTAATATCTATCCCGATATTATTGCTTCACCGGAAGAGACCAGCAATGGCGTAGGTGGTTTACTTTATTATTTCTATTCTCTGGATGAATGGTCTATCCTCCCATCTTTGATCTTCATGGGTGTAGGGGCGATGACAGACTTTGGTCCTCTGATTGCGAATCCCATCAGTTTCCTGTTGGGTGCGGCAGCACAGTTTGGTATTTTTGGCGCATATTTCCTGGCAATTTTGCTTGGCTTTAACGATAAGGCAGCGGCAGCCGTTTCCATTATCGGAGGAGCGGACGGTCCTACTTCCATTTTCCTTGCAGGTAAGTTGGGGCAGACCGGCCTGATGGGGCCGATTGCGGTGGCGGCATATTCCTATATGGCGTTAGTACCGATTATCCAGCCGCCAATTATGAAGCTCTTCACTTCTAAGAAAGAGCGTGCAATCAAGATGGAGAATTTACGTCCGGTATCAAAGCTGGAGAAGATTTTATTCCCTATCGTAGTTACTTCAGTCGTATGTATTATCTTGCCGACAACAGCACCGTTGGTAGGTATGCTGATGCTTGGGAACCTGTTCCGCGAATCCGGCGTGGTACGTCAGTTGTCAGAGACAGCTTCCAATGCAATGATGTACATCGTAGTTATCCTGCTGGGAACTTCTGTAGGTGCAACGACCAGCGCGGAAGCATTCTTGAACATTACGACTTTGAAGATCGTATTCCTTGGATTGGTTGCGTTTATGTTCGGTACAGCGGCAGGAACATTGTTTGGTAAGCTGCTTTGCAAACTTACCGGAGGCAAGATTAACCCGCTGATTGGTTCTGCGGGCGTGTCCGCGGTGCCGATGGCAGCGCGTGTGTCCCAGAAGGTGGGAGCGGAAGAAGATCCTACCAACTTCTTGCTGATGCATGCGATGGGCCCCAATGTTGCAGGCGTTATCGGTACAGCCGTAGCAGCAGGTGTGTTTATGGCGATATTTGGTATATAGAATGGAGGAAATCATGGCTGAAAAGAAGAGAAAACCCGTTAAAATTACGGAGACCATATTACGTGATGCGCATCAGTCTCTGATTGCTACCCGTATGACAACAGAGCAGATGCTGCCTATTATTGATAAAATGGACAAAGTCGGCTACAATGCCGTTGAGTGCTGGGGTGGCGCGACATTTGACGCATCTTTGCGCTTCCTGAAGGAAGATCCATGGGAGCGTTTGAGGAAACTGAAAGCAGGATTCAAGAATACAAAATTACAGATGTTGTTCCGCGGACAGAATATCTTAGGTTACCGTCCATATGCGGATGACGTGGTAGAGTATTTTGTACAGAAGTCCATTGCCAACGGAATTGATATTATCCGTATTTTTGACTGCCTGAATGATTTGCGTAACCTTCAGACGGCAGTTACCGCTACCAATAAAGAAAATGGTCATGCGCAGGTTGCGCTTTCCTATACGTTAGGTGATGCTTACACCTTGCAGTATTGGACGGATATGGCTAAGAAGATTGAGGAGATGGGCGCTAATTCCATCTGTATCAAAGATATGGCGGGTCTTTTGACGCCTTACAAGGCGGAGGAACTTGTGAAATCCTTAAAGAAAGCAACAAAGCTTCCGATTGAGTTACATACTCATTATACTTCTGGCGTGGCTTCCATGACTTATCTGAAAGCAGTGGAGGCAGGCTGTGATATCATTGACACGGCTATGTCGCCCTTTGCGCTGGGTACCAGCCAGCCGGCAACGGAAGTTATGGCCGAGGCATTCCGCGGAACCGAGATGGATCCGGGATTTGACCAGATGCTGTTGAAGGAGATCGCAGATTACTTCCGTCCAATGAGAGAAGAGGCGCTGAAGAGCGGGCTGATGAATCCCAAGGTATTGGGTGTGGATATTCAGACATTGCTTTACCAGGTGCCGGGCGGTATGTTGAGCAACATGGTATCTCAGTTAAAAGAGCAGAATGCAGAAGACAAGTATATGGACGTGCTCGAAGAGATTCCGCGTGTGCGTAAAGACCTGGGCGAGCCGCCTCTTGTTACACCATCTTCCCAGATTGTCGGCACACAGGCTGTGTTCAACGTATTGATGGGCGAGCGTTACAAGGTTGCTACCAAGGAGACCAAGGATGTATTGCTTGGAAAATATGGACAGACTGTCAAGCCGTTCGACAAAGGAGTTATCGACAAGGTATTAGGCGACGAGAAGAAGAATGCCATTACCTGTCGTTATGCAGACCTCTTAGAGCCGGAGCTTCATAAGATTGAGGCTGAGATGAAACAGTGGAAGCAGCAGGATGAGGATGTTCTCTCTTACGCACTGTTCCCGCAGGTTGCAACAGAGTTCTTCAAATACAGGGAGGCACAGCAGACGAAGGTAGACGCTTCGGTTGCCGACACTAAGAACGGAGCATATCCGGTTTAGTTATTTTTTCTCCCGGGAAAAAGCGTTGCATTTCCGGGAGATTTAGAAGCAGGGTGTCCCTGTGGGTTCCCCCGCTTTGATTTAGAAAAGAGAAGATACTGTTCCTTTGAGCAGTATCTTTTTCTTAATATCAGAGGAAAATACCCTTTGTTTTTTCTGATATTTAGAAAAATATGCGCACTCGTGCGATCTGTATTGAGGAGAGAGATGAGATATGGCCAGCAGCAACGAATTGATGAACCGGATCAACGAACGATACAGCGCTTTGAGCAAAGGACAGAAGATGATTGCAGCCTATATCACGGATTATTACGACAAGGCGGTATTCCTGACGGCGGCCAAGCTGGGGGAAGAGGTGGGCGTCAGCGAATCTACGGTCGTCCGTTTTGCCATGCAGCTGGGTTACAAAGGATATCCGCAGTTTCAGCAGGCATTGGCAGAGCTGGTACGTGTGAAACTTGATTCGGTACAGCAGATGGAGAATGTATACGGAAGGATTTCACAGTCTGAAATCCTGACAACGGTGTTGACATCGGACGCGAAACGCATTCAGGAAACGTTGGAAATGATAGATGAGCATGCATTTGATATGGCGGTAGACGCAATGCTGAAAGCGAAACATATCTATGTAATTGGTATCAGAAGTTGCGCGCCTTTGGCTGAATTTCTGGTTTTTTACCTGAATATGATGTTTGATAATGTGAGGCTTGTGCACACCAATAGTTCCAGCGAATTGTTTGAACAGATGATGTATATAGGCAGAGATGATGTGATTATTGGAATTAGTTTTCCAAGGTATTCTATGCGTGTGCTAAAGGCCATGGAATTTGCCAATAACCGCAATGCCCGGGTCATTACGCTCACAGACAGCGTGCATTCCCCGATGAATCTGTATTCCTCCTGCAATCTTGTTGCGCAGAGCGATATGTCGTCCATCGTGGATTCTCTGGCAGCGCCTTTGAGCGTTATCAATGCGCTGATTATGGCAATCTGTATGAAGCGGCAGAAAAAAGTAGTGCGAAATTTGGAAATGATAGAGCAGCTCTGGGAGGAATATCAAGTCTACAGCAGCGACGAGATTGATTATATAGGGGATTCTGTGCGCATGGAATATGCGCAGAATAAGACAGGAAGAGAAGCAGAGTATGAGTAAAGTAATTGTAATTGGCGGCGGCGCAGCAGGCATGATGGCGGCCATACGCGCCGCAGAAAATGGGCATCAGGTGACACTCTTAGAGCAGAATGAAAAGCTGGGTAAGAAACTTTACATTACCGGTAAGGGTAGGTGTAATATCACCAATGACTGTGAGACGGAACATCTGCTGAAAAATGTCATTCGCAACAGTCGATTCCTCTACAGCGCGTTTTATTGTTTTGACAGCCAGCGAGTGATGGCGTTTTTTGAATCGCATGGGCTTACGATCAAAACAGAGCGCGGCGGGCGTGTATTTCCGCAGTCAGACCACTCATCCGATGTTATCCGCACTTTGCAGAAAACATTGCAGCAAGAGCAAGTCAAGGTACAGCTCCACGCCAAAGTTGCCGATATTCTGACTGTGGGCAGTGACAGCAGGAATGTAACAGGCGTTCGTCTTGCAGACGGAACGGTTTTCCGCGCGGAAAACGTTGTACTTGCCACAGGCGGCTGTTCCTATGTGTCTACCGGCTCTACCGGGGACGGTTATGGTTTTGCAGAAAGGCTGGGGCATACAGTGACGGAGCGCAGGCCATCTTTAGTGCCGTTTGAGACGGTGGAGAGTTGGGTGAAGGAGTTGCAGGGGTTGTCGCTTAAGAATGTTACGGTAAGCATCCGCAAGGACAGAAAGCTTCTGTTTGAAGAGTTTGGCGAAATGTTGTTCACACATTACGGCGTCAGCGGGCCGCTGTTAATCAGCGCCAGCAGCATTGTCAATGATTATATGGAGCACATGCCGCTTATGATGGAAATAGATTTAAAACCCGCTCTGACGGAAGAACAGCTGGACAAGCGTGTTCTGCGGGATTTTGAGGAGAATCAGAAGCGGCAGTTTAAAAATGCTCTCTCTAAATTGTTCCCTGCTAAGTTGATTCCGGTTATCATTAATGTAAGCGGCATCCATGCGGAGACGAAAGTAAATATGATTACCAAGAGGGAACGATTGGATTTTATACATCTGATCAAGCATTTTCCTTTGACCTTGCAGCGTTTCCGGGATTTTAATGAGGCAATTATTACCCGGGGAGGCGTCTGTACAAGAGAGGTCAATCCGTCTACGATGGAGTCCAAGCTGGTGTCTGGATTATATTTTGCCGGAGAAGTGCTTGATCTGGACGCTTTGACCGGAGGGTTTAATTTACAGATTGCCTGGTCTACCGGTTATCTTGCCGGAGACAGTATATAAAATAGAAATGGAGGAAGCCAGATGGCATTTAATATCGCGATTGACGGCCCGGCGGGAGCTGGGAAGAGCACAATTGCCAAAAGGGTGGCAAAAGAGCTGTCTTATATCTATGTAGATACCGGTGCAATGTACCGCGCAATGGCCTTGTATTTTCTGCGTGCGGGCATAGCGGCTGATGATGAGGCGGCAATTACAGAATCGTGCGAACAGATTACTGTGAACCTTTCCAATGAGCATGGGGAACAGCAGGTATTTTTGAATGGAGAGAATGTAAATGGATTTATTCGCACGGAGGAAGTGGGAAAGATGACGTCCGCAGTCAGCGTATATGCCCCGGTGAGGGAGAAATTAACACAGCTCCAGCGCGAGATGGCACAGACCACAGATTTAATTATGGATGGTCGGGATATAGGCACTTGCGTGCTGCCGGACGCACAGGTGAAAATTTATCTGACAGCGAGTGTAGAGACACGCGGAAAGCGGAGATTCCTGGAATTGCAGGAGAAGGGTGCAGAATGCAGTCTTGAGGAAATCTGTGAGGATATTGAAAAACGCGATTATCGTGATATGACGCGCGAGATTTCTCCCTTGAAGCAGGCAGAGGACGCGATTTTGGTGGACAGTTCCGAGATGTCAATTGAAGAAGTTGTGGCGAAGATTTTAGAGATTGTCAGGGATACGAAGATATGAAAGTGATTTTGGCGAAAAGCGCGGGGTTCTGCTTTGGCGTCAGGCGTGCCGTAGACACGGTTTATGAGCAGGTGGAGCGCAGGAACGGAAAGATCTATACGTTTGGCCCCATTATACACAACGAGGAAGTTGTGGCGGATTTGGAGGAAAAAGGCGTTTGCGTGGTGGAGACGATCCAGGAGCTTAAAAAGTGCCGGGATGGCACGGTCATTATCCGTTCCCACGGCGTGGGGAAGTCTGTTTATGAGCTGCTTGAGGCAGAGAATATCCCATATGTGGACGCTACCTGCCCCTTTGTACAGAAAATACACCGGATTGTGGAGCAGTACAGCCGTGAGGGATGCCATGTGTTAATTATTGGCAACGAAAATCATCCTGAGGTTGAGGGTATCAAGGGTTGGAGCGCCAATACTGCGGAAACAAGCGTAATTTCAACGGTTGAAGAGGCAGACGAATTTGCACTGGAGACTGGAAAAAAGGTCTGTATTGTCTCGCAGACGACATTTAACAACAAGAAATTTCAAGAACTAGTTGAAATTATTTCAAAAAAAGGTTATGATATAATTGTTTTAAATACGATTTGCAATGCGACCCAGGAGAGGCAGACTGAGGCGAAGGCAATTGCCGCCGAAGTGGAAGCCATGATTGTGGTCGGTGGGAAGAATAGTTCCAATACGCAAAAGTTATTTGAAATATGTAAAAAAGAATGTGAAAATACTTGCTATATACAGACACTCAAGGATTTGGACTTGTCTAAATTACGGTTCATTAATAGCGTAGGTATTACCGCAGGGGCTTCTACCCCAAACAAAATTATTGAGGAGGTTCAA
>CAJURU010000013.1 GCA_910588845.1 uncultured Lachnospiraceae bacterium
CGAACCACTTAATATCATTCTTCGTTCCCATCAGTCGAATTTTCAGCACGTTTCTTCTCCATTTCTGCAAGGATTTCCTCAACAGACCGCTGTTTCTGGCAGTATTCCGGGTAACGGAGCTTGATGCCCTGCCAGAAGTACATTGCATAGCCGCAGCAGAAAATATCGCTTACGGAATATCCCCTGCACTCGCCTATCTGCTCGTCCTTGCGCTTATAATCATCAACACTTGGCGTTCCGTCCGTGTAAAGGTTAAAGGCAAGCCTTACCACCCGGACACTGCCGCTTGTCTGCCAGCCCTGATGCAGACACTCTGTTTTGATGTACCCGGACTTAATATCATAAATCTGGCTGAAATGATTCCTTGTATCCTCTGATATACCAAGAATGTAAATCAAAGCCTTGTGATAGCAGTCCTGATGCCTTGCCTGTTCCAATTTCTCATAATAAAACTTCTCATGTTCCTCGTTTGCAAAAACCATGTGTGTGTTGTTGGCGCTCTGCGCCCCTGCTCTTAACGCTGTGTTGTTCATGTGTGAACCTCCTTTGATTATTTTGTTTGTGTATATAAAAAGGACTCTATCCTTTGTTTGGGATAGAATCCTTTGAAAAAACCACGAAAAAAGGGGAAAACTCTCAAATGAATTTTCCCCTAATCGTTAAAGATAGATTTTACAAACGAAATCCTCAAAGCGGTTCGCCTTTGTGTACTCTGGACGATGTGCCATGAAATCATTCACATCAGCTCTGGTTATCAGATACTCCGTAAAGTACATATATTTGTAATCTACTTTCCTACATTGTTTATCGCCGCCTGCGCAGCCGCGAGGCGCGCAATTGGTACACGGAATGGAGAACAAGAAACGTAATCCAATCCAATCTTATGGCAGAACTCCACGGAAGAGGGATCTCCGCCGTGCTCGCCACAAATACCAACATGAAGCGCTGGATTTACCGGCTTACCTAACTTGATTGCTGTCTCCATCAGTTTGCCCACGCCCGTCTGGTCAAGCTTTGCAAAAGGATCATTCTCAAAAATCTTAGCATCATAATATGCATTTAAGAACTTGCCTGCATCGTCACGTGAGAAGCCAAAAGTCATCTGTGTCAAGTCGTTCGTACCGAAGCAGAAGAAATCGGCTTCCTTAGCAATCTCATCCGCTGTCAAAGCAGCTCTCGGAATCTCAATCATCGTACCCACTTCATACTCTAAATCTACGCCTGCTGCGGCAATCTCTGCGTCAGCAGTCTCAACAACAACTTTCTTCACAAATTTTAACTCTTTGATATCGCCAATCAACGGAATCATAATTTCCGGCTTGAGCGCCCAATCCGCATGTGCTTTCTTAACATTTATTGCTGCGCGGATAACTGCGCTTGTCTGCATTTTAGCAATCTCGGGATAAGTAACGGCAAGACGGCATCCACGATGTCCCATCATCGGATTGAACTCATGCAGAGAATCAATCAGAGCTTTGATATCCTCTACAGATTTCCCCTGGGCATCTGCCAATTTCTTGATATCCGCCTCCTCTGTAGGAACAAACTCATGCAATGGCGGGTCAAGGAAACGGATGGTAACCGGGTTACCCTCTAAAGCTTCATACAATTTCTCGAAATCACTCTGCTGATAAGGAAGGATTTTTGCCAATGCTTCTTCTCGTTCTTCCACGGTATCTGCACAAATCATCTCACGGAATGCCGCGATTCTGTCTTCCTCAAAGAACATATGCTCTGTACGGCAAAGACCAATACCCTCTGCTCCTAACTCACGCGCTTTCTTCGCGTCCGCCGGCGTATCTGCATTGGTACGAACCTTCAATGTCCTGAATTTGTCAGCCCAGCCCATAATTCTTCCAAATTCGCCAGCGATAGTTGCGTCAACAGTGGGGATTAAGCCATCATAAATATTACCTGTCGTACCGTCAATGGAAATTGGGTCTCCTTCATGATATTCTTTGCCGGCCAGCGTAAATTTCTTATTGGCTTCGTCCATGTTAATATCACCACAGCCAGATACGCAGCAAGCTCCCATACCACGGGCAACAACAGCTGCATGGCTAGTCATGCCGCCGCGTACAGTCAAGATTCCCTGGGCGGCCTTCATACCGGTAATATCCTCTGGTGAGGTCTCAAGACGAACCAATACGACCTTCTCGCCTCTTTCTGCCCATGCTACAGCATCGTCTGCTGTAAATACAACCTTACCGCAAGCTGCTCCCGGAGATGCACCAAGCCCCTTTCCTGCCGGAGTAGCTGCTTTCAGTGCTTCCGCGTCAAACTGCGGATGCAACAAGGTGTCTAAGTTACGGGGCTCAATCATAGCAACTGCTTCTTCCTCGCTTCTCATACCCTCGTCTACCAAATCACAGGCGATTTTGAGCGCTGCCTGTGCGGTTCTCTTACCGTTACGTGTCTGCAACATATAAAGCTTCTCATGCTCAACGGTAAACTCCATATCCTGCATATCTCTATAATGGTTCTCAAGGGTCTCGCATACCTCTTTGAACTGTTTAAACGCCTCCGGGAATTTCTCTTCCATCTGTGCAATCGGCATTGGGGTACGCACACCTGCAACCACGTCCTCGCCCTGTGCGTTAGTCAGGAACTCACCCATCAATTTACGCTCGCCGGTAGCCGGATCGCGTGTGAAAGCAACTCCTGTTCCGCAGTCATCGCCCATATTACCAAATGCCATACTCTGTACGTTTACCGCAGTACCCCAGGAATACGGGATATCGTTGTCGCGGCGGTATACATTGGCACGAGGGTTGTCCCAGGAACGGAATACTGCTTTCACGGCTCCCATCAACTGTTCCTTAGGATCGTCCGGGAAGTCCTCGCCAATCTTCTCTTTATATTCAGCCTTAAACTGCGATGCCAGCTCTTTCAGATCGTCTGCCGTAAGATCTACGTCCTGGGTAACGCCCCTGTCTGCTTTCATCTTGTCAATCAGCTCTTCAAAATATTTCTTGCCTACTTCCATAACTACATCGGAATACATCTGGATAAATCTCCGGTAGCAGTCCCATGCCCAACGCGGATTTCCGGATTTCTCAGCAATTACATTTACTACAGTCTCATTGAGACCTAAATTCAAGATGGTGTCCATCATACCAGGCATGGAAGCTCTTGCACCGGAACGAACAGATACCAAAAGCGGATTCTCATGATCTCCGAATTTCTTACCTGTAATCTCTTCCATCTTCCCAATGTACTCATTGATCTGTCCCTGGATTTCCTCGTTAATCTGACGTCCATCCTCATAATACTGAGTACAAGCCTCTGTCGTAATTGTGAAGCCCTGTGGTACCGGAAGACCTAAACTGGTCATTTCAGCAAGATTCGCGCCTTTGCCTCCAAGAAGTTCACGCATGCTCGCATTTCCTTCTTTGAAGAGATAAACCCATTTGTTTGCCATTTGAATTCCTCCTATACAACTTTTCATAATTAATGTTCCCTGTCTGCCTAAGCACACACACTCATTGTAACACACTTTTGCCGCTTGGCAATATGTTTTTCCATTTTTTTCTATAAAAACCTGTTACTGTTCACAGATTTAATAATTCTCTGCCAAAAGCACTTGTGGCACTTGCGAGACAGCAGCCTGGCGCCGCCATTATTAGAACTCAAACTTATCCGCAAAATACGCGTCCAAATCCTCAATCTTAATGCGCTCCTGCTCCATACTGTCACGGTCACGCACTGTCACCGCACCGTCATCCTCCGACTCGAAATCATATGTAACACAGAACGGCGTGCCGATCTCATCCTGCCTGCGATAACGTTTACCGATATTACCTCTATCGTCGAATTCACAATTATATTTCTTGGACAGCTGCGCATAAATTTTCTCAGCGCCCTCGTTCAGCTTCTTGGAAAGTGGCAAAACACCAATCTTCACCGGCGCCAATGCCGGATGGAAATGCAGCACGGTACGCATATCCGGCTTCTCTTCAGTACCAATATTTTCCTCGTCGTAAGCAGCGCATAAGAAAGCAAGCACTACGCGGTCAGCGCCCAACGACGGCTCAATCACATAAGGAATATATTTTTCCTTCTTCTCATCGTCAAAGTAACTCATATCCTGCCCGGACGTATTCTGATGCTGTGTCAGGTCATAATCCGTACGGTCTGCGATTCCCCACAGTTCTCCCCAGCCAAAGGGGAATAAAAATTCAAAGTCTGTGGTCGCCTTGCTGTAAAATGCCAGCTCTGCCGGATCATGGTCGCGTAAACGCAGTTCTTCTTCTTTCATGCCAAGGCTCAACAGCCAATCGCGGCAGAAGCCTCTCCAATACTGGAACCACTCCAAATCTGTGCCAGGCGCGCAGAAAAATTCCAGCTCCATCTGCTCAAACTCTCTGGTACGGAATGTAAAATTGCCAGGCGTAATTTCGTTGCGGAAAGACTTTCCAATCTGGCAAATACCGAAAGGCACTTTCTTACGGGAAGTCCTCTGCACGTTCTTAAAATTCACAAAAATACCCTGTGCCGTCTCCGGACGCAGATATACGGTATTCTTCGCATCCTCTGTCACTCCCTGAAACGTCTTGAACATTAAGTTAAATTGGCGGATATCGGTAAAATTATGTTTCCCGCATGTAGGACAGGGAATCTGGTGCTCCTCAATAAACTTCACCATTTCCTCCTGGCTCCATCCGTCCACGGAAGACTCCAGCTCAATCCCCTTGTCCTCTGCAAAATCTTCAATAATTTTGTCCGCGCGAAAACGCTCATGGCATTCTTTACAATCCATCAACGGATCAGAAAAGCCGCCTAAATGACCGGAAGCCACCCATGTCTGAGGATTCATAAGAATCGCACAATCCACGCCTACATTATAGGGATTCTCCATGACAAATTTCTGCCACCAAGCCTTCTTCACATTATTTTTCAGCTCTACACCAAGATTCCCATAATCCCAGGTGTTCGCAAGTCCGCCATAAATCTCGGAACCCGGATAAACAAATCCTCTTGCCTTTGCCAGTGCTACAATTTTTTCCATTGTCTTTTCCATTACGCTACCTCTCTCTTTCTGCAATCCGCATTTCCACGGATTATATACAGCATTTGACTTATATCAACACCTTACGCATCTAACCGAATCTACTCTCATTATTTATACACAATATATACTAACGTCATCTCTGAACCATCTTTGGCCTCTTGGGGAACTTCAATTGCTACGGTGTCCTTGGACTTAATTGTCGTATAATCAGAAGAAATATACTGAACGGTGCCATCCACCTTCACATCTATCTTCTCACTGAGAATAACTACTTTGCAGTCACTGTCCATAACCGTAGTATTTTCAATGCTTCCAGCGGCTTTGCCATCCTTAATCTCAGTAAACTCTGTATTGAAATTGAAGCCAGCAGCCAAAGCCTGTGGCACGGTACCGGAAAACAACGTTACTTCGTTGAAATCCTGGTAACTCTCACAGTCCTCATATTTCATGTAAAGCTTTGCCACCTTGTCTTCTACGGTAAACTCCTCAATCCCCACGCTTTTTTTCCCGTGTTCCTCCTGATATGCCTGAACCCTCTCTTCTATGTATTTCCTGAGTTCCTCCGCATCATAATATTCTTTGTCAAATTCAGAAATAGCTGCGCAGATTACCTTTCCTTTTTTCTGCACATACACCGTATCACGGTCTGCTGTCAAAGAATTTCCGCACGCACTTAGTAATCCGGTCATCAACAGACAAATCAGACTAACTGAAATTACTTTTTTCATATGCCAACCTCCTCAAAATCTTAACGTAAACCTCACATATTATACCCTTTTCCGAGATTTATTGCAACCGTTGATTTTTATTCCTTTCACAAGCAGAACCTAGATGCAAACCCTTCGTTTTCTCCCAGCACCCGCAGCGAATGAAATTCTTTCTCTATGTAAAATTGCATATATTCATCCATAATCTGTGCAAGCTCCTTTAGCACCTGGCCGGAAACTTTAAAGGTATAGAGCTTTTCTAATTTAGCAGTTATAATGTATTGCAGCGTATAGAGCGTTGATTTTCCAAGCTCCCGCGCCTGCGCTGCCTGCCCCGCGCATTCTTCACAGAGCGTCCCCCCGCTTTTTACATGAAAATACCTCAGCTCCTTTTCTTTGCCGCATTTCAGACATGTAAACACATTAGGATATTCCCCATTTACAACCATCGCTTTCAGTTCAAAAATACGACGCACGAGGCGGTTATCCAGGCTGGGACTTTCCAATGCCCGCAGCGATTGGTAGAGGAGTTTCAGCATATGTACCGCATCCAGGTTCTCCCTGGCATAATAGTCGGCAATTTCCATAAAATAAAAGCCGTAATAGGCTCCCTCTACATCTGCGGCAAGCTCCCGAAAATAATTGGAAATATCGGCTTTCACAACCGTATAGGAACTCCGCCCTTCAAACGCTTCAAATTTTCCGAAAGAAAAAGGATTGCTTGCTGCGATGAGCTGGCTGTTGGGCCTGCGCGCGCCGCGCGCAAATGCAGAAACCTTGCCTCTTTCTTTCGTCAGAAGCACTATTCTCTTGTCATATTCCCCTACCGGGACCGCTGAAAGCACCATGCCCGTCAGCACTATGGTCTGCGCCATATCCTCTCACACTCCTGCCTGTGGAATTTCTGCCCGCCAGCATGGCGCCCGTGGCATCTCCGTAAATTCCCTCCGCCTCCTGATGGCTCTTATAGTTTAAGTAATCCTGAATACTACCCGTGCTTGCAAATCTCTTCCATTCCTGCTCAATCATGTGGCGTCCCCCTGTTCTTCTGTTCATCTCTATTAGGGTGTCCTGTCCACATTCCCTTATACTAGCAAAAATCTGGTAGTTTATCAGTATGACGCCTAAACCGCCATATCTACAACGTAGAAGTTCTGAATAAATACTTAAATCTTATTGATTATCTTCCCGATAGCCGAAATTTTTTAGCAGAAAGTCACTGTCACGCCAGTCCTTCTTAACTTTTACCCACAGCTTCAAGTTGACCTTACAATCCAAAAGCCGTTCAATCTCAAAACGGGCATTCGTGCCGATCTTTTTTAACATACTGCCGCCCTTGCCGATAATAATTCCTTTGTGGGAAGCTCTCTCACAGACAATGGTAGCATCTATATCCGTGATGCCTCCTTTGCTGCGCTCCTTCATTCGTTCAATTGTAACTGCGATGCCATGGGGAATTTCTTCTTCCAAAACATGCAATGATTTCTCACGAATAATCTCAGCCACGATTTGCCGTTCCGGCTGGTCTGTAACGGTCTCTTCGTCATAAAACATCGGGCCGTAGGGCAGATATTTGAATATCAAGTCTGGCAAAATCTCTGTATTTTCTCCGCGCAGCGCAGAGAGCGGCACGACTTCCGCAAAATCATACTCTTTGCGGTAAGTATCTATATAAGAGAGCACATCCTCCCTCTTCACGGTGTCAGTCTTGTTAATAATCAGGATTACCGGCGTCTTGACGCGCGCAAGTTTTTCTAAAATATGACGCTCGCCTGCGCCGATGAAATTACTCGGCTCCACCAGCCACAAAATAACGTCCACCTCCTGCAACGTGCGCTCCGCCACATTGACCATATATTCTCCCAGCTTATTCTTGGCTTTGTGAATGCCCGGCGTATCCAGAAAGACAATCTGTCCTTTCTGTTCATCGGTATACACAGTCTGAATGCGGTTCCGGGTAGTCTGCGGCTTCTTAGAAGTAATGGCTATCTTCTGTCCGATCAAACGATTCATCAGCGTAGACTTCCCCACATTCGGCCTGCCAATCAATGTGACAAAGCCTGATTTTAAATTTGCCTCCATAGTTTCTCCTTTAGTATAAATTCTTAATTTCCCGGAACAGATCTTTTTCCTGGTTAATCTTCTCCTCATTGCCAATCACGCACAGCGCATTTTCTTTCAGTACCGCACGCACAATACCGGCAAGGCCGCGTATATCTTCCCCGGTGGCATTTAATATCTCCGCCCGCTCCCGCTTTAACATTTCATCCGTCACGCCGGTAAGATATGCGGTCGCGCTGCGGCTGGTCTTTGCGGCGGGAGTTAGTGGTGCGTCCACGCTGCTGAAAGTTCCGATGATATATTTTGTCATCTCTTTCTCTTCTGCCGTAAACTGCTCTAAATATGCAGGAATCCCTTCATAAACCTCATTCGTCCTGCTAAGATGCGGGTCCCGGTAGGAAGTAAAATAACCATCTCCGCTTCTGGTAAACCCGCTCATACATCCGTATGCGCCGCCTTTGACACGGACGTTCAGCCACAGGTAGTCGTAACTGAGAAGCACTTTTAAAATCCGCAGCGCTCCGGTATAATGGTAACCTTCCCGGCGAAAATTCCCGGCCCGCGACACATACTGCACCTGGGAGGCGTCCAGAAAACCTTCGTTCATTTTCTCTAATCCCAGCGGCTTTGGTTCTTCTTTGGCTTCTTTTGTATGCAGAATTTCTTTCAATCCTGCCACTTCCTTTTCCACTTGTTCCATGCCCTGCGCTTCCGCGCCAATACTAAACATCAGGTTCTCTTTACAGAATATTTCTTCTACAAGTTCTTCTAATATCTGGCTGAGGCCATCTTTTTTCTCCTCAAAATGCTCCTCGATGTCTTTCACAAGCTGATAAAATTCGACGCCTTGCGTCATATCCGTATATTTGGCGCTGTCTGAAAAATAGGACATGGCGCGCATGGAAGAAACGGAATGCCCAGCGGAACTCATATTCATCTGCAACCGCGATTTGAGCTCGGCGATAATCTCATAAAGACGCTCCTGCCCACGGAAATTGCTGGCAGAAATAATTTCACGGACAATTTCCATTGTCTTAGGTATCTCATGGTACAATGTTTTGACCCTTATCTCATATTTGAGCGAAATGCTTCCTTTGTCTACATGCGGATAGATTCCGATACTGCTGAAAATTCCTCCCGTATGCAGATTAATCTCATTGGCAAGTTCCGGGAAGGTATAAGATTTTGTGTCTACATAACCCAGAACAGATTTGAGAATCCCCAAATAGGGAATCTTCTCTATTGCCAAATCTGTCACATCAAACATCAGACTGAAATAGGCGATGCCATTCGTGTCGATATCATGGCATAAAAGAAGCGTATCCTCTACATATTTCTCACGATTATAGAGCTTTTCCCCTTCTTTTTTGATGTCCTGCCTTGTAAGAGCCGGAAGCTTATCCATATCTTCGGCCGAAGACGGCTCCTCCTGATATTGGCGCAGATGATGTGTAAAATCCACAATCTCCTGAAGCTGCCCTGCGTCTAAAGATTCTTTGTACTGCAAAAGCTTCTTAGCAAGTGCTTCATCCTTTTTGGCATTCAGTCCATATTCCGGCCTGGCTACGACTACGGCTGCATGGGTATTGTTAAGCAGATATTTCTGTACAATCTCTTCAAAATACCCGGTCTCCACCTGCTGTTTCAAAAATTCAATAATTTCTAACCCCTGCAAATGCAAAAACGGCTTGCTGTCATCATACAGCCAGCTGTCCAAACATTTGATTCCAAACAAAAGCCCCTTGGGAAACTGCCCATAGTCCGCCTCCCGATAGCGGAATTCAAAACTGTTAATTCCAGCCATCAGAGACTTCTTATTGATACCGTTTTCTGCCTGCTCCTTGAGCACCCTATGAATAATTTCTAAAAATTCTTCTTTGCGTTCTAAGTTACTATTCTTTGCCACAATCGAGAGCATCGGCTGTAAGGTGTAACTATCAAAGGACGCCATAATGTCTTTGCCAATCCTGGCGTCTAAAAGCGCCTGCTTCAAAGGTGCTCCCGGCGCGGACAGTAATGCATAATCAAGAATATCAAACGCCACATACAATGTTCGATCTAAAATATTTCCGGCGCTCACATTATAGGAAAGATAAGTATTGTCCTCTAAGGGTTCTCCGCTCGCAATGTTATAGGGAATTTCCACCTCCCGCACTTTATCGAATGGTTTCTGCTCCTTTATCTGAGAATCGACCTCAATGGCATCAAATTTGCTGAGATATTCCCGATCCAGCCATTTCAGTTTCTCCTCCATATCCATATCCCCGTAAAGATAGATATAAGAATTGCTTGGATGATAATATTTCTGGTGGAAAGATAAAAACTGCTCATACGTAAGTTCAGGGATTACTTGCGGATCCTCGCCCGATTCAAAAGAATAAGAAGTCTCTGGATAGAGCGCGCCCATAATCTCCCGGCTGAGTACTTCATCGGGGGAAGAAAAGGCGCCCTTCATCTCATTGTACACTACGCCGTTGACAGCAAGGGGCGCGTCAAGATCCTCCAACTCATAATGCCAGCCCTCCTGACAGAAAATTTCCTTGTGCCGGTAGATATTGGGATAGAGAACAGCGTCCAGATAAACCTCCATCAAATTCTGGAAATCCTTATCATTACAGCTAGCCACTGGATAGATCGTTTTGTCTGGATAAGTCATAGCGTTTAAAAATGTGTTGAGCGAACTTTTCACCAGCTCCACAAACGGGTCTTTTACCGGAAATTTTTCAGAACCGCAGAGTACAGAATGTTCCAGAATATGCGCCGCCCCGGTACTGTCCAAAGACGGGGTGCGAAACCCAATGTAAAATACCTTGTTTTCATCATCGTTGGAAATCAGGCTGATTCTCGCTCCGCTCTTCTTATGGCGCAGCAGGTAACCCATTGATTTGATGTCGTTCAGTTTCTTTTCTTCTAACACTTCATATGCCGTACAATTGTTCAAATTCATCTTCCTAAATCCTTTCCATTTTTATTCCTGGGGCTTTTCTTATCTAATATTTTATCTCTCTGAATTCCCACTGCTTTTCAAAGATACTGTGAGCTGATTGTATGGGATTTCAATTTGATTCTCATCAAATTTTATCTTTATCTCTTCGGTCACTCTCCACCTTGCATTCCAATAATCATGGGTTGCCACCCAAAACCGCAGTCCCAGGCGGACGCTGCTATCTTCTAACGAATCCACAAACACCATGGTCTCCTCCTCCACCAGCCTTGCAGGCTCCTCCTCCACAATTTTACTTAAGATTTCCTTGGCCGTCTGAGTATCTGCCTCATAAGAAATCCCCACATAGAGGTCCACCCTGCGCTTATCCTGATGCGTCACATCCGTTAGGCTGGAGTTGGCAAGCGTTCCGTTGGGAATTACCACAGTTCGGTTGTCCACAGTTAAAAGTTTTGTGTAAAAAATCTGGATTTCCGTGACAGTCCCTTCATTTTTATGCGTATCTTCAATAATATAATCCCCGACTTTAAATGGTTTAAACCATAAAATCAAGACGCCGCCGGCAAAATTAGCAAGGCTGCCCTGCAAGGCAAGGCCGACGGCAAGGCCTGCGGAACCAAGCACTGCCACCATAGAAGTCGTTGCCACGCCAAGTTGATTAATCACAGCCATCGCCAAAACAACATACAGAAAAATTTTCGCTGCGGAATCGAGAAACTGGCAGACGCCCTCGTCTACAGCTGAACGCTGTAACGCCCGCTTCAATATCTTACGAATCCATTTAATCAATTTCTTTCCCACAAAGTAGATGATAAGCGCAAACAATACACGCACTGCAAAATCCACCAACACAGGAGCAGCATCTTCCAAATATCCTTTGATCATTCCCGGTTTTGCCATTTTTTGCAGCTCTTCAAGCTCCGCTAAATTGTCCGTCACAGATTCTGTATCCGCTTTCGCCAAAAAGCTGATTGGAATAAAAATATTTGTCCATAATAACTGCATTTTTCACCTCTGCATTCTTCATCCTCAATTGACACTTTATTTGAACTATACTATAATTATAGTATAGTTACAGTACGAAAAGCAAATAGTATTTTACCGATTACTTGAAAATGGAGGTGTAAGTATGAACAGACCTCAACTTATCAATGTTGTTGATGTTATCTGTCGTTCTTTCCGGCATCTGGACCCACGCCTCATCAGCCACGGTGAGCGTGTAGGCTACATCCTAATGAAAATGCTGGAAGAGACCAGGCGGTATACTCCGCAGGAAAAGCACGATATTTTTATGCTGGGGCTTCTTCATGACATAGGCGCATACAAAGATAGTGAGATTGATACCATGCTGAGTTTTGATACGGATGATTCCATGGAACACTCTGTGTTCGGCTATCTTCTGTTCAAGAATTTCTCTCCCCTGTCGCAGTATGCCGATGTTGTTTTGTACCACCATAACTGCAACGCACAATACTATTCCGTCCCTATCAGCAACTATCACCGCGATATCGCCAAGCTGATTTACCTCGCTGACCGGATTGATATATTCTGCGTGCAGAATATGGAAGAAGATTTGTCTGCTTTTCTTGAACAATACAGCGGACGCATTTTCTATCCTGCCGATATTCACTGGTTTTGGAATACGCAGGAGAAACATCATATTTTAGAAAAAATGAAATCTTTGGAATACCGGGAAGAAGTCTCCGACTATATCTTTCGGCACTCCAACCTTATGGCAGACCAGACGCATAAGTACCTGCGTACCCTCACATTCTCCTTGGATTTTCGCAGTGAATATACTGCGCTGCATACCGATTATGCAGTACATCTGAGCAATAATATTGCCGACGCCCTGCGAATGCCCACAAGTACGCTCGAATCCGTGAGGTTTGCCGCTCTGTTACATAATGTCGGTAAAGTCTCCCTTCCTGCCCCGGCAGGCAGTATTGAAGACTACGACAACTATCTGCGGGCATTGTATGACAGCCCCGCCCTGGATGTTACAAAGCAGATTCTTACTGACAATGTAGATGAACAAATCTTAATCCTCATTGAAGAATCTTTTCTCTTGCTGAAATGTTGGACAAACGGGCAACCCATCACTTTTTCTCCTGCTCCCGCTGCGGAGGTCGTAGCGTTGTCATACTTGATGAGCAATTCACTCTCTATGGAGATGAATGTGTCTTACCACCACCACCCCCGGCTCTTAGCTTTCCTGCGGGAAAAATACAAAGTAACGAACTTAGATGACACCATACTTAAAACTCTGGAAACGTCTTTCGATAAAATAATTGATAAGACGCAGTCCTCTTGTTCAACTATCTACGACATGTACCAGAAAATGATGGAAGAACACCGTTCCCTCAGCATTGTCCTGCAACACTATAATAGCAAGTATTAGCAAGATATATCGTCTTTTTTATAAGATGAAAAGGGCTGCCGCATTAAGGATGAAACATACAGTAAACAGCATTTTACCCGCTGTAATCATTTCTTCACTGTATATTTCCCACTTATTGCGGCAGCTCTTTGTGTGATTTATTTAATCACTCTCACCTTCAAGACGCCCTCAATTTGCTTTAACTGCTCTACGGCTTCATCCGTAACCGGAGAGTCGATATCCAACAGAGAGTATGCATAATCTCCGCGGCTCTTATTTGTCATATCGGATATGTTGATGTTATTGTTGCCTAAGACAGCCGTATACTTACCGATGAGGCCCTTGACATTCTTGTGAAGCACCGCCACACGTCCCGCCGTGGAGCAGACGCCCATATCACAATTCGGGTAATTTACAGAATTACGGATATTACCGTTTTCCAGATAATCCATCACTTCCCGGACTGCCATCTGCGCACAATTGTCCTCCGATTCCTCTGTGGAAGCTCCCAAATGCGGGATCACAATGCAGCCCTCCTGCCCGGCAGTCGTACTGTTTGCAAAATCAGAGACATATTTTTTAACCTTGCCATCTTTGATAGCCTCAAGAATAGCCTCCTCATCCACCAGAAGATCTCTGGCAAAATTGAGAATTACTACACCGTCCTTCATCATCGCAAACGCTTCTTTATTGAGCATTTTCTTGGTATCGTCCAACAGCGGCACATGAATCGTAATATAATCACATTCGCGATAAATATCTTCTACGTTGCTAATATGTTTTACATACCTAGATAAATTCCAAGCAGCGTTGACAGAGATAAATGGATCATAACCATACACCTCCATACCAAGTTTCGTCGCCGCGTTCGCTACCCTGACGCCGATCGCCCCAAGGCCGATAATTCCTAATTTCTTACCGGAAATCTCACAGCCTGCAAATGCTTTCTTTGCCTTCTCTGCGTCCTTACCGACATTCTCATTGTCCTTATTTTCCAGCACCCAATTGATGCCGCCGATGATATCGCGTGATGCCAGAAGCATTCCCGCAAACACCAGCTCTTTCACGCCGTTGGCATTGGCTCCCGGTGTGTTAAACACTACAATTCCCTGGTCTGCACATTTCTCCAGCGGGATATTATTGACCCCGGCGCCAGCTCTAGCAACAGCCTCAAGCCCCTCCGGAAGCTCCAAATCATGCATCGCTGCGCTCCTTACCAACACTGCCTGCGCTGCCTTCATATCATCTGTCTTCGTGTAATTTTCGCCAAATAAATCCAACCCTACATTGGCGATAGGATTTAAACAATTATATTGAAACATTTTAATTCTCCTCTTCAAACTTCTTCATAAACGCTACGAGTTTCTCAACGCCTTCTCTGGGCATTGCATTGTAAATGCTTGCGCGCATACCGCCAACAGTTCTGTGTCCTTTGAGGTTGACAAATCCTGCTGCCTCTGCCTCTTTGACAAATTTGGCGTCAAGGTCTTTATCCCCGGTAACAAAAGGCACGTTCATCAACGAGCGGTCTTCTTTGCGCACAGTTCCCTTGAACATCCTGCTCTCATCTAAGAAATCATATAATATCTTTGCCTTCTCTTCGTTGCGCTCCTTCATAACGCCAAGTCCGCCCATCTTCTTGAGCCACTTGAATACTTTGCCGCAGACATAGATGCCATAAGCAGGCGGCGTATTGTAAAGGGAATCCGCATCCGCATGCGTCTTATATTTGAGCATGGTTGGTGTTCCGGGCAGTGTGTCTTCCGTAATCAAATCTTCACGAATAATGACAATTACCACGCCTGCCGGCCCAATGTTCTTCTGTACGCCGCCATAGATAATGCCGTATTTCGACACATCCACCGGCTCGGACAGGAAGCAGGAGGACACGTCTGCTACCAGCGTATGCCCTTTCGTGTTGGGCAATGTCTTATATTTTGTTCCATATATGGTATTGTTCTCACAGATATAAACATAGTCTGCATCTTCCGGTATATCAAGGTCTGAGCAGTCCGGGATATAGGAAAATGTCTCATCTTCGGAAGAAGCTGCCTTTACTGCCTCCCCATAATTTTGAGCCTCCTGGAAAGCCTTTTTCGCCCATTGCCCGGTTACAATGTAAGCCGCCTTTTTATTTTTCATTAAGTTCATGGGAATCATAGCAAACTGCTGGGAAGCCCCGCCCTGCAAAAACAGTACCTTATAATTATCGGGAATATTCATTAAATCCCGCAGGTCTGCTTCCGCCTCCTTGATTATCCCATCGTACACTTTGGAGCGGTGGCTCATCTCCATTACGGACATGCCGCTTCCTTTATAATCCATCATCTCTTCTGCCGCTTCGCGCAATACTTCTTCCGGCAGGACTGCCGGCCCTGCGGAAAAATTATAAACTCTGCTCATATTATTCCTCCTCTTATCGCCATTATATGGCAACTGGCTGTTTTAAAAAGTTACATTTATTTATGATTAATATCTCCTTCATCAAACGCCTCGCTAATGGCATTTCCGGGAGCTACCATCGGCCATACCTTATCATCGCTGTCAATCATACAATCAATCAAGACTGGCATATCGCTGTTCATCGCCTTTGCAAAGGCTTCTGCAAATTCTTCCCGCGTATTTGCACGATAAGCCTCCGCCCCCATTGCCTCCGCCAGCTTCACAAAATCAACGCTGTCATTGAGCACGGTCGCAGAATAATGCTGTTCATAAAATAAGGTCTGCCACTGGCGCACCATTCCCAGCACATGATTGTTGACTACCACCTGGATTAATGGAAGCTTCTGACGCACTGCCGTGGCCATTTCATTCATGTTCATGCGGAAACATCCATCCCCGGCAATATTGATTACCTGCTTATGAGGAATTGCCATCTGCGCGCCAATCGCCGCGCCAAGGCCATACCCCATCGTCCCCAGCCCACCGGATGAAATAAGGGTGCGCGGCTGTTTATATTTATAATACTGCGCCGCCCACATCTGATGCTGTCCGACTTCCGTCACCATAATGGCGTCGCCTCCGGTCTGCCTGTATATCTCCTCTATAATATAAGGTCCGCTCAATCCGGTATCCAGGTATTTCAGCGGATATTTCTCCTTATATTCCATAATTCTGGCAATCCATTCGCGATGATCCTGTTGCTCTAACTCCTGATTCAAACGTGCCAGAATATCCTTGATATCGCCAATGATATGGGCGTCGGTGATAATATTTTTGTTAATCTCCGCCGGGTCAATATCAAACTGCAAAATTTTAGCATTCTTGGCAAATTTCTTAGCATTTCCGGTAACCCGGTCGCTAAAACGTACGCCCACGGCAATTAACAGATCGCATTCACTCACTCCGTAATTAGAAGTCTTCGTTCCATGCATCCCCAACATGCCGGTATAGAGCTCATGGTTGCCGTCAAAAGCTCCCTTTCCCATCAGAGAATCTGCAACCGGAAGCTGCACTTTTTCTACAAATTCCATCAACTCACGGCTGGCGCCTGAAATAACTGCACCACCGCCGACAAACAGGTACGGTCTCTTGGATTTGCCAATCATTTTCACTGCACGTTCCACTGCCTCGTCTGTGATTTCTTCCGTGCTCTGCCGCTCCTGCTCAACATCTACCGGCTTAAACTCCGTCTTATTGGAAGTGACATCTTTGGGAATATCCACGAGCACAGGCCCCGGCCTGCCTTTCTGGGCAATGCGAAATGCCCGCCGAATGGTTCCCGCCAGCTTGGTAATATCCTTTACAATAAAATTATGCTTTGTAATCGGTGTGGTGATTCCTGCGATGTCAATTTCCTGAAAACTATCTTTGCCCAACAGGGAAACTCCCACATTACAGGTAATCGCCACCATGGGCACAGAATCCATATAGGCGGTGGCAATTCCCGTCACAAGATTCGTTGCCCCCGGACCTGAGGTGGCAAAACAGACGCCTACCCTTCCGGTCGCGCGTGCATAACCGTCCGCCGCATGGCTTGCTCCCTGTTCATGAGACGTCAGCACATGCTTTATTTCATGGCTATGCTTATATAATTCATCATATACATTTAAAATGGCTCCTCCCGGATAACCAAAGACAGTATCCACACCTTGCTCTTTCAGACATTCAATAACAATCTGTGCTCCTGTCAGCTGCATCTTTTCGTTCCTCGCTTTCTAATGGTTAAATCCTCTCCGCAATCAAATCCCCCATCTGCTCCGTGCCCACCTGGGTAACAAGCGCTTTCTTCGTCTCTTCCTGAGGCATAATGTCTATCGTACGGTAATTTTCCTTCAATACCTGTCTGACCGCTTCCTCAATGGCGTCTGCCTCACGGTCTAAGTCAAAGGAATAACGAAGCATCATCGCCGCGCTTAAGATCGTAGCAATCGGATTGGCAATGCCCTTGCCTGCAATATCCGGCGCAGAACCGCCGCTGGGCTCATAGAGGCCAAATTTCGTATCGTTGAGGCTCGCCGACGACAACATTCCGATAGAACCTGTCACCATACTGGCTTCATCTGATAATATATCACCAAACATATTCTCTGTCAAAATCACGTCGAACTGCCCTGGGTCTTTGACTAACTGCATGGCACAGTTATCCACAAGCATATGCTCCAACGTAACGTCTGGATAATCCTTCGCCACCTCTTCCACTACTTTCCGCCAGAGACGAGAAGAATCCAGTACGTTTGCCTTGTCCACGCTTGTCACTTTCTTCCTGCGCTTCCTGGCAATGTCAAATCCACGTATGGCAATCCTGCGTATTTCATGCTCATTGTAAGTAAGCGTATCTACCGCCGTCGTAACGCCATCACGTTCCTCCGTCACCCTGTCTCCAAAATACAGGCCGCCGGTCAGCTCGCGCATAATCATCATATCAAATCCGTCCCCGATAATATCGTCCCGCAATGGACAAGCCTCACGCAGCTCCCCATACAAATATGCCGGTCGCAGATTTGCAAACAGATTTAAGGATTTGCGCAATTTTAAAAGGCCTGCTTCCGGACGTAAATTAGCCGGCAGTTTATACCAGGGAGAAGTGCTTGTATTCCCGCCAATGGAACCCATCAGCACAGCATCCGACGCCTTAGCCTGCGCAATCGCCTCGTCTGTCAGCGGTACTCCTGTGGCGTCTATGGAAACACCGCCCATCAATATTTCATCATAGGCAAAGGAATGTCCATACGCTTCCCCTACTTTATCTAACACTTTCTTGGCTTCCTTCACAATTTCCGGCCCGATACCATCCCCGGAAATCACTCCAACTTGATAATTCATAACTTCCTCCTTCATAAAATGATACGATAAAGAGCTGCACATCTAAGGCATTTCATCCTGTCAAAGATAGGATAAAATGCCCCGCAACAAGTTGCGGAGCACTCTTACTTACCTTCTTTTTCCACCGCATCTTCCGGCTTCTCTACCATGGCAATGGCTGACTTCTGCATAGGAATACGGCAATTCTTATTGCTTCCGAACTCTACAATAATCGTATCTTCCGTAAGATCAATAATGGTCCCATAAAATCCGCTTGTCGTCAAAATCGTGTCGCCTACTGCAATCTCTGAGAGCATAGCGTTCTTTCTCTTTGTTTCTTTCTGCTGTGGACGAATCATCATAAAATAAAGAGCCACTAACATTACTACAATCCAGATGAGTGAAAATCCCGACATACTTCCGGCACTCGCTGCTAAAACAGACATATTCTTTCCTCCTGATTCTATTTGCTGTTCAAAATTCACATTCCACCCGCGTAAATTTACGCGCTTATACTATTTTACACAAAATGACACATGAGGGCAAGTGTTTTCCCAGATTTTATAAAATTTTAAGTCTATCCCATCCGATACAGTTTCTCCTCCTTATATGACTGAAATCTCCCCGCATCCAAGGCGTCCCTGATTTCTGTCATCATCGTATTATAAAAATACAGATTATGCAGCACGCAAAGGCGCATGCCCAGCATTTCCTTCGCTTTGAGCAGATGGCGGATATACGCCCTGCTGTAATGCCTGCACGCCGGGCACTGGCATCCCTCCTCGATCGGCTTTTCGTCAAGTTCAAATTTCTGGTTAAAGAGATTCAATTTGCCGTAGTTCGTATATACATGGCCATGCCGCCCATTACGGCTGGGATATACGCAGTCGAAAAAGTCTACGCCGCGCTCTACGCCCTCTAAGATATTTGCGGGCGTTCCCACGCCCATCAGGTATGTGGGCTTATCTACGGGAAGATGCGGCACCGTCACGTCTAATATATGGTACATTTCTTCATGGCTCTCCCCCACGGCGAGCCCGCCGATGGCATAGCCGTCTAAGTTAAGCTCCGCAATTGCCTTGGCGTGGTCAATGCGGATATCGTCAAAAACGGCTCCCTGGTTGATACCGAACAACATCTGCTGTTTGTTAATCGTTCCCTCCAGCCCATTTAACCGCCGCATTTCCTGCTGGCAGCGTTTCAGCCACCTGGTTGTACGCGCCACAGACCCCTCCACATAAGAGCGTTCCGCCACGCTTGACGGGCACTCGTCAAAGGCCATGGCAATCGTGGAGCCAAGATTGGACTGTATCTGCATGCTCTCCTCCGGCCCCATAAAAATCTTTTTCCCATCTATGTGGGAATGGAAATATACGCCCTCTTCTTTAATTTTTCGCAGCCCGGCGAGCGAAAAAACCTGAAACCCACCGGAATCTGTGAGAATTGGCTTGTCCCACACCATAAATTTGTGCAGCCCTCCAAGCCTCTTGACAATTTCGTCTCCCGGACGCACATGAAGGTGGTATGTGTTGGAAAGCTGCACCTGCGTGCCGATTTCCTGTAAGTCCCGGGTTGACACTGCGCCTTTTATTGCCGCCGCCGTCCCCACATTCATAAATACCGGGGTCTGAATCGTACCATGTACTGTGTGAAACTCTCCGCGCTTTGCACGGCCTTCCTGTTTTAATAATTTATACATAAAATAATTCCTTTCTGCCCTAATCGAACAAAGTATAACAGATTTATTTTTCTTTCACAAGCAAAAACTTCTTTTCATTCCTGCTGATATTTACTATAATGTTACTGTTCAAAGGGATTATCCCTTACCAATCAAAATGCAAAAATGTAAGGAGGTCTTTATGGCTGGCTCAACATATGGAAAACATTTTCAAATAACTACCTGGGGTGAATCCCATGGAAAAGGAATCGGCGTTGTCGTGGACGGCTGCCCCGCCGGGCTTGCTCTGTGCGAAAATGATATACAGGAATATTTAGACAGAAGGAAACCTGGGAAATCAAAATATTCCACCCAACGCCAGGAAGGAGACAAGGTAGAAATACTTTCCGGCGTCTTTGAAGGACGGACAACCGGAACGCCCATCAGCCTGATTGTCTTCAACGAGGACCAGCGTTCGCGGGACTACGGAGACATTGCCTCCTACTATCGTCCAGGTCATGCAGACTACACATTTGATGAGAAATATGGATTCCGGGACTACCGGGGCGGCGGACGTTCCTCTGGCAGAGAAACAATAGGTCGGGTCGCCGGAGGCGCCATCGCCATAAAAATATTAAATGAACTGGGCATTTCTTTGCTGACATACTCCCGCGCCATCGGACCCGTTACCATCCCGCAGACTGCAAACGATCTTTTGTCTGCTTGGGAGCGGCATAATATATACCGCTCCCTTCATGAGATTCAAGAGCTGATTCTGGGAAACCCTCTCTATATGCCGGACAAAGAGTCTTCTAAAAAGGCCCGGGAATATCTGGATGAATGTATGAAACATACGGACTCCGCAGGCGGAATCGTAGAAGGAATCATCACCGGCGTCCCGGCAGGCATCGGAGAACCTGTATTCGATAAACTTGACGCCAACCTTGCAAAAGCAATCTTTTCCATCGGCGCGGTCAAGGGCTTTGAGATTGGCGACGGTTTCGCGGCTGCAACTGCCAAAGGCACAGAAAACAATGATAATTTCTGTATAAACAACGGACAAATTACCACCGCCACTAACCATGCCGGCGGCATTTTAGGAGGCATCAGCAGCGGCGCCCCCATTATTTTCCGGGCCGCATTTAAACCTACGCCCTCTGTTGCTTCCACACAGCAGACGGTCAACAAATCCGGGGAAGAAATTTCTATTTCCATTCATGGCCGTCACGACCCGATTATCGTGCCGCGGGCCGTCGTCGTAGTGGAATGTATGGCTGCACTGACGCTTGTGGATTTACTGTTGGAGAATATGGGCGCTAAAATGGAGGATCTGAAAAAACGGTATTCTTGCACATAGGCCCGCATGGGCAAACGAGGAGGGATATCAGACAGCGATTACTATCTGCCTGATATCCCTCTTGAAAGTTACTATTATCTTGCGTTCCCGGCTTAATAATTCAGCTTCTGTATGTAGACTACCCGGCCATCCTGAATATACACATAGAGCGTGGTGGAACCGCTTTGGTATACCCATTGGATGAGACCGCCCCAATTGTTTCTCTGGGGAGTTCCCCATGTTGTCAGGCAGGCCTCCTCCGCCGTCATTCCCACATAGATGCTGTCACCAAAGTAAACCATATCATGGCAGGTATTTTTCACTTTGCCAAATTTATCACACAACTTCACCTCAACGCCGGCGCCCGCGGCTGCCGGATTAATATTGACCGTCACATTCTGGCTCTTCTTTGTTTTCTTTATAGTCTTTGTATAAATTGCGCCGCCTACGTTTACTGTAAGTTTATCCCCCTTCTGGCCTTCTGATACTTTAAGGGTAATACTGTTACTTGTTCTGAAAATATAATTGGGAATACTCACATAACCGAATGCAAGTTTTACTTTTACCGTCTTGGACTTGGTATAACCTTCAGGCGTGACAGTAGTTACCTTTATTTTGGTCCCTACTTTCATCTGTTTAATTTTGATGGTATACTTCCCTGACTTATTTGCCTTTCCTTTATATTTTTTTCCTTTTATCTGTGCCGTGACTTTTGATCCGGCGGCTGTTTTACCGGTAATTTTCACGCTCCCTGAATCCACATCAGACACCGATAACTTCGGGGGAATATTTTTCAGCTTGATTTTCCCTGTACAGCTATAGCCGTCCTCGTCTGTGATTTTAAGCTTAATATAGGAATTCACTTTCTGTCTCGGATAAGAGGCGGAAAAGCTATAATAATAGTCATAATCATAATCCCACTTCCTAACCATCTTACATTTATACTCTTTGCCAGATGCTATCACGACAATTTTGGCTTTTTTATTACTGAGATATTTTCCAGAAAGCTCTTTGGGCTTTGCCTTTACTGAATACCTTATCTCTCTGTCATAAATTTCTCGTTTTGCTTCCTTCGTATGAGAAGTATTTTTGTGCTCCACCCAAATTATAATCGGCGTTCCAACTTTCTGTTGTGGATAACTAACTCTCACCGTTTCATTCCGTTTACCAGAATATTTACTGTAATAAGTTTTTCCCCCAATTCTGACACACAAACGTATATCCTTGTATGACATTTCAGCGCTGGTAGATTTTTTCAATATGTTTTTCTTCAAAACATATTCATTTACTGAGTCATGGTAAAGAGTATTAACGACATCCATTCTAACGGAATGTGAACACCCATGAGCATCCGTAAATATAAATTTTAAATACTCATGACTTTTCTGCTTCGGGTATTCCAGTTTAAACGCTCCATTTTTTATGTCTGCCTGATATTTATGGCCGCTTATCGTCACGGACACTGATACCACCGACTGACCATACTCGTTAGCGTCAACAGTCCCAAGCGCCCTTCCCGGATAAGCTTGTATATCATACTTACAATTTTCTAATTTACAATGACTTATATCATACGTTCTCTCATTGGACCTGCTTCCATTTTCACATTCTACCCATGCTGTCACCGAAGAAATATCCTTGGCAATTTCAGGATAAGTTACCGCATTCGCATAATACCCTGCGCCATAACCGCTATAATAGACCTCGTCTCCTATCTTCACTGCAAGCCTGCGGTCAGATCGCAGCCAATCAGAAATGATCTCCGTGCTCTCCCGAAAAACTTCCAGTTCAGGGAGAAAAATATAGCTTTCACTTGTCACTCTTCTTTCGCGCATGCCGGAACATCCATAATCATCCCACCATTTCACTTGAACATAAGTTTCATCTTCCTGACGCGGATACTTGATAATAATATCCCCATTCTCATCCTGCTCTCCCTTATATTCCTGAAAGTTGACTGTCGCAGATGCATGCATGCCATCCTGATTAAAATTCTTTATTGCCACCCAATTGGGATACGCTGCTACTGTTACCTGGGAGTACTGATGGTGCTGTAAATATGCCTGATATGTATCTGTAGCAATATTCCCTTCCTCATCTTTCACATACAAATAATATTCCGTCTTAGCAGCTCCATTTTCCGAATCCGCCTGTAGGCATTCTTCTCCTTCCAAATCAATCACAATTTCCTCTTTCTGGTTGGAAATGGAAAAATCCCGCGATAAGATTTCTTCATTTTGGGAATTCATTAATACAATCGCCGCATTCTGCGCTTTTTCCACCTGCCCAATCGTAAAGGAAATCTTCTCATGTTCCAATTGTACGCCGGAGAGCTCCCATTTGAATGCTGCCGCTTCAGTGGGCATTATTCCAAAAACCAGCTGGAACACCCCTATACAAAACAATAATGCCAATACCCTTTTCATTCGTTTCACTAATATAACCCGCCTTTCTGCCAGGACGCCGATTTGCGCATGAAATCTTTATCCCTTTACCAAGGTCACCCAACTAAATATATGCCCTCTATTCTCCCCTGCGCATCGCGGACAGCGTCTCTCTCCTCCCCTGTAAAATGCTCCGCCAGCATTTCTCTGTTGATATAAATTTTCTCACTGACAACCTGATTGTAAAAACTGACGCTCGGGAATACTCTTGCATAGACTTCTTCCATCTGATGATAACAGGCAAGGCTGAACCGATGCAGTCCGTCAAATAACCTGCTGTCTGCATCTGTCATGATATCGCATTCCTCGCGGTAACCGCACTTCTGCCAATCCTCAATCAAATGTATGAAACGTTCCAAGCGCTTTGCAGCCGTCTTTTCTTCACAATGAATCTGCTGCATTTTGACATACGCACGGTAACCGATTTCATTTTTCTTATAATAATTCTCAATAGCCAGATAACGAATAGCCGCCGCGTAATATCCGTCTGCCCGCTGCCTGCGCAGAATATCTCTGACCCTGACCTTCGTGTGGACCTCTAAGGGCATACCAAATGCAATCTCCCAGATATGAGGATAAATCCATACATAATTGGACAGATGAAGCATACGCAGATGTTCCTCAATTTCTGACTTTATAACTTCATGCACTGCGAGCAGTATAAAAACATTTTCACCAACCAAATCACTGACTGTCCTGAGCGGTACGCCCTCAATGTTACTACTGGATACCGTTGCATCCGATACAACAAAACATTTGACTCTTTGGTGCAGATTATGAATTTTTAATATGTGATATAGCTTCTTTCCGACCTCGCCCGCACCGTATATGGCAATATCATTACTTTTGATAATCTCTATTAATTCCGGTGTCCGCATATCCCTACACCAACTTATGGATGTGTATACAATTCGGCTCATCTATGGAAATCGGCTTCGCCATCATTAGGAAATATTTCTTGTCATAATCAATGCGGAAAGTCGTGATCTCATTCGTATCGTGATTCAAGCTGACAAAATGTCTGCCGTCCGGAAAAATTGCCAGCGTCTTGGGGTAATCCCCGCTTATTTTCGATTCACAAACTTCCGTCAATTCCCCGCTCGTCTCATCAATCTCATAAATCATCACAGAATTGGCGCCTGCGTTAGAACAGAACAGATATTTGCCATCCGGGCTGATTTCCATACCGGAAGCTGCACAGCCGGTCCGTCCATCTTCTTTATTTACTGTGGGCACATTCTGAATCTCTTCAAATACCGGTCCCTCCGGGGCGCACTCATAACGATACACATTAATCTCATTGCTTTCCTCACACAATACATAAGCATGCTCGCCCTTTTTCCCAAAACGAATCATACGAGGCGAAGAATCAAGCGGGGAGCGGATGATGTCTGCCAGTTTGAGCTTGCCCCTCTCATAATCTATTTCATAAATCTTCACATGGTCTAAACCGCCGTCCACTGCACACAAGAATTTCTGCCAGGGCGTCAATTCGACACAATTTACATGAGGGCGGTAATTATGCTCTGCAATACTCCTGCCCATACCGGTGTGGAATATACCATCCGCGATGCCTTCAATGCTGCCGTCTTCATTCAGCCTCATCATGGAGACACGCCCGTCATGATACCCGCCCACAAACAGATAACGATTCTCACTGTCTACCGACACATAACAGCCGCGCATACCGCCAATCCATTTCTCATTAATCGGCTCTAAATCCCCATCCTCCAAAATACGGAAAGCCGCCACGCCTTCATCCGCGATGGAATACAAAAATTTTCCATTGGCGGAAACCGTCAAATCAGAAGGGTTGCTAATTGGAACCACTTTTCGTTCCGTCAATTTGCCCTCTTCCACATCCATGTCATAAATGTGGATGCCAACGCTGCTCCCATGCGTGTATGTCCCTACATATGCCACATATCTGTCCTTATTCATCTGCCTGCTCCTCCTTTTCCTGTCTGCGCAAAATATCATACTTTGCCAACGGCTGTCCTAAATCAATATATAATACCTGTTTGGGATGGGGCGCCGATTCCATCTCATTGCCCTCTGCATCCCTAATTGACTTCACAATCACCGGCACATTTTCCCCGCCGGGCTTCATCACTTCAATCTGTTCTCCCACCGAAAACTTATTTCTCTGCTTGATACAGTAGCCCTTATCGGTCTTCTCTCCCACAATTCCCAAATAAGTATATTCCTTCACATAAGTGTTATTGTCATAAATCTGTGTATGCTCATCCGGTTTTCCAAAGAAAAACCCGGTTGTAAACTGCCGATACGTACAACCCACAATCTGCTCTAAATACCAGGGTATATTTTTCTCATACTGCTCCCGGGAAATAAAGTAATTGTCTATCGCCTTGCGGTAAGTCCTCGCCACCGTTGCCACATACAGCGCCGTTTTCATCCTGCCCTCTATTTTAAAACTGTCAATGCCTGCCTGCACAAGCTCCGGGATATGCTCAACCATACATAAATCTTTAGAGTTAAAAATATAAGTGCCCCTCTCATTCTCATATACAGGCATATATTCTCCCGGCCTTGTCTCCTCCACCACTGCATATTTCCAGCGGCAGGGATGCGTACAAGCGCCCCGATTGGCGTCCCGCCCGGTAAAATAATTGCTTAACAGACATCTTCCCGAATAAGAAATGCACATCGCCCCGTGAATAAATGTCTCAATCTCCAAATCTTTGGGGATATGTTCGCGAATCTTTGCAATCTCCTGTAAAGACAGCTCCCTCGCTGAAACTACGCGCTTCGCTCCCAGCTTATACCAAAACTGATACGTTCCATAATTGGTATTATTGGCCTGCGTAGAAATGTGTACTTCAAGCTCCGGGCAAATTTCGCGGGCAATTGCAAACACCCCGGGATCTGAGATAATCAGCGCATCCGGTTTCAACTCTTTCAGCTCCGCAAAATAATCCCTTACACCGTCAAGATCCTCGTTATGGGCCAGGATGTTGGCTGTCACATAAACCTTGACATGATGCGCATGCGCAAAATCAATGCCCTCACGCATATCCGCCATAGAAAAATTCTTCGCCTTAGCCCGCAGCCCAAATGCTTCTCCGCCGATATAGACGGCGTCCGCGCCAAAAATCACGGCTATCTTCAAAACCTCAAGGCTGCTGGCAGGTACAAGCAATTCCGGTTTGTTCATACATTCCTCCTTACACTGACAGTCACGCCATCTCCGATGGGTAGTACGGAAGTTGTCAGCTCATCCATATGGGTCAGCTCATACAAGTACTCGCGCATTCGTTTATGGATGGTACGATTTCTCCTTGTCACCGCATAATGGGACTCTAAAATTTCCCCATCCTGCAATACATTGTCCGAAACTAATATACCGCCCGGCCTTAAAAGGCGCAGAACATCTGGAAGAAAATGGATATATTGGGCTTTAGCGGCGTCCATAAAGACAAAATCATACTGTTCTGACAATTCCTGCATGACAAGTTTAGCATCCCCTTCTATCAATTGTATCACATTCTCTTTACCGGCGCGCATAAAATTTTCGCGGGCTATAGGAATCCTCTTCGCATAATTCTCAATAGTTGTAATCTTACAAGGCTTCGGATTAAAAAATTCCATCAATAATGCGGAAAATCCCACCGCAGTCCCCACCTCAAGAATACATTCCGGGCGGTTCATAGCAAGCAGGAGTTTCAAAAGATTCTGTGTTTCCCTTCGGATTACCGGCACATAATTTTTATGCGCTTCCTCTTCCAATTCCACTAAAAAACGAGGATTTCCTCTGTCTAAAGAGTTAATATATGTGCTCAAACGTTCGTCTGTTATCATTCTGCAATTTCCTCTGTCTCTTCTTCTGCCATAACCTGCATCATTTCTATTGCAGTCTGGGACGTATTGAGTGTATAAGTTCCCGCTTTCAGCTTGTCATCATAATCCAGTACCGTAAGCTGGAGCATGAACAAGACGCCGCTTTTCACAAGCTTCTTTTCTTCCAGCAGATTTCCGAGTTCCACGGCAGACACTCCCTCTTCCACTTTTACCGTCACATCCTGTCCTGGCGCTTCATCCATAGCAGGTTCGGTAAAAATCCGGTAACCCAGATCATAAGCAGCTGTTCCTGTCCTCAATACTGCAATCACAACGAGAACCATAATAGAAAAACTCAATATACTGCTCACTACACTCAATACAATCTTGCTTCTTCCCATAACCTTACCCTTTAAGTCTCAAATCCCAGATCAAACTCAATCTCCATCATTAAGCCATAGTTAATACGCTGTATCATCCGGCATACGGCAAGCTCTGCCGCCAGATATTCATTGACATACGGCTGCGCACGCAACGGCGCAAATTCCCCCTCAAGCCGATCCATCTCCGCGTACAAATCTACATTGCGGCATTTGTGCAGTTCAAAATTACGCCTGCGAAATTCATTGATTGCCCGTTCTTTCTCCGGTTCCTGGTGAACAAGCTCCCGTATTCTCTGATATTCTTTATATTCGGGGCTATCTTTCACAGCTTCTATCAAACTCGCTAAACATTCGTTTATCCGCTCCATAACAACCTCTTGCTTTCGTCTGCAATCCTGCCTTTATCTGCTATACTTCCATAATAATCGGCATAATCATAGGCCTGCGCTTCGTCTTCTTCCAGACGAATTCACTGAGTTCCTCTTTCACCTCTGTCTTAATCTTACCCCAGTCTGTAATATTATTGCTCATGCAATAATCCATCACATCATCTAAGACTTTTTTCGCCTCATCCATCAAGCTTTCCGCGCCTCTCACATAGACAAAACCGCGGCTGACAATGTCGGGACCAGCCAATACTTGACCGCTGCCAGACTCCAACGTCATTACCACAATGATAATTCCGTCCTCAGCAAGATGCTGCCGGTCACGCAATACGATATTCCCCACATCACCTACGCCAAGCCCGTCTACCAGAATATCCCCCACGGGAACCTGGCCTGTAACCTTGGCCTCATTCTCATCCAACTCTAACACATTCCCAGAAGAGAGTATGAAAATATTCTCTTTATCATAGCCAAGCTCACGTGCAATCGACGCCTGCGCTTTCAGATGCTTGTACTCTCCATGCACCGGAATCGCATATTTCGGTTTTACCAAAGAATAAATCAGCTTGATCTCCTCCCGGCAGGCATGGCCGGAAACATGGGCGTCCTGAAAAATCACCTCTGCGCCCTTCATAAACAATTCATTGATAACATTGGAAACTGCTTTCTCATTACCTGGAATGGGATTGGAACTAAATATAATCGTGTCCCCCGGCTTAATCGTTACCTTCTTGTGCAGATTCGCCGCCATCCTGGACAGCGCAGCCATGGACTCTCCCTGACTTCCCGTAGTAATCAGCACGGTCTGCTCATCCGGGTAATCCTTGAGCTGTTCAATATCAATCAGAGTGTTCTCCGGCATTTGCAGATAGCCAAGCTCCGTGGCAATCGAGATGATATTCACCATACTCCTTCCCTCCACGACAACCTTTCTGCCAAACTTATATGCCGAATTGATGATCTGCTGAACACGGTCCACATTGGACGCAAACGTGGCAATAATAATACGCGTGTCCGTATGATCCGAAAATATATTGTCAAATGTTTTTCCTACCGTGCGTTCCGAATTGGTAAAGCCCAAACGCTCTGCGTTCGTACTGTCACACATCAGCGCCAACACGCCTTTTTTGCCGATTTCTCCAAATCGCTGTAAGTCTATGGCATCACCGAATACCGGCGTATAATCCACCTTAAAGTCACCGGTATGCACTACGATTCCAGCCGGTGAGTAAATAGCAAGGGCTGCCGCATCCTGAATGCTGTGGTTCGTCTTAATAAATTCTACACGAAAACAGCCTAGATTGATATGCTGCCCATATTTTACAACCTTGCGTTTCACTTTGGTGAGCATGTTATGCTCACGCAGCTTATTGTCAATAATGCCGATTGTCAGCTTCGTTGCATAGATCGGAACGTTGATGTCACGAAGCACATAGGGAATCGCCCCAATATGGTCTTCGTGTCCATGCGTGATAAAAAATCCTTTGACTTTATCAATGTTATCTTTGAGATATGTCACATCCGGGATTACCAAATCTATTCCCAGCATATCATCCTCGGGAAAAGACAATCCGCAATCCACAACAATAATACTGTCTTCATATTCAAAGGCAGTAATATTCATTCCTATCTGCTCTAATCCTCCGAGCGGAATGATTTTCAGTTTTGAGTTATTTTTTTTCTTCAAAATGCACCTCTCTATATTCTGTTTTTGCCTCACATGACGATGTCAACATCATCCAAAACTTCTACAAAGATTCTGGATATGTATTCCAGTTCATCCTCGGCCTCTACCATCTCATAAATGGCTTCTTCTTCCTGCTCCTGTGACAGCCGCTTTAAAATAAATGCTTCACAGTCGCCGTCCTCTTCCTCCGTGACAAGGAGATAATCTACGCCGTTGATACGCGTCTCCTCCATCACATAAAATTCTAAAGCCTCTCCGTCCTGGGGAGACTGAAAAGTCACTTTTTCCATATACGATTCCTTTACGATTCTCTCATCCCGTCTTACTCTTGCTGAAATGCCTGTGCATCAAGATAGCCCTGTAAAATTAATACAGCAGCAATCTTATCCACATAGCTCTTGCGCTTCTCTCTGCGCACGCCGCTCTCCATCAATGTCCGCTCTGCCGCTACCGTCGTCAACCGCTCGTCCCACAAAACTACAGGAAGACCGCTGCGCCTCTCCAACATCTCCTTAAATTGCAGCGTTTTCTCACAGCGTTCACCTTCCGTGTTATTCATGTTCTTGGGAAAACCAAGCACAATTTGCTCCACCTGGTATTCCACAATCAGTTCTTCCACTCTCGCCAAAGTCTGCCTGAGCTTCCCAGGCGACTTCCTTGGGATAGTCTCTACTCCCTGTGCCGTCACAAGCATCGCATCGCTCACTGCGACGCCCACTGTTTTGGAGCCAAAGTCCAAACCCATAATCCGCATCTGGCGCCTCCTATTCCCAGAAATTGTTCCTAATATACTGGCGCAGGATTTCCTCCACCAATTCATCACGTTCCACTTTCATTATGAGGCTTCTGGCATTCTTGTGGCTGGTAATATAGGTCGGGTCGCCGGACATGATATACCCGACAATCTGGTTCACCGGATTGTAGCCCTTTTCCCGCAGCGCACTGTATACGATTTCCAAAATATCGTTTACATGTATCTTCTGCTCTTTCTCCACTTTAAAAAATTGAGTATTATTTTTATCCTGCATTTTTCCACGCCCTTATTTCGCTCTTTCGTTCTAATAAATCTTCTTTTTTACTATTCTAATACAAATGTTCGGAAAACTCAAGATGTTTCTTTTATGCTTCCTCTAAAACGTGCTCCATCAACAAAACATGTTCTTTCAGCTTTGATGAAACAACTCCCTGCACCAGCTTATTTTCCAGATTCCCGTCCTCCTGACCGGAGAATGGAACTGCTATTTTTACATATTCTTTCGTATGCCCCAAAAAATATTCCTGCCCAGAGAAAGAAACTTTCTCTTCCAGCAATACTTCCGCCTGCCTGCCAAGATAATATTTTAAATATTCTTCATTCATCGGCGCAAGGTCTCCAAACAGCGTCTCGCTGCGCGCCTGCTTGACTTCCTCTGGCACCTGACGCTCCATCTTCGCCGCCCGCGTACCCTCTCGTCTGGAATATTTAAAAATATGGATTTCAAAAAATCCAATCTGGCGCAAGAATTTTCTAGTCGTCTCAAACTCTTCGTCCGTCTCCCCCGGAAAACCCACAATAACATCCGTGGTAATTGCCGGGTGGGAAAAATTGTTTCGCAAGATATCGCAAACATGCCGGTACTCTCTGCAAGTATATTTGCGGTTCATGCGCCGCAGCGTATCATCACATCCACTCTGCAAAGACAGATGGAAATGCGGGCAGATTTTGGGAAGGCGGGACAGCCGCCTGGCAAACTCCTCCGTGATGATTTTCGGTTCCAGGGAACCAAGCCGTATCCGCACAATTCCTGGCACTTTATGGACTTCTTCTATCAAATGTAAAAGATTTGTTCCTAAATCAACGCCATACGAACTCAGATGTATCCCCGTAAGTACAACCTCCCGGCAGCCGCTTGCTGCAATGCGCGCTGCTTCCTCCAGTACATCCGCAACCTGCCGGCTCCTGACACGCCCCCTGGCATATGGAATGATACAGTAACTACAAAACTGATTACAGCCATCCTGTACTTTGACAAACGCCCGTGTACGCTCCGCCGTTCGGCTGATGGATAACGATTCATAACCGCTATCCGTGGCAATATCCTCCACCAAAGACACGGTTCTGGATGCTGTTTCCCGCGTTGCAAAAAAACGCTCCAGCAGTATCGGCAGTTCATGCTTCTTATTATTGCCAATCAGAATATCAACGGCGTTATCCTTCTGCACCTGCTCTCTCGCTGTCTGTACATAACATCCGGCGGCAACCACCACGCTGTTGGGATTCTTCTTCTTGGCGCGGTGAACCATCTGCCTGGATTTGCGGTCAGCTATATTGGTGACGGAACATGTATTGATAACATAAACGTCGGCTGCCTCCTCAAAAGGCACAATTTCATAACCGGACGCTTCCAATAACTGTTGCATACTCTCTGTCTCATATGCATTTACCTTGCAGCCAAGATTGTGCAATGCCGCTTTTCTCATGTTGCTTTCCATACCTTTCTGCATCTTATTTCCTTTTGACAATTTACCACATGCGATTACAATGGCCAAACCGTTCCTTTTTCTTCCTGAAAATGGTTATGGCGTTATTGACTTTTCCCCTAAAAGGCGATAAGATAAAGAAAATGTTTCTAAACTGTAAAACAAAATATCATTTAATATTAAGGAGGCTTTTATCATGATAGAAGTACAAATTTCTTTAAATTCCATCGACAAGGTGAAATCTTTTGTCAACGCCATCACGCAGTTTGATTTTGACTTTGATTTAATCTCTGGCAGATACGTTATCGACGCCAAATCCATTATGGGAATCTTCAGCCTTGACCTGTCCAAACCTATTGATTTAAAAATCCATGCAGAAGAAAATAAGGACGAGGTCATGGAAGTAATCAAACCGTATCTTGTTTAATTTTATCAAAATACCATTCCCCCATGAGTTTCATGGGGGTTTTCCTTTCCATTCATTGTCTCTAGTTCAAGACGTCAGGCTTCCTCCTGCCATTTAACAATGATTGTCTCTGTCGTCTCAATGGCAGTCTTCACCATCTCCTCAATCTGCTCTTTCAAATGTGTCTCCGAACGACGAATTACCTTGAGGCTTGGTTTCGTCACCGGATGCTTGGCTACAAAAATGGTACAGCAGTCCTCATAGGGAAGAATAGACGTCTCAAACGTGCCAATCTTTTTAGACAACTCGACAATCTCCTGCTTATCAAAACCAATCAGGGGACGATAGACCGGCATTGTGCACACTTCATCCGTGGAAGCCAGAGACTGCATGGTCTGGCTGGCCACCTGACCGATGCTCTCCCCCGTTATCAGCCCCAAAGATTCCGTTTCCCTGGCAAAATGCTCTGCTATCCGCATCATATAACGGCGCATGATAATTGTCAGCTCATCATGCGGACATTTCTCATAAATGTACATCTGAATATCCGTAAAATTTACTACTTTCAAGTAAATTGGACCTGTATACTTTGCCACAATTCTCGCCAAATCCACAACTTTCTGCTTGGCGCGCTCACTCGTATAAGGGGGCGCGTGGAAATAAACGGCGTCAATCTTTACACCGCGCTTGGCTATCATATAGCCGGCTACCGGACTGTCAATTCCACCAGACAAAAGCAGCATTCCCTTGCCGTTTGTGCCGACCGGCATGCCACCTGGCCCTGGGATAACCTCTGAGTAAATAATAATCTTCGCACGGATTTCTATATTCAGAAGAATATCCGGGTTATGCACGTCCACTGTCATTTCGGGAAACGCCTTGAGAATTCTCTCACCCAGAGCGGCGTTTACCTCCATGGACGGGATAGGGTAACTCTTGCGTGCCCGCCGGGTGTTGACCTTGAAAGTCTTATGCTTATCAGGATAACGCTTATCCACATAAGATACCACATCCGCTGCAAGCTTGTCAAACCCTTCCTCCTCCGTGAGCACCACTGGACAAATCCCCACAATGCCAAACACATGCTGAAGGCTTTCTACTGTTTCATCATAATCATAGTCCGTCAACGCCTCTATATAAATGCGCCCCTGTTCTTTGCTAATCTGAAATTCCCCGTCCACGGGCTTTAGTGCATACTTAATCTGGCGCACCAGAGCATCCTCAAATAAATGGCGGTTCTTACCCTTTATGCCAATTTCCCCATATTTTATCAAAAACGCTTTAAACATGTTCTTTCCTTTCTAACGCCTGGTGTATTTTCCCAACATGGGAACCAGCTCCTTCAAGTTGGCAATGCAATATTCCACTTCTTCCAACGTGTTCTGCGCGCAAAAACTGATGCGCACAGTCGAATCCAAGTATTCCCGCCTGACGCCAATTGCCGCAAGTGTCGCGCTAACCGCCGGCTTGTTAGAAGCGCAGGCGCTGCCGGCAGATACATAAATATGCCTGTCCTCAAGTGCATGAAGAAGCACCTCACTGCGCACGCCGTCTACGCTGAGACTGACAATATGCGGTGCGCTGTCCGCCCCTGTTCTTCCGTTGATATGCGCCCACTCCTGACCTTCAAGTCCCTGGATGAACGCATCCTTTAACCTGTATAAATATGCCTGCTTTTCGGCAAAATCCTCATAAGCCTCCTGCGCAGCTTGTCCCAATCCTGCAATCCCCGGTACATTCTCTGTTCCAGAGCGCATATTCTTTTGCTGCCCGCCGCCGTAAATCAGCGGCTTTAACTTGGTTTTTTCTCTCACATAGAGAAATCCGCTTCCCTTTGGGCCGTGAATCTTGTGTCCGCTGACCGACATCATGTCAATCCCCAATTTTCCGGGATGGATGATGTATTTCCCATACGCCTGAATCGCGTCCACATGGAACAACGTTCCTGAATTTTTCTGCTTAATGATCTTTGCTGCCTCCTGAACTGGTTCCACAGCTCCAATCTCATTATTCACATACATGATGGATACCAAAATTGTCTCCTCCGTCACTGCATCCCGCAGCTCCTCTAAGGAGATGCACCCATCTTTATCCACGTTAAGATAAGTCACCTCAAACCCCTGCTCCTCTAAATACTTCATAGGTGCAGATACCGCCGGATGTTCAATCCTCGTGGTGATGAGATGATTGCCACCGCGCCTGTTCGCTATAGCGCCTCCCAAAATAGCAAGATTATTCGATTCCGTTCCCCCGGAAGTAAAAATCAGCTCCGACTCCTTGGCTTTGAGCGTCTTACAAATCTTTGCCCTGGCATCCCGAATATAATTCTCCCCCTGCATCCCCTTGCCGTGCAAAGAGGAGGGGTTACCGTAATCCTCCACCAACGCGCGCACCATAATATCCTTTGCGCCCATGGAACATCTCGTTGTAGCAGAATTGTCAAAATATGCTTCCATCAAGTCTTAATCCTCCACCGCGTACATCAACATAGAAAGCGCACAGAGACCGGCTGTTTCCGTGCGGAGAATACGGTTGCCGAGAGAAACCATCTCCATATCCTCCTTCACAAGCGCAATCTCCGTTGAGTCGTAACCACCCTCCGGCCCAATGAAAATTCCCACTGAGCAGCCTTTTTGAATACGGCCAAACACTTCTCTCGTATGCGCTATTCCCCTCTGGTTCTCATATGGTAGAATCCGCCAATCTAATTTCTTCGCATATTCCGCCGCCTGCGCAAACCCCAGGGGCATTCCGACTGTAGGGATGATACTGCGCTTGGATTGTTTGGCTGCGCTCTCTGCAATCGCCTGCCATCTCGCCTGTTTCGCCTGGGCCCGTTTCTCGTCCAGTTTCACCACACAATTCTTCATAGCAACCGGAATAATTTCAGACACGCCAAGTTCCACTGCTTTCTGGATTACCAGTTCCATCTTATCCCCTTTGGGAAGCCCCTGGAACAACGTAATTGCCAGGGACGGCTCCGTGCCCTCCGCTTCTTTTATAATCGTAAGCATAATCCGGGTGTCCTCGATGCTTCCTATCTCACAGTACAGATCCCTGCCTGCGTTGTCGCTGATGCGCACCTTTTCCCCTTTGCGCATACGCAGCACATTCTTTATATGGTTTACATCACTTCCTGCAATGATAACCTCTGTCTCCCGAATCTGCTCTGGTTCTACAAAAAACTGATACATTTTCTTGCTCCTATGTTATTTTCTGGCGGTAATACTGCGCCATTCTCCCTGGCTGCCGATCTCTAAAATTTCAAATCCGGCATCCACAACAGCCTTCCTTACTGCTTCTTCCTTAAAATCAATAATTCCGCTCATAATATAGATACCGCCCTTTTTCATATGGTCTGGGATTACTGGCGTCAGCGGAATAATAATATCCGCAAGAATATTGGCAACTACAATATCATATCCTTTCCCTACCTCTCTCTGTAACTGTTCGTCGTCAATGAGATTTCCATGAAAAAAATGATTCCCCTCCATGGACAAATGATTGATTTGCATGTTGTCTGCCGTCGCCTCCATGCATATAGGATCAATATCCGTCCCCGTCACAGAAGACGCGCCCAGTTTTAAACTGACGAGAGATAAAATACCGCTCCCACAGCCTACATCCAACACCCGGTCGCCTGGCTTCATGTATTTACAGAGCTGCCGGATGCACAGCTGGGTAGTCTCATGCTTACCTGTGCCAAAAGAAGTGCCGGGATCAATCTCAATAACACTGCGATACTCTCCCTGCTGCGGCATTTGTTCCCAGGTCGGTTTAATCAAGATATCTTCAATCACAAAAGACTTAAAATATTTCTTCCAATTGTCAATCCAATCCTTATCCTCCGTCTCCTTCTCTATAATTTCCACACTTCCCACATCCACGAACGCTCTTAAATTTTCCAGCTCTTCACGTACGCGGCTGAGAAATTCCTCATGGTTCCCATCATCATCGAGAAAGAAACTTATCCTGGCAACGCCGTCATCCGGAGGCAGTTCAGGCAAAATATCAATATACATCTTTTCTTTATCTTCCGTTGAGAGCGGAAGATTGTCCTCAATCTGCACGCCTGCAATCCCCAACTCTGCCAGCATACCGCTGACAAACTCCTCGGCTTGGGTAGTCGTCTGAATCGTGTATTGTTTCCATTTCATATCTGCGCTCCTATGCCTTGAACTGTTTCTTGAGGCTTTCATAAGCCCGGTTAATAATCTGCAATGTGCCGGTGTCGCCCGCCATATTATCAGGATGGTAAATTTTTGTGAGGTCTTTGTACCTCTTTTTTAATGTATGCATATTGTCAACACCCGAAAAAAACATCTGCGCCTGCGGAAGAAGCTCTTCCACATTTTTGGCCATGCGGCTGCCTGCTCCGCGGGAATAACGTTTCTTCTCCGCCTCAATGTCCTGTCTGTCACGGGCGAGCCTTTGCAATTCCCCTTCCAGGATTTTCCATTTCATTTGAAACAGATGTTTCTCCTCTGCCATACGCTTCTTCTCCAAACTCTGCCTCGTATAGAATTCCTGCTGCTCTTGTTTGAATCTGCGTCTGTCTTCCTCCAGCTGCTTTCTCTCTTTGTGCAATATTCTGGTCTGAAGATCCTCCGACATTGGTTCCCGAATCATTCTCCCCATCTGCCGTTTCGGCTGATCCATCTTTCTTCCCCCTTTATGCCGTTTCAGCATGGCTCTTTCACCAGCCTCGCATCGGCCTGATTCCTGAGATTAAGGTGCCTCGCATCCTAATCCTATTACAGATATGTTACTTTCTGACCTTTTTTACATTGCTGTACGCACCGTAAATCTTTTTCCCGTCTACGACAGTGTACGCGCGTACCCGGAAACTGTATGCATTTTTCTTGTTCAGCCCAGTCATCGTAAAGGAAAGCGTCTTGCCGTTTCCCACAGTCTTAACTTTCTTATACTTGCCATTTCCGGTTTTCATGGAAATTTCATAACCGGCTGCGCCGGCAGCTTTCTCCCATGTCAGCCTTACTTTACTGCTGTTCTTTCTCTTGGCTGTACTCAGTTTGGCCTTCGCCGGAGACGTCGCAGTCTTTATGCTCCCGGTATCTTTGGCAAAAATGTTCTGCCGGTTGACGACGCGGTAAGGCGTAACCCGCAACGTATAGACAGTTGCTGGTTTCAATTTCTTAAATATGCAGATATTCCCTGTCACATATTGTGTAGATACAACCTTACTTCCCCGGTAGAACATCAGACGGTAATTTACGCCCGCTGTCTTTTTCCAGGAATACGACAAAGAATCCGTCGTCCTATTTGTCGCCTTAAGATTCGATACCCGTGTCGGCCTTGCGGGCGAGAGCATGGATATTTCTTCTGTGTAGGCTTTGCTGCACAACTTACAAGCGTATATCCTCTTGCCCTTCTGCGTCTCCGTAGCCTTTTTATTCACCACACACTTATACTGATGTCCAGGACATTTTACCTCAACAAATACCTCAATATCTGTGGCAACCGTATAATTTAACTGATCTGTCGGCCTGTAGCACACATAGTATTTCTGAATTCCTGTTTTGCCAAGCGTTGTCCTGGGGTCTGACTGCCAGAGGAAATTATCCGGGAGCTCTACAGTACCCAAGGCTGCGCCGCTGAACCCTTTGAGGTTTTCAGGAACCGCATAACTGGGGACCGCACGCGAAATATCTACCTTTACGCTTCCTATAAACGGCTGATATCCCTCTCTTGTCACCTTGTATATTACCTCGTATGATCCAGCATTTATCATTTCCGGCTGGCCTGCCTGGTATTTCCCATCTGCCCCCGCATATTCTACGGTATCGCCCTCCTGCGTTCCTTTAATTTCAATCACATAAGGCCTGCCGGTATAGGCTCCGCTTACGTCCGCAGCCGTAATCCCTGACAATACAGCCGCATCCTCCGCCAACGCTATATTATTTGTCTGTATGTCATCACTCTCAGCGTGAACCGGTAATGGGACAGATATTAACAAGCATAAAACAATCAAAAACGACCATATACGTTTTTTCACAACACTGCCTCCTTGTTTTATATTCCGAACAATTACACTGTACCCATTATATAATAGCCAATACAGATTGGCAAGGAGAAACTCGGAGTTTCGCTTTGCTCCATGGAAAGCCTCAAAAAAGCTGTACTCTGCAACATTTCACAGAATACAGCCCATCATTACATATCTTCTAGCGTCTCTTTTATTTTGCCCATAAAGCCCTTTTTCTTCTTTTCTGTGCCCGCTGCGCCATCCTGTTTCTTTAAGGACTGCCCGCTCACCTCGTCAAATTTGCGCAGCGCTTCCTTTGCCTCTCCATTTAAACTGGTAGGCACCTGGACTACAAGGGTAACATAGTGGTCGCCGCGTACCGAAGAGTTGCGCAAGGACGGAATGCCTTTGCCTTTGAGACGGATTCTGGTATCCGTCTGCGTACCAGGCTTTACATCATACAAGATATCACCGTCAATGGTACTGATGCGCACCTCGCCGCCTAACGCTGCCTGGGCAAATGAAATTGGCGCCGTTGAGTAGATATTCATGTCCTGGCGTTGGAAGATTGGGTGCCTGCTGACATTGACCTCCACCAGCAAATCACCTCTGGGACCGCCATTCGTTCCCGGTTCTCCTTTATCCCGAATGCGGACGCTCTGTCCATTGTCAATACCTGCCGGAATAGAAACTTTAATCTTCTTACGCTTTGCAATATAACCGCTTCCGTTACAATCCGGGCATTTTTCTTTGATGATTTTACCAGTCCCCCGGCACTCCGGGCATGTCTGCACATTCTGCACCATACCAAGGAAAGACTGCTGTGTGTAGACAACCTTACCCTTACCGCCGCATTTCTTGCATGTCTCGGGGGTAGTCCCTGGTTTTGCTCCAGTTGTATGGCACGTCTGGCACTCGTCTTTCAGCGTAATCTCTATCTCTTTCTCACATCCAAAGGCTGCTTCCTCGAAAGTCACGCGCACTGCGGCGCGTAAGTTTGCGCCTTTCATCGGGCCATTGTTGGCAGAGGAGCGTCTGCGCCCTCCGCCAAAAAAGTCGCCGAATATATCGCCAAATATATCGCCCATATCCATGCCGGAGAAATCAAATCCTCCGCCGCCCATGCCGCCCTCAAACGCGGCATGCCCGAACTGGTCGTATTGACGCTTCTTATCCGGATCACTCAGCACTGCATATGCCTCGGATGCCTCTTTAAATTTTTTCTCTGCCTCCGCGTCTCCTGGATTCATGTCAGGATGATACTTTTTGGCAAGCTGGCGGTATGCCTTCTTAATTGCCGCATCATCTGCATTCTTATCAACGCCCAGGACTTCGTAATAGTCTCTCTTCTGCTCTGCCATGATAAACTCCCTTTTTTGCAAGTTATCTGTGAAAACCAGCCGCTGCATGCTTCGCATTCTCGCGCCTTCCATCATTCATAACTCCGGCCAATAGCCTCCGTTACTCATGATGTTACTTGACTCATTGTTTTCACACTTCCTTATAATCTGCGTCCACCACGTCGTCGTCTGCACTGCTGTAAGATGCATTTCCCATATCGGGGCCAGCGCCCTGCGCACCCTGCGCTGCCTGCGCATTTTCATACATCTTGGCAAATACTTTTTGTGCGCTCTCCATAAGTTTCTCTTTGGCCGCTTTCATCTCGCCAACCTGGTCGTCTGTCATCTCCTCAGCGTTAGGATGAGCTTCAACCAATGCCTTGAGCGCATTTAAGTCTGCTTCTACGGCTGATTTGTCTGCCGCATCTATATTAGCGCCAACCTCTTCCAGCGCTTTCTCAGTCTGGAATACAAAGGAATCAGCATCATTTCTGGTATCAATCGCTTCCTTACGTTTCTTATCCTGTGCCTCGAACTCTGCGGCCTCTTTGACAGCCTTATTAATGTCATCCTCAGACATATTAGAACCTGCCGTGATCGTGATATGCTGTTCTTTTCCTGTTCCCAAATCTTTTGCCGATACATTTACAATACCGTTTGCATCAATATCAAATGTCACTTCAATCTGAGGCACACCGCGTCTTGCAGGCGGAATACCGTCTAAGCGGAACTGTCCTAAGGACTTGTTATCCCTTACAAACTGACGCTCACCCTGTACCACATTGATGTCAACGGCGGTCTGGTTATCTGCTGCTGTCGAGAAAATCTGACTGTGTTTGGTCGGAATCGTCGTATTACGCTCAATCAACCTAGTTGCAACCCCGCCCATAGTTTCGATAGACAAGGACAACGGCGTTACATCCAAGAGAAGGATTTCGCCTGCGCCTGCATCTCCTGCAAGCTTACCGCCCTGCACAGAAGCGCCGAGAGCTACACATTCATCCGGGTTCAGAGTTTTGCTTGGCTCTTTGCCTGTCAGCTGTTTCACCTTATCCTGTACGGCAGGAACACGGGTAGAACCGCCTACCAGCAATACCTGACCCAGTTCTGAAGCTGAAAGCCCTGCGTCTTTGAGCGCGTTCTGTACCGGAACAGCCGTACGTTCTACCAGATCATGCGTTAATTCATCAAATTTCGCTCTTGTCAGATTCATGTCAAAATGCTTGGGACCCTCAGCAGTTGCTGTGATAAACGGAAGGTTGATATTCGTTGTGGTTGCAGAAGAAAGTTCTTTCTTGGCTTTCTCTGCCGCCTCTTTCAATCTCTGCAATGCCATTTTATCATTCGATAGGTCAATGCCCTCTGTCTTCTTGAACTCTGCCAACATATAATCTGTAATTTTCTGGTCGAAATCATCGCCGCCCAGACGGTTATCGCCAGATGTAGACAATACTTCGATAACGCCTTCACCTATCTCTATGATGGACACGTCAAACGTACCGCCGCCCAGATCGTATACCATGATTTTCTGCTCTTTTTCATTGTCAAGTCCATAGGCCAGCGCAGCGGCTGTAGGCTCGTTGATAATACGCTTTACATCAAGCCCGGCAATCTTACCTGCATCCTTCGTAGCCTGACGCTGTGCGTCATTGAAATATGCAGGAACCGTAATTACAGCCTCCGTTACTTTCTCACCCAAATAGTTCTCTGCATCAGCTTTCAATTTCTGCAAAATCATAGCGGAAATTTCCTGTGGAGAGTACTTCTTGTCGTCAATTGTCTTCTTGCTCTCTGTACCCATATCCCTCTTAATAGAAGAAATGGTCTTTTCTGCATTGGTGACAGCCTGACGCTTTGCGGGCTCACCCACAAGACGCTCGCCAGTCTTTGTAAATGCAACAACAGAGGGTGTTGTCCTTGCTCCTTCTGTATTGGCGATAACCACCGGCTTACCACCTTCCATAACTGCCACACAGCTATTTGTTGTTCCTAAATCAATACCAATTATCTTGCTCATAATAGAGACCTCCTCTTAAAAATGATTATCTGAATTATTTATAGTGATTGGGTTTCAAACTTACCTTAATTTTATTGGACTACTGCTACCATACTATGCCTTACCACGCTGTCCCGGTACATATAACCTTTCTGAAGCTCCTGCGCCACTATGCCGGATTCAAATTCATCGCTCTCCACCTGCATGACTGCATTGTGAAACTCAGGGTCAAACTCGGTTCCCACCGCTTCAATCGGCTTCACTTCCAGGTTCTCCAGCTCTGTCATAAGCTGTTTATATATTTTATCCATTCCCTCTACAAAGGGGTCGCCCTTCGCATCATCGGGAACAGCGGATAATCCTCTCTCAAAATTGTCTACCACAGGAAGAATTTTTTCAATTATGCTCTTGGCTCCCACCTCAAACATCTGTGCTTTCTCCTTCTCCGTGCGCTTGCGGAAATTATCAAATTCTGCCATTTGCCGCTGTACACGGTCACTCAACTCCGCAATCTTCTCTTCCTGCTTACTTTTTTTATCTTTCTTCTTAAATAAGCCCTTTTTCTCATTCTGAGCGCCTTCCGAATCCTCCTCCACGGCAACTTCTTCCTCAGAATTATCTTCTTGCGTCTCTTTTGCTTTTGCGCATTCCTCTAATTCGTCCTCGGCAGTTTCGCTCTCTGCTCCTTCCACGGGATTATCTGATTCTTCCATGTTATCTGTCTTTGTATCTATGTCTTTGTTATCTGCTGCTTCCATATCCATCCACCTCTCTGCTCACTTATTTGTCCTTGTTTTTCTGAAACACGGAATCTAACTGACTTTTCAAAGTCTTTAGATTATCCATGACATTTTCATAATCCATGCGCTTGGGACCAATAATTCCGATAGTTCCCTGCATCCCTTCGCCTATCTGGTATGTCGCCGTCACTACGCTGCAATCCTTCATATTCTGTATCGGCGACTCATCCCCAATATATACCTGAATTCCTGTCTGTTCCCCAGAAGATAATGTCTCATTTACCAAGGTGATTAACTGCTTCTTCTCCTCAAAAGCATTCAGCAGCTCACTGGCCTTCTGGGAATCACTTAATTCGGGATATTTCAGAATGTTTGTCGTACCGCTGGTATAGACCTCAAGTTCTTCTTCCTCCTGAAAAGCCCCCGCCAGGGCGTCCAGCACATCACCCACAATATTGCTGTGGATTCCCGCCTGTTCTTTGAGCCTGGCAATCGTTGCCAAGTTAATCTGATCTGCCGACAACCCATTGAGACTGCTGTTCAACAAAATATTCAACTTAAGTAATGTTTCATTATCTAAGGCTTCCCTGGTAGAAATCATCTTATTCTTTACTATATTGCCCTCGGTCACAATGACAGCCAAAAGTTGTTCTTCATCTACCTGGGAAAGCTGTATAAACTTCACCTTGTTACGCTGATACGACGGCGCCGTTATCATGGCAGTGTAGTTGGTATTTGTAGCTAAAGTCTTTGCCATCTGCTTCAATACCTGTTCCACGCGCTCCGTATGCTCGATCATGAACTCCTTCATCTCTGTGACTTCACGGTCTTTTTCTAAAATCAGGTTGTCTACATAAAAGCGGTAGCCTTTATCAGAAGGGATTCTGCCGGCTGAAGTATGCGGCTGAAGAATATAGCCCAACTCCTCTAAATCCGACATCTCATTACGGATTGTGGCAGAACTCAGATTCAAATCAGAATACTTTGAAATCGTTCTGGAGCCCACTGGTTCGCCTGTGTCCAAGTAATTACGGATAATGGCATTTAAAATTTTCCTTTTGCGTTCATCCAGCTCCTGCATCACAATCTTCCTTTCTGCTCTTGTTGTTAGCACTCAGCTTTCAAGAGTGCTAACATCTATGTATTAAGATAGCACTATCAAAATTCATTGTCAATAGGATTTTTAGAATTTATACTTTGTTTATAAATTCAGAGTAACAGTTCAGCCAGACGAACAAATCGGAAAAAAATGTGCTCGCACAAATTTTTTCCGATTATTTATTACAAGCTATGATACGTTCAAAAGGTTTACATTGCGAAACAATGCCAGACATGCACAAAAATTATCTTGGGAAGCTAGCTTCCCAGGGTGATTTTTGTGCATTCTGTCTTTGCCGCGTTAGCGGCAAGACCTTTTGAACGAGTAAATTTATTAGTGCGACAGCCTCGTATGACGGCTCTGCCGGCATGTCTGTGGCTTGGGGTTCTGAATTTATTCCTCCACCTTATTATAAATTATCGTATTGCTTCTCTTCTATTATATTAATAACCACGAACTTTTATTTCATACCGTTCCATCCAGGCATTAATCTGTATCAGGTATGCAAGCATCTGCGGACCTGCCATGAGCTGCCCATACCAGGGTTTGCCATAATCGGAAGGCCGCGCCAGAAACGCCTCCACCTTATCTTTATTTAAAAATTGCAATACCGGTGCGCTGCCGTCTATCAACAATTGCCGCATTCTGCCCTTCAAAAGATTCTCATAACGCGGATCGTATGTCTTAGGATAAGGAGATTTTTTGCGAAACAGCACTTCATCCGGCAAAATCCCCCTGCCGGCCTGTCTGAGCAAGTTCTTTACCACGCCATCCTTCGCTTTCATTTCCCAAGGTACATTCCAGACGTATTGCACAATCCGCTTATCAGCAAAAGGCACTCTCGCCTCCAACCCGCTGTACATGCTGGTGCGGTCCATGCGGTTTAACAGCGTCTGCATAAACCATCTGAGATTCAGCCAGGAAATCTCCCGCCGTCTCGCCTCTTTGGGACTGTCTTCTGCGCATTTTGGCGTCTCTGCTATGGACTTCTGATAGCACTCCTTCACATACTCATCCATGCGCAAAAATTCCAGAAATTCATCTGCAAGCAGCTCCTTTCTGGGAAAGAGATCCATCGTCCAAGGAAACGTATCTGCCTGAAAACATTCCTCTTTGTGAAACCAGGGATAACCGCCAAAAATCTCATCGGCGCACTCTCCGGTCAGCGTTACCTTATGGCTCTTGCTCACCTGGGAACAGAAATACAACATGGAAGAATCCACATCCGCCATCGCCGGTAAATCATGCGCCTTTACCGAATCAAATAACATTTCTATCTGATGTTCATTGTCACACTCCAGAAAATGATGCTCGGAACCAATATATGCCGCCATTTTCTCTACATACGGCCGGTCTTGAGAAGGTTGGAATGCATTGGCCTTGAAATTTTTCTGATTGTCTACAAAATCAAAAGAAAATGTCGTGAGCCTTCTGCCCTGCTTTTTCAGTTCCGCAGCGCACACCGCGGACACAAGGCTGCTATCCACACCGCCGGATAAAAATGTACAGATAGGCACATCCGATACCATTTGCCGCCGTATGGAATCCTGCACCAGTTCAGAGACGGTCTCAACGGTCCGTTTGTAACTGTCCGTGTGCGGGCAGCTTTCCAGCTTCCAATAAACTTTGCGCTGTAATGCCCGTTTCTTTCCATAAGTAATATATTCTCCCGGGCAAACCTCTTTCATCCCTCTGAAGACACCGCATCCAGCGCTTCTTGCCGGTCCCACGCCAAAAACCTCATTCAAACCTTCCCGGTCAAGTTCTGCCGTTACCGCCGGATGTGCAAGAATTCCTTTCGGCTCCGAGGCAAAAATCAACTCATCATCTTTCTTCATATAAAATAGAGGCTTCACACCCAGCGGGTCGCGGAAAAGATACAACATGTCTTCTCTCTCATCCAATATGGCAAAGGCAAAAATACCGTTCAATTTGCAGGCTATCCCTACCCCATACTCCATAAATCCCAACAAAATTACTTCCGTGTCACAGGAGGTCTCAAAACACCATCCTCTCTCTTTTAATTCTCCGCGTAATTCTTTTGCATTATACAATTCTCCATTATACGCAATGGCGCAGACGCGTTCCCCCTGCCTGCGCACCATAGGCTGATGCCCGCCAGATAAGTCGATAATGGAAAGACGGCTGTGCGACAACCCGCACTGCCCGCTTAAATAAACGCCCGCATCGTCCGGTCCCCTGCGGTTCAATTTTTCGTGCATAGCAACAAGGATGGAGCGGTAATACGTCCCATCCTTTTCGTAATCCTTTTCTCTATGATAAAACCCTGCTATTCCGCACATACTATCTGCTCCTTTTTGGCATTTATTCCATTATATCGTGATAAAGCAGAAAATATGTGGATTCTCTGGAAACTTCCTAATTTAAACTTATTGATACTTATTGATACTTATTGATTACTTCCAGAATCTTTGCCTGCACCGGAAGGATATCTACAATGATTTTCCTTGCCTCCTCTGGATTCCCCTGACGCAGCAAATCTACAATGTCCGTATATGCCTTGTACAGCGGTGTCAGGGACAAATTGCCCGTAGCTCCCTTGATAGCGTGCGCGCTCTCAATCACTCCCTGGTAATCATTAGCGTCAAATTCTGGGTCTACCGTTGTCTCTTCCAACATAGATTGAATGCGCCCCAGCATCTTCTTATAAAATGCTTCGTTGCCCCCCAGACGTTTTAATGCCTCATCAACATCCACACCTAAACTTTTTAATTCTTCTAACATTATAACCTTTTCCTTTCATTTATATATTTTGAGTTTCAAACTCAAATTTCTCTGTATCTTGTCTTCTCACGGTAGTGTCCCTCATATGCATCCCGCCTGCCAAACTGCCACTCTCTCGCATACACAAGCGTATACATGATAAGCGCCATCACACATCCGGTAACCACGTCAAATACGGAATGCTGTTTCAAAAACATTGTAGAAGCAATTATCGTGCACATCAAAACAAAAGATATCCTTCTAACCCATTTCTTCTCTTTCAGCTTATCGCTGTGCATAACTGCCAGATGTACGCCGAGGGAATTATACACATGAATACTTGGAAACAGATTGGTAGGCGTATCAATCATATACAGCCCTTTGACCATTGTAATAAAAATATTATCCCTCTCAAACACGCGCGGCCTCAGATAATGCCCATTCGGATATACCGTTGATATGACAAGGAATACGGTCATGCCTACAAATAAAAACGTACAGATTTTATAAAAATCCTGCACATCCTTAAAAAAGAACCATGCAATCGCAAACGCTACATATCCGAACCATAGCAGATACGGGACGATAAAGATTTCAATAAAAGGAATATAGTCATCCACTGCCATATGTACGATGTGGAAACGCCTAGTCACCGTACGTTCTACATAAACAAACCATATCTGATAGATAACCAGATATAATAAAATCCAGCCGTGCCGGTAACGATAAAGAAGCTCTTTCACTTTGTCTCTCATGCTAACCACCTTTTTACTCTGATAGCCGTATCTAGCGCTTGACCCTAAATCTCTACACTAAATACAGTCTTTTACATTATTCTGCACATTATCAAATTGCATTATAGCACAAGACTTCCTGAGAGACAATGAAAATTATTCTACTTTAAGATTTTTTTAAGAACTTCGCCACGCATAATAGCGGTTACGCTATCGCCAACCAGATCCATCCTCTTGGGTGGTTCGCTATATTTCTCCAGAAACATAATTACGGTATTATTGTCTGTGGCGCTAAATGTTTTGCTTCCTAATTGGACAATCGATCTAATATAAAAATTCCAAAAATATTATTTCCTTCACCGGCGCCATTCATAAACAATGAAATTTTAGAAACACGAGTAAGCCGGTAGTCTTTCTCAATACCATAAATCAAATTCCTAACCCACGAATTATCCTCTTTGGCGTCAATAATAGCGTTAATTGCTTCTATATCCTCAGTAAGAAAATGACCCGCCCCACAAGCGGACGGATAAACAATTCTGTATTTTTCAAAGAGCTGAACTTCTCTTAATTATTTCAGAGAATATTAATTTCTTTTGTTTAAAATCAACGCATAGCGCACACGAATATTGGGGGAATTCCTTTATATATATGTTTGCTTTGCACAAAATCCAAAGCTTGCAATACACTTTTAAAGTTCTTTATTATAAACCAGGCTATTTTTCAGGCAGAATGGCACAATAGATGCAATCTTCCATTTGCATCTTCAATTCTAAGATTCCTTACATTACTTTCATCATCCGGTATTGTGACATTGAACCTATGGTTTTTATCATCAATTTCGTAAATCAGGTTTTGGAACATTGTCGCGCTTAAAATTAATTGAAAAGGGACATCTTGCAAATCTTTACAGGCTATAATATGTGTATTTTGAAAAATAAGGTCACCAATCACAATCTTTTGCACTTCATACAAATTTCCTTTCGTACTTCCACCAAATCCACTGAAAAAAACATTGTGTCCAGCAATGCCCTGAAATTATTCCAACTTTCTAATTTCACAACTGGGCGCAGGCTGTTTTTCACTAATGATAAAGTAAATTGTTTCATCCGAAATACCCCACTGCCCCCATCTGGAAAACATGATCCGGCGTTGTATACATACATCCATACTGCCCAAACAGGGGCACACAGTGCATCCATAAAATCCAAAAAGCAAAAAAGACAGTCGATGAAGCTGCCTGCGACCGTCTTTTTGACATATTTATTCCGTTCTCAACAATATCAAATTCTCCTATCCCTCGCAAAATCATGGCTCTTAGGCACTTTCCCCCATATTTGCCAGCTTGGCCGCCTGATCGGCTGCAATACAGGCATCCACAATCTCTTGTATCTCGCCGTTCATTACTTTATCTAACTTATACAAAGTCAGGTTAATCCGATGGTCCGTGACGCGTCCCTGCGGGAAATTATAAGTACGGATTTTCTCCGAACGATCCCCTGTGCCAATTTGGCTCCTCCTGGCCTCCGCCTCCGCGTCATGCTGCTTCTGACATTCGATGTCATAAAGTTTTGCACGCAGCAGTGCAAATGCTTTCTCCTTATTCTGTAACTGAGACTTTTCGGTCTGACTGTAAATGACGATTCCAGTAGGATGATGTGTCAAGCGCACTGCTGAATCTGTTGTGTTGACACACTGCCCGCCATTTCCAGAAGCACGCATAACGTCAATGCGGATGTCCTTTTCATCAATGACAACATCTACGTCCTCAGCTTCCGGCATAACCGCAACTGTAATCGTGGAAGTATGGATACGCCCGCCCGACTCAGTCTCCGGCACACGCTGCACCCGATGAACACCTGATTCATACTTCATCACGGAATAAGCGCCCTGTCCGGTAATCATAAAAGTGACGTTCTTCATGCCGCCTATGCCAATCTCCTCACACTCCATAGTCTCCACTTTCCAGCGATGGGCCTCTGCAAAATGTACATACATACGATAAATTTCCGCTGCAAACAACGCTGCCTCATCCCCACCTGCTCCCGCACGGATTTCCACAATTACATTTTTATCATCATTAGGGTCTTTGGGAAGCAGCAGAATCTTCAATTCCTTCTCTAACTCTTCCACTCTTCCCCTGGACTCATTTAGTTCCTCCTTGGCAAGCTCGCGCATTTCCTCATCATTTTCCTCTTCAAGCATGGCAAGAGAATCCTCGATATTCTGCTTGGCCTGCTTATACTCTTTATAAGCCTCCACAATCGGTGCAAGATCGCTCTGTTCTTTCATCAGTTTACGGAAACGATTTGTATCGTTCGCCACATCTGGCTCACTGAGCTGATTCATAATTTCTTCAAAACGAAGAAGGATATCCTCTAACTTATCAAACATATGTCTCTTCCTTTCTATTTCACTGACGGCAGATTTCCACGAACAACCCGTGCATTGCCCGCAAGGTCTTTAATAACTTTCACATTACGGTAGCCATTCTCCTCCATGAGAAACGCCACCCTCCCCCCCTGGTCATGGCCGATTTCCAGGCACAAATAACCGTTAGATTTCAAAAACTGCCCGCTCTCTTTTACAATCTGCCGATAAAAATCCAGGCCGTCCTCTCCGCCATCCAACGCCTCTACCGGCTCAAAATTCTTTACTTCCGGCATCAACGACGCAATTGCCTCTGTGGGGATATAAGGCGGATTGGCAATAATCATATCATACCTTCCTATAATATTCTGAAACAAATTACTGCGCACTAACTGTACATCTACCCGATTATTCCTGGCATTCTCCTTGGCAATCAAAAGAGCTTGTTTCGAGATATCGCTTGCTGTCCCAAACAGCCTCTTTTGTCTCAGCAGACTAATTATCACACAACCGGAACCTGTACATAAATCCAGCACCGACATGCCCGGCTCAAGCACCTTCAGCGCCTCCTCCACTAAAGTTTCCGTATCCTGACGGGGAATCAGTACATGAGAATTAATCTTAAACTCTAACCCCATAAATTCCTGGCTTCCAGTAATATATTGCAACGGCACACGCTCTGCACGCTTTTTCAACAAAAGCTCATACTCCAAAAATTTGCCGCTCTCCATTTCATCCTTACTGTTCATATAATACCAGCTTTTATCAATTTTACAGGCATATTCCATAAGATACCACGCATCCAACTCACAATCCGCTACATCTGCATCTTGTAAAATTCCTTTTCCATATTCCAATGCGCTCTCAAATGTCATATCGCCCACTCTCCCTCACCGTCTTAACATAACTTTTCCAGTCAAATACTGCCTCCACAGACGCAATCCCAACCTCAATCATCTCCTCATCCGGCTCCCTGGTCGTTAGTTTCTGCATCCATAAACCCGGCTTGCTGAGTAAATTGATAACTGCGTTATCACATCTTCCCGCCAAACGGATAAATTCATAAGAAACTCCTGCAATCAGCGGTATAATCGCAATCCTCAGTAATATTCTTAGCAGTCTGGAATCGACTCGAATAAACATGGTCGCGATAATCGCAATGATTACCACAAAAAACAAAAAACTTGTTCCGCAGCGTTTATGTTCTCTGGAACTCTTTTTCACATTCTCCACAGTTAAATCAAGACCATGTTCAATACAGTTAATACACTTATGTTCCGCTCCATGATACATAAACACGCGCTTAATATCCTCCATTCTGGAAATTAGCAGAATATAAGCAAAAAAGATGAGAAGCCGTAGAATTCCCTCAATGAGTATCACCAAGGTATCAGAATCAATATATTTCTGGAAAAACAAAGAGGCGTAAAACGGCAGCACCATAAAAATTGCCACGGCAAGAACCATAGACAATGCAATTGTAAAGCCCATTTCTGCCTTCTCTTTCTTCTCATTTCTTGGTTTTGCCTCCTTACCTTTGTCGTCCTCCTCAAAGAAAGAAGCGGAAAAAGTCAATGTCGACAGCCCTAATACCATGGATTCCACAAAACTTATGATTCCCCGCACTAAAACAAGATTCCTCAGCGTTTTATTCTTGCAGATTCCATGATAATTTCTTTTCTCTACGATAATTTCCTGATCTGGTTTACGAACTGCCACAGCGTATGTGTCTTTGTATTTCATCATTACGCCTTCCATAACGGCCTGCCCGCCAATTCCTGAATAAGCCAATTCCCTCACATCCTTTCTCCATAGAATACAAAAGTAAAGCTGCAAACAACACTTCTTCCTGATACGAAAAGAGAGGATGTCCCAAATAAAAGACATCCTCTTTCGGTTCAAATGAACTTAAACATTACTGATTGTTCATGCCATACTTGCGGTTGAACTTATCAATACGTCCGCGAGCCTGAGCAGTCTTCTGCTGTCCCGTGTAGAACGGATGGCACTTGGAACAAATTTCAACGTGGATATCTTCTTTGGTTGAACCTGTCACAAATGTATTTCCACAGTTGCATGTTACGGTTGCCTGATGATATGCCGGATGGATTCCTTCTCTCATGTTTTCACCTCTTCACTCTCTATTTTAAATCTAAAAACTGATTTTCCTGTCCTTGCTATTGCCTACGCAACAGCTTTATCATTGTAGCATATATTTCCTGTATTTGCAAGTTGTTTTCTCTAAAACTTTTCCAAGAATAATTTTACGCCACAAATTTTTCCTTTACAAGCTCTGTCACACCAACTTAGTCTTTTTAATCATTTGGCAAAACTCTCGGTTACTATTCGTACGCACAAAAAGATTGAGTATGCTTTCCACTGCTTCATCTGCCCTCATGCCGTTGATCGCACGACGCATAATTTCCACGGCTTCCTGCTCTTCACGGTTCAACAGCAAGTCTTCCCTCCTCGTCCCAGATTTGGTAATGTCAACTGCCGGGAAAATACGACGCTCAGAAAGCTTGCGATCCAGAATCAACTCCATATTGCCTGTCCCCTTAAATTCCTCATAGATAACATCATCCATACGGCTTCCAGTATCAACCAACGCAGTAGCCAGGATGGTGATACTTCCTCCTTCACGCATATTCCTGGCTGCTCCAAAGAAGCGTTTCGGCATATGTAACGCCGCCGGGTCAATACCGCCGGATAACGTTCTGCCACTCGGTGGAACAATCAGGTTATACGCCCGCGCCAGACGGGTGATACTGTCTAAAAGAATCGTAACATCCTTCTTATGCTCCACCAAACGCCTTGCACGCTCTATCACCATCTCAGATACACGCTTATGATGCTCAGGGAGTTCATCAAACGTAGAATAAATAACTTCTACATTCTTCCCCTCAATCGCTTCCTTAATATCAGTTACTTCCTCTGGCCGCTCATCTATAAGGAGAATGATCAAATGCATCTGAGGGTTATTCCTGGTTACCGCCTTTGCAACCTGTTTCAACAACGTAGTCTTTCCCGCCTTAGGCGGCGACACAATCATCCCTCTCTGTCCCTTGCCAATTGGGGAAACTACATCCATAATACGCATGGCGACCGCAGTCCTCTCCGTCTCAAGGCGAATGCGCTCATTGGGAAAAATCGGCGTAAGGTCTTCAAAATTCGGTCGACGTAATATCTCAGATGGATGATAGCCGTTGATGCTGCGGATATAAAGAAGAGCGCTAAACTTCTCCTGCTGCGTCTTCACTCTGGTGTTCCCCTGTATAATGTCACCTGTTTTCAAGCCAAATTTGCGAATCTGCGATGGGGAAACATACACGTCATTCTCCCCCGGAAGGTAATTCTCACACCGGATAAAACCATACCCATCCGGCATAACTTCCAAAATTCCATGCGCACTGATTCCACTGTCAAGTTCGGGATTATCTATCTCTATACCATCTGCCGTGATAATTTTCGCGGGCTTACGCTCCTGCCGCTCACCATATTCTGTGCGTTCATTTTTGACAAATCTATCGCTATGTTCGCTGCGGATATCTTTTGTCTGTAAAGTTCTCGAATCCTGCGGCTGCTTGTCTTCGCTTTTTGCTGCCGCTCTTCCTGCGGTTTTCTCCGCGCTTCTTGCTGACGCCCTTCCTGCGGTTTTCTCCGCGCTTCTCACAATTGTTCTCTGTTCTGTCCCAGATGCCTTCTCTTTCTCTTTTTCCGTTTCCTTATCTGCCGCTTTCTCTTCTGCCCCGCTTACATCCTTCTCTTGCGTCTCTCCCACAGCGTCCTCTTTCGACGCAGCCTTTTTATCTTCTTCGAGCATCAGCTCTACCAGCTCTTTTTTCTTCAAACCGGAAAGATGCTTTAATCCCCTTGCCTTTGCTACATCCCTCAATACTGCCACAGATAAACTCTCATATTTTTCTCTCATACATTTCTCCTTTTATCATCATAATTGGGAATCTATGTCAGAGCAGACAACGACTTCACGCACAGAAATTGTGCCTCTGTAATGGGTTCATTATACACTATCTTTTTCTAAATAGGAAGTCCTTTTTTCTTGATTTGATTTTTTTTTCATGCTATGATGTAACTGTTTAATTGTAACCTAATGATTCGCAGTTCTTTGAACGCAATCTTATAATTCCTTAAATTATTACAGTATAGAAGACGAAAGGAACGATACGCAATGACTACACAAGAAAAAGCGATTTTCTTACATAAAGAATGGAACGGCAAACTTGAAACCGTGGCAAAATCCCCGGTTACAACACGCGAGGACTTAGCCATCGCCTACACGCCAGGCGTGGCGGAGCCATGTAAACTCATTGCCGAGAACCCTGCCGACGCCTACGTCTACACAATGAAATCGAACACAGTCGCCGTCGTCTCTGACGGAAGCGCTGTGCTTGGCCTGGGCAACATCGGTCCCTATGCCGCAATGCCAGTTATGGAAGGCAAATGCGTGCTGTTCAAAGAATTCGGCGGCGTCAATGCCGTCCCCATCTGCCTGGATACCCAGGACACGGAAGAGATTATCAAAGCCATCACCTATCTGGCGCCTGGCTTTGGCGGCATCAACCTGGAAGATATCTCCGCTCCCCGCTGTTTTGAGATTGAAGAACGGCTCAAAGAAACGCTTTCCATCCCAGTTTTTCATGACGATCAGCATGGAACGGCTATTGTAGTGCTTGCCGGCATTATTAATGCGCTGAAAGTTGTAGGCAAGCAAAAAGAAAATTGCCAGGTAGTTGTAAACGGCGCAGGTTCTGCTGGAATTGCCATCACGAAACTGCTGCTCACCTACGGATTTCCCCATGTAACGATGTGCGACCGTCTGGGGATAATCGGTGAAGATTATCCTGATTTGAACTGGATGCAGCAGAAAATGACTACACTCACGAACCTGGAACACAAGACCGGCACGCTTGCCGACGCCTTAAAAGGCGCAGACATTTTCGTGGGCGTCTCCGCACCTGGAATCGTGACTGCCGAAATGGTCTCCTCCATGAACAAGGACGCCATTTTATTTGCCATGGCTAATCCAGTCCCGGAAATTATGCCGGATGCAGCAAAAGCAGCCGGTGCAAGAATTGTCGGCACCGGGCGCAGCGATTTCCCCAACCAGGTCAACAATGTCGTAGCGTTCCCCGGTATTTTCAAGGGCGCTTTAGAGGGCCGTGCACCGCAGATTACAGAAGAAATGAAACTGGCCGCCGCCAAAGCCATCGCAGAACTTGTACCGGAAGATCAGCTTAATGAAAATTTCATCATGCCGGAAGCATTTGACCCCAGAGTAGCGCAGGCAGTGAGCACGGCGGTGAAATCCCATATACCAGGATAAACACATGTGGAATGATAAACGCTACTACTCCATAGATTACTATCTGAAACAGACATTTGGCGAAAAAGTCTACCGTCTTGCCTTAAACGGCGGTATGACCTGCCCGAACAGGGACGGCACGTTAGGCAGGAGAGGATGTATTTTTTGCAGTTCGGCAGGCAGCGGCGACTTTGCCCAGCAAAGCGGCAAACCTATCGCAAGCCAGATTGCCGCTGCCAAAGAGCAGATCCTCCAGAAACGAAGCTGCCGAAAATTTATCGCTTATTTTCAGGCATTCACCAACACTTATGCCCCGGTAAGCTATCTGAGAAAAATTTTTACGGAGGCAATCACCGACCCCGACATCGTAATCCTGTCTATCGCCACACGGCCGGACTGCCTGTCCCCGGAAATTTTAACGCTTTTGGCTGAGCTCAACCAAATCAAACCTGTCTGGATAGAACTTGGCCTACAAACCATCCATCCGGACACCAGCCGTTTCATCCGCAGCGGCTTTACTCTGAACTGTTTTCACGAAACAATAAGCGCTCTTGCCCATTATGGCATCTCTGTTATTGTCCATGTGATACTGGGGCTTCCGGGTGAAACAAGAAAACAGATGATCGAGACAGTACGCCATGTAGGTGATCTAGGTATTTTCGGAATTAAACTACAGCTTTTACACGTTTTGTCAGATTCAGATTTAGGCGCGTTGTACAGAGAGTCTCCCTTTCCTCTACTCTCCCAGGATGAATACTGCGAACTAATCGCCGACTGCATAGAGCGGCTGCCAGAAAACATCACCATCCACCGCCTGACTGGAGATGGACCGAAAGATTTGTTAGTGGCACCCCTGTGGAGCCGTGCCAAACGCAGTGTACTCAACCAGATAGAACAAACCCTGAAAAAGCGCGACACATGGCAGGGAAAATACGCTGAAACGGATCATTTAACATCATTATAAATAAGAGACATGCCTCTCAACAATAAGGAGCGATACCATGGCAGACGCATCAACACAATACAAATTGATTGTACTCTACATGCTGGATCAGGTGGATTTTCCCCTGACGAACACCCAAATTTCCAACTTCATGCTCGATAAGGATTATACAACATATTTTACTGTGCAAAAAGCAATCAGTGAATTGATTGACGCGGGATTAATGCGTACGGAATCCACATACAACAACACCCACTACTACATTACGCCTGCCGGCAGAGAGACGCTCTCCTACTTCCCTGATAAAATTTCTGATGCTATCAAATCAGATGTTCTCAGTTACTTTGCAGAAAATCAAATGGCATTGCGGCAGGAAGTCTCCACGGTTGCAGATTATTATAAGACGACCGCCCAGGATTTTGCGGCGCACTGTCAACTCAAAGAACGAAAGCAAACGCTAATCGACCTGACCGTCACCGTCAAATCCAAGGCTGAAGCTGAGGCTATCTGCGCAAACTGGAAATCCCAGCATGAAGATGTCTACGGCTATTTGATGGATTTATTGTTAAGATAAAAAATCAGCGGTCACATGACCGCCGATAAACTACATATTTCCAACTCAGTAATTAACTTAATCCTCTTTGTCTGAGTTATCTTTCTCCAAAAAGCGCATCTTATGTTTCTCCCCTGAGAGCTGCAAAGGCACATATCCTGTGGCAGTGTGATACTTCTCACGGTAACACTTCTGACAGAGCGTTCCAAATGTAATTTCTGCCCCACACATATTGCAATGGAGGTTTACAATCTTCTCCTCCTGCTCCTTGTATTCAATCCTTCCCTCCGCAATCCACTTCTTCACCAAAAGCCGCGGAATATTAAAATGTTCCGCCACCTGGTATTCTGTCACATCCCTGGAGCGTATGTATTCCTTGACTTCTGAAAACAGATGGTTTTCTTGACAAGCCGGGCACAGATCCCCTTCAAATGTGTCCGGAAGGCTCCTATGGCATATTGCACAAAATTTCATATTATCAAATAACGATGCCTGTTCCAATGTCTTCACCACTTTTCTTAATTTATACAACAATTACCGTTTCTTTTTCTTAACACTATAACCAAAAGTTCCTAAAATGCCTTTTAAACCACAATAAACACCATGGGAATATACCATGGGTTCAGCTTGTTCTAAATGAAATTTGCCTTTATGATCCATATAGGCTTCCGAGGCGTGTACTGCTACAACCTCTGCCAAAAACATGTGGTGGGAGCCAAGTTCTATGCATTGGGTCACTTTGCATTCCAGATTAACAGGACTTTCCCCGATCAGAGGAGGCGTAACTATTGATGCCTTTTGCCTGGTAAGCTTCAAAGATGCAAATTTATCTATAGCCCTGCCGGATTTTACGCCGCAATAATCAGTTGCATATGCTAAATTCCGGGTTGTAAGGTTAATAACAAACTCCCCACTCTCCACTATCATATGGTAAGAAAACCGTTCCGGCCTTACAGAAATATAAACCATGGGTGGATTCGTACATACCGTCCCGGTCCAGGCCACAGTAATGATATTATCCCGCCCTTTTTTATCCGCCACAGTCACCATGACTGCCGGAACCGGATAAAGCATATTTCCTGGTTTCCACTCCTGCTTTTTGTAAATGAAATCCTCATTCACCATAATACCCCTAGAAAAATCCAAACATATGGGCAATTATCGCAACAACTCCCACAAAATTAATAACACCGAGAATAATCAGAACACCAAAGTAACTCTTCATCACCTTCATGCTCTGCGTACCCACTTCCACATGCTCTATCTTTGCCTCTAATTCTTCCAACAGCGTCTGGATATTGCGATAACATTTTACGTTCTCTCTGTGAATCTTTTCACTCAGTTCTGTTTTCACAGCCTCAAGCTTATCGTCGCCTTCATCCTCTTGGTCGGAAGCTTCTGCCAGCTTCTCTACCTCAGCGCTAATTTTTGCCAAATCGGAAGAAAATCCTTGCAGCGTTGCCTGAATTGACTTTGTCTGTCCTTCCAACTGCTCCGATGCTGATTTAGAGAAATCCTGAATTTTTTTATCTAATTCTGCCATTCCCTGCCGGGAATTGCTGTTTATCTCGACAATCTGCTCGGAAATCTGCTCTTCCAGCGTATTGATTTCACTGCTAATTGTTTCATCCATTGCACGCATCTGCGCGTCCACGCGGGAAATCAGCGAATCAACCTGAACTCTTACGTTCTGCGTCAGCTTATCAGCTTCTTCCTGTTTCCCATCTAATATTTCCTGAAGATTCTTTGCTTTCTCTTCTTTCTCCTCCAAAACACCCTCAAGCTCTTCTACCTTGCTTTCCTTGGTTGTCATCAGATTATGAAGATATTTTGCTTTTTCCTTAAATTCGTCAATTTGTTTTAAAAAAAAGTCTTCTTTCTGCACCTTATTTATATCCTTTCTTATGTTATGGATATCATTGTAACATTAGACCTGCCTTTTTGCAAGAACGAGAAATATTTTTAGATTGCTTATGATAAATATAGCAGTTCAGCCAACACATTTTATATAAAATTACGCTGTCTGAACAATCATTATACATTTTCAATCTGCCAGTCAATGGGCTCTATGCCGTTGGCTTGAAGAAATTCATTTGCCTGGCTAAAATGCTTGCAGCCAAAAAATCCACGGTAGGCAGATAATGGGCTCGGGTGCGGAGCCTTCAGAATCAGGTGTTTGGGGTTATTGAGCATAGGTATCTTGCTCTGTGCCGGCTTCCCCCACAGCATATATACAACTGGACGATCCTGTTCATTGACTGCATGGATAATGGCGTCTGTGAACTGCTCCCACCCTTGTCCCTGATGGGAAAACGCCTGATGGGCGCGCACAGTCAACACAGTATTGAGCATCAGAACTCCCTGCCTGGCCCATTTTACAAGATAACCATTGTTAGGGATCTCACATCCCAGGTCATCATGAAGCTCTTTGTATATATTCTCCAACGACGGGGGAATCTCTACCTTGGGCCTCACAGAAAAACATAACCCATGCGCCTGCCCCTCATTGTGGTAGGGATCTTGCCCTAAAATCAAGACTTTCACCTGTCCTAAGGGCGTCAAATGCATGGCATTAAAAATATCATCCGCCGGGGGATAGATGACCCTGGCGCTGTATTCTTCCTTTACAAATTGATAGAGTTTAGCATAATATGGCTTCTTAAACTCTCCGCCAATTGCTTCTACCCAGTCATTTTGCAGCATTCCCATAAGAAATACTCCTTTCTCTTGCGTACCGCGCCGCCAACTTATTTCCTTACCGGCACGCCCCTCTGCGCTAAGTAACTCTTTAATTCCATAATCTCTAATTCCTTATAGTGGAAAAGCGATGCCGCCAGCGCCGCCTCCGCCCCGCCTTCCGTCAAAGCCTCGAAGAAGTGTTCTTTCGCGCCGGCTCCGCCCGAAGCAATGACCGGAATGGGAACATTGTCTGCAATCGTCCTGGTAAGCGCCAGATCATAGCCTGACTTCGTACCGTCACAATCCATACTGGTAAGCAAAATCTCCCCGGCGCCCATGCGGCTGGCACGCACCGCCCACTCTACCGCATCCAGCCCGGTATCAATCCTGCCTCCGTTCTTATATACATTCCATCCGCTGCCGTCTGCCCTGCGCTTGGCGTCAATCGCAACTACCACGCACTGGCTGCCAAACTTATCCGCTGCATCGCTGATTAGCTCCGGCGTATTGATTGCAGAAGAATTAATGGAGATTTTATCGGCCCCCTCCCGCAGCAACACCTTAAAATCCTCGACTGTGCGGATGCCGCCGCCCACCGTAAAGGGGATAAAAACCGTCTCGGCCACTCTTCGCACCATATCTACCACAGTATTCCTCGCATCCGAAGACGCCGTAATGTCCAAAAATACAACCTCGTCGGCTCCCGCCTTATCATAGGCTGCCGCCACAGCTACTGGATCTCCGGCGTCTTTGAGATTGACAAAATTAACACCTTTCACCACGCGCCCGTCGTGCACATCCAGACAAGGGATAATCCTCTTCGTAAACATCACCTACACCTCCCCTGTCTTCGCAAAATTGCGCAGGATCTGTAAGCCTACACTGCTGCTTTTTTCCGGGTGAAACTGACAGGCAAATACATTTCCCTGCTCCACAGAAGCATGAACACAAACGCCATACTCTGTAGAAGCCTTAACGATCTCGGGATTTTCCGCTCTCAAATAATAGGAATGCACAAAATAGACAAAAGCGCCTTCTTCAATTCCCTCAAACAGCTTCCCCTGATTTTGCAGATGCAGGGAATTCCAGCCAATATGAGGAATTTTCAACCCCTCCCCCGCTGGAATCTTTATTATCTCACCGTCCAGAATATGTAATCCTTCCACTCCGCCATTCTCTTGGCTGCCTGCAAACAAGAGCTGCAAGCCGAGGCAGATACCCAGAAACGGCGTCTGCCTGTTCACTGCTTCGCCAATTACTTTGTCCAACTCATATCGTTTCAGATGCTCCATGGCCTCCGCAAAAGCTCCCACCCCCGGCAAAATAACTTTGTCGGCTGAGAGAATTTGCCTGTGATCCCTGGTAACAATAGTCTCCTCGCCCAGATAGTGTAAAGCCTTCTCAACACTTTTGAGGTTGCCCGCATCATAATCAATGATTGCTATCATATCATCACTCCTCTTCCTCTGCACCGAGTCCGAGTTCGTCTATAATTTTGTATACTTCCAGGGTAAACTCTTCTTTCTCCCAGATATCATACAGCTCTCTTGCCTGATCCAGTGTCATGCTATATTGTTTCTTCAATGCCTTCTCTATCGTTGAGAGCATCTTATCATATTCTACTGCCGCGCCTGTTGCCGCAGCCTCAGCGGCGTTCTTGTCGTATCTGCCCACACCAAGTATCAGTGCGCTCAAAGCTTCCGCATGCATATTTTGTTTCTTATATACACGATAATTCTTAATCTGCTGGTGCACATACGCAGTAAGCCGCGCTTTATTGTATAGCTCTTCATCTACGGCTTTTACTTTGGCGCCCTGTGTAAAGCAACTGTAGGCCTCTACATAGTCGCCCTGATCATAACTCTCCCGCGCCTGAGATACGCTCAACATATACCCAACCTGGCTACTAAAAAGATTTATGAGGATTACCAGAGAAATACCCACCAACATAATAAGGATTACCGGGCCCTTGGGAAGCGGTTTGCTCCTCTCAATAACCTTAAGGTCTTTTTTCTTCTTTTCTTTCTTAGGCTTCTTCTCTTTCTCCGCCTTAACTTTCGCTTTCTGGGCTTTCTTTTCCTCTTTGTCTTTCTTTTTCTGCTCTTTCTGCTCTTCCTTCTGCGCTGACTTCTCCTGCTTCTTCTTCTCTTTTGCAGCCGCCTCATCCTCTATCTTCTTGAGGTCTTCCTTATCTTCCTCAGAAAGACTGTCAACATCAGAAGCGTCTATAACCTTATCGTCTTCCCCAAACAAAGCCAGGCTTATCCTCTTGAACAGACCGACCTTCTCGCCAGTATCCTGGCTGACTGATTCTTTCTTGCCCTTTTTACTTTTTTTCTTTGTATCTTCTTCCGGCAAAAAAGCTTCTGCATGCTCTGTTACTTCGTTCGGGTCCTCCATATCCTCTAAGCCCAAACTCTCTAACTGCCGCGCTAAATCCTCCATACCGTCCCCGGCGTTTTCCGGTTCTGCTTCCTGCAAATCTATCTCCCCGCCTGGTTCCTCCGACATCGTATTCACAAAATCCTCGCCCATGAAATCCGCTTCATCCGCAGAAGAAAGATTCGCCAAAGGCTCCTCTTCCTGTGGCTCTTCTTCTCCCATCTCTGAGAGCATATCCAGCAATTCCTGATTGACCTCTCCGGAATTGTAATCCGGATCAGCGTCTCCATCTAACGTATTTACTTCAAAGTCAGAATCCGCTTCTGGTTCCGAAGCATCATCCATATACGCTGCCCCGACGTCATTTAAGCCAAAATCATCATCATAATTCTTTAAAGACTCCTCAATCGACAAATCCTTTCCATCATCCAAACTGTCGACACTATCCAGATCATCCAACGTGCCATTTTTAATATTGCTGACAATGTTATCAATATCATCCAGATCAAAGTCCAAATCATCCCCGCTCCCAGAATCCGATTTGTCCTTGGATGCCGATTTGCTCTTCTCAAACGCCTTCAGAAAATCATCTTCGTCGTCATCGGAAACCGAACTCCCAAAATGGCTGAAAAAATCATCCTCATCCTTTGTTACCTCTGATTCGCCTTCCACTCCCCGCAACAATTTGTCCAGGTAATCTTCTCTCTCGTTCAAAGATTCCACCTCCGGTGCTTTTTCTCATAATGTACCTTTATCATAACACACTGTTTCTCAATACACAAGTGCAATACCATGCCCGACGAAACTCTATATAAAGTTGCACTCACACTATTCCCCAAACGCGGCTAACGCTTAATTTTTAAAGCTGTGTACCGGCGCCGGAATTCTTCCTTTACGGCTGATAAAGGCCTCACATCCGTATTTGTTGACCGGCATAACCGGTGCATGGCCCAGCAATCCGCCAAATTCTACTGTCTCCCCAATTCCCTTGCCAATAACTGGAATCAGACGCACAGCCGTTGTCTTCTGGTTAATCATGCCAATCGCCATCTCATCTGCAATAATGCCGGAAATCGTGGACGGTGGTACATCCCCCGGAATGGCAATCATATCGAGCCCCACGGAACAAACGCAGGTCATGGCCTCCAATTTTTCTAACGTCAGCGCGCCTGCCTCCACGGCGTTAATCATACCTTGATCTTCACTGACCGGAATGAACGCCCCACTTAGCCCTCCAACATAGGAAGACGCCATTATTCCGCCTTTTTTGACCTGGTCGTTTAATAGCGCAAGCGCCGCCGTAGTGCCCGGTGCACCGGCATATTCCAGGCCGATCTCCTCTAAAATCTCCGCCACAGAATCGCCGATTGCAGGGGTTGGCGCCAGCGAGAGGTCTATGATACCAAATGGAATCCCCATTCTGCGGCTCGCCTCCTGAGCGACCAACTGACCAACGCGCGTAATCTTAAACGCCGTCTTCTTAATGGTTTCACACAAGACTTCAAAATCCGCGCCCCGCACCTGCTCCAAAGCTTTTTTCACCACGCCGGGACCTGAGACCCCGACATTGATAATAGCGTCCGCCTCCGTCACACCGTGGAAAGCTCCCGCCATAAATGGGTTGTCGTCCGGCGCGTTACAGAATACGACCAGCTTCGCACAGCCCAGAGAATCGTTCTCTTTCGTAAGCCCGGCTGTTTTTAAAATAATCTCACCCATCAGCTTCACGGCGTCCATGTCAATTCCTGTCTTAGTAGAACCCACATTGACGGAACTGCACACGCGCTCTGTCTCCGCTAACGCCTGAGGAATCGAACAAATCAAGTTCCTGTCCCCTGTTGTCATGCCCTTCGACACCAGCGCAGAATATCCGCCGATAAAATTTACACCCACCGTCTTGGCCGCTTTATCTAAGGTCCGTGCTATCGTTACAAAATCCTCAGGCGTCTTACATGCCGCCTGCCCAACCAGAGAAATCGGCGTCACGGAAATCCGTTTATTAACGATAGGGATACAATACCCCCGCTCAATCTCCTCGCCAGTTTCCACAAGCTTCTCAGCCACTGTCGTAATCTTTCGGTAAATATTATCGTTTAATTTCTGTAAATCTGAATCAATACAGTCCAGCAGACTGATGCCCAGCGTAATTGTGCGCACATCCAGATTTTCCTGCTCAATCATTTTGTTGGTTTCATTTACTTCCCAGATATTTATCATCACACCGCTCCTTATATCCTGTGCATTTTCTTAAAAATTTCTTCCCGCTGGCACTTGATATTGACGCCGATTTCCTCACCTAATAGTTCCAAATCCCTGGCACACTGGTCAAAAGGCTTATCCGCCTCTTTCATATCCGCAATCATCATCATATTAAAAAAATCCTGCACGATTGTCTGACTGATGTCAAGCACATTTATCTGGTGTTCTGAAAGATACGTGCATACCTTAGCGATAATGCCCACCGTATCTTTCCCAACCACTGTAATGATCGTCCTGTCTGTATTTCTTTCCATTAATTTTACCTCCAATGACGCCTCACTGCGTCTTATTTCCTAGTCATAAAATATCTTTGCCCTTTCGCCGAAATTCCCTGAAGATAATTGCTATCGCCTGCAACCTGCTATCCACAAAAGCAATCAGAACTCAATGACGTCCGAAACTTCCTCCCGCTTTGCCACACAGATTGGAAAATCCCCCGCGCAGTACGGGCCGTCCGCCATGTCAATTTCCAGTCGTACTGTTTCATAAGCAAGCCGTTCATAATTATTTTCTTTGCTCAAGTGACCGAGAATTGCCATTTGAAATCCATCGTGAAGCACTTCACTCAAAAGCCTCCCGGAAAGTTCGTTGGATAAATGCCCCTTATCCCCAAGAATCCGCTGTTTCAGATAATAAGGATATGTTCCGACCTGAAGCATATGTACGTCGTGGTTCGCCTCTAATAGAAGCACATCCAGGTTTTGAAGCTTTTCTACAATATAACCGTCGTATCTGCCAAGGTCTGTCATCACCCCTAAGGACTTCTGCCCCTGCCTTAATACATAGGCCGTAGGTTCAGCAGCATCATGGGAAATGGCAATCGGCATGACGGTAATATCCCCAATCGTGAACTGCTTATCATGCTGAATCTCCCGGAACAGCTCCGATGGAATTTCGCCAACGCTTTTACATTTGAGGATAGCTTCCCGCGTGCCTTTTGTCGCATAAATCGGAATTCCGTACCGCCTGGAAATTACGCCGAGGCCGCTGATATGATCCGAGTGTTCATGGGTAATAAGAATTCCCGCCATATCCCTGAAATCACATCCAATCTCCCCAAGCCCTTGTTCCATCCGCTTCCCGCTAATCCCGGCGTCAATCATCAAATTCGTATCATCGGAAGCAGCGAAAATACAATTCCCGCTGCTTCCGCTTGCAATGCTGCACATTCTCATGTCCTATGATTCCTCCCAGTAAATCTCAAGGACATCGCCTTCCTTGAGCTCTGCCGTGTAGGAGGGAGACTCTCCATTCAAGAGGGTGACAATGTTTCTTCCATTGCCGGCCTGCATATCAAAGCCAATCACATCAAATACATCCACAAACACATAAGTTTTTTTACCGCTCAATGTTACCGGCATTTTATTAACTACAACATGCATATCCATGCCCGCCAGCTTTTTGGCTGCACGTTTGGCGGCTCGCTGCTCCGCCCGCTCAATGATGGTCGGTTTTATATCGCTCTCTGCCGCTTTCTGTTCCTCCATGAATTTTTCTTCCAGTTCCTTTTGGCTCAATTCACGCTCCGGCTCTTCATACGTCCTGTCTACATTGCGGATAGCGTCTATCTTCTTTTGAAGCTCAGATTTCTCCTTCTTGCCCCCGTCTGCTTCTTTCGATGATTCTGCTTTTGCCGCCTCATTCTTTTTTGATTTGCTCTTTTCCATTTCTGACTGCGGTGTACGGAATGCCTGCACGGTCCATTCAATAGAGAAATTCTCATAAACCAGCGTATCCGGGTCTGCCGGCTTATTATTCACCAGAATTTCTTTGTCCATGTCAATTTCCACGTCCATAAACTCAATAATCTGGGATACGGTATAATATCCCCGCATCTCCACGCGGTCGCCCTCCTTGATCTCGTAATCGGGCATCTCAATAATTCCATTGACCTCCGCGAACCGCGGGCAGGAGACCAGACGCCCATTGACCTCGATGTTGAGCATAGCTCTGCCGTATTCCTCTAAATCTCCCAGACGACAAACGGCGTCATTGCCCTGCGTAGAGGGCTCAATCGTGATATCGCTGTTGGGCTCTAACGGCGAGTTGATATTCGCCAGATGTCCATTCACACGCACAACCGCAGACTCTCCCACTTCGCCGCGGGCAATCCGTTTTCTGCCATTGACTGTGAAATTAATCTCTTTGCCTCGCCGCGGGAAAAGCTGTTCGTTGGGGAAACCTGCCTGCAATGCCGCATCCACAATTGTCAGCTTATCATTATCGTAAAGCTTCATCCGTTCCCCGTTGAAATGCACAAAAATAAAGTTGTTCTTCTGATCGTAAAAATTCAGGCAGATGCCGATTGGTGTTACCAGCAGGGGATCTTTCTTAATCTCCTTCTGCTCAAAATGAATCTCTTGCAGCACTTCCTCACCGCGCAGCGCCACACGTTCCTGGGGCAGCCCCAGTTCAAAAGAAAGATGATCAATAAAGCCGTGAATTTTACCGCCGCCGCCGACTACAAACGTCGCGCTGACAGTCTCTCCGCCGTTGAGTTCCTTAATCTTGGCCGCAATACTCTCCGCCAAATCATCTACCAGCGGTTTCAGTAATTGCCACACTTCCTCAGCGGTAACTGTGTGCTTAATCATCATAATATCCTGGTACTCAATTTCTTCTTCCACGCCTGATTGCAGTTTGATATGTTCCGCCGTCTTGAAGTCCACCAGATAATGCTGTACCAAAAGCTCCGTCAACTCGTCTCCTGCGCTTGGAATCATGCCGTAAGCGATGATGCTGCCGTCTCTTGTCACCGAAATATCACTCGTGCCCGCTCCGATATCCACCAATGCAATATTGAGCATACGAAACGCCTCCGGGATTGCCACATTGATAGCGGCAATCGGCTCCAAAGTCATATTGGCAACCCGCAGGCCTGCCAGGCCTACTGCGGAATACAGACCGTCCACAACATCCTCCGGCAAGAATGTTACAATGATTTCCTCACTGATTTCCTCTGCCTTATGGTTCTCCAGGTTAGAAAATATATCCCCATTCAGATAATACTTCACAACGGAATACCCTACGCAGTAAAACTTAAACTTTGTATCATTATTCTCATTTAAAATCTGCTGTGCTTTCTCGATTCCCAACAAATCAAGTGTATGCACGTCTTCTCTGCTGACAACAGATTCCTCTGCAAATTCAAAACTCACGGTAGTCGTCACGGTCTTTAATACTCGTCCCGCCGCCGCAATACATACGTCGTTGAGTTCCACTTGTAATTGTGATTCCAATTCTTTTTTCACGGCGTTGATTGTACGCCCCACACGCCCAATGTCATGTATCTGTCCATCCAGCATAGAACGTGTTTCGTGTTCCTTGATATATTGGGCCATTACAAAAAATTCCTCTTCCTGGCGATAGCCAACCGTGCCCACGACATTGCGCGTTCCAATATCCAGCCCGAATACCAGCGGAATCCCTTCTATTTGCTGCTCTTCCATCTGTCCCATTTCTCCTTTATTTTTAATTACCTGCGCAACCTGATAAAAGGCTTCCTCTTTCGTCCCGTTATTGTCTATCACCACCTGGCAATGCGCCCGATACTCTTCTTCCGGCATTTGGCTTTCAAAAATCTGCTCTATTTTGGCCGGAGTATATCCGCGGGAATCTAAAAGGCGCTGTCTCCTGACTTCCTCCGTGGCATAAACGTACCAAATTTCATCACAAATTTTATCGTAATGGTCTTCTATCAACAACGCAGCCTCAATGATGACGTAATCGAGAATACGCATCTGCCGCTGCTCCTCAATCCTCTCTTGAATGTAAGCCTTGACAGCCGGGTGAACCACCTGATTCACTTCCTGGCGCAGCTTCGGTGACTCAAATAACTTTTCCGCCAATTTTGAACGGTTGATTGTCTCATCATCATTATAAATTTCCACCGGAAGAAATTTCATCAGCTTATCATAACATTCCGTTCCCGGCTTCATCAGCATCTCGGCAATGCGGTCCGCCTCCAGATTCCTTACTTTATAATTTCCCTTCAAATACTCCAGGATGACGGATTTGCCTGCTCCCACTCCGCCGGTGATTCCTATTACCTGCATAATCTCAGCTCCTCTTCTCTAATGTGCTTCGTACCAATCTTTTCCCTCGTTCATATCTATTTCCAGCTTCACGGAAAGTTCCGCTGCCGCTTCCATTTCCCGTTTCAGAATCGCTTTTACCTGTTCAACCTCATCCTCGCAGGCTTCCACCAACAACTCATCGTGCACTTGCAGGATAAGCCTTGATTTCAGATTCTGCCGCCGCAACGATTCGCTAACCCTAACCATGGCTATTTTGATGATGTCCGCCGCTGTTCCCTGTATCGGAGAATTCATGGCCACACGCTCTCCGAAAGAACGCTGCATATAATTGCTTGAAGACAATTCCGGCACCGGCCTCTTCCTGCCGAACATAGTCGTGACATAGCCCTGCTCTTTCGCCTGCTGCACCTGTCTGTCCAAAAACTGCTTCACCCCCGGGTATGTCTCAAAATAAGACTCAATATATTTGGACGCCTCCTTGGTGGTAATGCTCAAATCCTGGCTCAACCCAAACGAACTGATTCCGTACACAATACCAAAATTAACCGCCTTAGCATTCCTCCGCTGCAAACTGGTTACTTCCGCAAACGGTACATGAAATACCTGGGACGCCGTCATCCGGTGGATGTCCTGCGCCTCCCGGTATGCCTGGATTAAGTTGGCGTCCTCCGACATATGGGCCAGCACGCGCAGCTCAATCTGAGAATAATCTGCGTCAATCAGCACGCAGCCTTCCCTGGGGATGAATACCTTGCGGATTTGCCGCCCTAATTCCATGCGGATGGGGATATTCTGCAAATTGGGCTCTGTGCTGCTAAGCCTCCCGGTCGCCGTAATCGTCTGATGGAAACAGGAATGAATCCTGCCGTCTTCCTCAATGTAATTTGCCAGTCCGTCCGCATAGGTAGATTTTAACTTCGTCAACTGGCGGTACTCTAATATCTTAGAAACCAGCGGATATTCTCCTGCCAGTTTCTCAAGTACGTCCGCCGCTGTGGAGTAGCCGGTCTTCGTCTTCTTGCCATAAGGCATTTTCAGTTTGTCAAACAATATCACACCCAGCTGTTTGGGGGAATTGATGTTGAACTTCTCACCGGCAGCATCATAAATTTCCTGCTCAATTTCCACAATTTTGCCGGAAAGATCCTCTCCATAAGACTTGAGCTGACTGCCATTCACCAGCACACCCTCGCGTTCCATCTCATAGAGCGTATAAATAAGCGGCATCTCCATCTCCCGGTACAGCTTGTACATCCCCTCCTCTTTGAGTTTCGCGCCCAGCGCGTCCGCCGCCCGCAATGATATATACGCAGCCCAGCAGCCATATTGCAGCAACTCCCGCGGCTTTTCCCGCGCAGCTTGCCCTATTGCTAATTTGCCCAGTAAATCCTGCTTAGAGGGGGCCAGCAAATCAAGATACTCCTTGGCGATATCGTCATAGGCATAATCATTTTTTAAAGGATTTAACAAGTACGCCCCCAGCAGAACATCCTCCATATGTTCTCTCGCGCTGTCAGAAATACGCAGATACGGAAGCTGTGTCTTTAAATGAAATGTAGACGCCTTAGACGCTGTTTCAATGAGCGCTTCTGTTTCCGCTGCGAGGTACTCTCCGGTAATATCGCCGCCTGCCAGGATCAGGCAGATTTTCTCTTCCCCATAGGCGATAGCAGCGCCCACAACCTGGGAATCCTTTTTCTTCTGCCCAGCTTCCCCCTTATCATCACCTGCTTCCAACAACTGTGCCAGTGTAATCTGACCTTCTTTTTCCGGCGGCTCCTGGTGGGGATCTGACAACAAATAAAATCCTATCTTTCCTTGCTGTTTGGCCTGCTGAAAGATTCTGTCCGCTTCCGATTTCACGGTAATTTTTTGGAAATGTTCTTCCAACGGGTTCGCTTGCGTCTCTAAATCAAAGCGCCCCAGCATATTTTTAAATTCCAGCTTCTTCATCCACACATAAGCATCCGGCGTGAACAGATTGCCCAACACCGCCTTGGCTATATCGTATTCGATAGGTGCATTGACTTCAATCGTGGCGAGCGTCTTGCTCATCTGCGCCATATCATAATGCTCTCTGAGATTATTCTTAGCGCGCGGCGGCTTTACCTCCTCAATATGTGCATAGGCGTTCTCAATACTTCCGTAAGCAACGATAAGGCTGGTCGCCGTCTTTTCTCCAATGCCCGGTACGCCCGGGATATTGTCCGAGCTGTCTCCCATTAAAGCCTTGACGTCAATGAATTCCTCCGGCGTTACCTGGTACTTCTCCTTAACGTCTTTGGCGTAATAATCTTCAATTTCTGTCCCGGTACGCTTCGTCTTGGGAATGCGGATTTTAATATGCTCGCTGGCAAGCTGCAAAAGATCCCTGTCGCCTGACACAAGAGACACCTCTATCCCCTGCTGCTCGCTATGCTTTGCCAGTGTCCCTAGAATATCGTCCGCCTCATATCCCTCTTTTTCAACAACGGCAACGCCCATCGCCTTTAACACTTCCTTCATGACGGGAACCTGTTGGCGCAGTTCCTCTGCCATCGGTTTTCTCGTTCCTTTGTATTCCTCATACAACTTATGACGGAACGTCGGCGCGTGCACATCAAATGCCACCATCAGATATTCCGGTTTCTCCTCCTCTAAAATCTTAAACATGATATTGAGGAATCCATATATTGCATTCGTGTGGAGCCCTTGTGCATTCGTCAAATCGGGAATCCCAAAAAATGCCCGGTTTAAAATGCTGTGCCCATCAATCAGAACTATTTTTTTACCCATAATCGTCCGGTCTCCTGTCTGTCCCTTTCCGCTCCCCTAACTGGCCATTTGTTACGAAAACGGCGGGGCAGCATCATATCACTCCTATTTTACACTATCCGAAGCCTTTTTAAAAGAAAAATTTTTATATCTCCCTCGTATATTTCCTGAGCCATTCCCGCTCCCCATCATTGAGGTATGGGGAAACTTTGCCGTATACCATCTTATGATAGCCGTTCAAAAGTCCGCGCTCCCTCTCTGTCATTTCCTCCGGGAGAATTGCGTCTAAGTCTATAGGCGCATACGTTATAATTTCAAATTCCATAAACTGGCCATAATCATTCTTCTGCGCTTTCCGGCAGAGTAGTTCATTTTCCGTACGAATGCCATATTGCCCTTCCAGGTAAACCCCCGGCTCATCCGTCGTCACCATACCCTCTTCCAGCGCGCAGTCGCCGCCCGGTTCCGTCGACTGTTTCCAGCGAAAGGCATTGGGACCTTCATGGACATTGAGGACATATCCAATGCCATGCCCTGTTCCGCATTTATAATCCAGGCCAAGCTCCCATAACGGACCCCGGGCAAGAATATCCAGATTGGTCCCCCGGCAGCCATAAAGGAATTTGGCCGCCGCTAAATGGAGATTGGATCGGCATACAGTAGTAAAATAATGCTTCTGTTCATGGCTCAATGCACCCAGAGCCAAAGTTCGCGTAATATCCGTACTCCCGTCCAGGTAATGTCCGCCTGAATCGACTAAGAGAAATCCTTCCGGTTGCAGCACAGCATCCGTCTCCGGTGTCGGCGCATAATGCATCATCGCTGCATTGGCGCCGTAAGCGCTGATGGTGTCAAAGCTGACATCCATAAATAATTCCTGCTCCTGCCGACGTTCTTGCAGGTAATCTGCCGCTGAAATCTCCGTAATCGTTTCTTTTCCGATATGGTTCTTTAACCAATACATGAATTTCGTGAAAGCTACGCCATCCTTGATATGCGCGCGACGTATGTTGGCAATCTCCGTCTCATTTTTCACGGCTTTCATCCACTCTGTGGGATTCGGCGCCTGCACAAGCTCCGCCCTCAGACCGCTGCAAATCCGATAATTGACAATCCTTTTATTTAACAGTACACGCTTTTTTGCGGGAATACTTTCCGCATACCCATAAACCGCTTCATATTCACTGATAGTAATACCATTTTCCTCGCAATAACGGCAAACCTCATCATTTAATACTTCTGAATGAACAAACCAGACGCACGCTTCCATTGTAATTACCGCAAAGGACATCACCACCGGTACATGCGCAATATCCCCGCCCCGCACGTTAAACAGCCAGGCAATGTCGTACAGCGAAGTCAAAATATGGATGTCCGCCTGTTCTTCATTCATCTTCTCACGGACTCTTCTCAGCTTGCTCTGCGCACTTTCTCCCGCATACTTTTCTTCAAGCACAAATACCGGATTCTTCGGAAAAGCAGGGCGTTCTTCCCAAATTGCTCCCACTAAATCCTCCAAGACAGCGAGTTTTCCCTGTTTGTCCTTAACTATTTTCTCATACGCCTCCCCGTCGCTGGCATTTACAACCCTGCCGTCAAACCCCAGGCAGCCGCCTTCGCACAAATTCTCTTCCACGTATTCTTTGACTGTGGGCACGCCTTCTTCCCCCATGCGGTAAAGCGTGACAGGGCTGCCCGAAAGTTCTCCCTGCGCTTGGATAAAATATCTGCCGTCCGTCCACAATCCGGCTTCTGCTTGCGTAATCACTGCCGTTCCCGCCGAACCGCTAAATCCGGTCAGGTAACTCCTGGCCTTAAAATAATCTCCCACATACTCAGATTCATGGAAATCTGAGGTAGGTACGATATACATATCGATCCCGCGACCACGCATTTCTCTCCGAAGCGCTCCTATTCTATCAGAAACATTCGCTAATTCCACTTGCTGTATACTCCTTTTTCCACCTTCTGTTTTTTCATTGCCTTACTGTAGGAGGCTCTTTACTCAATCTTTCTTGACTGCGACTACTTCAATCTCCACCAGTCCGCCTTTGGGGAGCTTTGCCGCCTGAACGCAGGAACGTGCGGGCGTCTCTCCCTGAAAATACTGTGCGTAAACTTCATTGACTTTGGCAAAATCATTGATATCATCCAAAAAAACGCTGGTCTTTACCACATGCTCCAAATCGCTGCCTGCCGCCTCTAAGACTGTGGCAAGATTTTTCAGGCTCTGATGCGTCTGTGCCTCCACGCCTTCCGGCAAGTCGCCGCTCTCCGGGATTAACCCCAACTGGCCCGACGTAAAAATCAGCCCGTTAGCCTCTACTGCGTGAACATATGGTCCTACTGCTGCCGGCGCTTTTGGCGCATTAATTGTCTTCTTCATCTTTCTTCCTCTTTCTTTCTATCAGTATAATTATGAAAATCACAGCCGCCAATAGTATCTGCATACGGCAGCCATTTCATTTATAGTATAAACATCCGTGTTTATTTTGTCAAAAAAAACAAAAAAAGACTTGCTTTTTCATTTTCTATATGCTAGAATACTTTTTGTTCGGGTAATTAAATTACAGACACGCGCCGGTGTGTCGGAATTGGCAGACGAGGCAGACTCAAAATCTGTTGTTGGCAACAACGTATGGGTTCAAGTCCCATCACCGGCATTAAAAACAACTCTTAGAATCGCTAAGAGTTGTTTTTCGTTATAAATGGAGCTGTCGCATTAACACAAATTACAAACGATAGATTCGTTCCAAAGGTTTCCATTGATATTCTCACCACGAAGTTTTCGCCGCCTGCCATTTCTCCGGCTCTGCCTCCCACAATCCATTGAGAAAACGAATTCCCTCCTGTATTCCCTCTTCACTGAATTCAAAATCTCTGCGCCGTTTTTTCTCCTCCAACGTTGCGTCGTATGCGTAGGGTCCTTCCCACACGGTAATCTCCAACACTTGTTTCCCATTGCCTGTTTTCTCTTTCTCTGCATCGGGAAACTCTCGCATGACGGCAGCAAACCGGAAGCGCATACCCTCATAGCTTCCGGTAAATACAGCCTTTTTCAGATAAGCAATTGACAGAACGTCTCCTCGCTCAATCATCACGTTCCTCCCTATCCCTGCTTCATATCTTTCAGAATATCGAAACAGTCAAACGTTGCAAAATAGTCTTTGGGCGTTTCCGCGCGCCGTATTAACTGCGTACTGCCGTCCTCTTTGAGAAGTATCTCCGCTGATTTGAGCTTGCCATTATAGTTGTAACCCATGGAAAATCCATGCGCTCCAGTATCATGGATAACCAGCAAATCCCCGATGTCAATTTGAGGCAGCATACGGTCAATCGCAAATTTATCATTATTCTCGCAGAGGGAGCCTGTGATATCATATTTGTGATCGCACACGCTGTTGTCCTTGCCCATGACCGTAATATGATGGTAAGCGCCGTACATTGCCGGGCGCATCAAGTTCACGGCGCAGGCATCGCATCCAATATACTCCTTGTGGGTATGCTTTTCATGAATGGCGCGCGTCACCAGACAGCCGTACGGCCCCATCATGAAACGCCCCAGCTCTGCATAAATCGCCACATCTCCCATACCTGCCGGAACAAGAACTTCCTCATAGACTTTGCGCACGCCCCCGCCAATGGCCCTGATGTCGTTGGGCTCCTCGTCAGGACGGTAGGGAATGCCGATTCCGCCTGAGAGGTTAATGAAACGGATATCCGCACCTGTCTCCTCTTTTAATTTTACTGCCACTTCAAACAAAGTCTTTGCAAGCGTAGGATAATAGTCGTTCGTCACCGTATTGCTCGCCAGGAATGCATGAATGCCAAAATGTTTGGCTCCTTTTTCCTTTAACACTTTAAAACCTTCAAAAAGCTGTTCCGTAGTAAATCCATATTTCGCATCCCCAGGGTTGTCCATAATACTATTGCTTATTTTGAACACACCGCCGGGATTATAGCGGCAGCTAATCGTCTCAGGAATATGGCCAATTGTTTTCTCCAGGAAATCTATATGCGTAAAATCATCAAGGTTGATAATCGCTCCAATTTTATCCGCATATTGAAACTCCTCCGCCGGCGTCGTGTTGGAAGAAAACATGATATTAGCGCCCTCAAAATGCAAGGCGTCGGCAAGCATCAATTCCGTCAGGGACGAACAGTCGCACCCACACCCATACTCTTTGAGAATATTAATCAAAAAGGGATTAGGCGTTGCCTTGACTGCAAAATATTCTTTGAATCCTTTATTCCAGGAAAATGCCTCTTGCAATGCCTGCGCATTTTCACGGATGCCTTTTTCATCGTAGAGATGAAACGGCGTTGGGTATTCCTTTACAATTTCTTCCAGCTGTTCCTTTGTTACAAATGGTTCTTTCTTCATCCTCTTACTCCTTTTGTCTCATACTGTCATTTTATTTTGAAATATCTTAAATATTTATACATGGTTAGCTGTTCTTGCCTTCCAATTCCAGCAGACGGATTTCATTCTTCATGGAATCCTTAAACACCTGTACAAAATTTGCCTGATCGGAATACACACAGGTACTATCCCTGCCTTTTCCCAATTCCCCACTAAGCACATATTTAGAATCCGTGATGATTGCGACCTGGTTCTTCTTATCAGAAGTCACATAAAACTTGATTCCTTTCGCCTTTTCTATAGGCAGCTTAGTACTTGCGCCTTGGGGAAAAGACGTCAGCGCTACTACTTTGATTTTACGCTCTGCCAGCTCTGACAATTCACTCTGGAACTGCAACAGCAGCGATACGGCCATCGACAGATAAACTCTCTTCTGCGCCGTCCGCAACATATTGTGAATCTTGTCCACAATATTATCGTCGGAAGCTATTGTGACATAGCCTTCCGTGCCCTCCTTCTCCTTAGGCATATGCGCCAGCAAAAATTCCTGTTTGCGGATCAGTCCGTTAATCTTGTTCCGGCAGAATTCCTCCACTCCCACTGCTGTAAATTTGCGGGAAGCCCCCTCGCTGACATATGCCGCCCCCTTATCCGATAACCCCTGCAAAGCTTTATATACATTGGAGCGCGAAATCCCCGTATTCTTCGCCAGCTCATAACCATTGCTGGTTCCCGCGCGAAAGAGCTCCAGATAGACGGACGCTTCCTGTCCTGTAAGCCCGAACGATACCAAATACTCTACCAGCTTTTTTTCTTCCATAATTACTTGCACTTCCTGTAGTGTTACTTTTCAGGAATACTATAATAGTTTTTATAAAAAATGTCAAGTAATAAATACATTTTTTGTTTCCCTATCTTTATAATCATTATTTCCGTACCAAGAGGTCTTGCCGCCCCTGTCAGCATGGACATCTTACACAAAAAAATGGGGCTGTCGCTTTAACGAATGAAAATTCGTGAGGCGGCAGCTTCATTTTTGCTGTTTTTTATGTGGTTTCAAGAAAAAACTCCAAATTATTCTGTTATTCTATAAAAAGAGCATACTTTAATAAGCCATTTCCCATGGCTTGCATATTTGTTTTAAGATGTTAAAAATTAAGCGCTTTTCAGTGGGAACAAATGGGTTCCTGTCCTGCCTTTTTGAATTTTATTATGCAGCTTGTTTACGTTCCTTGCCATGGCCAGCAGTATACTTTCCACAAGCACATTTGACGTTCCTTTGCTTATGTATCTCCGAAAATGCATGTCCTGTTTTATATCCCCGAAAGAGCCTTCTGCCTGGATGCTCCGGTTCATCCTCAAAACAATGCCTTCATCAGTAAGGATCCGTTCCAAATCTTCCTGCCTGTATTTTAGGAATGTTTTGGAAACATGGAGTGTTTTCGTCCTTTCTTCCAGCGGCGTTTTACAATTGCTGCCCTTGATACATTCTGCTTTATACGGACATCCGCTGCAGTCCTCACATTTATAAATCGTTTTTTCACTTACATAACCTGTTTTGCTTTTGGAATGCCTCACATAGTCTGTCGTCAGCCTTTTCGCATTCCGGCAGATATAGACATCCGATTCCGCATCATACTCCATATTTTCTATTTTTCCTATATCATTTCTGTACTTACGTGTTTTTGAAATCTCATAGTTCGCGGGCTTTATATAGGAATGCTGCCCGTTTGCCTCAAGAAACACATAGTTTTCTTCACTTTCATATCTGGCGTCCGCAGTTATGTTTTTATATTTAAATTTCAGATGTTCTTGGGCCTCTTTCAAAAAAGGGATTAATGTTGTTGTATCTGTTGGCTGTTGGCCTATGGTGAGCCACGTAATGTATTCGGAATCCACCCCATGCTGGAGGTTATATGCCGGTTTTAGCTGTCCGTTTCCCATGGCATCCTCCTTCATCCTCATAAAAGTGGCGTCGTGGTCTGTCTTGGAATAACTGTTGCGTCCTCCGCAGATATGTATTTGATGATTATATTTTTTGAGCCGGGACAGATAACCTTCGAGGGTTTCAATGCTCTTTTGAAGCGGCGTTTTTCTTTTCCCAATGCCATGAACAAAGACCACGTTTTCACTCTGCCTGGGGGCATAAAGCTTCTTGCGGAGTTTCTTTACATGCTTCATCTTTACAGTGTCGCCATAAACAATCTTTAAATCGTAGCGTTGTTCGCATTCCGCCACAAAATCAGCAAGTTTTATCAGAAGCTTTGTCTGATTTTTGGTTACGGCCTTCTTCCAGACAAAAGTATAAGTGTTCTTGGGGATACCGAATTTATTCTTTCGTAAGTAGAATATAAGCCAGTCAAATCCATCGCCTCCACAAACTGACTGAGCAACCGCACAGAATCATCTTCCGGAATAATTGTTTCAATATTTAGCGGAAGTTTTAATTGATATCCGCTTTGATTTAGGCTATAATTTTTCTGTAAGTTAATGTGTTTGGTCATACATTAATTTTACACCAACTGCCGGATACTTTCGAGGTCTGGCAGTTATTTTTTGCATATAAAAGGAGCTGCGCTCTAATTACTTAGTGCGACAGCCCCCTATTTTTTCATCTTCCGCAATTTCTTCAACAAGCTCCCCTATTGTTCTATTTCCTAATGTTTCATAATTATCGCCATTAAACATCCTGTATCCTACTGGCTGTTCCTCTTCCATTTCATATAGATAAATACTTGCGTAGTCTAACATCAGTTCAGCATTAGGATCTGTTTTTAAATTACTATCTGTTCCTTCCGCTAATTGTTCAACCAAATATTCATTATATCTTTCAGTTCCAAATTTAATTTCTGGATGATATTGCTGAGGATAGTTGTCTAACATGTGTTTTACTTCATCCATTGTGTCATCCTTATTTGAATGTGCATATGCTGTGTTATTGACAAGTACTATGCCTAAAACCAGCATTATTCCAAATATTCCTAATAATTTACTTATTTTTTTCATCATTATCGTCCTTTCTTCCCTTTTGCATAAAAAGCCAACACATCAAACTGCTACATAACAATGATAAATAAAATCCATAATGTACCACTTCTAATGACAAAAATAAATTGAAATCTGTCAGTAACGGAACATACCAAGACAGACCACACACAAGATACATAACAGGATGTATGACTAAAAGTACGCTTGTTATCATTTTACCTTTTTGATTTGTATAAAATATAATACAAAAAAATGTAACTGCTGCCAGAACAATCATCATCACATGATTGACAATATCTGTCCCAAATTTTATTCCATCAATTTCTTCATCAAAATAGCACCAAGGCAAAAAAGTTGGCAATAAAGACATTAAGTAGCAGAAAGCCAAAATATATTTCTTTTTTATTTTTTCCACCACTTTACAACTTTTCCATAAAAAAATGTCATACAGGACTTTCTGATGTATA
>CAJURU010000014.1 GCA_910588845.1 uncultured Lachnospiraceae bacterium
TTAAAAACAGTATGCCGCATCCATGCTGTCCTTCGGGATTTAATAAGTCCGTTAAAAAACGGCACATAACAACTTCTTTTTCAGTTACTTCCAAAATTTGGAAGATGTTGTATTCTGATTTTGAATTATATGGCATAGATTCTTGGCTTTTCATATTTGTGCTTACACTTAACAACAAGTTCCTATAATAGTCCATAGCAGTATCTCCTTATCTTAATCACCAGTCGCCTCAAAGAACGGATTTTCCATCTGTCAATAACCATCTTTTTAAGTTTCGCTCAAAATTATAATCGCATTTGCCAGTGTAGAACTAAAAGATTCACTCTTTTTGTTATTGTGGTATGCTGATAAAATAACATACTTGAGATTATTTTGGAGTCCGTCAAAGTTCCGGTATATTTGCATTTTATTTTTCAATTGTTTTGTAACGTTTGCATTTCCGACTAAAACAATGGATTCTGATGTCATTCCTATCTTAAAGTAATAATCCCGCAGCATATCCCAATCATCATCAGAAACAGCAGGCATATTGATTATAATTGCATATGATTTACAGGCAATGATATCAGTAAAACAATCTGTTGATGTTAAGGCGCTTTTTTCAGTCGGCAGCATTTTTTCAATGAATTTTTCTTCATTGGGGGGGCAAACCCATAAGTGAACACATTATTTGTATGAATCATTTTTATTCCTCCTCGTATCCTAATTGTACCACAATGTTGCGCCAAAAGTCTTGCGTGGCACTTTAAAAATAAAATTTTTTAACTCAGATATATACCTTGATTTAAAGGATTTTATCATAATTTCAATAAATTTTTAGCGTCTGCATTCTCCTTTGGGAAATCCGTTGAAAAAGGTTCCAAAAAAAGTTGACTATTTTCAGGATTATGGTATTATGCTATTAGTGGTGAGTCCTACCGCAAAATGGACTGCTAAAAGCGTTAGCAACTCTAATGGAGTTACTACACAAATGGCTATGCGTTTCCGCATAGCCATTTTTCATGAGGAGACATATGCAGACGGATTTTAAACTATACAAGGTAGATATGAAATATATCCGTAATCTACATAATATAGATGATAAAGTGCTTTCTGTTTCACCGCAGGCAGGAAAGGATAACAGGGTTTTCATAGGTATTGTTATTGTTCGTGGGAGCCACAAATACGGTATACCGCTTTCCTCGCCGAAAGAAAAGCATAAGAATATGAAAAACTCTATAAAAGCATCGTAATTTAAACAGTTGGGTGGCACATACCACGAAAAGAAAGGGTGTCTTATTCCATATTTAAGATTACCTGTCGAAGAAAGATAACTAGAAAAATAGAGAGTTTTAAAAGTTCTTTCTTCTTGTAAAAGTTCACAAATTAGAGTACAATCATATTCAGTGTCAAACTATCGAAAACTTAATTTTCGTTGCACTTGTGTAAATTTGTGGAGAAATACTTTCCATTCTGCGAACGGAGGAAAAAATGAAAATATCAGAATTACTGAAACAAAAAGAAGTAACAATAAGCTGTGAACTGTTCCCGCCGAAGAAAGGTTCCGGGCTGGCGAAAGCGCATGAGGTGGTAAGGGAAATGGCGAAATTAAAGCCGGCTTATATGAGCGTGACTTACGGAGCCAGCGGCGGCATTAGCGAGCATACGGTAGATATCGCCAACGAAGTGCAGAATGTCAATGGTGTAACCGCACTGGCACATCTGACTTGCGCGTCTTCCGGGCGGGATAAGATTCAGGAAGTATTGGCACAGCTACAGGAAAAGAAGATTGAAAATATACTTGCGCTGCGCGGGGATATTCCAGCTAATCTTGACTTTCCGCTGCCAAACCAGTATCATCATGCCAGTGAGTTGATTGAGGAGATTAAAGCGTTTGGAGATTTCTGTATCGGCGGCGCCTGTTATCCAGAAGGGCATCCGGAGGCGGAATCTATCGAAAAAGATATTGATAACCTCAAGCGCAAAGTGGAAGCAGGCTGCGAATTTTTGACGACGCAGATGTTTTTTGATAATGACATCCTCTATAATTTTCTTTATCGCGCATTGAAAAAGAATATTGAAGTTCCGGTTATCGCGGGAATTATGCCAATTACCAATGCAAGCCAGATGAAGCAGATTGCCTCTCTCTCAGGCGGAAGTATTCTGCCGCGGCGTTTCCGTGCGATGGTTGAGCGGTTTGCAGATAATCCAGCTGCTTTGAAGCAGGCGGGAATTGCTTATGCTACGGATCAGATTATTGATTTGATTGCCAATGGCGTTACACATGTGCATATTTATGCGATGAATAAGCCGGATGTGGCGGGAGCCATTTTTGAAAATCTTTCAGAAATATATCATGCGGAATAACATATAAAAATGCTGACAATAAATACCGCGGTATTTATTGTACTGGGAACAGGAAGGATTATGAGAGCGGATAGAAAAGAAACGCTGCGGTATTTAGGGTATCGCGGACAGGAAATAGAAGAAAAGACGGCGCAAATGATAGAAGAGGTGCAGGTGGAACTGGAAAGAGCCAGCACGCCCAAAAGTATTTACCGGGAGTACGCATGTGAAGTGACGGAAGATAAAGTGAAGCTGGGAGAGCTGACGTTTGAGAGTAAGAATCTTGCGGTAAATTTGAAAGGCTGTGAGCGGGCAGTGCTTTTGGCGGCGACGATTGGACGGGCGGCAGATTTTATGATAAAAAAGTATTCCATTTCCAATATGGCGAAAGCTGTAATTGTGCAGGCGGCGGGAGCATCCTGCATTGAGAGTTATGTAGATGAAGTGGAGCAGTTGATTCGAGAGGAAGCCAATCAGCGCGGATTGTACTTGCGCCCGCGGTTTAGCCCAGGTTATGGAGATCTTTCTTTGGAGTACCAGAGAGACATTTTTCAAATACTTGAGTGTCACAAACGGATTGGCGTTATGCTGACGGCAGGAAATTTGATGATGCCTTCCAAGTCGGTGACAGCAATTATCGGCCTTACTACGAAAGAGCGGGAATCTTGCCAGATGGTAAAATGCAGCCTTTGTGCCAAGACTGACTGTGAATTTCGCATTCATAGCTCAGAAGCGGAAGGAGAATAAGATGAGTTTCAGAAACGAGTTGGGAAAGAAGATACTGTTTTTTGACGGGGCCATGGGCACCATGCTTCAGGAGAGAGGTTTACAGTCCGGGGAACTGCCGGAAATCTGGAATGTGACGAAGGAAGAGATTATCTGTGACATCCACAGGCAGTATTTGGACGCGGGCTGTGATATTATAAAGGCAAATACCTTTGGTGTAAATCCTTTTAAAATGGAAGGTACAGGCTACACCTGTGAGGAGTTGACTGAGAAAGGCATTGCACTGGCAAAGCGCGCGATAGCAAAGGTGGGGCGAAAGGCGTATGCTGCGCTCGATATAGGCTCACTGGGAAAATTGCTGGAACCTTTAGGCGATTTGACCTTTGAGGAGGCATATGAGGCGTTTAAGCCTATGTGCATCGCCGGTGAACGGGCAGGCGCGGATTTCTGCTTAATTGAGACCATGAATGATACGTATGAAATTAAGGCGGCAGTTTTGGCCGCCAAAGAAAATACCAGTCTGCCGATTGTGGTGACGATGGTGTTTGATGAGGACGGCAAGCTTCTGACAGGGGCGGATATGGAAGCGGCGGTCGCTATGCTTGAAGGGCTCAGAGTGGATGCATTGGGTCTTAACTGTGGTTTCGGACCGGATGTGATGCAGGGATTCCTGCCGCGTCTTCGGGAAGTGACGTCACTGCCTATCGTATTAAATCCCAATGCAGGACTCCCAGTAGTGGTAGATGGTAAGACCTCGTTCCATGTAAGGCCGGAGGAATTCGCAGGTATTATGAAAGTGATTGCCTTAGAGGGCGTCTCTGTGCTGGGCGGTTGCTGCGGCACCACGCCGGCGCATATCCGGGCGTTGGTGGAAGCGTGCAGGGATATTCCGGCGATGGAGCTTACGGACAAGCAGCGTTCCGTAGTCTCCTCCTATACTCATGCCGTGGTCTTTGACGAACGCCCGAAAATCATTGGAGAGCGCATTAATCCGACCGGAAAATCACGTTTTAAACAGGCGCTTCGGGAAAATGATTTGGAATATATCTATAAAGAAGCGCTGGCGCAGCAGGATCGAGGCGCGCATATCCTGGATGTGAATGTGGGGCTTCCCGAGATTGATGAAGTCCTGATGATGCGCGCAGTTGTGTCAGGTTTGCAGGGGATTACAGATTTGCCTTTGCAGATTGACACCTCGGATGCGGTGGCGATGGAGACGGCGATGCGCCTTTATAACGGCAAGCCGCTTATAAACTCCGTCAACGGCAAGCAGGAATCTATGGACGCGGTATTTCCCCTGGTGGCAAAATATGGCGGCATGGTTGTCTGCCTGACTTTGGACGAAGGAGGAATCCCCGGTACGGCAGCGGGAAGGATTGAGATTGCCAAAAAGATCATTGCGGAAGCGGCGAAATATGGCATTTCTAAAAAAGATTTGCTTATAGATACCTTGACGATGACAATCAGTACCGGGCAGGAAAATGCGGGGATTACGCTGGACGCATTGTATCATGTGCGTCATGTGTTGGGCGTGCACACAACTTTAGGCGTATCGAACATTTCTTTTGGCTTGCCGCAGCGGGAGCGTGTGAATACGGCGTTTTTCACGATTGCGCTCTCCAAAGGACTAAGCGCCGGCATTATCAATCCAAACAGCGAGGCGATGATGGCGGCTTACCATTCCTATTGCGCCTTAAATGGCAGTGATAGCCAGTGCGCAGATTATATTGCGCAATATTCCAGCCAGGAGGAACAGACGAAAGCCGCAGTTGACAAATCAGGAGAAATCAGTCTTTTTGACGCGGTCGTGCGCGGGCTTTCCGAGAGCGCTTACCAGGCGGCAAAGCGGGAACTGGAAAGCAAGAAGCCTTTGGAAGTTATAGATGGCGCATTGATACCAGCTTTGGACAAGGTGGGGCAGGGATTTGAGAAGAAGACGGTGTTCCTGCCGCAGCTTTTGATGAGTGCAGACGCTGCGAAAGCGGGGTTCGACGCCATAAAAGAACATCTTCAGGCTGAGGGCGGTGATTCCGCTTCCAAGGGAACGGTTGTAATCGCCACAGTCAAAGGAGATATTCACGATATCGGCAAGAATATTGTCAAGGTTTTGCTGGAAAATTATGGATTTTCTGTAATTGATTTGGGCAAGGACGTGCCGCCGGAGTTAGTGGTAGAGACGGCGAAAGAGCATGATGTGAAGTTGGTGGGACTCAGCGCATTGATGACGACTACCGTGGCGAATATGGAACTTACCATCAAAATGTTAAAGAAGGAGCTTCCGGGATGCAAAGTAATGGTGGGAGGCGCAGTATTGACCCAGACATATGCAGATATGATTGGCGCAGATTTCTACTCCAAGGACGCTATGGGTTCCGTCCGTTATGCGAATGAGCTTTTCCGTTGATGCAGAGGATGTTTGCGTGTTAGGCAACGAGCTTTTCGGCTGATACCGAACTCTCCAATTCTTTCTGAATATAATATATTGTAACTATAGCCTCGTTTTTTGGCGGGTGCATTGCTCGCGGGAATAAGGAAACGATGGTCAGATGTATTTTTTAATAGTTACTAAAATATTCAGAAAGGGGTTGGAGAGTTTTGCATATTAATTGGATTATTTGCGGAGTAGTTGCAGCAGTGCTCCTGCTGCTTATTTTTATATGCTGCCTAAGAATACGGCGCCATAAACGTGCAAAATGCCGCGTCAAAAGACGCTGCGACGAAGAAAAGCTGCGTGATATTAACCGGGCGCTTAAGCCGTTTGGTTTTGCCTATGATTTGCACAGGGATATTATTTATTCGCTAAAAAGCGCCTGGCAGAAGCAGTTCGGGTATGGGAAACTGTACGATGAGATGGCGCCGGTGATGAATATGATTATTCACAGTGAGCCCATCTATTTTGAATATGAGGGCAAACGATGGATGATCGAGCTTTGGAAAGGGCAGTACGGCATTACCACCGGAGCAGAGGTTGGAATATACGTTGAGAAGGAACGAGATGAGGAAAAAGACCCGGAGGATGCGTTTTACCAATGTGTTTCCGAGGATGAAGAACTGCCCATCAGCATGGTTCTCTACAAAAACGGCAAGCGTATGTTCCAGCGCAACAGGAGCCATTGGTGGCTTACCGGTTTTTCCCTGGGGGAATTTTCGTGGCCGGCAGAGTTGATGCTGGAGGTGTCTCTGACGTTTCCGGATTTTGGGATGTTAGAAGCGTTTTTGGATGGCTGTTACTATGCAGGTTACCAGCCGGAAGATTTTCGCGTGTGGTACCGGAGAGTGTGTTTCCGCCTGTATCAGCCTAAGACAGCGCAGCCGTCGAAATATGGCAAAGTATTTGGCAGATGGATACAGAGGCAGAACCGAAGAAATTGTAAGTTGTATCAGCGGATTACCAAAGATTTTACAAGAACAATTGATAAACTGGACTATCTCATGCAGGCATACCCCAGAATTTTTGGCATAATTATAAAAACAGGAAGAATTGCCTGGGGGAAGAAAAAACATGGATTTCACCGAAAAAAAACTAAACGAGGCGTATGAGAACGCGCTCTGTCTACCTGTGGACAGAGGAAGCCGGATTGTGCTGATGAGCGACTGCCATCGTGGCATTGGCAATTGGGGAGACAATTTCCAGCCCAATCAGAATTTGTTTTATGCTGCGTTGCAGTATTATAACAGAAGAAATTTCACTTATATTGAGCTGGGGGATGGAGACGAATTGTGGGAGAACCGCAATTTAAGAGAGATTGTGCAGACACACGATGAGCAGTTTCGCCTGATGGCGGAGTTTTACAGAAAAGGTCATTTTTACATGCTCTATGGCAACCATGACCGCAAGAAAGCGTGCCGGAAATATTTCAAATCTCATTGCCATGATTACTATTGCGAGATGGAAAGCCAGATGAAAAGCCTTTTCCCGGATATGAAAGTGCATGAGGGAATCCGGCTGCAAGATAGGTCAAGCGGGGCGGAACTGTTTTTGGTGCATGGGCACCAAGGCGATTTGTGGAATGATATTCTTTGGAAGTTTACGCGTTTTTTGGTCCGTTATCTCTGGCGGCCGTTGGAGATGGCGGGATGCAACGATCCCACAAGCGCGGCAAAGAACTATCAGAAAAAAGAAAAGACAGAACGGAGGCTGTCGGCATGGGCCAAGAGGCATGGGAAGAATTTGGTTGCCGGCCATACGCACAGGCCTTCGTTCCCCCTCCCCGGGGAAGGGCATTATTTTAACGATGGAAGCTGCGTGCATCCCCGCAGCATCACGGCGCTTGAGTTGGAATGCGGAGAAGTTTCTCTGGTGAAATGGAGTGTGAAAGTGCGCGAAGATAATCTTTTGTACATTGGGCGTGAGGTGCTGGGAGGGCCGGAGGAACTGGCAAGGTATGTCTAACAAATACGAAGGAGGAGGTTCTTTATGAAATTAGACCGAATGATTGGAATTTTATCCGTACTTTTGCAGCAGGATAAGGTGACGGCGCCTTATCTTGCTGAGAAGTTTGAAGTTTCCCGCCGCACGATTAATCGGGACATCGAGGCTCTTTGTATGGCAGGCATTCCGCTGGTGACGGAACCGGGGCAAAACGGCGGCGTTTCTATTATGGAGGGATATAAAATTGACCGCACATTATTAAGCAGGACGGATATGCAGGCGATTTTAGCCGGGCTAAAGAGCCTTGACAGCGTGAGCGGCACCAACCGTTATGCTCAACTGATGGAGAAGCTGTCGGCGGGGAGTTCCAGCTTGCTTGCTGGCGATATGCATATCTTAATCGACCTTTCCTCTTGGTATAAGGATTCCCTGTCCCCCAAAATAGAATTATTGCACAATGCAATTCTTACCGGGCGCAAAGTGTCTTTTACGTATTTTGCGCCCAAGGGAGAATCAAAAAGAGAGGTAGAGCCATATGATTTGATCTTTCAGTGGTCAAGCTGGTATTTGTGGGGCTGGTGCGAGTGCAGAGAAGATTTCCGTCTTTTCAAACTGACGCGGATGACAGATTTACAGACGAATGAGGCGTTTGAGCGGCGTGCTGTTCCGCTGCCTGATTTATCCCTGGAGCGCGTATTTCCTTATATGTATCAGGTAAAGGCGTTGATTGACCCGCAATATAAATGGCGGCTTGTGGAGGAATATGGCCCGGAGAGTTTTATCGCCTGGCCGGATGGAAGGCTGTTGTTTTCTTTTGGCTTTATGGATAAGACAAGCATTATAAGCTGGATTGTTTCCTTTGGGGGCGGCGCTGAGTTGTTAGAGCCGAAAGAATTGCGGCAAGAAGTTCTGAAATTTGCCGAAAGAATCCAGGAAAAACATTTGCAATCATGACATACAGTTGTCGTGGTTGTTTTGATAGAATGAAGCCATCAAAAGAAAAGGATGGTAAATATTATGGATTACGAAATTGTGACATTGAAAGAGAAAATTGCGGTAGGCGTATCGGCGCGGACAAACAATGCGTCGCCGGATATGGGAGCGGTTATCGGCGGGCTTTGGAACCGTTTTTATAAAGAAGGGGTATATGCTTCCATACCCAGTAAGGCGGATGGGAAGGCTTTAGGTATATACACTGATTATGCCGGAGACGAAAAAGCGGACTATACGGTTGTGGTTGCCTGTGAAACGTTAGAGGAGCCGCAAGAGGAAAAATATGCGGTTTGCCGGATTCCAGCCGGACGGTATGCAAAATTTGTCATTCATGGGGATATGGTGCAGGCAGTTGCCGCGGCCTGGCAGGAAATCTGGCAGATGGATCTGCCGCGGACATTCCAATGTGATTTTGAGGAATATCAAGATGACAGCATGGACAATGCCCAAATCCATATCTATGTGGGGCTTGTGCAGGAGGAGGAAACATCGGCGGAGTCGAGATGTGGATTATTATGCAGCAAATGTGAATACCGTGAACAGACGGGCTGCGCTGGGTGCGTACATATGCAAAAACCGTTTTGGGGCGAGAGCTGTCCGGTAAAATCCTGCTGTGAAGAGCGAGAGCTTTCTCATTGCGGTCAATGTGAAGCGTTTCCATGCGACCTGTTGAAACAATTTGCATACGACGAAAAGCAGGGCGACGATGGGAAACGGATTGAACAATGCAGGCTTTGGAGGGAAGCGTAAAGATGGCATTTGACTACAAAAAGGAATACAAGGAATTTTATCTGCCTAAAAATAAACCGGGACTTATTACTGTGCCGCCGATGAATTTTGTTGCTGTCCGCGGTAAGGGAGATCCCAACGAGGAAGGAGGCGCGTACAAGCAGTCGATTGGGCTGCTTTACGGTATCGCCTTTACCATCAAAATGAGTAAGATGGGCGACCACAGGATAGAAGGATATTTTGATTTTGTGGTGCCGCCGCTGGAAGGGCTTTGGTGGCAGGAAGGAAGGAGTGGGATTGATTATTCTCACAAAGAAGATTTCGTATGGATTTCTATGATCAGGCTGCCGGAGTTTGTAACGGAGGAGGATTTTGCCTGGGCGGTGGCACAGGCCTCTGCCAAAAAGAAAACAGATTTTTCCAGGGTGGAATTTTTAAGCTATGACGAGGGGGTATGCGTTCAATGTATGCACAGTGGCCCATATGATGATGAGCCGGCAACGATAGCTGCCATGGATTTGTTTACAAAGGAACAGGGGTATCTTTTGGATATGGATAAGAATCGCTATCACCATGAAATTTATCTCAGCGATGCGCGAAAATGCAGGCCGGAGAACTTAAAGACAGTCATAAGGCATCCGGTGAAAAAGGCATAAGAGTCCGGGTTTACAACAGAAAAGAGGCGTTCCACACCGCTACTGTTCATTCTGCGTGAGGGAAATCCGAAAAAGCAAATGTAACGAAGTAGAAAGGAGGCCAAAATGATGATGACAATTGGCAATGTGACGAATTCCGATTATAGCATGCAGGTTGGAATGAGCAGGAATATGCAAGGGGATTCTGTCAGCAAAGGCATTCAAAAACAAATCGAGAATGCGCAAAAAAAGCTGCAAGATCTTTCTTCTAATGAGGAGATGACGTTAGAAGATAAGATGAAAAAAAGGCAGGAAATCCAGAAGGAAATCACAAGTCTCAATCAGCAGTTAAGGCAGCGTCAGATTGAGGCTCGTAAGAAACAGCAGTCTCAGGGGACGTCCGTGGAAGAGCTGACTGGCGGTAAGAAAGCTGGCGGCGCCAAATCTAACCGTAAGTCTGGCGGTATGTCGCAGGCGAGTATGCAGGCGATGATTTCTGCGGACGCTTCCATGAAGCAGGCGCAGGTGCAGGGCGGCGTTGCCACGCAGATGGAAGGAAGAGCAGTGATTCTTGAAGGCGAGATTAAAATGGATCAGGCAAGAGGAGCCAGCGTGGAGGAAAAGGAAGAAGAGCTGGCTGATGTCCAGCAGAGTGCACAGCAGGCGACTGCCGGCCAGATGTCTGCGCTTGTCGAGGCAAACCAGGCGATGAAAGAAGCAACTGATGCAGATCAGGCCAGCAAGACAGACAAAGCGGAAGCGGACAGAAAGGAGAATACCGCGGAACAGAGCAGCAAAACAGGCAAAGGAAAGGTACAGAAAGAAGAGGGGACGAATGAGGCAGGCAATGTGAATATGGAAACAGCTGCGCAGTCCACAGAAATGGCTGAGGCGGCAGCGGTAGCGCCGGAATTGACCTTGCCAGTGAATTATGTATCCGTAGATGTCCGTCTGTAAAGGTTCCTGGATTCTAAGCGGTTAGTCCCATATCATCGGGCAAGGCAGTTAAAAGAAGCATATGTTTTTGGGCGATTCTTTTTTATAGAATTACAGTCATCAAGAGCGAGCGTCCATCCGTACTCTTGGCTGTAATCTTACCTTTGTGGGCTTCGGCGACGGCGCGTGCAATGGAAAGACCGATACCATAACCGCCAGTCTCGGAGTTCCGTGAATTATCGGCGCGGTAAAAGCGGTCAAAGAGGAAAGGAAGACTTTCCGCAGAAATATGTGCTACCGTATTATATACCATAAATTGAATGTTTTTTCCCCGCTTATTCAGGGTAACCTTGACGGCGCCTTGCGGCGGGGAATATTTTATGGCGTTGTCTATGAGAATGGAAAAGAGTCGGCGGATGGAAGATTCGTCTCCACAGTAAGACAAAAGAGGCGTAATTTCCATAGAAAAATGCCTGTTCTGCAAATCCGCCAGTGTCTGGAAGGATTGCGCTATATCTTGCGCCAGGTCAGAGATAGAAAACTCCGTCTGCTGTAAATGATTTTTGGCTTCTTCCATTCGTGACAAATAAATGAGATTGTCGGTCAAATCAGCAAGGCGCGCTGTTTGTTTGCCGATGCTTTTATTCCATTCATTTTCTCCATACTCCATTTCTAAGAGTTCGCGGTTCGCTTCAATAATGGCGAGCGGTGTTTTTATCTCATGTCCGGCATCGGTAATAAATTGCCGTTGTTTTTCATAGCTTTCCGATACAGGTCTCATGACCAGCCTGGAAAAGAAGAGTACTAGTACAAATACGGACAAAAGCCCAAGAACGGATATGAGGACGCTGGTAAAAAGAAAGGAGCGGAATGTGGAAAGGCTTCTTGCACAGTCCACAAAGATAATCCGTGTTCCTTCTGGCGTATGCTCCATGAGATAGCGGTAAGAGGAGAGGAAGCCCGCGGCTTGCTGCCGTTTCCATACCTGGAGTGCATACGCGCAGGCGCCCTCGCTGTCGATGGCTGCGATTTTTTTGATGTTTGTAGAAGATACGGCGCCGTCTTTTGTCAAAATTACAGAAAAATACCGTGTCTCAAAAGGCATTTCCGGCGACATGTCCAGGGAATGCGGTTTCGGTTTTTTGGGGGTGGAAGAATTATCCCCTTGCGGTTCCCTGGAATCAGGGGAAGCGTTATCTGTTGGCCCATCTCTAAAATCAGGAGAAGAATTATCCCCTTGTGGTTCCCTGGAATCAGGACGTGGGCGGTCTTTGGGAAATTCTCCGTCATTTTCAGACAGAATATGCAGAATATGGTCGGCATCCTCCGTAAGCTGCCTGTAATTGATAATATTAATACTGCCAATGATGACTGTCAGCACCAGCAGCATGGAGAGCATGGAAATGAGAATGAATTTATTTTGTAGTTTTCGGATCATCATGTTTCCTCCAGAAAATAGCCGGCGTTTCGAGCTGCTTTGATCTGTACATTGGCGTTTAGAGTTACCAATTTTTTGCGAAGGTAGGAAATATAGACCCAGACAACGTTGAGTTCCACCTCACTATCGTAACCCCAAATGCGCTCAAAAAATCGCTCGCTGGAAATCAATTGTCCGGGATTACCCATCAGCATCTCCAGCATCTGGAATTCCTTGTTGGCAAGCCGTAAACTGCCGCTGGGAGAGGAGAGCGTAAAAGAGGCGAGGTCTAAAAAAAGATTTCCCATTTGCAGGCAGGAAGTGATAGCGCCTGTGTTTTCCCTTGTCATGGCGCGGATTCTTGCCAGCAGTTCTTTGGCGGCAAAAGGTTTGGTAAGATAATCGTTTGCTCCGGCGTCAAGACCTTCCACTTTATCGTCGATTTCTGATTTTGCCGTTAGCAGGAGGATGGGAATGGAATTTCCCTGGTTGCGGATTTGCCTGAGGACAGATAGTCCGTCCATTTTGGGCATCATGATGTCAAGAATGGCCCCATCATAATTGCTGCTGTTTAAATATGACAATGCTTCTTCGCCGTCGTACACGGCGTCTACAGAGTAATTGTTTCGCACAAGGATGGCAGTGAGTACGCGTGAGAGCTCTTTTTCATCTTCCGCCAATAGTAATCGCATGGTTGTCACCTTTCCGTTTTGTATTGTTGTCTTTTGTCATTATACCGCTGCCAGCAAAAATTACAAGCCTCTTGCCAATTTTCCAGAGGGGTGATAAGATGAAAAATAGCCGTAAAAACGGCGGAAGCTGGAATTTCGTTATAATATAGAGATAAATTTGATTTTCAGGGAGTTTACATATGAGAGATGAATTCGATTTCAAAGAGACTTTTTGCTATTATATGCGCCATTTTGCTGCAAGTATGTCTGCATTTTGCAAATGGCTGGCGTTTTCGTTACTGTCCGGCGTCGTGATTGGAGGCGCGGGAACGTTATTTCATTACTGTATGGTCTGGGCAAATGATACCAGAACGGCGAATCCTGTGTTAATTCTCCTGCTGCCGATCGCTGGGCTTGTAATTGTTGGGGCATACCATCTTTTACATGACGAAAAGGACACGGGCACGAATCTGGTGCTTGCAGCTATCCATTCAGGAGAGCGGATTCCGCTAAAAATGGCTCCTTTGATTTTTATTTCCACGATTATGACGCACTTGTTCGGCGGCTCTGCCGGCCGCGAAGGCGCGGCGTTGCAGCTTGGCGGAAGCATTGGTAATTCTCTGGGGCGGCTTTTTAAAATTGATGATAAAGATCAGCATGTGATGATTATGTGCGGTATGAGCGCGGCGTTCTCTGCATTGTTTGGAACACCGATGGCGGCGGCAATTTTTTCCATGGAGGTTGTGAGCGTGGGGATTATGCATTATGCAGCGTTGGTTCCCTGCGTAATCTCTGCGCTTGTGGCAAAAGGAATTGCCGGGTATTTTGAGGTAGTTCCAGAGCAGTTTTTTTTGACAGGATTGCCGGAGTTTTCCCTGGCATCCGCTGTTAAAATCGCCATACTTGCCATGCTTTGCGCCGGTATCAGCATTGCTTTTTGCATTATGCTCCACCAGGGTGAGAAAATATATAAGAAATATCTTCCTGATCCGTATTTGAGAATCTTTACCGGAGGGACTTTCATTGTTATTATGACGTTGGTAGTAAAATGCCAGGATTATAATGGCGCAGGCATGCCGATTATCGAGCGCTGTTTTGAGAATGAATATGTGTCCTATGCATTTCTTTTGAAAATGCTGTTTACGGCGGTTACGCTTGGCTGTGGGTTTAAAGGCGGTGAGATTGTGCCCTCTTTTGTCGTAGGCGGGACGTTCGGCTGTTTGTTTGGCAATTTGATCGGTTTCGCCCCGGCGCTATGTACAGCGGCGGGCATGGGCGCTGTATTCTGCGGCGTCACCAATTGTCCGATTACGTCTCTATTGATTTGTTTTGAAATGTTTGGCTATGATGGAATGCCGTATTTCCTGTTATCCATCGCCCTCAGTTATATGCTGTCAGGATATTATGGCCTGTACCGCAGCCAGAAAATTGTCTATTCCAAGTATAAAACGGAGTATATCAATCGCAAGACGCATTAGAAAAATTTTGAGTGAACAGTAACATTTGATGATAAAATACCAAAAACAGAAACAATTTCCGCTTGCAAGACCAGTAGCATAATGTTAAAATATTGACAAACAATAAAGAGCGAGGTAAATACGATGTATGCAGATGAAAATGTGATTAGAATCAAACATGATGTACTGTACGAAGTGGCGAAGCTGGCATTCGCCGGAGAATTAGAATCAGGAAGGGACCATATTGCGATGGAACTGATTCCGGGACCAACGCCTCAGTTCCGTTGCTGTATTTACAAAGAGAGAGAGATTATCCGGCAGAGAGTTCGTCTTGCAGAGGGCAAGGCGCCAGGTTCAGAAGATGACGGCAATGTGATCCAGGTAATCAGTTCGGCATGTGAGGACTGTCCGATTTCCAGTTATACGGTTACGGAGAACTGCCAGAACTGTATCGGTAAGGCCTGCATCAATGCATGTAACTTTGGCGCAATCAGGATGGGCAGACACCGTTCCCATATTGACGCTTCCAAATGTAAGGAATGTGGGAAGTGTGCAGATGCATGTCCGTACAATGCCATTGCGCATCTCAAGAGACCATGCAAGTATGCATGTCCGGTGGACGCGATTACATACGACGAGAATGGCATTTCTATCATTGATAAAGAGAAATGCATCCGTTGCGGTAAATGTATTCATAGCTGTCCGTTCGGTGCGATTGGCTCCAAGACATATATTGTCAATGTGATAGAAGCTTTGAAGTCTGGCAAAAAGGTTTATGCAATGGCAGCTCCGGCAACAGAGGGACAGTTTGGCCGTGACATTACGATGGCAAGCTGGAAAAACGCTATGCTGGAATTAGGATTTGATGACTTTTACGATGTTGGCCTCGGCGGAGATATGACAGCAGCTTATGAAGCGGAGGAATGGGCGGAAGCATACAAGGAAGGCAAGAAGAAAGTGACCTCCTGTTGTCCGGCGTTTGTTAATATGGTGCGTCTGCATTATCCGCAGCTTGCAGAATGCGTGTCGACTACAGTTTCTCCAATGTGCGCGGTGTCCCGTCTGATTAAGGCAAAGGAACCGGATGCTATAACGGTATTTGTCGGCCCTTGTCTCGCTAAGAAGTCTGAGGTAGTTGACCAGAAGATTCCTGGAAATGCAGATTATGTGCTGACGTACAGTGAATTGCGTGCGATTATGCGCGCCAAGGGTGTCGCTTTACAGCCATGTGGCAATGACGATCAGATCGCTTCTGTTTATGGCAAACGTTTTGCTAATTCCGGCGGAGTTACCGAGGCCGTATTGCAGAGCTTGAAGGAATCTGGGGAAGACATTGACGCTAAGGTATATAAGGCCAACGGCGCAGCAGAATGTAAGAAAGCGCTTCTCCTTTTACGTGCAGCGAAATTGCCGAATGATTTTATTGAAGGTATGATCTGTGACGGCGGTTGTGTTGGCGGTCCAAGTGCATTCAAAGATCAGATGAAGTTTAAGAAGGATAGAGATGAGCTGATCCAACAGGCAGATAACCGTGAGATTCACGAGAATCTGGAGGAATACGATATGGCTAGCTTCTCTATGCATCGGGAATAGAACAAGAATAACAAAGTTTGTGACAGGCTGTCGGCAATTGCCGGCGGCCTTTTTTCTCTTAAATCTTGACAAATATATCGACATCTGATATATTTTATATATCGTAGAGCGATATATTGTGTGATGATACATTGCTGCATGATACATCAATGATAATACACTAAGAGCGAAACTATGGAAGTCTGGGAGGTGATTGTTTTGGCGGAAAAGCAGATGGTGATGACAGAGGCATTTTACTATATCCTTCTGTCTTTAAATACGCCTAATCACGGGTATGGAATTATCCAGAATACCATAGAATTGACGGATGGCAGGCTGGAGTTGGGGGCAGGAACATTGTACGGCGCTATCAACACATTGCTGGATAGAGGTTGGATTCGCCTGTACAGTGAAGATAAACAATCACGGAAGAAAAAGCAGTATATAATTACGGAGCAGGGAAAGCGAGCGCTGGGGCAGGAAATAGAGCGCCTGGAAGAATTGTTAGAGAACGGCAGGCGCGTTTTACATCAAGGGTGCGTTAAGTTGGAGGGAACGAATGTAAGAACAGGGGAAGAGAAGGAAAAGGAGGCGGGAGAAGATGAAGAAGTTCAGGTTATATTTGGATAAAGATAAAGAGGAAGAGTGGCTGAATGAGATGAGCCGGCAGGGATGGGCGATGACGGAATTTTTTGCAGGTCTGTATATTTTTACGCCTTGTGAGCCAGGCCAGTATATTTACCGGGTTGATATGTGGAAGGACGCTTTACACGCACCTGCTTGGAGAAATGATTATCAGAAATATGTAGAATTTGTGGAAGAGACTGGCGCTGAGTATGTCTGCCGCTGGGGTTTTTGGCTGATATTTCGCAAGGAGTCTGCAAAGGGAGAGTTTGCTTTATATACAGACACGGAATCCCAGATTGCTTTGTATCGAAGAATACGTTGGCTGTTTTTGTTCGTAGGAATATTAGAACTTTCTCCTGCATTCTTGAATACCATGAACGTGTTTCATTTCTGGGAGAGCACAGGAGGTAGTTTTATGTATATTATTTTATTTGTTGCTTTTATCTGCTGGTTTCTCACAGCGGGATGTTTCTTGATGGTATTGAAATGTACGGATAAGATCCAAAGGCTTAGAATGTGAGCTAGGATAAGGTTATTCACATTTTAGATTCGTTCAAAAGGTTCTGTCTTTGTCGCATAAGCGGCAAGGCCTTTTGAACAAGTAAATATTTAGTGCGACAGCCCCCTTTTTTAAAGAAAATATCGCTTAATATAAAAAATGGAAAACTGAAATTAGCAAGTTCTTGACAAGTCTCTAAGATTATATTATTATACTACTGTATTAACCCAATAGTACAGCGGAAAGAAAGGACAGAATATGAAAGAATTGTTGAAAGTGCAGAATTTGAGGAAGACGTTTAAGATTTCTGCCAAGCAGCAGAAGATTGAAAGGACGAAGGAGCGCATCAAGGTAGCGGTCGATAATCTGAGCTTTACTGCCTATGAGGGAGAGGTGTTTGGGCTGTTAGGCCCCAATGGCGCGGGCAAGACCACTACGCTGCGCATGATGTCTGCGCTGGTGAAGCCGGATAAGGGGGATGTACTTGTAGACGGCGCAAGCGTGGTCAAGAACCCGGAGGAAGTTCGTAAGAAGATTGGTTTTCTCACCAGTGAGCTGAAATTGGAAGAGTTTTTTACGCCGAATTATTTGTTTACATTTTTTTCAGAGCTGCACGGCGTGGATAAAGAGACGGCGGCAGCCAGGAAGCAGAGCCTGTTTGATAAATTTGGAATTACAAAGTTTGCTGAGGTTAAAGTTGGGGATCTTTCTACCGGAATGAAGCAGAAGATATCGTTGGTAATATCCATAGTGCATGACCCGGATATTATTATTTTTGATGAACCGACCAATGGTCTCGATGTTCTGACGGCGAAGGTTGTAACGGATTTTCTGTTAGAGCTCAAGCAGCAGGGAAAGACGATTGTGGTATCTACGCATATTTTCAGTTTGATTGAGAAAATCTGCGACAGGGTAGGAGTTGTGATAGACGGCAAAATGGCAGTCTGCGACACCTTGGAGAGTCTTACCGCAGAGAAACCGCTGGAAGAGAAATTCTTCGATATTTTTGCAGAAAGAGCAGGTGGGATGAATGAAAAATAGTATAATGACAATCATGAAAAAGGAATTTACGCGGTTTTTTACGGATCGGAGAATGGTTTTAACGACTGTGCTTATGCCAGGTTTGATGATTTATCTGCTGTATTCTTTTATGGGCAGCGGGCTTGCCTCCCAGTTTGAGACGGCAGAGGATTATAAGGCGAGCGTCTACGCTGTTGATTTGCCAGAGAGCATACGCGCATTGGAGGATAACGGGGCTTTTCTGGAATTTACGGAGATTTCGCAGGGAGAAACGGATAAAGCGAAAGAGGAGCTGGCGTCATCGGAAGCAGAGTTTGATGTGTTGGCAGTATTTCCCAAGGATTTTGACGCGCAGGTGGCAGCGTACGATGTGACAGCAGGCGGTAAAGCGCCGGCTGTGGAGCTTTATTATAATTCTACAGACAATGATTCACAGTCGTCTTACAATATGATGACGGAGATGCTCAATACATATGAATCAGCGCTTGCCAATAAATTTGATATCAATCCCGGCGGGGAAGGCTACGATATGGCGACCGACGAGGATTTGTCTGCACAGATCTTCTCGATGATGGTGCCCATGCTGTTGATGATCTTTTTGTTTAGCGGATGTATGGCCGTAGCGCCAGAATCCATCGCGGGAGAGAAGGAGCGTGGAACGATTGCAACGTTGCTTGTTACGCCGATGAAGCGCAGCCATTTAGCAATTGGCAAGATTGTCAGCCTGAGTGTAATCGCTATTTTAAGCGGACTATCTAGTTTCCTGGGCATGATGCTCTCGCTGCCTAAGATGATGGGCGGCGCCGAAGGCGTGGATGCGAGCGTATATAATATGACGGATTATGTATTGGTGCTTTTTGTAGTCCTGTCGACGGTGTTGGTAATCATTACCATTGTGTCGGTTATTTCTGCATTTGCTCGTAATGTGAAGGAAGCGACCGGGTGGGTAACGCCTGTAATGATCATCTCTATGCTTTTGGGTGTAACTTCTATGATACCAAGTTTGTGCAAGACGGAGCCGGTGTGGTTTTTGATTCCGCTGTATAACAGTGTGCAGAGTATGAACGGTATTTTTTCCATGAATGCGGATGTGCTGAATATTGCAGTGACGGTAGCGGCGAATGTTTGTTACGCTGGAATTGGTGTATTTGTACTTGCGAAAATGTTTGATAATGAGAAGATAATGTTCTCAAAATAAATATTTGCGATATGAAATATATTTTGGGACGAATCATAAATATTTATAAATTGTTTCAGTTATCCCATGAAATTAATGAAAAGGTTTGCATCACTATGTGGTGTGAACCTTTTTCTTTTAAAACAATTGTAATATTGATTTTTAATCTCAAATTTCTATCACATTTATTATATAAATTTATAGTGGAAAGAGAGGATATTTATATGATTAAGAAAAAAATGCACTTTTTTTGTCATCAAAAACGGAAAAATAGGAATAAGGGAAAAATAAGAAGACTGGGTATTCTGGCGGCAGTACTTCTGGCGGCAGGAATGACTGGCTGTGCATCAGAGGATAAGGCAAATGAAGTTTCAATCGGCTATTTCAACAATGTGACCCATCCGCAGGCTCTTTATATGAAAGCACAGAAGACGCTTGAGAAAAGTTTAGGAGCTGACAAGGAGGTAAGCTGGACAGCTTTTAATGCAGGGCCCGCAGAAGTGGAGGCCCTTTTTTCAGGGGATATTGATATCGGATATATTGGACCGGTTCCGGCGGTCAGCGCAAATGTTAAGAGCGGCGGAGATGTAGTGATACTATCAGGTTCTTCCACCGGAGGAGCGATATTGGTAAAACGCCCGGATGCTGAGATAGAGAGCGTGGACGATCTTGATGGTAAGACGGTGGCGATCCCACAGATTGGCAATACGCAGCATTTGTCTCTATTGAAGCTTTTAGAGGAGAACGGCTTACAGCCAGTGACAGAAGGCGGGACTGTGACAGTCAGCGCTGTGGCAAATGCAGATGTGGCAAATATGATGGAGCGCGGCGATATTGACGCGGCGTTGGTGCCGGAGCCTTGGGGGGCAACGTTGCTGCAAAATGGCGCAGAACTTTTGCTGGATTACGACGAGTTCTATATGGAAGGAAAATATAATGTGGCAGTAGTAGTTGTGCGCACGGAATTTATGGAGGAAAATCCACAAGTGGTTGAGAAATTCCTGGCAGAGCATGAGGCAGCCACAAAAGCAATCAATGACGATAAGGAAAATGCCCTCACCATCATCAACGAAGAGTTGAAGAGCGCAACCGGTAAAGCGTTGGGTGAGGATATCATCTCAGAATCGTTTGGCAGGATTGGCGTAAGCGCAGAATTAAACCAGGAGTCTGTTTTAGATTTTGCACAGATTAGCAAAGGTCAGGATTTTATTGACGAGCTGCCGGATGAGGCATCCTTGTTTGTAGATTAGATGCGGGAGGAAAACGATGGCTTTGGTGTTAGATGGTTTGTGCAAGCGTTTCGATAACAGTGAGAAGGACACTTTGCATGAGATTGATTTGGAAGTGAAAACAGGGGAATTTGTGTGCATCGTGGGGGCTTCCGGCTGTGGTAAGAGCACACTGTTAAATCTGGTGGCAGGACTGGAGCGGCCGTCGCAGGGTAAGGTGCTTCTCGACGGTGAGGAAGTAATAAAACCTGGGGCTGACCGCACGGTGATGTTTCAGGAGCATGGGCTGTTTCCTTGGCTCTCTGTTTTGGAAAATGTCAAATTTGGCATGAGGATGGCAGGATTTTCTAAGGAAGAGCAGGACAAGAAGGCGCGGCATTATCTGGAAATGGTCAAACTTTGGGATTACCGTGATTATCCGATTCATCAAATTTCCGGTGGGATGCGCCAGCGTACCGCATTGGCACGTTCTCTCACCATGGAGTCGAAGGTTCTTCTGATGGACGAGCCTTTTTCCGCTCTGGATAAGCAGACATCCAATCGTCTGCGCGAGGAATTGCAGCGTATCTGGATGGAAACAAAACAGACGATTCTCTTTATTACCCATAGCGTGGAGGAGGCTGTTTACCTTGCTGACCGCGTGGTGGTTCTTTCCCCGGACAGCGGTAAAGTGGCAGAGATTGTCACAGTGGAATTGCCTCGTCCCAGGCATGTGTATGCGCCGGAGTTCGTGGAGCTGCGTCACCGAATTCTGGAAGAAGTCAGAGGGGAGGCCGTGTAATGGGATTTTTATTATTTCTTATATTATTGGTTGCAGCCTGGCAGGGGATTTACTGGCTTGGCGTGGATATCTTACAATTGTGGAAACCTTATGCGATGCCTTCGCCATTGGGAGTGGCAGAGAGTTTTCTTGATTTGTGCCAGGATGGCAGATTGTTGGAAGCCACAGGCAATTCGCTGCTTCGAGGAATCGGCGGATATGCGATTGCTTTAGTAATTGGTGTGCTCTTAGGCCTTCTCATTCATCAGTCCAAGTATTTGCAGAAAAATTTAAAGCCGCTGGTATTGGGAATCCAGACCTTGCCAAGCGTCTGCTGGGTGCCTTTTTCAATTCTGTGGTTTGGGCTCACCACGCAGGCAATCTTGTTTGTGGTGGTGATGGGCGCTGCGTTCAGCGTTGCTATTTCCGTGGATAATGCCATAAAAAATGTGCAGCCTATCTATACGAAAGCGGCGCTGACCTTGGGAGCTAACAAGAAGCAGCTCTATCTTTATGTAATACTGCCAGCATGTTTACCGGAACTGGTGGCTGGCATGAAGCAGGGGTGGTCGTTTGCCTGGCGTGCGCTGATGGCTGGAGAGGTAATGACGACCTCGGTAGGTCTTGGGCAGACGCTTATCATGGGGCGTGATCTTGCCGATATCAATCAGGTCATGTTGGTGATGTTGGTGATTGTACTGGTGGGTATCATTATTGATAAATGTATATTTTCCGTTGCTGAGAGGCGCATTTTGCGCAAACGCGGGCTGACGGGAGGAAACTGAGAAATATAGATAAGACAGTCCTTTCTTTTTTCTTGTAAATTTTGGAATGGTAGTATATAATAGGCAACAGATTAAAATTTGCAGCAAGAAAAGGAGAATGACAATGAGTAAGGTACGAACAAGATATGCGCCAAGCCCAACTGGTAAAATGCATGTCGGTAATCTGCGGTCTGCACTGTATGAGTTTTTGATTGCCAAGCATGCGGGCGGGGATTTCATGCTTAGGATAGAGGATACGGATCAGGAGCGTTTCGTGGAGGGCGCAACGGATATTATTTACCGCACGTTGGACAGCGCGGGGCTCAAACACGATGAGGGACCCGATAAGGACGGCGGTTTTGGTCCTTATATCCAGAGTGAACGCATGAAGAGCGGAATTTATATGGAATATGCGAAAAAGCTTGTAGAACGCGGTGAGGCGTATTATTGTTTCTGTGATAAAGAGCGGCTTGATTCCCTCAAGACAGAGATTGTGGAGGGGAAGGAAATCATGATGTATGACAAGCATTGCCTTTCTCTGTCTAAGGAGGAAGTAGAAGCAAAGCTTGCATCCGGTATTCCTTTTGTCATCCGCCAGAATATTCCCAATGAGGGGACAACGACCTTTCACGACGAACTGTATGGGGACATCAGCGTAGAAAACGCGGAGCTTGACGATATGGTACTGATTAAATCTGATGGATATCCCACCTATAATTTTGCAAATGTGGTAGACGATCATACGATGAATATCACTCATGTGGTGCGCGGCAATGAATATTTATCTTCTGCGCCTAAGTATCAGCGGCTTTATGATGCGTTTGGCTGGGATTCGCCGGTGTATATCCATCTGCCGCTGATTACGGATGAGAATCATAAGAAATTGTCGAAACGAAGCGGGCATGCTTCTTTTGAGGATTTGATTGCGCAGGGATTTCTTACGGACGCAGTTGTCAATTATATTGCGCTTCTTGGCTGGAGCCCGGAGGATAATCGTGAAATTTTCACTTTGAATGAGCTGATTTGGGAGTTTGATTACCACAGAATCAGCAAATCCCCGGCTGTTTTCGATATTGTGAAATTAAAGTGGATGAATGGGGAATATTTAAAAGCCATGGATTTTGATAAGTTCTATGAGATGGCTCTGCCTTATTTGAGGAAAAGTATTACCAAGGATTATGATTTGAAAAAGATTGCCGCAATGGTTAAGACCAGGATTGAAATTTTCCCCGACATTGCGGATCATATTGATTTCTTTGAGTGCGTACCGGATTATGACAGTTCTATGTATGCGCATAAGAAGATGAAGACTACGCCGGAGACTTCCTTAGAAGTGCTGCGTGAGCTGTTGCCCATTTTGGAGGAGCAGGACGATTATTCTAATGACGCTTTGTATGAGACGCTTTCTAAGTATGTGGCGGATAAGGGATGCAAGAACGGATATGTCATGTGGCCGGTGCGTACCGCAGTCTCCGGCAAGCAGATGACGCCGGGCGGCGCGACAGAGATTATGGAAGTTCTGGGTAAGGAGGAATCTCTGGCAAGATTACGCGCTGCGGTTGCAAAATTGGATGCGGGTCAGGAATCATCTCTATGAGTTTCAACTTATCTCAGGCAGAGGCGATCGGACACGTCAAAGGGCCAATGCTGGTATTGGCAGGCCCGGGGTCCGGTAAGACCACTGTTATTACGGAACGGACGAGGAATTTGATTTTAAACGAGGGCGTTGCGCCCTCGCATATCCTTGTCATCACATTTACCAAGGCGGCGGCGACAGAAATGAAGGAACGGTTTATCCGGTTGATGGGAGAGCAGAGATATCCCGTCACCTTCGGAACATTTCACGCGGTCTTTTTTCAAATTCTCAAATATGCCTATGGATTCAACAGTGGAAATATTGCCAGAGAAGAGCAGCGTTTTCAGTTCATGCGTGATATTATTGGGCGTATGCATTTGGAATATGAAGATGAAAATGAGTTTATCGGAGATTTGTTGGGAGAAATCAGCCTTGTAAAGAATACGGGAATTCCTCTGGAACATTATTATTCAAAGAATTGTGCAAAGGAGATTTTTGAGAAGATATATCAGGCGTATGACGGTGTGATGCGCCGGCGGCGTCTGATTGATTTTGATGATATGCTGGTTTACTGTTATGAGCTGCTTACTCAGCGAAGGGATATCCTCTCGTCCTGGCAGCGGAAATTTCAGTATGTTCTGATTGATGAGTTTCAGGATATCAATAAGGTGCAGTTTGAGATAATTAAAATGCTGGCTCTGCCGGAGAATAATCTGTTTGTGGTAGGGGATGACGATCAGTCTATTTACCGTTTTCGAGGAGCGAAGCCGGAGTTGATGTTGGGGTTTGAAAAGACTTATCCTCAGGCCAAGCGGGTGCTTTTGAACATTAATTACCGTTCACCGGGGGAAATTGTAGAATCATCTTTGCGTCTCATTTCGCATAATGCGCAGCGGTTTGAAAAAAAGATTCAATCGTATATGGAAAACGATCTTTTGTCCGATAAAGCGATAGAAAATACACAGCTGCTTACCGAAGCGAAAGATAATTCTTTGTGTGCGGGCGAAAAGCAGCATGTCCTGCCGGAGAATGGGAGCATTTGTTACCATATCTGGAACAGCCAGCAGGATGAGGGGAAGGGGATTATCGAGCAGATCCTACAGTCTTGCAGGTCGGGGTATACGTACAATGACTGTGCAGTGTTGTTCCGCACGAATACGCAGCCAAGGATGTTTATGTCCCAACTTATGGCGTATAACATTCCTTTTTGTACGCGTGATAATATCCCTAATTTGTATGAACATTGGATTACCCGGGATGTGCTCACTTACATACGCCTTGCACTAGGCAGCCGCAGCCGCAAGGATGTGTTGGGAATCATGAATCGTCCCAATCGTTATATTACAAGAGAGAGCTTGGAAGAGGAGACGGTGGCCTTTGATGTGTGGGCGGATTATTTTTATGATAAGAACCAACATTGGGTGGCGGAGCGCATTGAACAGCTCGAAGCGGATTTGCGTGTTATTAGCCGCCTGGGTCCATTTGCGGCGATGAATTATATCAGGATGGGAATCGGATACGAGGAGTATTTGCAGGAGTATGCGGAGTACCGCAGGATTAGCGCAGATAATCTTATAGAAGTACTCGATGAATTGCATGATGATGCCAGGGCATTTGCGGACTATGATGCATGGTTTGCACATATGGAGGCGTACACCAAGGAGTTGCAGCAACAGAAAAAGCAACAGGAATTGTCGGGGGACTGCTTATCTCTGTCCACGCTTCATAGCGCTAAGGGGCTGGAATATCCGATTGTGCATATTCTGGATGTCAATGAGGAATTGATGCCCTACAAGAAGGCTGTTATGGACGCAGATATCCAGGAAGAACGGCGGATGTTTTATGTAGGAATTACTCGTGCCAGAGAGAGGCTCTATATCCATAGCGTGAAGAAGTATAATGGCAGAGAGGTAGATATTTCACGGTTTGTGGGAGAGATGCAGGGGATGGGGACGGAGAGCGGCTTGTACAATGCAAATTGATTTTATAGGCAAAAAGCTCCATTTTCATTGTACTGATAACGGTTAGAAGGAAAATTTTTGAAAAGAAGAAAAAGGAGGCGTCGCATTAACATAAATTACAAGTTATAGATTCGTTCAAAAAGGTTTATATTGCTTTGCTGCATAAGCGGCAAGACCCTTTGAACAAGTAAATATATTAGTGCGACAGCCTCCTGTCTTTGCCTGATGGCAGTCATACAAGCGATTGCTTGTCTTAGGGAATAATAGGATTGCTACACATCTTCCGCATCCAGCATTTCATCTATCTCATCCCATTCATTCCATTCGGATTCATCCAAAAGCTCGTCAAAACGCTTCGTCACTGCTTCAAGTTCTTCTTCATCTTCAATGTTCTCAAGGGATGGATTACCGTCTTCATCCTCGAAATAACGGTAAATAAATGCTTCAAGTTCTTCGCTGTCGTCATCTTCCTCTGCGGGAACCAGGACAATGTAATTCTGATCTTCTAAATCGAAGATTGTGAGTATTTCGCATTCTACTTCCGAATTGTCGTCCAGGGTTAGAGTGACGCGTAAATCTTCCATATTATCTTCCTCTGGCGTGTTGGCAGGGGAGGTGTTTGGCTTATCTTTCATGGCGGGTACCTCGTTCTTTCTATTTATTTATATGATTGCCTGAATGTAAAGTTCAGGATGTTTCACAAGGTCGATACATTCACCGGAAGCAAGACGCAGCAGAGGGCGGGAGCGGTGAATTGTGTTATTCATGATAACAGTGCCGGTATTGCCGTCGCTTAACAATACAGTATTGCCCATATAAGTGTCAAGAATGCGCGTCATGAAGGTGATAATATATTCTATGTCATACTTTTCTAAGCCTTCCCGCTCGAAAGTGGCGATAACCTCGAAAGGACAGTAGCCTTTGCGGTAAGGGCGGTTGGAGGTCATGGCGTCATAGACGTCGGCGATAGCGATGATTTTAGCAAAATCAGGTATCTCATCTTTTGTTAATCCTGCCGGGTAGCCGCTGCCGTCACACCTTTCATGATGCATAAGCGCGGCCTGTCTGATGCGATCGTCCAAATTCTGTCCTGCAAGGACTTCGGCGCCGTTTTCAGCATGTTTTTTGACCGCTTCATATTCTTTGGGAGTGAGTGCAGAAGGTTTCAGCAAAATGTTGGGGTCGATGGTGCATTTCCCAATATCGTGCAGAAGCCCGGCGAGCGTCAGAACGTCTAAATCTTCCTCTGAAAGCTCCAGCCATTCTCCCAACATACGGCCAATCAAAGCAACGTTGATGCTGTGTGCGAAAGTGGTATCGTCAATTTGGCGCATGTTGTGCAGCATGTCAAATACAGAGAGTGAAGTAAGACGGTCAGCATAAAGGGTGCTTACCTGATCTATTAGAGCCCGGGATTCTACCGGGATATTTTTATTTAAAAGGTCATCAAAAGATGATTCCAGATAGCGAGACTTTTTATCATAGTCCACTTTGAATGTGTGGAATTCTTTGCTTACTTTTACTTTCTGGGAGTAGGAGACGGGTTCTTTCTGTTTGCCGGAATCTGTACCCTCGGCAATGTCGGAGGGTTCCTGAATGTTCACCCATTCAATTCCATAAAATTCCAAGCGGGAGACCTGCTGTGCTGTGAGAAGCGTATGGGCAGAGAGTATCATCTGACCCGTTTTGGTATACACAGGCGTTGCAGTGTAAGAGCCTGTCTGGATGTCTTTTATTGCTGTTTTGATCATATGAAGTTCCTCTTTTCTTTAGAGTAAATTGTCGTAACTGTTTAATACCCCAAGTTACAGGTTCTTTTTCAATAGAATACCATAATTGTGAAAAAAATTCCACTGTTATCCAGACAATTGTTAAAATTCCCTTTCCAAAATCTTTGTGAGTTGTTATAATAAGAAACAGGAAACAGGAAACAGAGATTAACAGACAGCATAGGAGGAGCATATGAATTTTCAAATCTGTACCGGAATCCAAGAACAGGCAGGTGTGACGAAGCAGGGAAATGTAATTTTATTTTCCATTCAGGCGCCGCAGGACGCCAAGTGTAAGCTGCTGTTATACCCAAGAGACAATGGAACGGTTGCGAAAATTCCTATGAAGGCGAACGAAAGCAGGAGAACTCTGTATACTGTGGGGGTACAGGGGCTGGATTGGGAGAATTACGATTATAATTTTGAGGTTAATGCAAAAGAATCAACTGACCGGTATGCCCATAGGATCACCGGGCGGGAAATCTGGGGGGATGAGAGGCGTATGCCTTTGTCCTGGCAGGCGGAGCCGTTTGTGCCGCAACGGGAGAGAATACGCAAGGCTGAGGAGGAAGCACAGCGGACAGGTAACACAGTAAGCAAGCAAAATGGCAAAGATAAGGTTAAAATTAAAAGTTCTTTTTATTTTTCGGATTTTAAATGGAAGAAAGAAAAATTTCCGCAAATTCCCAAAGAGGATATGGTGATTTATAAGCTTCATGCGCGTGGATTTTCAATGGGGATGCGCAGCAGTAATGCAAAAAGAGGCACAGTTGGGGCAATTGAACATAGACTTGACGACTTGAAGCAGATGGGTGTCACCACATTACTTTTTATGCCTCTGTATGAATTTGAGGAGATCCTTGTCTTGGACGAGAATAAGGAGCAGAAGCATTCCAAAACGCAGCTTAATTACTGGGGCTACACAGAGGGCAGTTATTTTGCGCCCAAAGCTTCTTTTCTCAGGGAGAACAACCCGGATGAACTGAAACGTTTAATTCTCAAGATGCATCAGAAAAATATCGAATGCGTTTTGGAATTTTATTTTCCGCAAAAGATGAATCCACATTTAATAATGGATGTTCTTCACTATTGGCGCGAAGAATATCATGTAGATGGGTTCCGAATTATCGGCAGCCCACAAGGCGCCCGGTTGGCGGCAATGGATGATAAGCTTGGCGGATGCAAATTGTTTTTTGATGAGTTTCCAGAAGATTTAGCGCAAGATCCGCAGAGGTTTGGCCCGGAGCTATTTGCTTACAATGATAGATTTCTCTATGAGGTACGCAAGATGCTCAATCATCAGGGCGGTAATATCTATGAATTTGCCTGCCAGATGCGCAGGCAGCAGAAGCGGCAGGGTTTTGTGAATTTTATAGCGGAGAATAACGGTTTTACCTTGTGGGACGTCTTTTCTTACGAGTATAAGCATAATGAATTAAATGACGAAGATAACCGTGATGGCAACCGTTGGAATTTCAGTACGAACTGCGGGCAGGAAGGGTTCAGCCGCAAACGCCCGGTTCTTGATTTGCGCAAACGCCAGGTTAAGAATGCATTGACTGCGCTGTTCTTTGCGCAGGGTGTTCCTATGTTGTGGATGGGGGACGAATGTGGAAATTCTCAGAATGGCAATAACAATGCATATTGTCAGGATAATGAGATAGGCTGGAAGGATTGGAAGAATAATACAATTAGCAGACAGATTGTTGATTATGTCAGGGAGCTTGCCAGGCTGAGAAGAGACTGTCTAATGTTGCGAAGTCCCAATCCTTATCGGATGATGGATTACGAGAATCTGGGCTGTCCGGATCTGTCTTACCACAGTGATGGCGGCTGGCGGATAGATTTTGATATGAACCGCAGCTTTATCGGCATGTATTATGCCGGAGAATACGTTCATGCCAAGGAGAGTATCTATATTGCATATAATTTTCAGTATTCTACGCAGAAGTTTGCGCTGCCTGGGAACATGGAATGGAAATTGTTGCTGGACACCTCGCGTGAGCAGTCGGTGTTAGAAGAACCGAAAATGGTGGGCCGGGTGCAGGAATTTCGTGTGCGCGAGCAGTCTGTCTGTCTTTTGTCCGGCAGGCCCATCCGCGGGAGAGAGAAAGGGGCATAGACAGAAGTAAATGGAAGATAAACAGGAAGTATTTGGCGTCAATGGGTTTACTCTGAAATGCATTGCCATGGCTTGTATGCTCATTGACCATACAGGGGCGGTGCTGTTTCCGCAATACAGGATTTTGCGGGTAATCGGGAGGCTGGCTTTTCCCATCTATTGTTTTCTCTTGGTAGAGGGGGCTATGCATACCAGTAATATCCGCAAATATGAGATGCGGCTGTTCGGCTTCGCCTTGATTTCGGAGATTCCGTTTGACCTCGCTTTCAGAAGGAGCATTAACTGGGAACATCAGAATGTATTTTTTACGCTGCTGCTGGGAGTGGTGGCGATAGATTTGGCAAAACAGTGCGGGAATAAATTAAGTGAAGTTTTGATTTTTTGTGTAATGATTGTAGCGGCAGAGTTTTTGAACACGGATTATGGCGGAAAGGGAATTGTTTTCATATTGTGCTATTATCTCTTGTTCGAGAGAAAAGTTGTAAAGCAGCTATTGTTTGCAGTGGAAAATTTTTTGCTTTATGGCAGAGGTATTCAGATGTATGCTTCTCTGGCGATAGTCCCTATGTTAATGTATAATGGCAAAAAAGGACCGTCCCTAAAATTTTTTTTCTATGTTTTTTATCCGCTTCACTTGTTAATCCTATATTTAATAGTTGAGATGATTTATTGAAATTCTATAATATTGCGAGGTGAACTATGAAGGCTTGGCAGCATTTGAAGACGATCAACCATCATAAAATTTTGGTGATGCGCGGCTGTTTCCGGGTGGGGCTGTATAAACAGGGGTTATTACACGACTTGTCTAAGTATAGCCCCACAGAATTTTTGGTGGGCTGCAAGTATTACCAGGGCAATCTGAGTCCTAATAATATTGAGCGTTTGGAAAAGGGCTATTCTCAGGCGTGGCTGCACCATAAAGGAAGGAATAAGCATCATCTGGAATATTGGATTGATTACGGAGTTGGGGAGAAAAAAGGAATTACCGGCATGAAAATGCCGTTAAAGTACGTTGTGGAGATGTTCATCGACCGCGTATCGGCGTCTAAGAATTATCAAAAGGAAAAATATACAGATAAGAGCGCGCTCGAATATTATGAGCATGGCAAGGAGCATCATGTCCTGCATGAGGACAGCAAAGCCCTGTTGGAAGAGCTTTTGCATATGCTGGCAGAGCAGGGAGAGGATGTTACCTTTGATTACATTAAGCATGTGCTGCTTAAGCAGAAGGATTATGGCACGCCGTATCAAAAGCCGGCGAACCCTGGGATTCAGCGGAATTGATTTTGCCTGGCATCATAGTGATAATCAATAACAGCCAGTCGGTTGGCGATTTCCTCCGCAGTTAAATCGGCGTCGTTACAGAGTTCTTCCAGTGTTGAATGGTAATCTCTCAGGTAAGTGTTGACGACGCTGAGTAACATAACGGGATCTTTGGGCAAATTCATGGCAGATACCTCCGTGTTTTTATTTCTGCGGGCAATCTACCCGCAGGATCCTCAGCCAAGCAGCCGCGCTGGCGCGGATAGTTGACTACTGTTCAACGCCGCGGATTTTGCGGCTTTCTGTGTCAGTATACTCTCTTTTTACAGGTATGACAAGTTGAATTTTATATGGAAAGGCACTTCAAGGCTTGATTTTTCATAAAATATAATAAATCAGCTAAGAGGTGCTTTTTTGAAAACTTTTTTAAAGCCGCTGAATGTGGAGGAAGAAAAATATTATCTGAAGAAAATGAGAGAGGGCAGCCTTGAAGCTAAACATATCCTGATTGAACGGAATCTGAGGCTGGTTGCGCATATTTCCAGGAAATACCAGAACGGGGAAGAGGATATGGAGGATTTGATTTCCATAGGTACTATCGGTCTCATCAAGGCAATTGCCACCTTTAATTATGAGCGCGGCAATCGTCTGGCTACTTATGCCGCCCGCTGCATAGACAACGAGCTTCTAATGTATTTCCGTGGGAAAAAGAAGACTTCGCGGGAAGTGTCGCTGTATGAGCCTATCGGGACAGACAAAGAGGGAAATCAAATTAATCTTATGGATGTGGTTGAGAGCACAGACAGAGAAATTTTTGAGATTATTGAGTTGAAGAGCAATACCAAAAAGATATACGAAATGATCCCTAGGGTGCTTGGAAGCAGAGAAAGACAGATTATTGAATGGCGATATGGGCTGTATAACAAAAAGCCGCTGACTCAGCGGGAAATAGCGGATAAACTGGGAATTTCCCGTTCCTATGTCAGCAGGATTGAAAAACGTGCCCTGGAGAAATTGAAAAGCTGTTTTTGAGAAACAGCTTTTCAAGCACGGCAAACTATGGTATGATACATATATCTTTTTTCCGGGCGTGTCTGCCCGCATATCCCAACCAGCACAAAGGGAGGTAATTTTGTATAGTATTGTATCAACGGCGATCGTCTGCGGTATTCGCAGTATCCTTGTCCAGGTAGAAGCAGACGTTTGCGATGGTATGCCCACATTTGAGATGGTGGGCGTATTGTCTTCTGAGGTAAAAGAGGCAAAGGAGCGCATCCGCACGGCAATCCGCAACAGCGGTATCCGCCTGGCGCCTAAGAGAATTACGGTAAATCTATATCCGGCCGATATCCGTAAGAGTGGGACAGTGTTTGACTTGCCGATTGCACTTGCTATCTTATCGGCATATGGCAGAATTCCCAGGGAGTGTTTAGACGGCATCTTATTTGCGGGGGAAATCAGCTTAAATGGCGAAATCCGTCCAACTACAGGGATTCTGCCTATGGTGCTTGCCGCGCGGGAGGCTGGGAAACGAGTGGTCTGCGTCCCCAGGGAAAATATCAGGGAAGCGCAGGCTGTAAAGGGAATTGAAATCCTTGCGGGGGAAAATCTTAACCAGGTGATAAGACTGTTGGACAAGTTTCGGAAAGAACCTGAGAATTGCATTACAAGCGTCATCAATAATATAGAAGAAATGCGCGAAAATGCGCAAAACGCGGATTTCGACTTCGCGTCAATCCATGGGCAGAAGGTCCTGAAGCGTGCTTGTGAAATTGCTGCCAGCGGCAGACACAATATGCTGATGCTTGGTTCGCCGGGAGCAGGGAAGACGATGGCGGCACGCGCAGTTTCGACGATCCTTCCGCCGCTCACAGAGGAAGAAGCGTTAGAGCTTGCCAAGGTATATAGCGTTATGGGGATGTTTGGGCAGCGTGAGATGAATTTCAGGCAAAGACCCTACCGCAGCCCTCACCATACGATCAGCCTGGCGGGAATGGCGAGCGGCGGAACGGTGCCGAAGCCTGGGGAAATCAGTCTGGCGCATAAAGGGGTGCTGTTTTTGGACGAGCTGACAGAATTTAAAAAGCCGGTGCTGGAAGTGTTGCGCCAGCCTTTAGAAGAGAGGGAAATCCGACTGGTGAGAGGGAGCGGCACTTACTTTTACCCGGCAGATATTATGTTGATTGCGGCTATGAACCCTTGCAGCTGCGGTTATTTCCCGGACCGCAGCCGGTGTACGTGCTCTAAATCTATGATTGAGCGTCATCTCAGTAAGATTAGCCGTCCGCTTTTAGACCGCATGGATATCTGTGTGGAAGTCAGCCGTCCGGCTTTACATGAACTTACGGCAAGGCAGCCGGAGGAGAGCTCCGCGCAGATCAGAAACCGGGTTGAGCAGGCTCAGCGGATTCAGCAGGAGCGTTTTTCTGGAAGCGGGATACTCTATAACAGCCAGATTCCTCCATCTGCTATGGAACAGTGGTGCGTGATGGAGAAGGAGGGGGCGGAGATTTTGCATGAAACGTTTGAAAAGATGGAAATGACAGCGCGCGGATATTACCGGGCGTTGCGTGTGGCGCGCACAATAGCGGATATGGAAGGCGCGCCGGAGATTGGACGCGCCCATATTTGTGAAAGCCTTTTATATCGCAGCCTTGACAGAAAGGTGTGGGATTGGGAATGACGAAGATTCAGGGAGCGTATAATAAATATGAGTACTGGCTTGCCAGCATTGTGTCGCTTTCCGGCAGGAAGAAAATCTTTTTGGGGGAGATGTTCTCAGAGGCAGAAGAGGTATATCGTGCACGTCAGGAGAGTTTAGAGAGGATCACGATTCTGACAGAACGGGAAATAGCAGAAATCAAAGCTGCGCAGGGCAGGACGGAAGAGGAAATAGAAGAGGAATTGTCATATTGTGCGCAGAGAGGGATAAATCTTACTGTGTGGCGTGAGGAAACTTACCCGTTGCGGCTGAGGGATATTTATAATCCGCCCTATGGTCTGTTTTACTGTGGGCGGCTTCCTGTTTGGGAGAAGAAATCGGTCGGTATTGTGGGCGCCAGAAATTGTACATATTATGGAAAATCTGCGGCGGAACAGATTGGACAGGAGTTAGCAGCAGCCGGAATTGTTGTGGTCAGCGGTATGGCAGCCGGAATTGATGGGGCGGCCCAGCGTGGAGCGCTGCGCGGTGGGGGCAGCACATACGGCGTGCTGGGCTGTGGTGTGGATGTCTGTTATCCTGCTGGGAATCGGGAGTTATATCGACAGCTTATCGAGAAGGGAGGAGTGATTTCGGAGTATCCGCCGCATACGCGGCCGCTCGCCCTGAATTTTCCCCAGCGCAACCGAATTATCAGCGGATTGTCGGATGTCGTGTTGGTTGTGGAGGCAAAATATAAAAGCGGTTCGCTGATTACAGCAGACTTTGCCTTAGAGCAGGGGAGGGATGTTTATGCATTGCCAGGACGCATTTCAGATGTCTCCAGCCAGGGGACAAACCGCTTGATACAACAGGGAGCAGGCGTCTTTTTGAGCATGGAAGATTTTTTGAAAGAAATGCATATTTTTTCAAAAACGGAAGAGAATTCATGCAGAAAGAAAAAATTATCCCTTGAAAATTTAGAGAGGTTGGTGTATAGTTGTCTCGGTTTGACCCCCAAAAGCCTCGAAGAAATCTTGACAGAAACGGAGTTGGGATTGGGGGAATTGATGGTAGCGTTAGAAACACTGCGCGGGCTGGGCATTGTTTCTGAGGTTTATAAAAACTATTATGTCCGTTCTGATGGTTTTGTATAGAGTATGGCCGCACGATTTTCTGCGACGGCTTTTCCGGAAACCGGACATACAGGGAATTTGTGCGGACTTGTCCGCTTGATGATGAATAGAGAGGAGCAGACAGATGGCGAAGTATCTGGTAATTGTGGAATCACCGGCAAAGGTGAAGACGATCAAAAAATTTTTAGGTAAAAATTATGAGGTTGTGGCGTCAAACGGACATGTGCGCGACTTGCCGAAAAGCCAGCTTGGCATAGATGTTGAACATGACTATGAGCCGAAATATATCACAATCCGCGGCAAAGGAGATATTCTTGCCAACCTTAGAAAAGAGGTTAAGAAAGCGGATAAAGTATATCTGGCGACGGACCCTGACCGCGAGGGGGAAGCAATTTCCTGGCATTTGTCAAAAGCCTTAAAGCTGGAAGATAAGAAAGTTTGTCGGATCAGCTTCAACGAAATCACGAAGAACGCAGTTAAGGCTTCCTTAAAGCAGGCGCGCAACATAGACTTGAATCTTGTGGATGCCCAGCAGACCAGGCGTATGCTGGACCGTATGGTTGGTTACCGCATCAGCCCGGTATTGTGGGCGAAAGTAAAACGGGGATTGAGCGCCGGACGTGTGCAGTCTGTGGCTCTGCGCATTATTTGTGACAGGGAGGAAGAAGTCAACGCATTTATCCCCGAAGAGTATTGGACCTTGGATGCCAAGTTCGCCATCCCGGGCGAGAAGAAACTGCTTGACGCCAAGTTCTACGGCGATGAAAAGGGAAAGATAACTATAAGCTCCAGGCAGGAGTTAGACGATATATTGCAAAATCTGGAAAAGGAAAAATATCAGGTACTGGATGTAAAGAAAGGCAATCGGGTCAAGAAAGCGCCTCTGCCGTTTACGACCAGTACTCTTCAGCAGGAGGCTGCAAAACGGTTGAATTTTTCTACTCAAAAGACAATGCGGCTGGCGCAGCAGCTCTATGAAGGCGTCGACATTAAAGGGCAGGGAACAGTGGGCGTCATTACTTACCTGAGAACAGATTCTGTGCGTATTTCTGAGGAAGCGGACGCAGCTGCCAGAGAGTATATTCATTCCGCCTATGGTGAGAATTACGCGGCGGCGGCCGGTGTGAATAAAAAGAGCAACCAGAAGATCCAGGATGCCCACGAGGCTATCCGCCCGTCTGACATTACAAGGACGCCGGCGCAAATCAAGGAATCTCTGAGCCGTGACCAATTTCGTTTATATCAGCTGATTTGGAACCGATTTACAGCAAGCCGTATGTCGAACGCGGAGTATGAGACAACTTCCGTCAAAATTGGGGCTGGAAAATATCGTTTCCATGTATCCGCTTCCAAAATTATTTTTGAAGGCTTTTTGTCTGTATACACGAGTGAAGATGACGAAAAGAGCGAGAATAACGTCCTGCTAAAGTCGATTGATACTGACACAAAGCTGGAAATAAAAGAGATGAATGAGAAACAGCATTTTACTCAGCCGCCGGCGCATTTTACAGAAGCTTCCCTGGTAAAAACGTTGGAAGAGCTCGGCATCGGGCGTCCCAGCACCTATGCGCCGACAATTACAACGCTGCTTGCCAGACGGTACTTGACAAAGGAAAATCGAAACTTGTACGTGACAGAACTTGGCGAGATCGTCAACTCTATCATGAAAGAGGCGTTTTCTACGATCGTGGATGAGCAGTTCACAGCCAATATGGAATCCCTGCTGGATAAAGTGGCGGAGGGGAATGTCGACTGGAAGACGGTTGTGAGGAATTTTTATCCTGACTTGGATGAAGCGGTACAGGTTGCCGAGAAAGAACTGGAAAAGGTGGAAATACATGACGAGGTTACGGATGTCGTCTGTGATTTGTGCGGCCGCAACATGGTTATAAAATATGGGCCGCACGGCAGATTCCTTGCATGTCCAGGGTTCCCGGAATGCCGTAATACGAAGCCTTATCTCGAAAAAATTGGCGTAGATTGTCCTAAATGCGGGAAGGAAGTCGTTTTGCGCAAGACCAAAAAAGGCAGGAAATATTATGGATGCGAGGACAATCCAGACTGTGATTTCATGTCGTGGCAGCGGCCGTCTAAGGAGAGATGTCCCCAATGCGGCGGCTATATGGTGGAAAAAGGCAATAAGCTGGTATGTGCAGACAATCAGTGCGGGTTTGTCAAGGAGAAGAAAAAAGACCAAGGGAACCAATAATTGGTGAAAAACACAGAAAATTGTTGTTTTTTAAAGATAAATATGTTATACTCATAAAGAATTTGCAGGAGTGATGGGGGAATGATAATTTTTAGTCAGGAGGTATCTCAATGAGTGTCCAGTTATTAGACAAGACAAGGAAGATTAATAAGCTGCTTCACAATAATAATTCTTCAAAGGTTGTCTTTAACGATATTTGTGAGGTTCTGACTGAAATTTTATGTTCTAACATTCTTGTAATCAGCAAGAAGGGAAAGCTTCTGGGAATCGGCAAGACCAGGCAGACGGCAGAGATTAAGGAATTGATTTCAGGCAATGTTGGTGGGTTCATTGATCCATTGCTGAATGAGCGGCTTTTAGGTATCCTTTCTACGAAGGAGAACGTCAATCTGGAAACTTTAGGGTTTGTCTCTGACGATGTGCATAATTACCAAGCCATTATCACGCCTATTGATATTGCCGGCGAGCGGTTGGGAACGCTGTTTGTCTATCGTTTGGAAGAACAGTATGATATTGACGATATCATACTAAGCGAGTATGGCACTACCGTTGTCGGGTTGGAGATGATGCGTTCGGTCAATGAGGAGAATGCGGAGGAGAACCGTAAAGTACAGGTTGTGAAATCGGCCATTAGTACGTTGTCCTTTTCGGAACTGGAGGCAGTTACCCATATTTTTGAAGAGTTAGACGGCAAGGAAGGTATTTTAGTTGCCAGCAAAATTGCCGACCGCGTAGGGATAACGCGAAGCGTTATTGTCAATGCACTGCGCAAGTTTGAGAGCGCGGGGGTGATTGAGTCCCGTTCTTCCGGTATGAAGGGCACATACATAAAGGTGCTGAATGACGTGGTGTTTGAAGAAGTAGAGAAATTAAAAAAAGAACATATGAAGGTTAATTGAATATAGAATAGCTACTTATCTATATGGAAAAAGTTATATTTGGGAAACAGCTGAACGGATTCGGCGTTGGAGAGAAAATGGAATTTGCAAAAAAGTTGCAGATTCCTTTTTTGCCGATTTGTTACTGTTCTGAACCTTATGGGTACGGAATGGGCAAGCTCGTTGTAATCACATGGCATATCTGGCAGGACATGGACATATACTTGGAAAAAAGCCCCATGGGAAGCCGTGGATGATTAATCCCAGGTATTTCCTTTGCCAGTATGCGGATACCATGTATTTGTGCCTGTTTCGACGGCAAAGCACAATATCATGTAAAATATACAAAGAAAATACAAAAAAATACTTGCAATAATGGGGCGATTGCGATAATCTATAATAAGATTGATTCATTATGTGGAAAAAGGAAAATCGAGAGAGGAAAGGAGCAATATTATGTTGGCCAGTGGGATATACGATTACATTGATGTGTTGAATAAGGGAGCAAATGCGGCTTGGCTGCGTGAAACTGCTATCAGTAACAATATTGCGAATGGAGATACGCCTGGTTATAAACGGCAGGATGTTGATTTTGAAGGGATTCTTGAACAGGAGCTGGGAAAATCCAAGTATGTATCATTAGACAAGAAGGTAAAAAATTTGCATATGGATCATTTGAATGCGTCGATTTATACCGATGCGCCCAATTATTCCTACCGCTTGGACAAGAATAATGTAGACCCAGAGCAGGAATATGCGGAGTTGGCTTCCGTCAGGATTAAGTACAATGGCCTGATTGACAGTATGTCGAAGGAATTTGCCAGGATAAAGAGTGTGATTAAGTAAGGGATGTTTTGAGATATTGAAGGGAAAATGACGCCAGAAATGGCGGAAAAGATGGAGGTAACGGTATGTCATTGTTTCAATCATTTAACATTAACACATCTGGTCTTACCGCACAGCGGTTTCGGATGGACGTGATTTCTGAGAATGTTGCAAATGTTACGACGACCAGAACGGAAGATGGAACACCTTATACGAGGAAGATTGTAACGTTTCAGGAGAAACGGACGACCCCTTTCAGCAGGGTTTTGGAAGATACCAGGGAGGCTTTTTTGGGAAACGGCGTAAAAGTAAGCCGTGTGTCGGATGATACGGAGAGCGATTATATTATGAAATATGAACCCTCCCACCCGGACGCAGACGAAAACGGATATGTGTCTTACCCAAATGTAAATATTATTACCGAGATGACAAATATGATAGATGCCAGCCGTGCTTATGAAGCGAACCTTACGGCGTTTGAGACCAGTAAGGCGATAGCTTTGAAAGGGTTAGAGCTTGGCAAATAGAATACAGGGAGGCTTTATAAATGGATATTTCAGCATTAAATAATGTAGTTCCAAGCTATCTCACAGATGTTGCGAATTCTGCCAGTCAGGTCGATAGACAGGATAAAGAGTTTAGCGGTATTTTACAGTCTATGATGAATATGGTAAATGAGGCCAATGATGCGCATAACCAGGCGGAATCGGCGCAGATGCAGTTTGAACTTGGCTATGCAACGAATACGCATGAATTGAATGCAGCGCAGGAGAAAGCTGATATTGCCCTCAACTATACAATCACTGTCAGGGACAGGATGTTGGAAGCTTACAAAGAGATAATGAACATGCAAGTTTAATTTCGGAGTGAAGGGAAGTTGAGAGGTGCGTTATAGAATTTGCCAAGAACACCTCGCTCAATTTTGCGGAGAATAAATTTGGTAGGAGATGCACATGCAGGAGAGATTAAGAAACATACCCAAACAATTATTGGAATGGTGGAATAAGTTTTCAGTAAAACAAAAGACGTTGATAGCCAGCATTTTCCTTGTGGTTATAATCGGTTTGGTGATTGTAGCTAGAGTGTTGACTACCCCTACGATGGTGCCAGTCAGAACTTGTGAGAATACGAAAGAAGCAGCAGAGGTTAAACAGCTTTTAGAAGGGGAAAGTATTGATTATGATGTTTCCAGCGATGGATTAAGCTTTTCCGTGAAGTCGCAGGACGAGGCTAACGCAGCAATCCTGCTTGGACAGAATGGGATTCCTGCTTCTGGATATGACATTAACAATGTTTTTGAAGGTGGTTTCAGTACCACAGAGGCGGATAAGGCGAAGAAATACCAGCTTTATCTGGAAGACAGGTTGGCGCAGCAGTTACAGATGTTAGATATGGTGGACGAGGCGAGCGTTAAGCTCAGTATGCCGGTAGATGACGGTACAGTATTGGCGTTAGAGGAAGATACATATGCGGCAGTCAGGCTTTCTCTCAATGGGGAGATGGATGAAGATCAGGCGAGCGGTCTGGCAAAATGGATTGCCACAGCAGTCGGCAACAAAGGCACAGATGATGTTTCTATTATGGACAGCGCGGGCAATATGCTGTTCCTTGGCGGAGATACTTCAACAACAATTGGGGCGGCGAGTGGACAACTTTCTTATAAGACCAAGGCTGAGAACATGGTAAAAGGCCAGGTGAAAGATGTGATATTGGGAACCGGCGTCTATGACAGTGCTTCTGTAGGCCTGAATCTTAATATTAGTTTTGACGAGACTGAGGAGACGGATAACAATTATTATACAGAGAATGGCGCGGAGCATGGCCCGGTATCAAGCGAGAGCATTTACGAGAAAGAGGCGACAGGCGGAGAGGGCGGTACGCCTGGAACAGATACCAACAATGGTGACGATACCACATATGTGTTACCGGATGGCGCAAGCAGTAGTGAGACGATTTCCGATACCGACAGACAGTACAACACCAGTCAGCGTGTTACCACAAGAAAAGGCGGAGTTGGCGATATTGATTATGATAATTCTTCTATTACGGTAGTGGCGAATCAGAATCGTTATTACAGCGAGGCGGCGCTGCGTGCGAGCGGAGAACTGGATAACATGTCGTTTGATGAATTTGTAGCGCAAAACCGTGATAAGGTTAAACTTGATGTCGATCAGGATTTTGTACAGATGGTGTCAAAGGCGACCGGGTTTTCCGAAGACAATATTGTGATTGTGGCATATGAAGTACCATTCTTTGAATACGACAGCGGTGGAAGTCAGAACTTCATGGATTACCTTCCGATTATAATAGCAGTTATTCTTATGCTGATGTTAGGTTATGTAGTATTCCGCAGCACAAGAAAAGAACAGATACTAGTGGAGGAGGAACCGGAACTTTCTGTGGAATCCCTGCTGGCATCTACCAAAGAGGCAGAAGATTCGCTGGAGGACATTGGATTTTCCGAGAAGTCTGAGACGCGTGTTCTGATAGAGAAATTTGTAGATGAAAACCCAGAGGCGGTGGCATCGCTGCTTAGAAACTGGTTAAACGAGGAGTGGAACTAAGATGGCAAGCTCAGAAGACTATACAGGCGTTCAAAAAGCGGCGATATTGCTAATTGCATTAGGACCGGAGAAATCAGCCTCAATCTTTAAACATTTAAAAGAAGAAGAAATCGAAGAACTGACTTTGGAAATTGCCAATACCAGAAGTATTTCTCCCCAGACGAAGGAAGATGTACTCAATGAGTTTTACCAGGTCTGCCTGGCTCAACAATACATTGCCGAGGGCGGTATTGGTTATGCAAAGGAACTTTTGGAAAAGGCATTGGGAGAGGAAAAGGCGCAGGGCGTTATTTCAAAGCTTACGGCTTCCTTGCAGGTGCGGCCTTTCGAGTTTGTGCGCAAAACAGACCCATCCCAGCTGCTTAACTTTATTCAGGATGAGCACCCGCAGACAATTGCTATGATTCTGTCCTATTTATCAGCAGGGCAGGCAGCTGTAATTATTGGTGCGCTTGTGCCTGAGAAGCAGGCGGATGTTGCCAAGCGTATCGCTATGATGGACAGAACGTCGCCGGATGTGATAAAGGAAGTGGAACGAGTATTGGAACGCAAACTTTCTGCTTTGGTAAATCAGGATTACACGATTGTCGGCGGTGTCGATGCAATCGTAAATATTTTGAATACCGTAGACCGTGGTACAGAGAAGCATATTATGGAAACTCTTGAAATTGAAGAGCCCGAATTGGCAGATGAAATCCGCAAGAAGATGTTCGTATTCGAGGATATCCTTCTTCTGGACGACCGTGCAATTCAGCGTGTACTTCGTGATGTCGACAACAACGACTTAGGCGTAGCGCTGAAAGCGGCGAATGAAGATGTGCAGAATGTAATTTTCAAGAATATGTCCAAGCGTCTTGCTACAATGATTAAGGAAGATATGGAATATATGGGACCTGTACGAATGAAGGATGTAGAGGAAGCGCAGCAGAAGATTGTGGGTATTATCCGTAAGCTGGAGGATTCCGCAGAGATCGTAATTTCCCGTGGCGGAGGTGATGAGATCGTTGTCTAATTTGTATAAGCAGAGGTATGTGTTTTCCGACAGCTTTTCTAAGAGAGTGATCAATTCAAATGATAAGGTAGCCGAACGGCTGGAAGAGCTGCGGCGCCAAGAACAGATGGAGGCTCAGATTCCGAACCCGCAGGGTGCGGTGGATGGATTTATGGTAGGCCTTCAGGCAGAAGAAATAGATGCGGTTCCTAAGGAGCCGGTGATTTCACCGGAAGAAATCCGCAAGATGGCACAGGAGGAGGCAGACGATTTACTGGCTGATGCCAGGAAACAGGCAGACGCCCTCCTGGCTGATGCTGATATGCAGGCGGATGCTATCCGCAAGGAGGCCAAGAATGCAGGATTTGAGCAGGGGCATCAGGAGGGGACAGCCAAAGCAGAAGAAGAACTGACGAGGCTGCGCAGCCAGATAGAAGAAGAACAGCGGCAGTTGGAGGCCGATTACCGGCAGAAGGTTCAAGAATTAGAACCGTATTTAGTGGAGATTGTTTCCGACGTGTTTGAAAAGGTATTCCATGTTCACTTTGATGATAAGAAAGAAGTTCTCGTTTACTTAATAGAGAAAGTAATTTTGAATGCAGAAGGAACAAAGGAATTTCAGGTCAGGGTAAGCCGCGCAGATTATGAGTTTGTGGAGGGGCAGAAAGATGCTATCTCCGCACAGGTCGGCGCATCTATTACGGTTGAAATCGTCGCCGACGCGTCTTTACAGGAACATCAGTGTATGATTGAGACAGATTCCGGTGTATTTGAATGCGGAGTAGATGTTCAGCTTGAAAATTTGCTGGGTACATTAAAGTCATTAAGTTTGTGAGGGAAATAATGTGACATATGATTTGGACAAATACCGTCAGTTAGCAGACAAAAATTATTATAGACATTTGGGAAAAGTAGTAAAGATAGTAGGACTTACGATAGAATCTGTGGGCCCCAATGCCAAACTCAGTGACTTGTGCCGAATTATTATTGATAAGAACAAGGACATTTTTATTATGGCAGAAGTAGTCGGTTTCCGCGACAAGAGACTGCTTCTTATGCCTTATGAGAGTGTGGAAGGGCTGGGAGTAGGATGTATCGTAGAGAATACGGGACATCCTTTGTCTGTTTGTGTAGGCGACGAAATGCTTGGACACACGTTAGACGGTATGGGAAGGCCTACGGATGTGGAAGCGCTGACATTAGGAGCAGAATATCCAGTCGATGCTCCGCCGCCAGACCCAATGGAGAGGGAAATTATAGACGAAGTTCTTCCTTTAGGAGTGAAAGCGGTAGACGGATTGATAACAGTAGGCAAGGGGCAGAGAATTGGTATATTTGCCGGCTCTGGCGTAGGAAAAAGCACCCTGCTCGGCATGTTTGCCAGGAATACTCGTGCGGATATCAATGTAATTGCTTTGATTGGCGAGCGTGGCAGGGAAGTGCGGGAGTTTATAGAGCGGGACATGGGTGAGGAAGGAATGCGCCGTTCCGTCGTAGTCGTGGCGACTTCTGACCGGCCTGCGCTGCTTCGGCGTAACGCGGCTAAGACTGCAACAGCGATTGCAGAGTATTTCCGGGACCAGGGAAAAGATGTGCTTCTGATGATGGATTCCCTGACGCGTTTTTCAATGGCACAGCGTGAGATTGGACTTGCCTCCGGGGAGCCGCCGGTTACAAGAGGCTATCCTCCAAGTGTTTATTCGGAGATGCCCAAACTTTTAGAGCGTGCCGGTAATTCAGACAGAGGCTCTATCACAGGACTTTACACGGTATTGGTAGATGGGGATGATTTTAACGAGCCAATTACAGATACTGCAAGAAGTATCCTGGATGGACATATCATGTTGGACAGGAAGCTGGCGCATAAGAACCATTATCCTGCAATTGATGTTTTACAAAGCATCTCCCGTGTTATGAGTTCTATTGCGGGATCGGAGCATAAGGCGACGGCTGGTAAGTTAAAAAATGTGTTGGCGACTTATCAGGAAGCAGAAGATTTAATTAATATCGGGGCATATAAAAAAGGTTCCAATAATAATATTGATTATGCCATTGAGAAAATTGACAGTGTGAATGAGTTCCTCTTACAGGAGACGCATGATAAGTTTTCTTTTGAAGAGATATTGGATATGATGGAGCAGATTTTCTAAAGATGTCTTGTATCGGGGTTTTAAAAGTAGGTTGGATAAATTATGGCGAAGTTCCTATACAGGATGCAGAACATCCTGAATATTAAATATAAGCTTGAGACTCAGGCCAAAACAGCATTTTCTGTTGCAGCTGCGGCTTTGCAAAGAGAAGAGGAGAAACTGGAAGCTCTGCGCCAGAGAAAACGTTCTTATGAATTGAAGGCGCGTGAATTGGCAAGCGGCAAGCTGGATTTCCTGGAAATCCGTACGAACCGGGCAGCGATTGAGAATATGAAAGAATTAATCAAGAACCAGCTGTTAGCCGTCCATGTGGCGGAGCGTAATTTGGAGAATGCCAGAAAGCAATTGCAGGAGGTTATGACAGAGCGCAAGACGCATGAGATTCTCAAGGACAAAGCTTTTGAAGAATTTAAGAAAGAAGTCGAAAAAGAAGAGAGCAAGGCAGTGGATGAGCTGGTGAGTTTCACCCACAATCATGTACAAGAAGGATAGGCGGTGGCACATATGGCAGAGCAGATATTAGATCAGGAAGAGACAGAAGTTTTAGATAAAAAGGCGCAGAAAAAGGCAGAGAGAGCTCGAAAAAAGGAAGAGAAGAAGAACAGGAAACAGATGGAAGAGGAATCTCCGCAGGAGGAAGAAGAAGGCGGAAGTAAGGTTGCCGTTATTATTGCAACTATCATCTTTATTGTAATCTGGCTGGCAATTCTGGCATTAGTAATCAAAATGGACATTGGCGGTTTTGGCTCCACAGTATTGCAGCCAATCCTCAAAGACGTTCCGTATGTCAACAAGATCCTGCCGGAGACAGTGCAGGAGGAAGAGCCGGTGGACGCTCAGTATCCTTATACTACGTTGAGCGAGGCAATCGAGCGTATCAAAGAGTTGGAAGTTGAGGTCTCCAACGCAAAGTCCCAGACGAAAGATAATTCAGACTATGTATCGCAGTTGGAGGCGGAAGTAGAGAGGCTCAAAGGGTTTGAGAGTGAGCAGTCAAATTTTGAACAACAGAAAACAGAGTTTTACAAAGAGGTTGTGTTTAACGAGAATGCACCCGATATATCAGAATATAAAGCATATTATGAGAGCATCGACCCAGCAAATGCGGAGGTGCTGTACAAACAGGTAGTCCAGCAGCAAGAAGCCGATTCACAGATTCAGGATTATGCCAATACATATGCTTCTATGAAACCCAAACAGGCGGCAGCTCTTATGGAGCAGATGACAGATGATTTGAAATTGGTGGCAAAAATTTTGGATAATATGGATACGGCTGCCCGGGCAAAAATTTTGGATGCCATGAATTCAGAAGTGGCGGCAAGGCTTACGAAGATTATGGAGCCTTGACAGAATGTGGTTATAAGGTCCCGAAAGGGATTTTATAATAGATTAGGGTGTCAAGAGCGCCTATTAATCATAAATATAACAGGAAAGGAGGTACACAGATGACGACCAGCAAAGTAACACAGATTATGTCAATGCTGAAAAGTCCTGAACTGCCAGGTATGCAGAAGCAGACACAAGGGCCGGGGCTTGCGTTTGGCACATATCTTGGTCAGACAGCCGGAAACGGAAAACAGGATTTGCTTTCTACAGAAAGTTTGATCCAGCCAGTCAGAAATGACAGTGTAAATCAGACGGCTTATGAGCGAGAATCGGCTAAATCAGGGTATCGTGAGAATTCTATTTCACGTGATAATCCGGCGGATATCCAGAGTAAACTGCCCCAGGATGCGAATGAGAAATTGCAGGCTTTTGACAAACAGGTCAAGGAAGTGATTGCTGAGAAGCTGGGAATTTCTGAGGAAGAGGTTGCGCAGCAGATGGAAGCTATGGGACTTACTGCTATGGACTTGATGGATCCTGCCAAACTGGCCGGCTTGGTAATGGAGCTGACTGGCAGCGAAGATATCGGCGGTTTGTTGTTGGATGGTGATTTTCAGCAGATGCTTGCACAAATCAGTGATTTGTCTGAGGGGTTCGCCTCACAGTTGAATTTGACGCCGGAGGAGATGAGTCAGCTTGCCGAGCAGTTAAAGTTGATGGGAGCAGATAATCCACAGGGAGATGCGTCAAGCAGTGCGGGACAATTGTCTCAGAATGCGGGCAACATATCGCAGGATGGGCAGGAAGTTTTGGCAGAACAGGCTAAGACTGACGCAAACGTACAGAGCAGCGCAACAACAGTTCAGACAAACCAGCAGCAATCAGCCGATGACGCCGATGTATCCAATCAGACGGTAAGGGAGAGCGCAGGACAGGAAGAAAATGAATCTGCCGTAACTACCCAGACACAGGAGGGCGCGCAAGAACAAGGGCAGACAGAAAGTTCTCAGACAGGAGAAAAGTTTTCTGACTTATCTAAAGAGACAGGCGGCAATGACAAGGCGGATAATAAGCAGACGCATGTAGCTTACCAGACCACAACACAGACCATTAATCAAGGGCAGACGGTGGAGGTGACGCAAACCGTCGTACAGACCAGGGTGGATGTGGAAGATATTCTCCGTCAGGTGAGCCAAATGACCAGGGTATTTGTAACACAGGCGGAATCATCTGTTGAAATGCAGCTTAATCCGGCTAATCTTGGGAAAATTTATTTACAGGTAGTTTCCAGGGAAGGCGTGATTACGGCTCAGATTGCAGCCCAAAATGAGGCGGTCAAAGAGGCTTTGGAAAGCCAGGTTGCCACGCTGAAAGAGAACATGAATCAGCAGGGAATGAAGGTGGAAGCAATCGAGGTGACGATTGCCAGCCATGAATTTGAGCGGAATCTGGAAGAAAATCAGCAGAATGCAGCCAGGGAACAGCAGGAAGAGGAAGCTGCCAAAAATGCCAGGCGAAATATCAATCTGAACAGCCTGGATGAGTTAGAAGGCGTGATGTCAGAAGAAGAGAGCCTTACAGCAAAAATGATGGCGGAACAAGGTAACAGCATGGATATCACAGCTTAATTTATATTGTAAGAAAGGAGAAACATATGTCAATTCAAATACCGGTAAAAGATGGCAAGGTAGTAGAAAACAATGCTTCCCAGGATTCACTGGCGGCTAATAAACGTTCTGGCAGCAGCCTGGATAAAGAAGCGTTTTTACAACTTTTGGTCGCACAGATGAAGTATCAGGATCCCTTGGAGCCGACTTCTAACACAGAATATATTTCTCAGCTTGCCACATTCTCATCACTGGAAGAGATGCAGAACCTCAATGGAACCATGACAACACAGCATGCGACTAATCTGGTGGGCAAGACGGTTATCATGAATGTTCAGAGTTCTACAGGGGCTACGAATGTAGTACAGGGAAAAGTAGACTTCATTGTAAAACAGAACAACAAAGTATATCTTTCGATTGATGACCAGCTTTATAGTATTGACGACCTTGATAAGGTAGTAGATGATGATTATCTGGAAGCGCTGGCAATTGCAGAGGATTTCGAGAAAGTTATTGGTGAGCTTCCAAATGTGAAGAATCTGAGGCTTGATGATAAGGAACAGCTGGAAAGGGTGCGTAAGGCTTACAACAACTTGACGACATATCAGCAGGAGTTTATTGCCAAGTATTGTCCAAAGGCTTTGGCGAAGCTGAAAGAACTGCTTGCTAAGATGAAAGAGATGACGGACGCTGCCGGAGGAACAGATGGTGATGATAAAGTAGACGGCGATGACAAGGTGGACGGCGATAATAATGTAGACGGCGATAATAAGGATGACAAGGACGATACCTCTACAGGCAAAAAGTAGGAGGAAAGCAGGGAAGCTTAGAAGGAGAGAGATATTATGAATAAGATTTCAAATCAATTCTCTTCTATTGAACAGATTACAGATCAGTATCTGAAAAAAGGCATATCGGAATCGGTGCAAGCTGCATCGGAAGTGTCGTTTGAAGATATTTTAAAACGCAGACAGTCTGTGAATGATACTTCTGCACTCAAGTTTTCCAAACATGCTTCCATGCGGTTACAGAGCAGGAACATAGAACTCTCCAGTGAGCAGCAGGAGCGTTTAGAGACGGGAGCGGAGAAAGCAGAAGCGAAGGGAATGAGAGAATCCCTTGTGATAGTTGATTCCTATTCATTCATTGTGAATGTGCCGAATAAGACGGTGGTGACAGCCATGGATCAGGCGGAGTCAGCAGAGAACGTATACACGAACATAGACGGAGCCGTAATAATATAGCTGGACCGAAAGGAAGCTTGCGGCCTTTGAATGACAGAGAGGGCTATACGGCAAAAGAATCAGGAGGTCAATTAATTATGATGAGAGCATTGTATTCTGGCGTGTCAGGATTGAAGACACACCAGACAAAAATGGATGTTATAGGTAATAACATCGCAAACGTAAACACTGTTGCATTTAAGTCTTCAAGTACAGCGTTCAGTGATCTTATGTATCAGACAGTATCGAATTCATCTGGCGCTACCCAGACAAGAGGTGGTGTCAATGCCAAACAGATTGGTCTTGGTGTTACCACAGGTTCCACTTCTGTAAATATTACATCGCCGGGTTCTACCCAGACTACCGGTGATGGATGGGATTTGAGAATTACTGGTGACAGTTTCTTTATTGTCAACAACGGAAGCCAGAACTTATTTACGAAGGCGGGGGCATTTACACTTGACGGCTCTGGCAATCTTGTTATGAAATCTACTGGCTACATGGTAATGGGATGGCAGGTAGATCCGACTACCCAGACGATCCGCAAGGACACGGTATCTTCTCTGCGCGTTATGCAGGAGGCCAACTTGACTTCCCCGCCAGAGGCAACTACAGAGGCAACCTGCTCCGGTATTCTCGATAAATACTGCAAGCAGGTGAATACGGATGATGGATATATGATGAGCCTCAATTTCTATGATGCGCTCGGTTACAGTTATACGGCAAAGTTTGCAGTAAAGACGGCAAATCAGGATACTTTGACGTATACGGTAGAGCTGGCAGACATTCTCGATGCGGATAACCATTCCATTCTTCAGGATTATTTAGATGCTGATCCGGCTAACACAATGACAAATATATTTGGCGAGCCGACCAATATTGACCGCTCTTACGCGCTGGCTGACGGTTTTACATACAACGGCACCAATTTCTTTGATGCAGACGGCAATCAGCTCACATATGATGCTGCGAATAAGAAATATACCGCGGCAGGCGGCAAGGAATATACCGTAACATCTATGTTTGGCATTTCCGACAAGCAGGCACAGGATTATTCAGAAGACCGAATTTCTGCGGATGGCAAATATGAGTATACTGAGACATTATACGGTTACAGCCTTGATTACAAGGAGGGTGAGCCCAATGCCGGAACGTTTGACTGGGTTGGACAGCAGGGATCTGATTCTGTTATTTTAAAAATGTCAGCACTTGGCAATCAATTCCGCAATATCAATATAGACTTTTCTACGTCAGGGTGTTATGATAATGGAGGAGTTCCTACACTCGGTACAGACAAAGGCGCCGTCAACGGAATTGATGGCACGGGTAGGAGACTTGGAGCTCTGACCGGCTTGTCTGTTCAGGAGAATGGTGAAATTTACGGAAGTTATGACAACGGTACTCGCAGGCTGTTAGGCCAGATTGCTGTGACAGTATTTGCGAATCCGGCAGGTCTTGAGAAACTTGGAGAGAACTGTTATCAGCAGACGTTGAACTCCGGTGAGTTTGATGGCATCGGCCAGGACATTACTGCGGACGGCGGTAAGATGACCAGCGGCGTTTTGGAGATGTCCAATGTAGACCTTGCAAACGAGTTTACCGAGATGATCACGACACAGAGAGGTTTCCAGGCAAACTCCAGAATTATCACAACATCTGACAGTTTGTTGGAAGAGTTGGTTAATCTGAAACGGTAATCGCCGGTTGTAATATAAATTAATACATCATAATTGGGGGACTGTGTTTCATAGTTCCCCCAAATTAGGAAGGTGGTTTCCCATGATAGAAGTCACAAAATTAAATGAATCTAAGGTTTTAATCAACGCAGAACTGATTGAATCTGTAGAGGAGACACCGGACACTGTCATTTCTTTTGTAACAGGGAAGAAAATAATTGTAAAAGAAAGTAGACAAGAGATAAAAAATTTAGTAATATTGTATAAGAGAGAATTCATGACAACCGGTCTTCCCTGGTTGGAAAAGGAATAACACGCCTTGAGGATATGGCCTGAGGGTGTGTATTGAAGAGATATATCAATACGGACAGAATACATTTCATGGATGAAAAGGGCAGGTGGAAGAATTGGATATAGCGTCATTATTGGGAATTATACTTGGTGTTGGTCTAATGGTGCTGGGTATTATCAGTGGAGACCAGGGACCAGCAGCTTTGGGGAATTTCTTTGATTTGAACTCTGTATTTATCACAATCGGTGGTTCTCTGGCAGGTGTGCTGGCATCACATACAATGGCAGATTTCATTAATGGACTAAAGAGTTTTACCCTGGTGTTCAAGACACCTAAGGCTGATGTGGGCGAGGTAATTAAGCACATCATTGATTTATCCAATATAGCGAGAAAGGAAGGACTTCTTGCTTTGGAGGAAGCAGCAAATGGAATTGAAGACGAGTTTTTGAAAAAGGGTGTTATGCTGGTAGTCGATGGTACTGACCCCGAGCTTGTCAGAGGTATTATGGAAGCTGATCTGATGTGTGTGGAAGCCAGGCATAAGACAAATATCGGTTTTTGGGATAAATGGGCGGCGTTAGGTCCTGCCTGGGGTATGATTGGTACGCTGATTGGTCTGATTAACATGCTTAAGTTGATGGATGACCCCTCGACAGTCGGACCTAGTATGGCGATTGCCTTGATTACGACGTTGTATGGTTCCATCATTGCCAACTGGCTCTGTACGCCGACATCAGCGAAGCTGAAAGTAAACAACGATACAGAGATTATGATTAAAGAAGTTACGGTGGAAGGCCTGTTGTCTATTCAGGCAGGAGAGAATCCCCGTGTCATAGAAGAAAAACTGAAATCCTTCCTGTCACCGAAAATGCGTGAGAATATGCTGGAGCAGGGCGGAGGTGAAGAATAGTGGCAAAGAGAAAGGTAGAAGAGTCTGGCGGAGGAGAGGCGTCGTGGCTGAATACGTTTGCGGACTTGATGAATCTTTTGCTGTGCTTCTTCGTATTACTGTTTGCCATGTCTACGGTTGATGCGGAAAAGTGGGAACAGCTTATCAATTCCATGCAGAAAAGTAGTTTTAGTATTCTGTCTTCCGGTGGAGCTTCCGTCGGGGAGGGAATGATGATTTCTACCGGCGTCAGCCAGTTAGAAATGCTGGATGATTATTTCAAGGAAGAGACGAATTCTTCTGATGAGGAGGAGACGGAGCCTAAGGATAAGGAGACGGAACCGACCGCAGAGGAAGAACTCAAAGAAGAATATGAAGCGGCAGGATTGAAGGAATCTGAGGAGATGGCAGAGCAGATTGAAGAGATGCTGGCAAAACGGCAGATTGACAATCAGGCAGAGGTGGATGTGAATGCCCAGTTCGTAAGAATTACGTTGAGCGGAGCCTTGCTCTTTGATTCAGCCCAGTCGCAGATTCGTGAGGATGCGCTTCCGCTTGTTGACAAGCTGTCAATGATATTAGCAAATTATAATAGCAATCAGATTGAGATTGAAGGGCATACCGATAATGTTCCCATAAGTAATGCAAAGTATGAGAACAATGATGTGCTATCTGCTTACCGTGCTTTTGCAGTGAAGGATTATGTCCTGGAACACACAGCGTTAGAAGCTGGGAAGATTTATGCCGCAGGCTGCGGGGAATATAATCCGGTAGCAGACAACTCCACACCGGAAGGGCGCGCAAGGAACCGACGGGTGGAGATTAAGATATACAATTCGTATAACTCTAATTAGAAAGGAAAAACATCATGAAAAAGAATTTAATGAGTGTCCTAATTCTGGCGCTGGTAGTTGCGAACTTGATTTTGACTGCAATCCTGATGATTTCAGTCGTACCGCAGACCAAGAAGGCCAATGAGCTGGTTACGAAGGTGTGTTCAGCGATTGATCTTGAACTGGAAGGCGGTAAAGAGAAATCAGCCATTGATATTCCAATGGATCAGTTGGAGACAGTGAAGATCGCGAATGGCGATAGCCTGACTATCAATTTGAAGAGTGAAAATGATAGGAAGAGCTATGCTAAAATTTCTATATCGCTGGCAGTGGATAAGAAGAACAAGGGCTACAAGAAAGGGCTTGAGGCGATTACTGCAAATGAGGATATCATCAAGAATGAGATTATCAAAATCGTAACTAACTATACGATAGATGATATGAGAGATGGACAAAAAGAGTTACAGGATGAAGTGCTGGTAAGCCTGCGCAAGCTGTTTGATTCTGATTTTATCGTAAGTGTGGCATTTCCGACTTATACATATGAAGAGAGCAGCAACTAAAGTTTGACAAAATGTCAGGTGGTGAAAAAGAATGGGCGAGGTCTTATCGCAAAATGAGATAGACAGTCTGCTGAACGCATTGAACAATGGAGAGTTAGATGCGGAGGAGATTAAGGAAAACGGAGAAAAGCAGGTAAAGGATTATGATTTTGCAAGGCCTGCGAAGTTTTCCAAAGAACATCTTAGGACGATGGAAATCATATTTGAGCATTATGGACGTCTGTTGTCCACAAACCTGCCGGGATATCTGCGCAAGAATATTCAGGTAGATGTGATGAATTCAGAGGCAGTTACATATTCAGAGTTTTCAAATGCCTTGTCGAATCCGGTACTCCTCAGTGTAGTCAATTTTGATCCGATGCCGGGTAGTATTATTATAGAGTTGGCAACGAATCTGGGATATGCCATGGTAGACCGTATGCTGGGAGGTTTGGGAGAACCGTTAGATCGGAGCCGCGAATTCTCGGAGATAGAGCTATTGATTATAGAGCGCATCATGAATGCCTGTATCAATCTTTTAAGAGAACCGTGGAAGAACGTGGCAGATATACATCCCAGGCTGGAAAGGATTGAGACAAATTCGCAGTTTGCACAGTTTATCTCACCCAGTGAGATGATTGCAATTATTACGATTAATATTAAAATTGGGGATGTAGAAGGGCTTATGAATATATGTCTGCCGTATATGACGTTGGAAGATGTCATGGACAGACTGAATACCAAGTATTGGTTTTCAAGTATGCAACAGCGTGGGGATCAGGAATATACAGAACTCATTGAGACATTGATTTCTAAGGCACCCATGCCGGTAAAAGCAGTTTTGGGCAAGAGTACCATTTCTGTTAATGATTTTATAAATCTTCAGGTTGGCGATATTATCCGCCTGAACACAAAAGTAGAAGAAGAACTGAATGTATATGTTGGGAACATCAAGAAATTTACTGCTTTGCCTGGAGCTTCGGGAGATCGTTATGCAGTAAGAGTTACATCAGTAATCAGAGAGGAGCAGTGAAGTTATGGATGGAGTTCTGTCACAGGAAGAAATTAGCGCTCTGTTGAGTGATGATGCCGGAGCAGCGGGTGGAGAAAGCAACAATTTACTGACACCGGATGAGATTGATGCGATAGGGGAAATTTCCAATATCAGTATGGGAACAGCGGCTACAACATTATTCTCTCTAGTAAACAGAAAAGTGGAGATTTCCACGCCGGTAGTGACTATTGCCAATTGGGATGATATTATTGAAGAATACGAAAGACCTTGCGTGTTTATCAGAATTGCCTACACCACAGGGTTGGATGGCAGCAATCTTTTGGTATTGCGTGAGCAGGATGTCAAAATCATCACAGATTTAATGATGGGCGGAGATGGTACGAACACAGAAGTTGAGCTCGGTGAGCTGCATCTGAGCGCGATTTGTGAAGCCATGAACCAGATGATGGGAAGTTCGGCTACATCCCTGTCGTCTATGTTGAATAAAATGATTGATATCAGTCCGCCTACAGCAGATCTTGTAGATCTTAAGGATACGGTAGACGGAACAGAAATTGATGAATTTCTTGGAGGAGAGTTCGTAAAGATTTCTTTCCTGATGGAAATTGGAGATTTGGTAAAAAGTACGATTATGCAGTTGTATCCGCCTTCTTTTGCAAAAGAGATGTGCGTTGGGGTAACGGAGACCATGGAGGCGGATAGTTCTACAGTGGCAGCCGCATCATCACAGCAAGAGCCGCAGCCGGCGCCACAGCCGCAAATGCAGCAACCGATGCCACAGCAGATGCAGCAACCGATGCCACAGATGCAGCAACCGATGCCACAGCAGATGCCGATGATGGGTATGCCAATGTATGCACAGCAGCCGGTAAATGCACAACCGGTACAATTCCAGGCATTTGCGGGAGATTTCAATCCGATTACGCAACAGGAAAATATTGGGCTTATTATGGATGTTCCGCTGGATGTAACAGTGGAATTAGGAAGAACCAGCAAGTCCATTCAGGATATTTTGGAATTTGCCCCTGGTACAATCATAGAATTGAACAAGATTGCCGGCGAGCCGATTGATGTGTTAGTAAACGGTAAATACGTTGCCAAAGGTGAAGTAGTAGTTCTTGAAGAAAGCTTTGGCGTGCGTATTACTGAAATTATAAACAACTAAAATAAAAGTGATATCAAGGAGAAGAAGATATGGCAAAGAATATTTTAATTTGTGATGATGCAGCGTTTATGAGAATGATGATTAAGGACATTTTGACGAAGAATGGTTACAACATTGCCGGTGAAGCAGAAAATGGTTTAAAGGCTGTGGAGAAGTACAATGAGACCAAACCGGATCTCGTATTGATGGATATTACCATGCCGGAGATGGATGGAATTCAGGCATTGAAGCAGATTAAATCTACAGATCCATCTGCCTGCATTATTATGTGTTCCGCAATGGGACAGCAGGCAATGGTTATTGAGGCTATCCAGTCAGGAGCAAAAGACTTCATCGTTAAGCCATTCCAGGCAGAGCGTGTGTTGGAAGCCGTGAAAAAAGTAGTTGGCTAAGATGGTTTTATTGGGAGTTTTCTCAAAGTGGGATAGTTTTTTTCAGCTAATCGGCGTATTGTTGATTTTTCTGTTTGTACTGGCAATCACATATGTAACTACCAGATGGATTGGCCAGTATCAGCAGGGGATGATGCAGAATAAGAATATTCAGGTTGTTGAGACTTTCCGTGTCAGTAACAACAAATTTATTCAGATTATCCAGGTGGGAAAGAAGTATCTGGTTATTTCCGTTTGCAAAGATGTGGTAAATATTCTCACGGAACTTACTGAGGAAGATTTGGTCTGGATGCCCTCACAGGAGGAGCGGGGAGTTAAGGTGAATGAAAACTTTCAACAGATTTTTACAAAGTTGAAAGATAAAATTCCAAGGAAGTAGGCAGAACATGATGAAAAGAATAAAGAAAATATATTGTGGGACTTCCTTAGCCTTTGGTACAGTTACATTGTTGATGGCACTGTTCCTGTTTTTTGGACAAAGCGCCTTTGCAACGACCCCAGCTGGAGAGTTGCGGGATCAAGCGTTAGAGGATGCAAGGACAGTTGACCCGCCTAATACGCAGAGGGCAGATGCCAGGGGAGACAACACCAATGGCATTTCTGTTATGTTGAATAATGAGGAAGGTAATCTGTCAGGGAATCTGAGAATTCTCATCATATTGACGGTAATCTCGCTTGCACCGTCTCTTCTGATAATGCTTACGTCTTTTACGAGGATTATTGTAGTACTGCATTTTGTGCGTACGGCAGTTGGGACGCAGACAGCCCCTCCCAATCAGGTTTTAGTGGGTTTGGCGCTGTTTTTGACATTGTTTATCATGAATCCGGTGTTTTCTGAGGTAAATGAGAATGTGCTCAAGCCTTTCGATGCCGGCGAGATTACACAGGAAGAAGCGTTGAAGGAAGCTGAGAAGCCGTTCCGCAGATTTATGTTTAAGGAAATGCAGCGCAAGGATTTAGCATTGTTCTGTGACATTGCGGAGATTGACATGACAGGTATGGATTTGAGCGATCCGGAAACGCTGGACCCCATTCCCATGAATGTAATTATACCGAGTTTCATTGTCAGTGAGCTGCGAACAGCTTTTATCATAGGATTTTTGATTTATATTCCTTTTATTGTGATTGATATGGTAGTAGCGTCGGTGCTTATGTCGATGGGTATGATGATGTTGCCGCCGACCACGATTTCCATGCCGTTCAAAATATTATTGTTTGTGCTTGCGGATGGCTGGGATCTCGTTATAGGAAATCTAGTAAAAACGTTTTATTGACGGTAGAATGAGGTGAATACGCATGATAACAGAAGGCCAGGTTTTGGATATTGCAAGGGAGGCGTTATTTCTGATTATCAGGGTGTCAGCGCCATTGTTGCTTATATCTCTGATTATAGGTCTTATTGTCAGTATTTTTCAGACAGTTACCTCCATTCAGGAGCAGACGCTGACTTTTGTGCCTAAGATTATCGCTGTGTTCCTGGGACTTATGCTCATAGGAGGCTGGATGATGGAGCAGCTCTCAAACTTTATGATAGAGCTGTGGAGTGACTTTGGACTGTATCTGCGTTAGGTTGAGGCAGTATGATAAACTATGGGTTTTCATTATATACATTTGAATATTTTCTGATGATACTGGTAAGGGTTGCAACGTTTGTATACATTGCTCCGTTTTTTGGGATGAACAATACCCCTAATCGGGTTAAGATTGGGTTTTCGGCGCTTCTGGCGATTGTTTTATTTCAGACGATACAGCCAAAGGAAGTTTTGGAATATTCCGGAGTAATTGGGTTTGCCATCATCGTTCTCAAAGAAGGAATTACAGGGTTGCTCATTGGTTATGCGGCAAATATTTGTAATTCCATTATTGTGTTTTCTGGCAAAGTTATAGATATGGAAATTGGGCTCGCCATGGCAAACATGTACGATCCGACAACGAAAGCACAATCGGGCCTTACTGGCACAATGTATAATTATTTTATCATGATGCTTTTGATTGTTACCAATATGCACCATTATATCTTGCGAGCCCTGGTAGATACGTACCAGATAATTCCCGTCAATGGCGCTGTGTTTGATTGGGAACATCTGATGGGCTCTATGGTTATGTATATGACAGACATGATGGCGATTGGATTCCGTATAGCTCTTCCTATTTTTGCATGCAGCATGATTTTAAGCTGCATCCTGGGTATAATGGCAAAAGTAGCGTCACAGATGAATATGTTTGCTGTGGGAATGCAGATTAAAATTCTGCTTGGGCTGGGAATCATGTTCCTTACAGTAGTATTGATTCCCAATATTTCCGATTTTATATTTACTGAGATGAAACGGATGATCGTTTCCATGATTGAAGGAATGTATTAATGTGAAAAGAGAACCCTATTTATTGATAGAATATAATCTGCAATGGTTTGCGAAAGACGGTGACGGCGGGGAAAAGACAGAGCCTGCTACAGCCAAGAAATTAGCGGATGCCCGAAAAGAAGGTCAGGTTGCCAAGAGCCAGGAGCTCAACAGCGCAATTAGTCTGATTGCATTGTTTGTCATTCTCAAAATATTCGTTTCCTTTGTGGGAGAGCGTTTTTTGGGGATGTTCCAGCTAATTTACAATAAAATCCCGGATATTATAGATGAGAGCGCCGGCGGGTTGTCTGTTTTTATGGCGGGCAAAGTGCTGGGAAATGTCCTGCTTACTATTTTGACGACAATGGCGCCTTTTTTGGCGATTGGGTTTGTTATAGCATTGTTGAGCAATGTTTTGCAGATAAAGTGGAAAGTGACGACAAAGCCTATGAGGCCTAAGTTTAGCAAAATTAATCCGCTCAGTGGGTTTAAGCGGATATTTTCTAAAGATTCCCTGTTTGAATTGGTGAAATCTATAGTGAAAGTAGCGCTCATCCTTTATGTAGCTTATACGTCCATCAAAGATCATCAGAATGAATTGTTTTTGGTATATGATATCCCGCTTTTACAAGTAGTTTTACTTGTAGGAACAATCGTGATTGATACCGGACTAAAAATTGCCCTGGTTTATATCTTCATCGGAATAGCCGATTTCGTTTATCAGAAGCACAAGTTCAAGGAAGATATGAAGATGACGAAACAGGAAGTGAAAGATGAGTTCAAAAATACAGAGGGAAATCCGGAAATCAAAGGGCGGCAGCGTTCTAAGATGCGGGAAGCTTCCCAGCGGCGTATGATGCAGAGTCTTCCCAGCGCAGACGTAGTCATCACGAATCCTACGCACTATGCAGTGGCAATTAAGTATGACGCCCAGCAGCATTCGGCGCCTGTAGTTCTGGCGAAAGGCGAGGATTTCCTTGCCCAGAGAATTAAAGAAGTCGCCAAAGAAAATCATGTTGAAATTGTAGAAAATAAGCCTCTGGCGAGGATGCTTTATGCCAATGTGGACGTTGGGCAGGAAGTTCCGCCGGAATTGTATCAGGCAGTGGCGGAGGTACTGGCTTTTGTTTACAGCCTGAGAGAGAATAGATAAATGCAAATGAGGAAGAGACGAAAGGAGAAGAGAGCATGAAGAAAGCAGATGCAGGAGTCGCAATGTACTTGCTTGCGGCAATCATATTCTTTATTATTCCAATTCCTTCCTTTTTGTTGGATGTTATGCTTGCAGTGAACATTTCACTTGCACTTGTGATTTTGATGAATGCGTTGTTTGTACAGGAAGTGTTGGAGATGTCTTTTTTCCCAACATTGCTGTTGTTTACGACCATTTTCCGTATATCATTAAACGTTTCCTCAACACGTCTGATTCTCAATACCGGTGATCCCGGTAATGTAGTCAAAACATTCGGACAGTTCGTAGGTGGCAATGATTTAATTATCGGTGCAATTATTTTCATCGTTATGGTTTTAATACAGTTCATTGTTATCAACAAGGGTTCCGAGCGTGTATCAGAGGTAACTGCTCGATTTACGCTGGATGCAATGCCAGGTAAACAGATGGCGATAGATGCAGATTTGAATACGGGAATTATCAATGAGAAGCAGGCAAGGGAGCGCCGTGAGAAAATCCAGCAGGAATCGAGCTTTTTCGGAGCCATGGATGGTGCCACTAAGTATGTAAAGGGAGATGCCACAGTTGGTATAATTATCACATTGATTAACCTGGTAGGCGGTATTGCTATGGGGATGCTCCGTCGTGACATGGAAATCATGGACGCACTGAACCAGTTTGGCGTTCTTACAATTGGTGACGGACTTGTCAGCCAGATTCCGTCGCTTTTGATTTCGTTAGCGACAGGTATTCTTGTAACGAAAGCCTCCAAGGAGGCAGATTTCGGCGATACGCTGATACGCCAGTTATTTGGAATTCCTAAAGTATTGTATATTGTAGGTGCGGTTATGGCCTTTTTGGCAATTACTACGCCATTGGAATGGAAATTATTTCTGCCGTTGGGAATTAGCTTTATCATTGCCGGCAGAAGCGTAGATAATCACCTTGAGGTGGAGGCCATCGAGGAGGAAGTGGATGCTGCAGAGGAAGAAGCGGAAGAAATCCGCAGGCCAGAGAATGTGGTGTCTTTATTGCAGGTAGACCCCATCGAATTAGAGTTTGGATATGGAATTATTCCCCTTGCAGATGTAAATCAGGGCGGGGACTTATTAGACCGTGTGGTTATGATCCGAAGGCAGATTGCTTTGGAGTTAGGAACAGTTGTACCAATTATTCGTCTGCGTGATAATATCCAGTTGAATCCGAACCAATACATTATTAAAATCAAGGGAATCCAGATTACAGAAGGAGAGATTCTCTTTGACCATTATATGGCGATGAATCCTGGCTTTGTGGAGGAAGAGATATCCGGTATTCCGACGTTTGAGCCATCCTTCCACTTGCCGGCAATGTGGATTACCGAGAATCAGCGTGAGCGGGCAGAGAGTTTAGGTTACACGGTTGTTGATCCGCCATCCATTATCGCTACGCATTTGACAGAGGTAATCAGGAGTCATATTGATGAACTGTTGTCCAGACAGGATGTACAGAGCCTTATCGACAATATCAAGGAAAACCATCCTACGCTTGTGGATGAACTTGTTCCCAAACTGCTCGGCGTGGGCGAGGTTCAGAAAGTATTGCAGAATTTGCTGCATGAGGGCATATCTATCAGGGATTTGCTTACAATATTTGAGACGCTTGCAGATCATGCAGCGACATCCCGTGATACGGATGTGCTGACAGAATATGCAAGGCAGAGCCTGAAACGCGCGATTTCCAGTAAGTATTTTCCGTCGAATGAGACGACAAGCGTAATTACCTTAGATCCAAATGTGGAACAGGAAATCATGTCGTCTGTAAAGCAGACGGAACAAGGCGCATACTTGACGATCGACCCGGAAAAGACCAAGGCGATTATGGATGCACTGGAACAGGAGATCAGTAAATTAGAAGAATTGGGCAAGAACCCGATTATCATTACGTCCCCCATTGTGCGGATGTACTTTAAGAAATTGACGGAGGATTACTTCAAGGATCTGATTGTGGTATCGTATAATGAAGTAGAATCCAATATTGAATTACAATCAGTAGGGATGGTGAGCCTTTCATGACAATAAAGAAATTTCAAGGGAAAACGGAAGCGGAAGCCACTGCGCTGGCTAAAGAAGAATTTGGAGCCGGCACAGTGATAATGAATGTAAAGGAAATAAAACCCAAAGGTTTTTTACGTTCTTTTAAGAATTCAGTGTTTGAGGTTACGGCTGCAATTGAAGAGGCAGAGCCGCCACATGCGCCAATGCCTGCTGCGACGGCTCAAGCCCCAGCGCCGGGGAATATTAATGTGGCAATAGATGAGCCGATTGCAATTCCCAAGCCGCAAGAAGTGAAAGAAGTTTTTGCATCTGTGGAGAATACTTGGGCAAATTCCATGCCTCAGGAACAGGAAGCAGAACCTAAGAAAGAGACTGCTCCTGAACGCAGCAGCAGTAACAATCTTGAGGAAAAGCTGGAAAATCTGCAATCTCTCTTAGAGAAGAAATTATCACAGCCTATTGAGGAAAAGAAAGATGAAATTCCCAAAGATGCGCCTATTGATGAAAATCTGAAATTTGTGAAGATGATTTACAGCATCCTTCTGGAAAATGAGGTGGATGAGAAATATGTCAACCAAATCATGGATGAGGTTGAGAAAGTAATGAAGAAAGGCGCCAGCGTAGATTACATTCTCTCCAGTATTTATCAGAAGATGATTTTGAAGTTTGGGCAGCCTCAGCCGATCAAGTTGTCGGAACATAAACCTAAGGTAGTATTTTTTGTAGGACCTACCGGTGTGGGAAAGACTACCACGATCGCCAAGATTGCATCTCGGTTTAAAGTGGAAAAAGGCAAGAAGGTGGCGCTGTACACAGCAGACACTTACCGAATTGCCGCAGCAGAACAGTTGCGCACCTATGCCAATATTTTGGATACGCCTTTAAACATTGTGTATTCTTCCAAAGAACTCAATGAGGAACTCGAGAAAGCACAGGCCGAAGAATTTGAACTGATACTGGTAGATACGGCAGGTTTTTCCCATAAGAACGAAGAGCAACAGGGGGAGACCAAGGAGCTGATTGACCAGGTGCCGGAGGAATTCGATAAGGATGTCTATTTGGTGTTGAGCGCAACCACCAAATATCGTGATCTTATGGAAATCGCAGATGTATACAAAGAGAATTTTGATTTTAAAATGATTTTTACTAAATTAGATGAAACCAGTTGTTATGGCAATATTTTGAACATGAAGCTGTACACGGGTACGGATTTGTCATATACTACTTATGGACAGAATGTGCCTGAGGATATTGAAATTTTCAATACCCAGAATATCGTAAAGCTTCTGCTTGGAGGAAAATAGGTTATGGACCAGGCAGAAAAGTTAAGAGACATAGTGAAGAAAAATCAAAAAACTTCGCCTAAGGCAAGGATATTTACCGTTACCAGTGGAAAGGGCGGGGTTGGGAAATCTAATGTGGCAGTCAACCTTGCTGTTCAGATGAGAAAACGTGGAAAGCGTGTTATCATTTTTGATGCGGATTTTGGCCTTGCTAACGTGGAGATTATGTTTGGTGCAATTCCCAAATTTAATCTGAGTGATTTAATCTACCGTGAGAAATCTATAAAAGAGATTATTACGCCAGGACCTATGGGTATCGAGTTTATTTCTGGAGGTTCGGGAATTACAGGCGTCAATAACCTTTCTAAAGAGCAGCTCAAGTTTTTAGTAAGTAACTTGGAGCAGCTTGATGAGTTGGCGGATGTCATCATCGTTGACACAGGAGCTGGAATCTCAGACAATGTACTGGAATTTGTGATGGCAAGTCCGGAAATCCTGCTACTTGTTACTTCTGAGCCAAGCTCGCTGACAGACGCATACTCGCTTCTTAAGGCATTGCACAGGAACAAAGAGTTCCGTCAAGCGCAGAGTAAGGTAAAGGTGATTTCTAATCGGGTAGTGTCTGAGGAAGAGGGAATAGGGATATATGAAAAACTGAACGCTGTAGTCGGTCAGTTTTTGAATGGTGATTTGGAATATGTGGGGATTATACCCAGAGATTCGCTGCTTGAGAAAGCAGTTTGTCAGCAGCAACCAGTCAGTATTTTATACCCGGAGGCAAAATCTTCAAAGGCATTTGAGCAATTATCCGGTTACTTATTGGAGGGAGTGGCAGCCCCCATAGAGGAAAAAAGAGGCATTGTACAATTATTGTCTCGTTTCATCTTTCAGAGAAATTAGGAGCAGAGGTGTCATATGAATACTGGTATTTTGAAAATCGGTGATAATGTAGAAATTCGGATTTTACAGCAAGTGGAGCAGGGGTGGAAAACCGGGGATCGTCCGGATTCTTATGCCAGCAAAATCCAGAACATTCTGGATAATGGAGATATTGAGATAGATATGCCGACCAGGGGAGGTAAGAATGCATCTCTGCCATCCGGCGTCCGTTTAGAATTTCTGTTTTATACTCATGTAGGCATTTACCGGTGTGTGGCGCATATCAAGAACCGTTATATCAGGGAGAATCTTTATCTGCTGTTAATCGAACCCAAAACACCGTTAGAAAAATTTCAGCGTCGGGAACATTACCGGTTTGAATGTGCCCTGGATATGCTCTATCTGCCAATTAAACCGAATGAATTAGATATATCGCCAATAGAAGAATTAAAGGAGCATCACAGACTTACGTATCCGGAGGATTTGGCAAAGGAAGCCATTGCCGTTGATTTAAGCGGGGGCGGCATGAGGTTTGTAGGATATGAAGCCGCAGATAATGGGGATTATATGGTAATATCCCTGCCATTGGAAAACGAGAGCATGAGCTATACGTTGGAAGTTGTGGCGTGTGTGCTAACATGTCAGCAGATCAAGAAACATACAGGCAAGAGGAAGGATTCGCAAAAGAAATATGAGTATCGTGTGAAGTTTCTGATGAAGAATCCTGAAGACAGGGAATGGATCATAAAATTTATATTTGAGCAGGAGCGTTTGCGCAGGCAAAAAGGGTGATTGTATGAAAAAAAATATTTTGGTTGTTGATGACTCTGCACTCATGAGAAGGGTTATTTGTGATATAATTGATTCAGAAAGTACATTTCAGGCAAAGGATGTTTGCAGGGATGGCCTGGAGGCTTATGAGAAGTTAAAAACTACGACTTACGATGCTGTCGTGTTGGACGTGAATATGCCTCGCATGGATGGTCTGCAATTGCTGGAGAAATTACAGCAGGATGGAATCAAAGCGACTATCATTATGGTAAGTACTTTGACGACAAAGGATGCGGATGTGACTATCCGCGCCATGGAGCTGGGGGCTGTTGATTTTATCACAAAACCTTGTAATATTATAGAGGCGAAGAGCGATGAGTTCCGGAGAAGGATTCTTCAGATGCTTAAAGCGGTTATCCGCTCAGATGATGCCAAGGTACAGGCGGGTTCCCAGGTTCAGGCACAGGAGACGGCAAAGGGGGGGCCGGTAAAAGTGCCTAAGAAGTTGGAGCGTACCGGTTTGTCCGGCAAGAAGGTGCTCGTAGCGTTAGCCTGTTCAACAGGAGGGCCTAAGGCATTGCAAAGCGTTATCCCATATCTGCCGGCAGATTTGAATGCCCCTATGATATTGGTGCAACATATGCCGATTGGATTTACGAAGTCTATGGCCGATCGTCTGAATGAACTCAGCGATATTGAGGTCATGGAGGCAAAAGAGGGAGATGTCCTCAAGAAAGGCTGCGTATATGTTGCGCCAGGCGGAAAACATATGGAGGTTAAGAAGCAGGCAGACGGCAGTCATGCCATACGGCTGAACAGTGAGCCAGCGATCGGAGGGCTCCGTCCCTGCGCGAACGTCACCTATGAGTCCTTGCGCACATGCGGTTATGATGAAGTTGTTTGTGTAGTGCTTACCGGCATGGGTTCTGATGGCACAGGCGGAATACTTTCCCTCAAGCAGAAGAAAAACATTTACGTGATTTCACAGGATGCCGCGAGCTGCGTGGTATATGGTATGCCCAAAGCGATTGCAGAGGCGGGCGTTGTGGATGAAGTAGTCCCTTTGACTGAAATAGCACACACAATAATAAAGAAGGTGGGGGTACAGTAGTATGGATGTAAGCCAATATCTTGAAATTTTTATTGATGAAACTAACGGACATCTGCAAATTCTATCAGATTGTATCATGACATTGGAAAAAGAGCCGGAAAATATGGATGTAATTAATGAAATTTTCCGTGCGGCACATTCCCTAAAAGGTATGGCGGGGACCATGGGATTTAAGCGTATGCAGCGCCTGACCCATGATATGGAAAATGTATTCCAGGAAGTCCGCAGCGGCAATATGAATGTTACGAGCAGTCTGGTCGATGTATTATTCCAGTGTTTAGATGCCATTGAGGCATATCTCGACAATGTCAAGGAGAGCTCTGATGAGGGAACTGATGACAATGAGGCCATCATCAAAGAATTGAATGATATTTTGGCTGCCGGGACTGGAAACGCACAGGAAGAGGAGAAGAAGCCAGAACCTGCGGAGGAAAAGAAAGCTGGTGGGGAAGAGAAATACCCCAAGAAATATTTGGAAATAGAGTTTTCTGAGAAAGAGAAAGAGGAGCTGAAAGAAGCAGAGAAGAAGAACATGAATATTTATGGGCTTACCGTGTTTATTCAGGAGGAATGCTTGCTGAAAGCAGCGCGTGCATTTCTGGTATTTAAGGCGGTAGAGGATTTCGGAAATATCATTGTGTATAACCCGAGTTCCCAGGATATTGAAGATGAGAAATTTGGTTTTGATTTCAGCTTCTATATGGTGAGCAATGAAGATATACATAAAATAATGGAAGTTGCTCAGGCAGTGTCAGAGATTGAGGAAGTCATTGGCGAGAAGACGACATACAATGAGCTGACAGCAGCCGTAGAGAAACGGGAGGCTGCCGAAGCCAAAGAAGCAGAGACTAAGGCGGCAGAAGTCAAAGCAGCGGAGACCAAAGCTGTTGCAGCGCCACAGACAACAGCGGCGCCGGCAGTTCAGCCGGCACAGGCAACGGCAAAGAAATCAACGCCAGGCAAGCCGGTGACAAACCGCACAGTCCGTGTGGATATTGAGAAGTTAGATGCACTGATGAATCAGGTAAGCGAGCTGATTATTGCTAAGAATTCCCTGGTTTCTATTGGTTCTACTTCAGACAGCGGTACAGGCGGCGCCAATTCCCAAGCGTTCCATGAACAGATCGAATACCTGGAGCGTATCACAACGGGGCTACACGAATCTGTGATGAAGGTCCGCATGGTGCCGATTGAGAGCGTGGTTCAGAAGTTCCCGCGGATGATCCGTGATCTTTCCAAGAAGCTTGATAAGAAGATGGAATTGCAGATGACTGGTGAAGATACGGAGCTTGACCGGACGGTTGTGGATCAGATAGGCGATCCTTTACAACATCTGCTGCGTAATTCCGCAGACCATGGGTTGGAAAACGCAGAGACTCGTAGAAAGCGAGGGAAACCGGAAACAGGAACGATTCATCTCAACGCTTTCCAGGAAGGCAATAATGTCATCATTGAAGTGAGCGACGATGGTAATGGTATAGATACGGAAAATGTTAAAAATAAGGCGATTGAACGTGGTCTGCTTACACCAGAGCAGGCAGCGGCTTTGAGTCAGAAGGAGATTATTGATTTTCTCTTTATGCCAAGTTTTTCTATGGCAAAGAAAATTTCCGATATATCAGGACGCGGCGTAGGCCTTGATGTAGTGAAGTCCAATATCGAAGCGCTTGGCGGAGATGTGGAAGTTAAGAGCGTACTTGGCGAAGGTTCTAAATTTATTGTACGCCTGCCTCTGACGCTGGCAATTATCCAGGCCCTGATGGTAGAAGTGAGAGGCGAGAAGTATGCCATCTCTTTGGGTTCCATTGAGACAATTGAGGAAATTTTGCCGGCAGATATTAAATATGTGCAGGCAAAGGAGGTCATTCACATTCGCGGCATGGTAATTCCCCTGGTACGGTTAGATCAGCTATTGGATTGTGAGCCGGACGAGAAGGAGCGGGAAAGCCTTACGGTAATTATCGTGCGTAAGGGAGACAAGTTTGCAGGGCTGATTGTAGATGAGCTGGATGGACAGCAGGAAATCGTAATCAAGTCCCTCGGTAAATATATTAACAATAGCACTAAGATTATCAGTGGTGCGACTGTCCTGGGTGATGGCGAGGTTGCTTTAATCCTGGATGTGAATACATTATTTTAGGGGGTGTTGATATGGCAAACAATGTGTCTATTGCAGAAGATGGGAAAAAACAGTTCATCGTAGTGAAAATCGGCAGCGAGCAGTATGGGATTGACATCAGCTATGTGGATAATATTGTCCGTATGCAGAAAATAACCAGAGTGCCTAAAGTACAGCCCTATTTTAAGGGAATTATCAATCTTCGCGGTGAGATTGTCCCAGTTATGAGTATCCGCACAAAAATGGATTTGGAACCGGATGAATTTACAGACGTCACCAGAATCATTATCCTTAAGCTTGAGGAACATGGAGTGCTGGGAATTTTAGTGGATGAAGTAAAAGAAGTAGTGACGCTTGCACCGGATGAGATTGATAAGGTATCTTATGATGCAAAGAATAGTAAGAGCAATTTTATCAATGGGGTAGGAAAGAATGGGGAAGAACTAATTTCGCTGTTTGATACGAACAGCATCATTGACGAGACAGAAGCTGTATAAGCGGATGAGAAGGCTGTTGCACATAGTGTTTTGCGGCAGCCTGTTCGCCATCTGCATATGAGAAATGGAGAGAGCATTTATGGCTAAATTTAGTTTGGATCAGGTAAATGACATGTACTTTGATGTGCTTAAGGAGATCGGCAATATAGGGGCTGGCAATGCTACTACAGCGATTTCCCATATGCTGAACATTAAAGTCAACATGGAAGTGCCTAATGTAAAATTTTTAACATTCCAGGAGCTTCCTACAGCGATTTCCGCTGAAGAAGAGACCGTGGTGGGAATTTATCTGGAAGTTGAGAGTGATATTGGCGGAAGCATGATGTTTCTGCTGAAGATGGAATCTGCCCAGTATCTGGTCAACCGTCTCATGGGAAGACCGGATGATTATGCAGAGGAATTTAACGAGATGGATTTGTCGGCAATTAAAGAAATCGGAAACATTATCTCTGGTTCTTATTTGTCTGCTTTGTCCAGTATGACAAATATGGTAATTACAGCATCAGTGCCTTATCTGGCAATTGATATGGCAGCAGCTATTTTGAGTGTACCGGCAATTCAGTTTGGTCAATATGGAGATAATGCGCTTTTGATACAGACAGAATTTGGAGATGAAGTAAGAATACAGGGATTTTTCATTTTAATGCCTGATGTTGAATCCTATGATAAGATATTGACGTCGTTAGGAATTGCACTATAAGAGGAGCTGACAGATCATGGCAACAATTAAGGTTGGAATGGCAGATTTGAATATATGCAAAGCACCGGATATGATTACTACGCTGGGGTTAGGATCGTGTATTGGGATTGCAGTATACGATCCTGTTACCAAGGTTGGTGGTCTGGCACATATCATGCTTCCGGACAGTACGCAGATGAGGAACAATTCAAATATTGCCAAATTTGCAGACACAGGAATTGAGGAATTAATCAAACGAGTGACATTGGCAGGCGCCAACAAACGGCGTCTTGTTGCAAAAATTGCAGGCGGAGCTAAAATGTTTGAGGTGAAAGGCGTATCAGGCGTGGGTAATGTCGGAGAACGCAATGCGATTGCCTCAAAAGCAAAGCTGAATCAGCTGGGAATTCCGCTGCTGGCAGAGGATACCGGGCTCAATTACGGGCGAACCGTCGAATTGTATCCAGCGACGGGAGAATTCTATATTAAGGCAGTAGGAAAACCACTAAAAATCATTTAAAGGGTGATAAGTTATGAAGACAAAACAAGTACCGGTAATTATTACGCTGGTTGCAGGCTTAATCACCTGTATACTAGGTTTTACAATGCATATGGAGTCGGGACAATTTGTGAAAACACTCGTAATTGTTTTGGTCTCATTTTACATATTAGGATGTATTGCAAAGCTGGTGCTGGATAAAAATTTCAAGGAAGAGCCAGAGGAAGAGGCCACGGAAGAGGCAGAAGAAGAATCCGATACTGAGGAGGGAAGCTCCGAGGGTATGACGGAAGAGGAATCCACAGAAGAGTAAATTCGTTTTTGGCGAAGAGACAATGTGGTAAAAAAAACGGAATGCCCATCGCCGGGATTTCCGTAGTCTTGGGGGCTTTGAATGAACACAGCAGAGAGAGAACAATTATGGTCTGAATTTTTAAAAAGGCCTACACCGGAGTTGAGAGAACAGATTATCGTAGAATATGCGCCGCTTGTCAAAATTGTAGCGGGGCGTCTGAGTATGTATCTTGGGTATAACGTAGAATATGATGATTTGGTGGGATATGGTATCTTTGGATTGATTGACGCCATAGATAAATTTGATGTAAAAAAAGATGTAAAGTTCGAGACGTACGCCAGTTTGAGGATTCGTGGTTCTATTTTAGACCAAATCCGAAAAATGGATTGGATTCCGCGTACTGTCCGCCAGAAACAAAAGAAAATTGAGGCGGCAATCAAGAAGATTGAGGAGCGGACAGGACGGACGGCATCAGATGAGGAGATTGCCGAAGAACTAAATGTGAGCGGTGATGAACTGCTGAACTGGCAGTCGCAGCTAAAAGTCACCAGTATGGTGTCCCTGAACGAGTATGTAGAACAGGGAATGGAGCCAGTTATGGACGCTAAGGGCAATTCACATTTTATTCAGCCGGAAGACGCAATTGCAGAAGATGAATTGAAGAAAGTTTTAGGGCAGTCTTTGGAAGTGCTCACAGAGAAAGAACGAAAAGTGATTACGTTGTATTATTATGAGGATTTGACTTTGAAGGAGATCAGCAATGTACTTGAAGTGTCGGAATCCCGGGTTTCTCAGCTTCACACAAAGGCGCTTCTTAAAATGAGAAAGACAATGGGGCCGTACATGAATATATTGACGGATTAGACGGAGGGTTATAATGGGAAAAAATGCATATTTTAGACTGGATATCAGTGACACAAGCGTGATGATCCAGATTATCCCCCCAGAAGATGGCGGAAGGAAACTGGAGCTGAAAGAGGTTACAGAGTATCTGGAAATAAAGGGTTTAACGAAATATAATCTCAAGGAATTAAATGATGCGGTTACCGTTCCTACACAGGAAATTCGTCAGGTTTATGTCGGAGAGGGGCGTGCCATTCATGAAAATGAGCAGATGGAGGTAACGGTTTCCGGAGACAAGATGCTGGTATTCTGCCGTTTTCATGCACCGTCTAACAAAGGGGAGCTGATGACGGAAAAGGAGATTCTTGGAGATCTGTTGTCACGGAATATTACGGAAGGCATAGATACGGCGGCAATTCAGAAATTCATTTCAGATCGGCAGTATTGTGTAGATTATGTTTTTGCAAAGGGAACACCGCCAGTAAATGGGGAGGATGCGTGGATTGAATATTTCTTTAATACGAACCATAATCTAAGGCCCAAGAGAAATGAAGACGGCAGTGTGGATTACAGAGAGCTAAATACTATCAGTCGCGTGGAGGCGGGGCAGGTTTTGGCCAAGCTTCACCCGGCAGTTCCAGGAAAACCCGGCAAAGATGTATATGGCGGACCTGTTCAAGGACGTCAGGAAAAGAACATGAAGCTGGATTTTGCAAACAATATTACACTTTCTGAGGATAAGACAGAAATCCGCTCCAATGTCACCGGACATGTGAGCCTGGTAAATGGCAAGGTGTTTGTGGCGGATGTATATGATGTACCGGCAGATGTGGATAATGCCACAGGAAATATCGTGTATGATGGAAATGTCACCATTAAAGGCAATGTAAAAACTGGATTTTCTGTGACGGCCAAAGGTGATATTATCGTCGAGGGCGTAGTAGAGGCAGCTTATTTGTCGGCAGGCGGGCAGATTATTGTAAAACGCGGAATTAATGGCAGAAGTAAAGGAAGGGTAGAAGCGAAAGGAAACATCATCTCAAAATTTATTGAAAATGCAATTGTAGTTTCCGGTGGTTTCATTGAGACCGGATGTATTTTGCATAGTCAGGTTTCAGCGGAGGCAGATATTCGGGTCCGCGGCAAAAAAGGCTTTGTAAGCGGCGGGCTGATACGTGCCGGGAATGTTGTAGAGGCACAGACGATGGGATCTGCGATGGGGACAGTTACTCAGATTGAGGTAGGAGCTCCGCCGGCGGTTAAGGTTCGTTATGATGAGTTAAATCAGGAAGCAGCCAAGGTAAAAGAGAGTTTGGATAAGATGCGTCCGATACTTGTAAATTTTAATGAAAAATTAAAGAAGAAGGAAGCAGTCACGCCGGAAAAAGTGCAGCATGTGCAGACGATTGCCCAGAATTTTAAGAAGGAGCAGGCAAAATTAGTGGAATTACAGGCGGAAATGAAGCGTCTTCATGAGAAAATCCAGATGTCCAACAGTGCGAAAATTAAAATAAAGGGAACTATTTATCCAGGTGTAAGCATTACCATTTCCGATGTGAATAAGAGTATTAAATCAGAGCGTTCCTGCACAAAGTATGTAAAGGAACACGGAGATATCGTAGCTCGACCTATGTAAGAACGAAAAACAGCATGGAGGAAGGAGTGGTGTGGAATGTCTATCAGGCCGGTAGAATTTCATGGGATAGTGCAGAGAAGCCAGGATGTGAGCACGTTAAAACAGAACGAAGACAATAAGCCGATGCTGCAACAGCAAAATGTGCAGACACAATTTGCCAAGGAAACAGCACAGCATATGCATCAAGTAAATCAGGCCAATGATTCTGACAATCCGGAGCAGAAATTTGATGCCAGGGAAAAAGGCAGCAACAAATATGAGAATAACCGGAAGCAGAAGAAAAAAAAGAAAGAAGAGAACAGTGGAAAGGCAAATGCAAAGACCCACACGGGCGGCTTTGACATGAAGGTGTAGTATTGAGATGAGCACATTAGAGATTTGTTTGTTAGTGGTCGGAATTGTTCTGATGATTGCCAGCTTTTTTATCACAGAAAAATTGTCCAATAGTGAATTGAAGAAGCTTTCCGACCTTAGTACCAATGAGATGCAGAAAATTCTCGAGAGGAGCCTGAACGACGCTCAGGTGAAAGTGGATAACATGGTAGATCAGGTCATAGACCATTCCATTGAGAAATCCATGGAGATTGTGGAGAGAGCGCTGGATAAAGAGACGAATGAAAAAATGCGGGTTCTTACAGAATATTCTGATACCGTGTTGGAATCTATCAATAAGACGCACAATGAAGTTATGTTTCTGTACAGTATGTTGAATGACAAGCATTCAGAGCTGACGAAATACGCGGGAAATCTCGCACAGTTAGCAATCCATTTGGAGGAATTAGAGCAGAATGTTGAAAAAACATTAGCTGAATCAGACGAGATTATCCAAAAAGCCCAAGAAGCCCGGCAGGAACAGCAAGTTTCAGCTACGCCAGCAGAGTCTGTTGCTGAGGAGGTAGTTTTAGAGCCGGAGGAAGCAGAACCGGAGACGCAGGAAGAAGAACAGGTAAATCATAATCAGCTGATTTTGGAAAAATATAAAGATGGCAAGTCAGCAATAGAGATTGCCAGGGAACTGGGGCTCGGCGTCGGAGAGGTAAGGCTTGTGATTGGACTATTCAGAGAGGAAGAGTTATAAGTTATGAAGCTAAAATACTATTTGCGTGGATTGGGTATTGGTATTATATGCACCGCAATTATCATGGGAATTGCCCTCTCAGGAAATAAGAAAGAGACAATGACAGATACAGAAATTATAGAGCGGGCCAGACTCTTAGGCATGGTCATGCAGGAAGAAGCCAATAGCTCTTCTGCTTCCGGCAATGAGGATAAAGAGCAGACTGACAATAAAGCCTCAAAGCCTGGGGAGGCTAAGGAAGAATCTAAGGGTGATGCGGATAATAAGAAGCAGGAGGCGGAGCAAGCGGGCGATAACAAAAACGGCAGCAAACCAGACAGCAGTAAGGTAGATTCCAGTAAGTCCCAAAATGATGCCGATAAAGGGAGTACTGACAAAGCGCTGGACAACAAGCCGGAAAAAAGCCAGGCAGATAATACGGCTAAGCAACCGGATAACAACACTGCCGCAGATAACAATAAGGGCTCTGTACAGATTGAAATCAAAGCAGGTGAATTTTCAGATACAGTCAGCCAGAAATTGTTTCAGGCCGGTTTGATTTCTGATGCGGCGGCATTTAATAAATATTTAACTCAGAAGGGCGCCGACCAGAACTTGAGAGTAGGCGTTTACGAGATTCCGGCAGGCGCCACGCAGGATGAAATTCTGGATATTTTACAAAAATAGGAAGAAAAAGGCTTGCCAGGAGAAAAGCAGTGTGCTATAATTGCGAAAGACGTTATGCATGCTTGTGTGTGTATAAGTTGCTAAGTAAACACATGTGCAGATTGGAAAACCGGTGCCTAACGGTAGTTTTCCGAGAAGAAGCGCGTGGAAGATTATAACCAATGGAGGTAGAAAAATGGGCGTTATTTCAATGAAACAGTTATTAGAAGCAGGTGTTCATTTTGGACATCAGACGAGAAGATGGAACCCTAAAATGGCTCCTTACATCTACACAGAGAGAAATGGTATCTATATCATTGACTTACAGAAGTCTGTAGGCAAAGTAGATGAGGCTTATAAGGCAGTTGCAGACCTTGTAGCTGAGGGTGGAACGATTCTTTTTGTGGGAACGAAGAAGCAAGCGCAGGATGCCATTAAAGCGGAAGCTGAACGTTGCGGAATGTTCTATGTTAATGAGAGATGGCTGGGCGGTATGCTTACCAACTTCAAGACAATCCAGAGCCGTATTGGCAGGCTGAAAGCAATTGAGACCATGGCAGAGGACGGTACGTTTGATGTACTTCCTAAGAAGGAAGTTATCGCCTTAAAGAAAGAATGGGAGAAATTAGAGAAGAACCTTGGCGGAATCAAGGAAATGAAGAGAATCCCAGACGCAATTTTTGTAGTTGATCCTAAGAAAGAGAGAATTTGTGTGCAGGAAGCTCATACATTGGGCATTCCTCTGATTGGTATCTGTGATACGAACTGTGATCCGGAAGAATTGGATTATGTAATACCGGGTAACGACGATGCAATCAGAGCTGTTAAACTGATTGTTTCTAAGATGGCAGACGCTGTTGTAGAGGCAAATCAGGGAGCGATTGAGGAAGAAGCAGCAGCGCCTGTAGAAGAGGCCGTAGAGGAATAAATTAGTACAACGAGTTAAATGTTCGCTGTACCTGCGACAGATTTATGTATATAAGTACGAGGACAGACAATATTGCCTGTCCTCAATTATGGTAATTATGAGCGAATTTATTAATCACTGACGGAGGGAATAAAAATGGCTATTACAGCAGCAATGGTAAAAGAGTTAAGAGAGATGACCGGTGCAGGAATGATGGACTGCAAGAAGGCTTTAAATGAGACAAACGGCAATATGGATGAAGCCGTAGAATTTTTGAGAAAAAATGGACAGGCTAAGGCTGAGAAGAAAGCTGGAAGAATTGCGGCAGAAGGACTTTGTACAGTAATGCTCAAGGATGATAAGACAGCGGCAGTCGTAGAAGTGAATTCTGAGACAGACTTTGTTGCTAAGAACGATACGTTTAAAGCGTTTGTTGACGCTGTTGCAACACAGGCGGTAAATTCTGAAGCAGCAGATTTGGATGCATTTATGGCGGAAGCATGGAACGAAGATTCTAGCAAGACAGTCAAAGACGCATTGGTAGAGAAAGTAGCGGTTATCGGCGAGAATTTGAATATCCGAAGATTTGAGAAAGTCGTTGCTGAGAATGGATGTGTTGTGTCTTATATTCATGGCGGCGGAAGAATTGGCGTTATTGTAGAGGCTGACACAGCCGTTGTCAATGACACTGTAAAAGAGGCAATGACTAATATTGCTATGCAGATTGCAGCGCTCTCCCCCAAATACGTTTCCAGAAATGAAATTAGTGATGATTATATTGCACATGAGAAGGAAATTCTGCGTGCACAAATTATGAATGATCCCAAGGAGTCTCAGAAACCGGAGAAAGTAATCAACGGAATGATCGAGGGACGTGTCAATAAGGAACTCAAGGAAATCTGCCTGGTAGATCAGGTTTATGTAAAGGCAGAGGATGGCAAACAGACAGTTGGTAAGTACTTAGAGCAGGTTTCTAAGGAAGTTGGAGAGACAGTTGCCGTTAAGAGATTTGTACGTTTTGAGACTGGCGAAGGACTGGAGAAGAAACAGGAAGATTTTGCGGCTGAGGTTGCGGCGCAGATGAATCAGTAAACTTCTGAGAAGAATTGATTTACGAACCCCTGAAAATCCCATAGAATGGGCATTTTCAGGGGTTTTTTGCGTTCTTAGGAGAAGTTCATAACTTATCGTAAATTACCGTATTTTGAGTGCCGATTTGGGGGATTTTTGGGGGAAGAGTTGGGGGAAAGGGTATCCCCCAAATGGTGGGTGAAAGTTTGCCTCGTTCTTTTAGGAAAAAGGGAGAAGTTTGCTTTGTGTTTCTAATCGGGAATTCTCGCAGATCTCCCCCAAATGATGTTGGAGGTTATAAGTTGTCGCATCTTATCAGAAGGGTATTAGAGGGATGCTGGAAATTGCTGGTTGATGGAGAGGCTGGATTGAATTATAATGATTATATTATTCTTTATAAGAATAATGATGTGTATAGAATAGTTTATCCGAAAATAAAAGAATAGGTTTACATTTTTGATATACTGAGATATGTAAGAATGGAAGGAAAAGGATGGCAAGTAAAAATAAGTTTGAAATCGTGAATGGAAATGTTCATATATCAAGAGAAGAATGGAAACAAATAGCAGAAGTTACCTATCGGGAAGATTACTATGAAGAATTGACAAGTGTTACTTGGACAGCAACGAATGGTTATATTAAAAATGCAAAATTTGGATTGTTGCATAGATATATGATGCAGAAATGGTATGGAAAAGAAGTTTTAGATGAAATGACAAAAAGAGGTTGGGTTGTAGATCACATGAATAACAATGGCTATGATTGCCGAATTTGTAATTTAGAATTTTTACCATCACGTCATAATGTAGCTAAAGGTCAAATATTAGATGTCGAAGCAGAGGAAATGAGACTTCATATTGCACTGAATATATTTAAAGATTTTACAACAGGCTTATATCAAATTTCAATCGGATTTAACGATAATATTTACTTTTATAATGCTGAAACAAAGGATAATCAGTTGATAAATACATTGTATTTATTATATGACTGCGATTATAAACAAGTGATATATGATGCCGAAGAAATATTGTTAAAATACCAGACAGAAAAGAAATTTGGATTAGGAAAATTAAATTTTATTGATTATAGGTGTGAGTTTCCACCCAAAATAGAGTTTACAGAACGGGAGTTAGATGAAATTGTCAATAGAGATAGGTGTTTCATTGAACGAGATGGAGAAATTTATTTTGTGCCAGGAAAACAAAATTGGATACTTTCGGCTCATTATAAAGAAGGATGGAAACCTTCTTTATAATAGGTTATGTTTTCTGAAATGTAGGTACGATTTGTCTATGCCTAGTAAATGTGGTCGTATTATTTTTATGGTGTAGTAAGATGAAACTGACTTGAAAAAAAAGAAGATTGGTCAAGTGAAAATAATTGAAAGAGAAAGGAATTTGATACATTATGAAAAGAGGGTTTACTCATTTTTATTATTTAATATCATGTCCATCGGATGTGCAGGAAGAATTAGAAATTGTTCTTAATGTCATAGACGAAATTAATATGACGGTTGGAGAGGATAATGGAATTAATATAAAGTGTCTTTATTGGAAAAATAATGCAAGACCTAGTTCTGGTGAGAATGGACAAAATATAATTAATAAGCAATTATTGAGTAGAGCAGATGGTATTATAGCGTTATTTTGGACTAAATTTGGAACTCCAACCGAAGAGTATGGTTCTGGCACAGAAGAGGAAATTGAAAAATCTATTTTACAAGGAAAAAATGTAATGTTATATTTCTCTAATAAGCCAATTAACCCAGATAAAATTGATTATCAACAATATGTACGTGTTATAGAATTTAAAAAGAGGTATTCAGGACTTTTTGCTGAATATAATACATTGGATGATTTTAGACAAAAATTAAATAGGCATATATTAGATTTGATGTCTAAACTAATTGAGAAGGAAGCAATTTTTTCTCAACATGTAGTTGAGCAAGATATGAGTTTGACAGAAATTATGGAGTGTGGATGGTTTATACGTCGATTTCTTCTTGAATTGCCTGTAAATCAAGAATCAATATCTATTTTTCAAGAGCGTATTGATAAAATAGTGCAGTTGGCTAATAGATTTGAGTTATTAAATGATAGGGATTTGAATTTAATTCTTTCTAGCAAGATTAAGACAGGACATAAGGGAGTTCATTCATTAAGTACTGAGGATATTGAAGAAAGTCGAAAAATTCTTGATAATGTTGAAATATCATTGATGAAAAAACTGAAAAATAGAGAAAATGCTTCTTTTCAGTTAGGACGATGTCTAGGGCATATTCTAATGCTGACAGAGGTTATTTGGTCAGATAATAAGAATTTTAATGTATCAGATTTTCATAATAGATATCAGAGTGCTTTTAATGATTTTATTAATAGAGCCAAAATTGCCGCAGCGGTTTTAAATAAGGATATTGAGGAAATTATAAATTCTGTTGAACAAATATATTCCGATGGAGAAAAAACTTGTGAGTCAGCAATAAATGCTTTACGATTATCCGCAGAAAAGATTACAACAATTTTACCGCTCCTTAGTGATATTAATTAAAATAAAAATATAACAGTATACATAGCCGATTGGTTTCCAATGATATGCTCCCCAAGTCATAGCCAATACAATACCGCCAAAAGGAATTGGACTTTCTTTTTTCAACAAGGTTTCGATTGCTTTTTGCCCGTATATTATGATTAGAATGACAAGCATTACTTCAAATATATAGTATAAATATTGCACACAAAATTGGAATACGGTTTTACCCTGTGTTTCTCCAACGAACTTTAATGTATGCCAATCAATGAAAGTGATAATTTTGCAGCCAATGAAACAAGCAAACGTTACTATCCAATTTTTCAAGGAAATCTTGTCCCTTTTGTTCCCCCTTTCTGGAAAATGATAATATTTCCTTGAAAAAGCAGGAGGACACCAATGAAAAACGCCCACATAAAAACCATTATGATACAATGAAGGCTTCTCTGCTGCATTGTATAATTCTGCATATCTATATGTAGGAATGTAACTTCAATTACAAATATTGACAGATATTCAAGCATAAATGCTCCAAATGAGAGCAAGCTCAACCATAGATATTTTGTCCATTTTACTTCTCTAACCATTATTCTCACCTTATGAAATTCCGAGTTCTTTTTATACTTGACTTCCCGAAAAACCGGAATTTAACTACTTCTTAATTAGTCGTTTAATTTTTGGAAGTATGAAACTCCCTAACAAATATAAATTACACAGATATACAAATAGATTTC
>CAJURU010000015.1 GCA_910588845.1 uncultured Lachnospiraceae bacterium
AACCTTGAAATGACGGAGTCAGAGTCCGTTGCCTTACCGTTTGGCGATGGGCCATCGTTGTTCAACAGATTGTATTATATACGAATTCAAAATAAAATGCAAGTATTTTTTTAAACTTTTTTAAAATTTATTAAATCTTATGAACAGCAGCTACACGCAACTTCGCCTGAACCCCGTCACAACAACAGCATCTGCCCCTCAGCCACTGCAAATTCTGCCAACTCGCCGACTTGAAAACGCGCCGTTCCGTTCGTCCCCTCCGTAATAGCCTCCTGCAAACTTTCCAATTTTTCCACTGGCGCCATAACCTTAATTTCTACCTTGTCTGTATAGGCAGAGTCCACTGTCATGATTTGCTGCTGCGCCAGAATATACTGAATCTTTCCGACACTGTTATAGTCTGTGTCTATTGTAAGGAACCTTCCTTGTTTCTTCTCTATGACAAGGCTGTTTTTCAGCCCTTCCCGCACCGCTTTCTGATAGGCGCGCACCAGACCTCCGGTTCCCAGAAGCGTCCCACCGAAATAGCGTGTCACAACTACCGCCATATTGTGCACGTCCTCGCGCAAAAGTACGTCTAACATAGGGCGTCCTGCGGTTCCATTAGGCTCCCCATCGTCACTGCACCGCTGCAATTCCTGGTTGGTTCCGGCTACAAATGCGTAACAATTATGCCTTGCATCCCAATACTGCTTTTTTATGCGGGCAATAAAAGCAAGCGCCTCTTCTTCTGTCTCTATTTTCTCCAGTGTAGCGATAAACCGTGATTTCTTCTCTACGATTTCACCACTGCCGCCCCGGTATAAGATTTTTACAGGTGTGTTTTCCATAGTTTCCGGCTCCATCTCTTTTCGCATACGCTAACCATATTTCGTCAGGTAACTTGAGCGAGTTTTTATCTTCCTGTATTCTACCACATTCCTGCGCAAAAGCAAAGCCCATCCTCCGCAGCTGCAAATATTGATTTTCACGCACCGCCGCTTATTTCACTTTTTCTACATCCTCAGCGTTCGTCTCGGCAACAATAAAGTGCGGCCGTTTTTTGGCCTCCAAGTATGTTTTCGCAATATACTGACCCATAATTCCCTGGCAAAACAACTGAATGCCTCCAATAAAAATAATTGAAACAATAGCATCCGCCATCTCCCGCCTCATAAGCCTAAAATCCCTCGCTCCATCTACAATATCCGCATCCGATATCTTATTTATCACCTGATAGAATTTCCTGGCAAGAAAGCTCCTGAGGGCAGGCTCCCCCACGCGGTCAACGCGCCTTGTCGCCACACTGCCATACGCTCCACTTTTCAAAATATCTAACAATAGCAAGCGTCCTATCGGAAGAACCGTCATTGACAAACAAAAGTTCATATTCACAACCAAGATTCTGAAGAACTGCCGTCGCCGCTTTATAAAAAACAGGCAGCGTTTCCTGCTCGTTATAACAAGGTATAATCAATGATATCATCTATCCTTCCTCCCATTTACTTGAGCTCTACCAAAACGCACCCATCCTTCCCGCGGATGGTGTGGTACATGGTGTCTTTGAGTATCGGAAAGTTAAATTCCCGAAAATCCTCGCCTGTTTTCTTATACCAGTTCCACTTCACTTTTTTTAATCCATAATAATGAAAAAATTTCCACTCTTCCGGCCGCATTCGCGCCTGAAATTGTGTGGGAACCAAGCGCTTTATCATTTGGAGATATACCTGCCATAGTTATCCCACCCGCCTATTCCATGATATCCCCGCATCAAATCATCCCGATAATTAAAGTTTGCCCGCAGAATCGCAGTAATTCCAATAACATACACGGCAAACATAATAATACATGGCTTGAGCGTGCACCGGTACTCCCTGACAGCCCTTGTCCACTCTTTCCATTTTTCCGCCGCAATTTGTGCTAAATCCTGCATAAATATTCCTCCTTCGCATCTTACTAATTCTCTGTTTTAAAAAGTGTACTTTTTAAAAAGGGCGAAACTCCAATATAAAGGGCTATCTGACACAATGATAGCCCTTTATAGACGACTTGAAATTACAAAATGCAACGATATTAATACAGAAATATGTAGACTTTTACTTTCATTTGCTTTATAATTTTTTAATAAGATTTGTGTCAAAAAGTACGCCTTTTGGCACATTTTTTGTTTTTTTACAGGTTCATACACTTATGCAGCTTTCTGTAAAATGTGGATTTACTCATATTGCTCTTATCCAAAGCTTCCCGGAGAGAAATTTTCTTATACCTCCAATCCCGCACAATCATTTGAAAATCCTGCGGCAGTTCTATCTCAGGCCTGCCAAACCTCACGCCTTTTGCTTTGGCCGCGGCAATCCCCTGCTCCTGGCGTTTCCTAATATTCACCCGCTCCGACTCCGCCACAAAAGATAAAATCTGCAAGACCAAATCCGCAATAAAGTTTCCCATGAGGTCTTTGCCATTACGCGTATCCAAAAGCGGCATGTTGATAACGCAAATGTCAATGCCGATTTCTTTCGTGAGAATCCGCCACTGATTTTGGATTTCTTCATAATTGCGGCCTAGACGGTCAATACTCAGCACATACAAAAGATCGCCCTGCTGCATTTTCTCCACCATTTCCACATAATACGGACGATCAAAATTTTTTCCGGACTGCTTGTCCACATAGATGTTGCTTTCCGGTACTTTCTGCTCATACATGGCAATCAGCTGCCGATCTTCGTTTTGGCACATCGTAGATACACGGACATATCCAAAAATTTTTCCCATAAATATTCCTCCTGTCGTAGACATCTATACTCCAATACCATTATAAAAACCGGGGCAGAATATTCATACTTTAAGAATTTTTCTTATCTGATATTTTTCTTTATTTTCCATATCATATTTGATATAATATCTGGATAGTATCATTTTTCGTTTCAATTTTAAGGAGGCTTTGCCATGAACTATGGAAAAAAAGGCGTAGCACAACGAGAGAAACAGATCACCTCCACAGCGTCGTTGGTCCGCAAGAAATTCACTGTCATATTTTTTAAAACATTGCTGGTATGCTTCTTAGCTGCCATTTTCATCGGAGGATGCGCCGGAATCGGCGCGTTCAAGGGTATTATAGAATCTGCACCTGATATTTCTGATATCGACCCCTCGCCCACCGGCTATCTGTCCGTCGTGTTGGACAACCAGGGCAATGAGACGGCAAAGCTTGTGGCTTCCGGCTCCAACCGTGTGTATGTAACTCTGGATGAGATACCGAAAACTGTCCAGCACGCGTTCGTGGCAATTGAGGACGAGCGTTTCTATGATCATAACGGTATTGACATCAAGGGTATTATCCGCGCCGGGCTGAAAGGGATTGCCAACGGCTTTCACTTTAACCAGGGCGCCAGCACCATCACCCAGCAGCTTCTAAAAAATAATGTTTTTGAAGGCTGGACAAACCAGTCCGGCATTGAAAAAGTTGAGCGGAAAATCCAGGAACAATACCTTGCCATTGAACTTTCTAAAGTTAAATCCAAAGAATGGGTATTGGAAAACTACTTAAACACCATCAACCTCGGACAAAACACACTGGGCGTACAATCCGCTTCGCGCCGCTATTTCGGCAAAGATGTGTCTGAACTCACACTGTCGGAGGCCGCCGTCATCGCCGGGATTACCAAAAATCCGTCCGCCTACAATCCAGTAAGCCACCCGGAAAAAAATGAGGACCGCCGGAAGCTCGTGCTGAAAAATATGCGTGACCAGGAGTATATCTCAGAAAATGAATATGACGAAGCATTAAAAGACGACGTTTACTCCCGCATCCAACAGGTCAATATAGAATATGCAGAAGAAAATCCCAATTCTTATTTCGTGGACTCCGTTATCGACCAGGTAGTAAGAGATCTCGTTGAGAAAAAAGGCTATACAGACACGCAGGCTTATAAGGCCATCTACAACAGCGGACTTACCATCGAATCTACCCAGGACATGGGCATCCAGAAGATTTGCGATGAGGAAGTCAACAATCAGGCAAATTACTCCACCGAGCCTAAGTATTCCTTCTCCTACCGCCTGACCGTGCAAAAAGCAGATGACACAATAGAAAATTACAGCGACCAGACGATGATTTCCTATTACAGCGCCTCCTCACCCGGCTACTCCTTAAATTTTGCCACCATTGAGGAAGCCCAGGCAGCCATTGACGCTTACAAGGCGGAGATCATCAAGCCCGGCGATACCATTGTGGAGGGCGGCGAATCTTTGGTCTTCACCCAGCAGCCCCAGGCGGCAGTCACTATTATCGACCAGTACTCTGGAGACGTAAAAGCCATCGTCGGAGGCCGGGGCGACAAGAGCGGCAGCCGTACCTTAAACCGTGCGACAGACACAACGAGACAGCCTGGTTCTACGTTCAAAATCCTGGCTGCCTTTGCACCGGCGCTGGACACAGCCGGTATGACGCTGGCCACCGTTCAGGATGACGCCCCTTTCACTTATTCCAACGGTACTCCCCTCAAGAATTATGACAATTCCTACCGGGGATTTACCACCATTCGTTATGCCATTACCAAGTCTATCAATGTCGTGACAGTAAAAACACTGTCCGCCATCTCACCGCAGGTAGGATACGACTATCTACAGAATTTTGGTTTTACTACGCTGGTGCAGGATGATATTGTAGAATCCTTATCACTGGGCGGCATTACGAGGGGCGTGACAAACCTGGAACTGACTGCGGCATATGCTACAATCGCAGACATGGGAACTTACACGAAGCCAAGGTTTTACACAAGAATTTTAGACCACAGCGGAAGTGTGCTCATAGACAATACAAGCGAGACCCACACGGTGCTCAAGGAGACAACTGCATTTCTCCTCACAAGCGCCATGCAGGATGTCGTCACGGTCGGTACAGGCGGCGCAGCCAACTTTGGCGATATGCCGATTGCCGGTAAGACAGGAACCACCACCAGCAACCGCGACGCGCTGTTTGCAGGCTTTACGCCCTATTACACCTGTACGGTATGGTGCGGTTACGATGACAACAGTCCACAAGAAGGCGGACTGACTTCCAACCCCAAGACGCTCTGGAACAGAATTATGGGACGCATACACGAAAACTTAGAATACCGGGAGTTTACCCAACCGGAAGGAATTGTCACCGCAGCGGTCTGCCGTAAATCCGGCAAACTTGCTGTTAGCGGGCTGTGCGATGCAGACCCCAGAGGCAGCATGACGGCGACAGAATATTTCGCTGTGGGGACCGTCCCCACGGAATACTGCGATCACCATGTAAGCGCTACTATCTGTACGGAATCGGGCCTGTTGGCAAACGAATTCTGCCCGGCAGAATCAAGACGTTCCGGCATCTACATTGTGGGCGGTTCCGGTGACACGGATGACGGTCAATACCTGCTGCCAGCCGCTTTGGCACAGGACAACTACTGCACAGTCCATACAGCTGAATCTATAATCCCAGAGATACCGGAAATTCCAGAGGTTGACTTGACCGTAGAGCCTGAGAATGAACCGGAGGAAGAGCCAATCAAAAAAGATAAGAAAGATAAAAGGGACAGAGAAGATTGATTCTTCTCTGTCCTAACGGGAATAAATCGCTATAGCCCGCTCCATCCTCTCCACAACAGGAGCAAGTTTTTCCTGTTGCATATCATTACACGCATCAAACAGTTTCTGTCTTATCTCCTGTAAATCTTCTGCCTGCACAGAACCGTCCAGCAGCCGCGAAATCAAGTCTGCCTCATAGGCAAACAAAAGCTGTCTTTCCCGGCGGGGCAGCAATATCCTTATGTTCTGAGCATACACGCGAAACAACGTATGTAAAAATACCGCCGTCTCCTCCCGCTCTGATTTATCTTCCAAAGCAGCCTTCTTTAAGGCCTTAAGGCTCTCTTGCCCATTTTTCAGCTTCTGCTCTAAAATCAGTCTTTTCTGCGTCTCTTTGTGCTGCATATCGTAATGCTCAAACGCATACATAATAGCGGTATAAATTTCACCGCCAAAATCTGCGGTATTTTCAAAGATACGAAATACCCGGCGCTCGTTCACCAAAAGCTTAAGATGCACCAACTCAAGCCTCCTGGTATACACGATGCACACAGTCTGCGGATAAAACTTGTTCAGATAGGCAATTAGCTTGGAGCCGTCAACCTGCGTGAGGTCCATGCCAGTTATCATTACTTTATACTGCCTCCTTTTCAGGAAAGCGACTGCATCCCGCCCATTGTCCGCCGTGTCGATAGCAAAATCATATTCGCGCATGACACCCACAAACTGTCGGATGATATCATGATTCTGATTTACAAATAGCAGATTATTTTCCATTTCCATCCCACCTTTAAGGTTATTAGAAACTCTGTCTATATTATAATCGCCCCGCAGTTAAAAATCTAGCTAATTCTATAAAAATAATTAAAGTTCTCAAATAAAACTTAAATAATGATATTTATAAAGGATACTGTTGTTATGACTGTTTTATTCTTTCTCAAGTGTCAAAGATGGGATAAAGCTATGATATCTGTTACTCCACATCCAGCAATGCCGCCATATCCTCCTCACCGGTACGGATCTTTACAACTTTGGCTACATCGTAGACAAAAATCTTGCCATCGCCGATGCGCCCGGTATAAAGTGTTTTTCTTGCCGTCTCAATTACTTTTTCCAAAGGAATATTTCCACCTATGATTTCCAGCTTTACCTTAGGCAGCAACGTCGCGTCCATCTCCACGCCGCGGTATTTCTCGCCGGCTCCTCTCTGGATGCCGCAACCCATCACCTGTGTGACTGTCATCCCCGTCACGCCCAGTTCGTTCATGGCCTTCCTCAACTTGTCGTAACGTGAAAGTTTTGCCACGACAACCACTTTGTACATGCCTGTCGTCTCCTTAGGAAGTGCGGAAACCACTTTGACAGAAGCATTTCTCTGAGCATCCGACGCATTTTCATAGTCTGCAATCCCCAAATCCGTGTTTTCATTCACATCCATCGTCATGGTATTGGACACATCCATAATGCTGAATCCTGAATATGCGGAGGCAAGACCATGCTCTGTGGCATCCAGTCCAATAATCTCCTCTTCCTCTGTCACACGCAGGCCAACCGTCGCTTTAACCACCATAAAGGTAATCGTAATACAGACGGCCGCCCATGCTCCTACCGTAACAACGCCTAACAACTGAAGCCCCAACTGTTCAAAACCGCCGCCATAAAACAATCCGTCAATCTCACTTCCCGGCGCGGAAGAAGTTGCAAAAAGCCCTACCGCTATCGTACCCCAGATACCATTCATCATATGTACTGCAACAGCTCCTACCGGATCGTCAACATGAAGCTTGTAATCTAAGAGCCATACGCCAAACACCACCAACAGTCCAGCCACAGCGCCAATGACGATAGCGCCAAAACCGTCTGTCACATCACAGGGCGCGGTAATTGCCACCAGCCCCGCCAGGGACGCATTTAAACACATGGAAACATCGGGTTTGCCAAATTTAACCCAGGTAAATACCATACAAACTACCGTTGCTACTGCCGGAGCAATGGTAGTAGTTAAAAAGATGGAACCTAACTGAGGAATCGTGGTGGCTGCCGCACCGTTAAACCCATACCAGCCAAACCAGAGAATAAAGCATCCCAGACATCCGAGGGGAAGATTATGCCCTGGAAATGCATTGACCTTTGTAATTTTTCCCACTTTGTCTTTGCTAAATTTACCAATACGCGGCCCTAGAATAGATGCACCAATCAAGGCGGAGATTCCGCCAACCATATGAATCGCACAGGAACCGGCAAAGTCATGAAACCCAAGCTGCGCCAGCCAGCCGCCGCCCCATATCCAATGCGCCTCAATCGGGTAAATCAGGGCGGAAATTACACCGGAATAAATACAGTAGGACAAGAACTTTGTCCGCTCCGCCATAGCTCCTGACACGATGGTCGCCGTTGTTGCGCAGAATACCAGGTTAAACACGAAATTTGAAAAATCAAAGTCCCCATAAGCGGTAAAAATATCAAATCCTGGTTTTCCAATCAGTCCTGCCAGATCCTCCCCAAGAAGAAGCGAGAATCCAATCAGGATAAATACCACGGTTCCTATGCAGAAGTCCATCAAATTTTTCATTAAAATATTTCCCGAGTTTTTTGCCCTGGTAAATCCCGCCTCCACCATGGCAAATCCCGCCTGCATCCAGAATACCAACGCCGCACCTATCAGAAACCAGATGCCAAAGGTATGCTCGCTCACTAAGCTAATAATTGATTCTTGTGTCATAATAATTCCTCCCTTTGCATGAATGCGAATAATTATATTTATGTTATCATTTTAAGTCTATAGGAAGACGCTTTCACGCCTTAGCGTGACAAGTTCTTTCCTAATAGGATAAAAAAAGACACTTTCCCCGCATCCCACAGCTTTGTGGTCTCGTTGAAAGCGCCATTTTTCCGTTGTTCACAATTTATTCATTTTTGGTTCAAAAAAGTTTCATTTTAGCAACATGGAAATTTCATTTCTTTTGCATATAATATAACCATACCAAACGAAGTTAAATAAACCATTATTTGAATAAACTTTTTCATAATAAATGCCAGGAGGCGGAAGCTTCCTGGCATCCTCCCTTTTCAGGTCTTTTTAGGACAAAGCGGACAAGTCCGCAGGGGCTCCCTAAATCCCTCATTCATGATTGGCTGGACATCCAGTGGATGTCCGTTTAGCACGGACTGAAGCGAAGCGTAGACTTTGGCTGCTTTGCTGCGCCCACTGCCATTTTACTTCTTTGGTTCCGGCACGAGGCATCAGGGCTCCTCCCACTGCGTGGGCCCCTCCTCATGCCATTTTACTTCTTTGGCTTCGGCACAAGGCATCAGGGCTCCTCCCACTGCGTGGGTCCCTCCTCATGCCATTTTACTTCTTTGGCTTCGGCACAAGGCATCAGGGCTCCTCCCACTGCGTGGGCCCCTCCTCATGCCATTTTAAACCTCAAAAATCAAGTCTCCATAAGACGGCATCGGCCACATATCCTTGTCGACAATCATCTCCAATTTATCCACCGGCGTTCTGAGCGCTTCCATCGCCGTCTTCACCTGGTCGCGGAAAAAGACTGCCTGATCTCTTCCCTCTTCCATCGTACCAGCCTGAGCCGTAACATCACTCAGTTTCACAAGCGCGCTCTTGGTCTCTGACAGCAAATCGGAAACCTCTTTCAACAAATCAGCCTGCGTACTGATATCTACATCCCCTGCTGCTTTGACTGCATTGATAGAGTTAGCAAGCGCAGTCGTGTATTTGATAACTGCTGGAATAATCTGCTTACCTGCCATGTCAATCATCGTGCGCGCTTCTATGTTAAGGGCTTTTGAATAGTTTTCATAGAGAATTTCACCCCTGGATGCCAGCTCGGCCTCCGTAAATACATTGAATTTCTCAAACAGTGCAATTGACTTCTCAGTCGTCAACGCCGGAACCGCATCAACCATATTCTTGATGTTGGGAAGCCCGCGGCGTTCTGCCTCCGCAATCCATTCGTCGGAATAACCGTTTCCGTTGAAGACAATCCTCTGGTGTGCGGACGCCTGCTCTTTAATCAAGTCATGTACGGCTTCCTCGAAATTTTCCGCTTTTTCCAAAATATCACAGGCGTCAGAAAATGCCTCTGCAACGATAGCATTCAATACGACGTTTGGCGGTGCAATGGAATCATTGGAGCCCACCATACGGAATTCAAATTTATTTCCGGTAAATGCAAACGGCGACGTACGGTTGCGGTCTGTCGCATCCCTCATGAAGTCCGGCAATGATTTTACACCGGTTTGAAGCACTTGCCCTTTCAGGCTTCTGGTCGCCTCGCCGGTACTAATCAACTGTGCCATCACATCCTGAAGCTGTTCTCCTAAGAAAATAGAAATAATAGCGGGTGGAGCCTCATTTGCACCTAACCTGTGGTCATTTCCCGCATCGGCCGCAGATTCACGGAGCAAATCAGCATGTTTATCTACTGCCTTTAAGATACAGGTCAACACCAATAAGAACTGAATATTCTCATGCGGCGTCTTGCCAGGGTCTAACATATTAATGCCATCATCGGTAGTGAGAGACCAGTTGTTATGTTTACCGGAACCATTCACCCCTGCAAACGGCTTCTCATGGAGCAGACAACGCAGCCCATGGCGTCCGGCTACCTTCTTTAACGTCTCCATCACCAACTGGTTATGGTCTACTGCAATGTTCGCCTCCGCATAGATGGGAGCAAGCTCATGCTGTGCCGGCGCAACCTCGTTATGCTGTGTCTTTGCGCTGACGCCCAGTTTCCATAATTCCTTGTTCACATCCTTCATATATGCGGCTATACGCTCGCGAATGGCGCCGAAATAGTGATCGTCCATCTCCTGTCCCTTGGGAGGCATCGCCCCGAACAAAGTGCGCCCGGTAAAAATTAAATCTTTTCTCTTTAAATATTTCTGACGGTCAACCAGGAAATATTCCTGTTCCGCTCCTACAGAAGGCGTTACTCTTTTTGACGTCGTGTTTCCAAACAGACGAAGCAGACGCAAGGATTGCTGATTGACAGCCTCCATAGAACGCAAAAGCGGTGTTTTCTGGTCGAGAGCCTCTCCCGTGTAGGAACAGAATGCTGTAGGAATACAGAGCGTTGCCCCCGCTGCATCCTGGCGCACAAATGCCGGCGACGTACAATCCCATGCCGTATATCCCCTTGCCTCAAAAGTTGCTCTAAGACCGCCCGAAGGGAAGGAAGATGCATCCGGCTCGCCTTTAATCAATTCTTTCCCGGAGAAACTCATCAGTACCTTTCCGTTGGGCATGGGCGCTGTGATGAAAGAATCATGTTTTTCTGCGGTCACGCCGGTCAGCGGTTGGAACCAGTGGGTGTAATGGGTCGCCCCTTTTTCGATCGCCCATTCTTTCATTTCATGTGCGACTACATCCGCAGTTTCCAGATCCATTTCCCGGTCTTCCTGAATTACTTCTTTTAACTTTTTGTAAACCTTCTTGGGTAAACGTTCCTGCATGACTGCATCGTTAAATACGTTTTCCCCGAAAATCTCGGATACATTGATAAAATCACTCATCTCTTTTCATCCTTTCCCTTTTTATATCTATGTGCTGGTTACTTGAAAACAAAATGCGCATACATGCTTATACCAGGAAATAAACTTTCTATGATATAAGCGAAAAGGGCATTCCAATCCTGTTGGAACACCCTTGTTCTTGCTTTCATATCTGTTAATTACAATACTCTTCTTTTTACGAAAATGCAATATAAAATTTATAAAAATTTAATTTTTTGCTATTTCGGATAAATTTGAAGATTTTTTTGAAGTTTTTTGGTACTATTGCCAAACATCATCCAAATTCCATTCTCTATTCTCACTCTTTCCTATACTGTGATAATACAGTAGGAAGAAAAAGAGCGCCGCAAATACTGACAATTTTCGGACGATTCCTCCTCTTTTTGCCCATCCGAGCATCCGTGAGACTAATTCCTCCTTTTCCTTTTCCGTTATGCCAGGATTGTCGGACGCAAAATACAACAGCAGGTACAAAAACCCCGCAACCATCGCAAGCGTTGCATACACCTGCACATTCATAGGGTCTCCTGTCTGCGGTTCGCTTCCTGACGGCGCTTTTGGCGCCTGAGGCGGATTCTCATTTGGCGTTTTCATTGGAGTCTTGACTATATTTTTCTTGATATTCACTTCTGTCCGGCGCGTATTCTTATTGCCTGCATTGTCCACAGCTGTAACACGCAAGACATGCCGCCCTGTACCTGACACCTCTACGGCAAACTCATAAACATCCACAATTTTCTCCTCAAATGCTTGCGCCGGCGCCGAAATTTCTTTTCCTTTATCTAGCTGGTATGTCACGGATGCTATGCCGCCTGTGATTCTGTCTCCCCCGTTCTCATCCACATGATCCAAGACCCTGACATTTACATCAACTGCATGTGAGAATGTCTGCGATGGTTTTCCATCCTTAGACGAGAATACAATCTCCGGGGCATTGTCCTCAACAACAATCCCGCCTTTCAGTGGCGTAATCGTCTTTTCAGAAGATATGTTGCCAGCATTGTCCATACAAGCCAGACTGATGCTTCCTTTAAAGTCCTCTGATATTGTAATCTTCGCATATGTTCGCTCACCCTTCTGAAATAGCTGGATATTCCCAGCAGCAAACTCTCCCTGGCCCGGTGTCAGGACGCCATAGAACAACCGCTTCCGGCTCTCAGGAATCTCAATAGTTCCAGCTGCACCTTCTGTACCTGCTCCGGCTGTCCTTTCATGAGACTGTTTTGATACCTTGGCTCCCGGCTCTTCGTCCGATTGCAGCAATAATGAACCATCTGCCTGCGTTTTCTTAGGGTTATCTCCCATGACTGCCGACACATCATAGTCTAACTGCTTTACCCCGCTCCCCTCCTCAAAGACGGGAACAGTTACAACAAGGCTCTTTTTGCGTATTATCCAGTCCAGGATATTTACATACCCCTCATTGAAGCCGATATCCTCCAATACCGGGGCTGTCTCATCCTCCCATTTTGCATAGAGCGTAACTTTTCGAGGTGCACTTGCGTCTGTTACTGCCTTACCAAAATTCTTCTCCACCTGCAAATCAAAATCCCAGCGTTTTTCTTCCAGTCCCCGTTCATCCATGTACCAGCCTTTGAAATGATAGCCTCTTCTTGCGGGCTCATCCACCTCAGTCACATATCCCCCATAAGGCACACTCTGACGTTCCGGCGTCTCTCCCTCTGCCCCATTCAAGTCAAAGTCTACTTCATAAATATCCCTGTCATAATAAAGCTTTAATACTAAACTGCCATCTTCCGCCACAATTCCGGCGCCTACGCGCATCTCATGTGCTGTATTCTCTGAAAACCCCGTATACGCCTTGGCTTCTGCGCTCACCTCATCTCCTATGGCCGCTTTTGCTTCCACTGTCGCATCCAAACGATAACTGCCGTCCAACTCCTGCTTGTAATGCTCTATCCGATAGACCGCTCCTGCAATATCCCATCTGGCGTAGAGCGTTTGATCTTCTAAAATGGTAATCTCTTCTCCCTCTTGGTAAGTCTCGCCTGTACCGTCTGCCTCCGTGTTCCATCCGGCAAACACATAGCCGTCGCGGATCGCCTCCTTGGCGACATGAAATGCAGCCGGCTGATAACTTACCTCACTATGTACATTTGCATAACAGGATTTTGCCACAGGTTCTTGTTTTCCCATACCCCCATTCATGTCATAGGACAAAATAACCTCCTTGCCATAAATGCCATAGTAGGAGGAATGCCGCGTTAAAATAAGTTCCTCCCCCGCCTCAAAATCCGCGCGGAACTGGTTCTCATCCTCTGTCCAGCCTATTTTATCCCAGCCGTCCATATCTTTCAGTTCCGGAGCTTCTATGGGCTGCGTCCACGTCTGGCCGGCATTCGCCTGCCTGGTTTCTTTTTGCCCCGCGCCGCCGGAGTAAAAATCTGCCAGGAATGAATTCGTAAATATTGCGTATAAGGTAAGGTCCGTCTCGCTTGTAATCTTATCACCCTCATGGTAATATTCCCCTGACCCATCCGGCTCGGTATTCCATCCAGCAAATACAAAATCTCCACTGGTAACGTCTGGAGCAATTGTAAACTCCGCAGGCTGGTAGGTAATGTTCTCATGCACTCTGCCATAACGCGGTTTTACGTCATTTGCCGGCGCCGGCGCGATATTCCATCCGTTATTATCATAAGTCAAAGTTACGTCCTTCTTGTAAATACCGCAATACTCTCTATTATCTTCTAACGTAATTTCATCCTCCGGCTGATACAAAACGTCAAACTGCCCCTCCTTCTCTGCCCAGCCTGCCTTTGTCCAGCCTGCCATATCCTCCGAATGCTCTGGATCATTCAAATCCTTCAGTTGTGGAGCCTTCACCTTTCCCTTCCCATCGGCATCCATAACGCTTTCTTTTGTCACCTTATTGCCAGCGCTTCCAGAATAGAAATCAGCAACCGGGTTCTCCGAAAAAACAGCGTACAGGTTAATGTCTTCCGTCATTTTCCCCAGAGAATCCCCCGCCTGGTAAAGTCTCCCTGAGCCGTCTTCATTCTTACTCCATCCAAGGAACGTGCGCCCCTCATATGTCAGGATATCCTTCCCTTGCGCATCCTTATGGGACTTCACCGTTGCCTCGTCTTCCTCAGAATATTGGTTATCATCCACAACATTCCCTGTCGCGCCATTGCTGATATAATAGACAAAATATTTATATCCAGGATCGGTTTCCGTAAGCGTTACCTGCGTTCTGTCATCGCTCAGTTTCGCGTACCAGGTCTTACCGGAATTGCTGATATCTATAAATTTGATTTTCTTCATATCCCTCTCATGAAGAAAAGAATAACCATCCTTGCCTTCCGCGATTACATACCCTTCGACTGCTTTCACATAGAGGTTCACAGGAAACGTCAGCGTAGTACTGATAAATATTTTCCTGGGCGTGCCGCTGTCCTGATCGAGATATATTCCGTCCACCCCAGACCCTTCCGTACCGTCCCCACTGAACTTGGCATTCCCCGAGACCCTCAGTTCCGCCTGCCCGGCCTTTACAGAAGAATTAAAAATTCCGCCGCTGCCGCTGTAATCTGATACCGCATCCTTATAATCACAATAATTTCCAGCAAAGATTCCGCCGGTAATATTGGTAATTGTACCCGGTTCCCAACAATGGTTGAGACAGCCTCCCTTATTGGCGGCATAATTGTTAAGAAAACTGCCTCCATAGATATTCAGAGTACCCATACAGTTATACATGCAGCCTCCGCCTACGTTGCCATGCACATCTGTGGCAGCGGTAGTACGGTTGTTACGGAAAATACCGCTGTAAATATTTACAACATTATTATTAAAAGAAAGAAATGCTCCGCCCTGCGTCCCGGCGCTGCAATCTTCGATCACGGTATTTCTGATATCAACCGTATTGTCAGAGTCCACATAAAATGCTCCGCCTGCCGACCGCTCGCCGCTTCCCTTTGCAGAACAGCTTTGAAATACTGCGCCATTGATATCTACCTTACAGCCATTATACATATACAACGCGCCTCCCTTATCATTGGAAGCAGCCTGCCCAACACTGCAATTTTCAAACCTTGTACCATGAATCTCTACTGCGCTTGCATAAATATAAATCGCACCGCCATAACACTCTTGGCCATAAACAGAACTCGCCGTGCAGTTTTTAATTGTCGCCCCGTTTAAGACGGCGTTCGCCCGGTCCAAGAATATGGCTCCCCCATTATTTTCTAACTTTGTGCAATTCTGGATCACACATCCATCATTCAATGTCAATTTTCCGGAAAAAACCTCTATCATAGAAACAGCGGAAGGCATAGAACCTCCATCCATGGTAACATTCCCCAAGGTCAGATTTGCACCAGCCTGGACATTAAAACAAGCAGCATTTCCCCTTCTTTCAATCGTCCCGCCGCCTGTGATTGTAACATTTCCGCTGATTGCCACGAATCCCGTAATTGTCAGGACTGCACGCTCTTCCACAATCACCGTTACATCACGCAAAGTACGTTCATCCCAGGTTTCGCTTTGCCCGGCAGCGATCTTGATAAGCTGCGTATCCCCTTCCGCCAAAAGAATGTCTGTATCCTCTGCATATAGAACGTCCGCATCCCCTGCATATAGAACATCCGCATCCTCTGCATAAAAAATTTCCCCTTCCTCATCGGAATCAACCTTTTCCATACAGTTCTCTTCTATTGTATCTCCCTCAGGCTTCACGGTCACCATAATCTCCGGTAAAACCACACCTTCAGACAACCGGTATCCGTGCGGCAAAACAGGGGTAAAGCGGTAGATTCCTTCCTGTTCCATATCATATTCCGGCCTGCTTTCCCAGGTAATTCCTTCTAGCATAACCTCTGAGACGCCCTCTGTCTTTTCCGTGTCTTCTTCCACTGCTGCTTCTTCTGACGCCTCGGATTCCACTGCTGCTTCTTCTGACGCCCCGGATTCTAATGCCGCTTCTTCTGACGCTGCATTTTCTGATTTCTCAGATTCCATTGCTGCTTCTTCTGACGCTGCATTTTCTGATTTCTCAGATTCTAATTCTATATCTTCCGACGGCGCAGATTCGGTCACTGCGTCTTGCGTTTTATTCTGCGTTTCCTGATTCTCTGCCATGCTCTGACGGCATGATACGGCCAGGCTGTTGGGCAGAAGTAACGCTTCTAGCGGCGTGCCAATATCAACAGTTTGTGATTTGATATCCTCCGAAAACTCATTAATAGATAAGATTTCATATTGTCCGTCGCCAGCCGGCATTTCTGCTGCCAGCACAAATGTCTGATAATACAAATTGGGCAAAGATGTCATAATCAGACAAACAGAAAGCAACGCTATCATCAGTCTGTTACCTTTTCTTGGCCCTTGCCTTTTCTTAAGCAGCGTATTTTTTCTCTCTTTCATCCTCTTACACTCTCCTTCCCTTATCATATTTTTAATCCGTCAATCGCCTTATCCATATTATACAAAGTAATTTACACTTGTACACAAAATAATTCAGGGACAAGCGGACGATATTTGCCACACTTGCCCCTGTTTCAAACCACCGATTTCCCGATGGTTCATTTTATATACTGTTTCCCTCTGTCCGAAACAAACGCCGCTAATACTTAGGACTATTTGCCGTGGAAATTAAGCTTTGCCAACAGAACCGAATAATTCCATCTTCTCTTTTACAGTCGCTTTGATAGCCTCTACGCCCGGTGCAAGCACTTTACGCGGGTCAAAGCCCTTACCTTCTAAATCTTTTCCAGCCTCAATGTATTTTCTAACCGCTGCTGAGAAGGACAACTGGCACTCTGTATTCACGTTAATCTTAGCTACGCCAAGGGAGATTGCTTTCTTAATCATATCCTCAGGAATTCCAGTACCGCCATGAAGAACTAAAGGCATATCCCCTGTCTTCTGCTGAACAGCATCTAATGTCTCAAAGCTCAGGCCTGCCCAGTTCTCTGGGTATTTGCCATGGATATTACCGATTCCAGCCGCCAGCATATCTACGCCCAGGTCAGCGATTGCCTTACATTCATCTGGGTCTGCACACTCGCCTGCACCGACAACGCCGTCTTCCTCGCCGCCGATTGCGCCAACCTCTGCCTCAATGGACATTCCCTTGTCATGAGCAATCTTTACAAGCTCTGTAGTCTTTGTCACGTTCTCATCAATTGGATAATGGGAACCGTCAAACATGATGGATGAAAAACCTGCCTCTACACATTTTAAACATGCGTCATAGCTGCCGTGATCCAGATGAAGTGCAACTGGAACTGTAATGCCAAGCTCATTGATCATGCCATTTACCATCCCTACAACAGTTGTATAACCGCACATATATTTTCCTGCACCCTCGGATACCCCCAGAATTACCGGAGAATTCAGCTCCTGTGCGGTCTGTAAAATAGCCTTGGTCCACTCCAGGTTATTGATGTTGAACTGTCCAACAGCATAATGTCCTTGTTTTGCTTTCTGTAACATTTCTTTTGCAGATACTAACATTTCTTTTCCTCCATTTCTGTCCTCTGCTCCCTTGGCAGAAAACACTGTCTTTATTTTTTACATGGCATTTCCATTCAGCCTCCTGGCAAAATGCCATGCCGGGTGAAATCCCCATAGGGTTCCACTTCATACTGTATAGTTTACCTTATTTCTCCAAAAAAGAAAAGAGCTTTCCGAAATTAAATTTTATTTTTTCCGGCTGTCCAGACTAAGGACGCCGCAAGAACAATAATAATGCACGGTGTTCCTACAAGGATTCTCTTTTTCATATGTATTCTCCCAAAAACACAACATCATTAAGTTTACGAAGCTTTTTTCTTCTGCAATACTCTAACTGCAAACATAATTGCAATAAGTTCTGAAAGCGCTCCTGCTATCAATAATACAAAGGATATATCTCTCCACATAGACGCCTGCCACAAATATATGCCGATTGCCAATAATCCCAAACCCAGGAAGCACATCACGGCTCCCCACATTGTTTTCCCAAAATAACTGCAAATCATTGCGGCTGCAACTAAAATAACAATAAATATCAACCCTATTATAAAAATATTCAAGAATGCACCTCCATTTTTATCTCACTTATTTACGTTCCTTCTCTGTAAAACAGATAGGTAAAAAATCACTATATTATCTAAATAATTTATCTATTCCCACCGCCAAGTTCTTTTACATTTGCAGTTCTTCATACAGTTTACGAAAATCATCACAATAATCCTTAGCGCATTTATAATACCCGTCATTTATAACAATACGGTTTGATCTAATTGTAATAATATCAATTCTTTCTCCATCTTTATCATAAATCTGTATGGAAAATACAAATCCATCATCGTTATCAGAAAATGTTTTCCTTACACCCAATGAATGAAACAGTGCAACAACTTTCCGCATATTTTCTTCCCCTGTGACAACCGTAAGATTATCCCCCGGATAATACATTTCTATTTTGCTGAGTTCTTTCACATCTATATCTTTTAATAACTTCGTATTTCTTCCCGCTTTCCAGACCAGGAGCGCTGCTAGGACAATTAAAATACATGATGTTCCTATAACGATTCTCTTTTTCATACGTCGCCTCCCAAATACTATATAAAAATACCGCTATATTCTTACCTTGATGCGTGCAGACATCTATTTCCGCACGCATCTATCAACACACTCCCCCCTCAATATCTTGAAACAGAATATGTCCATGTAATTCCCCTTTTCTCCGCTCTCTTTAGCGATCCAAATAACAATAAACACCATTTGCGTTTTCCATTTTGATCTTCAATCTTCTTTAATCCTTCTTACTAACTGATGACGCTATGGACTCGCCAGATTTACAATTCTTCCCATACACCTTGCCAGAAAAAGACAGCTTATAGCTATGCCCTTTTATCACTGCCGCAGATTTTGTTACACTATAACACGAACCCGATTTAGAAACCGTCCAGCTCGCAACGTGTCTACCCGCCGTATTGTCATATAGCTTTAATAAGCCGGAAATTTTAGTTGTGCCACTTTTCCCTCTTATAAAGGCATGACATCTTGCTGTTTTACCACTAAAAGCTAAACGCAGCTGGCATCTGTTACCTTGTACATACATCGGAGAAACGCTTTCCACTTTCATTTCTTCCGTATATTCCAGAATATTTTCTGCGTGTACTGTATTAGACTGTACGCAGAGCAACATTGCTCCTATCAGTAACACGACTGCTGTTTTCTTTTGTAATTTCTCTCTTACCATAAGGCTCCCCTCCTTCCCCTTTTACTCAAAGCTTATTTACGCTCCTACTTAATAAACGTACGAGAAGGAAAAACCACTACATCATTTTACAGAAATCTTTTAAATTTTTATTTCACAACATGAATCCCCTCCTGGATTTTTATCAATTCTTCCTGTGAGAAGTTTCCCATGAGGTTAAATTTTAACGTGCCGTCCTCGCTAATCCAGGTCATCGAGCTCTCGGATTCAGGATTCTTTGCCCGCAGATAATAGATGATTTCTCCCCTGCTGCCTGTAATTTTTAGAAGATCCTTATTTTCATTATCTATTTCTAAACCATCGTCAATCGCGCCGTAACTAAAATCTAAGCATTGACCTTCATCATTATAGTATAGAATATCTCCACCTACAAAATAATCATCCAATTCCAGCCGATATCCTTCCGGTACATAACTTAATTCATATCTGGGCACTTCTATATTTCCGGTATCCTCCACAAACTGAAACGAAATATGGTCATGATACCACCGAATCAGCCATTGCCCCGCCTTTGATATTGTCTGAGGATGGGTTACGCCAATAAATACCACGATAGCAGCCGCTGCTGCTGCCGCAAACCGCCTTAGCTTTTTTCTGCGCGCCATCTTCTTTTGCCCTTCTATCATCTGATCCATCTTCTGATAGAATGCATCTGAAAGCAGATAGCGCTTCCGTAACTCATTATTATCCGGTATGAGGGATAGTTCATATTCATGCACCAAGGAAACCATATCCTTGATCGCCTGGCTTTCCTGTTGCTTTTCATCCATTCGCTTCATCCCATACCTCCCTGAATTTTTTCCTGCCCCGGAACAGGCGCACCTCTACGGTCTTTACAGGCACCCCCTGTATTCTGGCAATTTCTTTGTTGCTCAATTCATAATAATATTTCAGCGTCAATGTCTCCCGAAGAATCTCCGATATTCCTTCCAGCGCCTTTTGGACAAACATTGCCCTCTCCTTTTGCTCCATCATATGAGGGGCGTCATGTTCCGGCGCTTCGTCATATAAAATAAAAATGTGAATATTTTGTGAAATTTTCCGCTAGGGAAAGAAATGAATTATGCACCTCGTTTTCTGCGTCTGTCTGGTTTTGCCCCATAGCCCGGGCAACATGGTACATTTTCAGGTAATTATCTTCATAAATCTCCTGAAATTTCTTCCTGTCTTCTTCTGTCTCCAATAACATGAAATATATCATTTTTCTCTCCTGTTTAAAATACCGCCATATAAACCTGCAGGGCGCTTAGCAAGAACATTTTACTAAGCGCCCTGTAGGTATTACTCCAGTGACTAAATACCACAACATTTTACCACCGGAGTAATACATTGTTACGCAGAAGTCAGCTTTTCATCATGCTGTCAACAATGATCTCCACCGCCTGCCTTTTGGCAGATATGGTAACATTCTTGTGTTTTCCTCCGTATTCTCCATCCAGCGTCCAGGCAATCTCCTCGGCAGACTCAACTGTCAGGCTTTCTGTCTTAAAGGTATAAATTAGGTCCGTGTTGTCAATGAGGTTTGTCAAGCTGGCTATAATCTCGTTCAGTTCAAGCGGGCTTTTCGGCATCTTAATCAACGTCACCTCAAAAATGCCGTCATTTAATTTCACATTCTTGCCGGTAATATTGCGAAATCCGCCTGCCGAAACAGAATTTGTCACCATCCCATAAATAAATTTGCCTTCAATCGTCTGATTGTCATAGGAGATGCGCAGATGGTAAGGCTGGGCTGCCGGAATCCGTTTTACGCCCTCCAAAATATACGCAAAATGCCCAATCCTGTTTTTCCGCTCCTGCCTTGTGGCGTATGAGACGTCTGTGAACAGTCCAAACGCCGCGATATAAACAAAATATTTTTCATTAAACTTGCCGACATCACATGCAAACGGCACGCCGCTCACAGCAAGTTCGGCTGCTTTCCCCATGTTTTTGGGAATTTTCAGCGAGGATGCAAAATCATTCGTACTCCCGGAAGGAATGTAACCTATTGGAGCTTTCTTGTCTCGGCGCATCATCCCACTGACTACTTCATCTAATGTGCCATCCCCGCCACTGCATACAACCAGACTGTATTTTCCCGCACGTTTTTCCACCTGCTCCAATGCATCCTGAGGTCGCTGCGTCGGATGGATAGTTACCTCATATCCATTTTTGACAAACTGGTCCACAATCTCCAACAACTTGTTCCTAATCAGTCCCTTTCCCGAAAAAGGGTTAAACACAAATAAAAGTTTTTTCCTGCGTATAATAAATCACCCCTTTCCCGATTGCCTTAAATCCTCCGCTATTTCACATAATTTCCGCAGCCTGTGATTGACCCCGGACTTCCCCACCGGAGGTTCTAAATATGTACCGAGTTCCTTTAACGCCGCTTCCGGATATTCCAAACGCAGCAGTGCAATCTCCCGCAAATTATCTGACAAACTATCCAGACCCCGTACAGACTTAATATAGTTGATGTCCTCTACCTGCTTGACAGCGGCGCTGACAGTCTTATTGATATTTGCCGTCTCACAATTCACCTGACGGTTGACGGAGTTGCGCATTTCTTTGAGGATACGCACATTTTCCAAACTCATCAACGCCACATGAGCTTCCATGATGTTAAGCATATCGACAATCTGCGAACCCTCTTTCAGATATACAACATGGCTCTTTTTGCGTTGCACAATCTTGGCATCCATATCAAAACTGTTGATAATTTCCTGCAATTGTCCCGCCTTGGGCTGCCCGCTGCACACGACTTCCAAATGATACGACTTCTCGGGATCGCTCATAGAACCTGCGCTTAGAAATGCTCCGCGGATAAAAGAGCGGCGACAACATGTATTTTGCAGGAGAAGACGATTTGCAAGGCCCGCAGTACGAATATCCTCCCCTTTTTCATTCTGCCATTTCACCGCCAGCAGTACCTTCCGTATTTCTTCCGGCGCCGTCAGCGATATTACAAAAATCCTGCTCTTGTGCAGATACACGTTCTGTCTTACCGCGACACTCACATTTGCATGAAAAGTTTTTCTCATTAGAATAAAATACTTGCGGGCAAGCGAGAGATTTTCCGTGTAGACACGCAGCGCTTTGCTGCCCTGCATTTCCTCTAATTTTCCCACAAAGCTCAAAATAGCGGCAATTTCTGCAATCTGGCAATGCCGGCTCTTAGGAAATTGCCGCGATAACTCCTCTTTCACTTCGCCTGAAAACGACATGTTTTGGTCCCTCCTCATGCCATACAGTTCTTTGGCTCCGGTACTAGGCATCAGGGCTCCTCCCACTTCGTGGGTCCCTCCTCATGCCAAATCGCTGGGTCCCTCCTTAGGTCAAGCGATGCACATCTTTCTGGATGTCTCTATGCTCAATTTTAATGCCATAACCTTCTCGGTCAGCAAGACGCTCATAAAGGGCATTTGCCAGTGTCACAGAACGGTGTTTCCCACCGGTACAACCCACGCCGATTACAAGCTGTGTTTTCCCTTCGACAATATAATTGGGAATTAAAAACTTCACAAGGTCTTCCAACTTATGCAAAAACTGTCCCGCTTCGGGAAACTGCATCACATACTCACGAATCTCACGGTCATTTCCAGTCTTGCCGCGCAGCCCTTCCACATAAAAGGGATTGGGGAGGAAGCGTACGTCAAACACCAGATCGCAGTCCGTAGGTATTCCATACTTGAATCCAAAAGACACTATCGTAATAAAAAGATTCTTATAATCCTGATTGCGCACAAAAATTTTTTCAAGTTCCGCTTTTAATTCCCTTGTGAGCATGTTGCTCGTATCTATAATATAGCTTGCCTGCTTACGCAAAAATTCCAGACGGCGCCGCTCTTCTCGTATTCCCTTATCCACGCGCTCGCTACCGGCAAGCGGGTGCGTCCTCCTTGTCTCCTTGTACCTTTTTACCAGAACTTCATCCTGAGAATCGAGAAAAAGGATGTCGAAACGTTCACCTCTCTGTTTGAGCCTGTCCAGCACATCCTGTAACTCTTCCAAGGTCTGGCCGCTGCGGATATCTACCCCCACAGCAACCTTTTGCAATTCCGCATCCTGAAGGTCGGCAAGATCCGCAAATTTTTCAATCAGCGCAATCGGCAGATTGTCTACGCAAAAATATCCTATGTCTTCCATCATTTTTAACGCTGTACTCTTCCCTGCTCCAGACATTCCTGTCAATATTATAAACTTCATTCGCCGCCCTCCCTTTGTCAAAATACTCCTACAAAACGCACTTCCGTTTCCAGCCTTACGCCAAATTGCTCCTCCACCTTATCCTGCACATCACAGATCAGCTGGCGGATTTGTGCCGCCGTTGCTTCTCCGCGGTTAATAACAAACCCGCAATGCTTTTCTGACACCTGGGCGTCGCCCACCCGGTAGCCCCTAAGACCCGCGTCTTGAATCAGCTTCCCGGCAAAATAGCCCTCCGGGCGTTTAAATGTGCTGCCGGCGCTCGGGTACTCCAAGGGCTGTTTCCCGCTGCGCTGGCTGCGCAGCTTTGACATCTGCTCCTCAATAGCCGCTGGATCACCTTTCTCCAATGCAAACGCCGCCTCAAGCACAATCGCCTGCATTCCCGGAATACTGCTATGTCGGTAGCCAAAATCAAGTTCCTCCAGTGAGAGTTCCTTTTCCATTCCCTCCGCGGTGAGCACAGTTGCCTTTTTTACAATCTGCTTCATCTCGCCGCCATAGGCGCCTGCGTTCATGACGACAGCTCCACCCACGCTTCCGGGAATCCCAGAAGCAAACTCCATCCCAGTAAGCGCAGAATCAGCAGCCTTCCTCGCCGCCACAGAAAGCAACGCTCCGGCCTGCGCCCGGACCTCACATCCTTCCACAATAACCTGCGCAGAATCTTTTCCCAGCTCGATTACTAAACCAGGTATTCCTTTATCACCCACCAACAGATTGCTTCCATTTCCAATTACCATCCAGGGAACTTTATGCGTATGGCACAGGGAAATAATCTCCGCCACCTGCGCCCGGCCAGGGCAGGCATAATACTCTGCCGGCCCGCCCACACGAAACGTCGTATGCTTACTCATGTTCTCCTGACGAGAGCACTTACCATTTCCGGTTATCTCCTGTAACTGTCTCCAAAATATTTCACTCACATTATGCCTCTTTCAAAAACGCAGTGTTCTTCCATCTTGTTTCACAAATATCTGACTTACGCTATACCTCTTTCAAAAACGCAGTGTTCTTCCATCTTGTTTCACAAATATCTGACTTACGCTATACCTCTTTCAAAAACGCAGTGTTCTTCCATCTTGTTTCATAAATATATGACTTACGTTATGCCTCTTTCAAAAACGCAGTATATCCCAATTTTGCTTCATAGAGGTCCACTTTGCTGATAATCTCCCACGGCGCATGCATGTTCAGCACAGCCACGCCGCTGTCAATCACCGACATATTATAGTTGGCAAGAATATAGGCAATCGTGCCGCCGCCCCCCTGATCTACCTTACCGAGTTCAGAAGTCTGAAAGGATACGCCATTGTCGTCCAGAATTCTGCGCAATTCTGCCATATATTCAGGGTTAGCGTCATTAGAACCACTCTTGCCCCTAGAACCGGTGTACTTGTTAAATACTAATCCATTGCCAAAATACGCGCCATTCTTCTTCTCTGTCACAGATGCATACAAGGGGTCGTACGCCGCGCTTACGTCCGAGGACAGCACCTTGGAATTCGTCATGGCACGGTTAAACTTGACCTGGCTGTAGCCGCCCATCGCTTCCATAATTTCTGTTACCACATAGAGGAAAAAACGGGACTGCATACCAGTTGCGCCTACGCTGCCGATTTCCTCTTTGTCCACCAAAAGGCACACCGTCGTCTTTTCACAAACATCGGCTTCCAGCAGAGCTGCAAAAGAAGGATATGCGCATACTCTGTCGTCATGCCCATAGCCCATAACCATACTGCGGTCAAATCCATAATCTCTGGCCTTGCCCGCCGGCACTACCTCAATTTCTGCCGACAGGAAATCCTCTTCTTCTATATCATATTGTTCTTTCAAGATATTCAGTACATTTGTTTTCACTGCATCCTTGGCTTTTTCCTTATCATCCTCATTTTCAGAGGGAATGCTGCCCACCAGGACGTCCAAATTCTCTCCTTCGATCACCTTAGCAGCTTTCTTTTCCATCTGCTCTGAGGCGAGGTGGATTAAAAGATCACTGATGCCGAATACCGGATCGTCCTCTTTCTCTCCGATATTAACAATTACCTTTGTTCCATCTTTTTTCACTACCACGCCGTGCAGAGCCAACGGAAGCGTCACCCATTGGTACTTCTTCACGCCGCCGTAATAGTGGGTATCAAAAAGCGCCATTTCTGTGTCTTCATAGAGCGGCACTTGTTTCAAATCAAGCCTTGGGGAATCAATATGCGCCCCCAAAATGTTCATGCCTGCTTCAAGAGGCCGCCTGCCGATTACAAAAAGCGCCAGCGTCTTATCCATATTCTTAGCATATAATTTATCACCGGCTTTGAGCGCGCGCCCCTCGGCAAGTATTTTCTCTAAATCCTCGAATCCAGCCTTCTCGGCCTGTGCAATCAGTTCTGTGACGCATTCCCGTTCTGTTTTACAGTCAGAAATAAATTTCTTATACTCCTCCGCAAAGGCAAAAACGGCTTCGCGCTTTCCCTTCGGGTATTTCTTCCATGCATTTTTTCTTTCCATTGCTGTGCAATTCCTCCTGATTTTTAATCATTCTCTTCACTTTCATCATCTTCTTCTGAACCCTTTTGGAGATTCGCCTGCACACGGCGGTACAGCTCCTGCGCTGCGTTATACCCCATTTTTTTCTGCCTGTGGTTTACTGCCGCAGACTCACAGATTACGGCAAGATTTCGGCCCGGACGAATAGGCAGGGAATGACATACCACCTTGTTCCCCAAAAATTCTGTATACTCCTCATCAAGTCCCAGACGGTCATACTCGTTTTCCTTCTTCCAATCCTGAAGTTTAATGACCAGGTCAATGTTCTGTTTTTCTTTCACGCACTCCACGCCAAAAAGCGTTTTCACATCAATAATTCCAACGCCTCTGAGCTCAATAAAATATCTGGTGACATCGGGCGCCGTTCCCACCAATGTGTGCTCGTTAATCTTGCTGATTTCCACCACGTCATCGCTGACAAGACGGTGGCCGCGGCGAATCAGCTCAAGGGCCGCTTCACTCTTACCAATACCGCTCTCGCCCATAATCAAAAGCCCTTCACCGTATACATCCACCAATACGCCATGGATGGAAATGCAGGGCGCAAGTTCCTCACCCAGATAATAAATCAGTTCAGCCATAAATTCAGACGTCCCGTAGTCTGTAGATAACACCGGCGTATGATACTCCGTAGCTATGCGCATCAAATCCTCATCCGGCTGTAAATTTCTGCTGAATATTACACAAGGCACGTTGTGGGCAAAAAATTTCTTATAAATATCAAGCTTCTCTTCCTCTTCAAGCTTCTGCATATAGGTATATTCCACCATGCCGACAATCTCAACCCTGCTTTTCTCAAAATAATCAAAATACCCCGCCAGCTGCAACGCCGGACGGTTTACCTCTGCCGTAGTTACTTTACGTTTCTTGATGTCTACTTCGGGATTCAAAACCTTCAAATCCATTTTTTCCACTATCTTACTTACACTTACACCATTTCCATTATACATCTGCATCTTCCTTTCTCTGGCTTAGGGGGAAATAATTCACTTCTTACAGTGGCGCTTAATATATTCAGAATCCCATTCACAGACATGCCAGCTACGCTGTCATACGCCTTAAAAGGCTTTTGTCTGTGAATGAGAGGGATTATCACCCTCATGGAAATAAAAATTCATCCCTTTCCAAATAAATTTGAAAGGCCTGAATATTTATTTCCATGGGATTCTGAATTATTAGCTACATCTTATCATACTACGTTGCTGCCATCAACAGCCGCGCTATGGAAAAATTCATAAACCGACCGCGCCGACTGTTGATTCATGGCTGGCAGGGCTGCCAGTGTCTCCACATCCGCCTCACGGATTGCATCCAGCGATTGGAACGCTCTCATCAATGATTTACGCCTGGCCGCGCCAATACCCGGAATATCGTCAAGCACAGAGTGCACCTGTTCTTTGCTGCGCAGGGACCGGTGATATTCAATGGCGAAACGGTGCGCCTCATCCTGGATACGCGTAATCAGCTTAAATCCTTCACTGTGACGGTCGATGGGAATCTCCCTGTTATGGTAGTATAACCCACGCGTCCTGTGATTATCATCTTTTACCATCCCGCACACGGGAATGTGTAACCCCAGTTCATCGAGTACGCGCAGAGCCACGTTGACTTGTCCCTTGCCTCCATCCATCATAATTAAATCAGGGAAACGCGTGAAACTGCCATAGTCATTCTCCATTTTCTGCTCTTTTAATTCCTGCTGCTCCCGCATTCCATGGGAAAAACGCCTGGTCAATACCTCATGCATGGAGCCGTAATCATCCGGTCCCGTCACCGTGCGCAGCTTAAATTTACGGTAATCGCTGCGCTTCGGCTTCCCTTTTTCGTACACGACCATGGAGCCCACTGACTCAAAACCGCTAATATTGGAAATATCATATGCCTCCACGCGTTTCAAATCCTCAAGTCCTATCAGATTGCCAATTTCCTTTAACGCCCCAATTGTCCTTCCTTCCTCGCGTTTGAGTTTTTCTTTATCCTGGGACAACACCATATGGGCGTTCTGCGCCGCAAGTTCGACTAATTTCTCCTTCGTCCCCTTTTTGGGTACACGAATATAAACCTTCTGCCCACGCTTTTTGCCCAGCCATTCAGCAATGATTTCGGCTTCCGCTATCTCCTCCTGAAGCATAACCTCCCGCGGTATAAACGGCGTACCCGCATAAAACTGCTTTAAAAATGTGGCAAGAATCTGCGGCCTGGTATCTTCACTGCCCACATTCACATGGAAATGATCTCTCCCTATCAGTTTCCCATCCCGGATAAAAAATACCTGCACAACAGCATCTTCTTCATCTGCCGCCATGGCTATAATATCTTTATCTTCGCCGTCTGAGCTGGTAATCTTTTGCTTCTGGGCAATCTGTTTGACCGCCTTTATCAACTCGCGGTATTCAATGGCTTTCTCAAAATTCATGTCTTCGGAAGCCGCCTGCATTTTTTCTTCCAGCTCTTTTAAGATTGGCTGATAATTTCCATTGAGAAATTCCATTACCTTATCTATCTGCCTGCGGTATTCCTCGCGGCTGACATTCCCCTGGCAGGGAGCCATACACTGATGGATATGGTAATTCAGGCAAGGACGTTCTTTCCCGATATCTCTGGGCAGGACCCGGTTGCATGTCTTGAGAGAATAGAGTTTCCCAATCAAATCAATTGTGTCCTTAACCGCCCCTCCACTGGTATAGGGGCCGAAATACCGCGATTTGTCTTTTTTCATCTGACGTGAAAAGAGGACCCTGGGAAAATCCTCTCCCAGCGTCACTCTAATATAGGGATATGATTTATCATCCCGCAGCATCGTATTGTATTTCGGCCTGTGCTCCTTAATTAAGTTACACTCCAGAATCAATGCCTCCAGCTCAGAATCCGTGATAATGTATTCAAACCTTGCAATCTGCCGAACCATCTGCTCCTTTTTCAACCCCTCATTGTGGCTGGGGCGAAAATACTGGCGCACACGGTTCCTGAGACTGATTGCCTTACCAATATAAATAATCGCATCCTTCGCATCATGCATGATGTACACTCCCGGTTTTTGCGGGAGTTTTTTCAATTCTTCCTGAATGTCGAACATTACTTCATTCCCTTTAACAATCTGTCAAGATAATCTTCCGCCTCTGCCTCCTCGGGCTCTTCTTCCATTTTCTCAGGCTCCTCATCTTCCACTTCCGGCTCTGCCTCTGTCTCGTCCTCTGCATGCTCTGTCTGCATTTTTTTCAATGCTTCCAACGCTTCCAATGCTGACGGAACCTGTACCTCTTCCATCGGTTCTGCATGTGCCCGATTTAATGCTTCCAATGCTGATGGAACATGCTCCTCTTTGACCGGCTCTTCTTCAACCGCCTCCATAATCGCTGGCGACGCTTTTGCTCCAATCTCTTCCACTGCCGCCTCTGTTTCTGTTTGGGGAGCGATGTTGACAGCCTGTAAAAATATAATATCCTCTACCGCTCCCGGTATATTTTCTTCTTCTGAGCTTACTGCCTCCTGATTTGCTGCATTATCATAGCCTTCCCAAGACATTTCTTCTGAAGATATAGTATTGTCATCATCTGCCCACGATGTTTCCTCTTGATTTGCTGTGTTATTGTATTCTTCCAACGCCGCTGCTTCTTGGTCTGCTGTATTATGATCGCCTTCCCATGCTGCTTCTTGGTCCGCTGTATTACGATAACCTTCCCAGGACTGGCAAGCGGCTTCTTCTGCCGTATTTCCTTCCCAAGCATCTGCTTTATCCAGTGGAATTATCTGTATTTCTTTTTCTTCTTGGAAGCCGTGCCCATACATGAATTCTTCCGGCAAAGGTTCTTCCAGCGTGTTTACCTCCAGATAATCTTCCTCCAGATAATCTTCCTCCAAATCCTCCTGAACCATTTCCTTTGTCTCGGTATTCTCCAGCGTCTCATCCGGTATACCCTTTAACTGGCGGAAAATCTTCATGAATTCCTTACCTGTAATCGTCTCATGTTCGTAAAGGTATTCGGAAATCTCATTGAGAATCTCTCTATTCTCCTGTAAAAGGCGTACGGCTTCATCATAGCTGTCTTTTAAAATCTTCATAACTTCCTGATCTATCTGAGCCGCAGTCTCCTCGCCGCAATTAAGGCTTGCCCTGCCTTCCAGGTACTTATCCTCAATAGTTACAAGCCCCATCAATCCAAACCGCTCCGACATGCCGTACTGTGTTACCATCGCCCGCGCCATCTTCGTGGCCTGTTCAATATCATTGGACGCCCCGGTTGTCACAGAATCAAATACAATCTCCTCAGCGGCACGCCCGCCCATATAGGTGATGAGGCGAGCAACGAGCTCATTCTTTGTCATCAGGTATTTCTCTTCCTCGGGAACCTGCATGGTATAGCCCAATGCTCCCATGGTACGCGGCACAATGGTAATTTTCTGTACCGGCTCGGTATCTTTCTGCAAAGCCGTCACCAAGGCATGCCCAACCTCATGGTATGCCACCATCTTCTTCTCTTTCGGCCCCATAATGCGGTCTTTTTTCTCTTTTCCCGCAATGACTACCTCCACAGATTCAAAAAGATCTCCCTGATTGACATGTTTCCTGCCATGCTTCACTGCATTGATAGCAGCCTCATTAATCATATTGGCAAGGTCCGACCCCACGGCGCCGGATGTAGCAAGCGCAATGGCATCCAGATCCACGCTGTCGTCCATAAGCACATTTTTAGCATGTACTTTCAAAGTCTCCACACGGCCCTTGAGGTCCGGCTTATCTACTATAATCCTTCTGTCAAACCGTCCCGGACGCAGCAATGCCTTGTCCAATACTTCCGGACGGTTGGTAGCCGCCAAAATCAGCAGTCCCTTAGAGGTATCAAAACCATCCATCTCCGCCAGCAGCTGGTTTAACGTCTGCTCGCGCTCATCGTTACCGCCATACCTGGTATCACGGCTCTTGCCGATAGCGTCAATCTCATCTATAAAAATAATACAGGGCGCCTGTTTCTGCGCCTCCTTGAACAAATCACGCACGCGGGAAGCGCCCACGCCCACAAACATCTCCACAAAATCAGAGCCCGCCAATGAAAAAAACGGCACGTTCGCCTCGCCCGCAACAGCCTTGGCAAGCAATGTTTTTCCAGTTCCGGGAGGTCCAACCAACAGCGCACCCTTGGGAAGCTTCGCTCCAATATCTGTATATTTCTTGGGGTTGTGCAGGAAATCCACTACCTCTTGCAAGGATTCCTTGGCTTCATCCTGGCCTGCAACATCTTTAAAAGTTACGCCGGTAGATTTCTCTACATATACCTTGGCCGTCGTCTTGCCCACTCCCATGACTCCTCCGCCGCCTATTTTGCGGAAAATAAGGAAATATAAGATAACCCACGCCAAAACCAGCGGCAAAACAAAACTTACCATGTTCCACAAAATAGCGGACGCCATATCTTCCACAGTTCCGCCAAATTTAACATTATGCTTCTTTAAAAGCGGCAGTAACGATTCATCTTTAAGCTCTGCCGTATAATAAGTAATGCGGTATAGTTTATTCTCACTTTTCGGTAAAATCTTAATCCTGTTAGAGGTAAATTTTACTTCTTCTACCTTGTCGCTCTCCACCATATTGATAAATTCCGAATAAGAGACTTCTTTATTGGCAGCGTTTCTGGCGCAGCTATTTAACAGACTTGTCAGAAACAGCACCAGCAGCGCTGCAAGAATAAACACCATGATTGTCATGCCGTTTTTGTTATTCCCGCCTCCGTTTTTTCTGCCATTGTTATTATTGTTACTTCCTTTGTTCTCCATTGATTTCCTCCTGAATATCGCAGCGGTCTATCCACGCGATACTCTTTTTATTATATGTGCATTTCCTTTGAAAATCAATATTTCTTTCCTAAACTTTTTATGAATTTTTTTGAGAAAGTCCTAGATTTCTTGCGGCTTAGGTTGTATAATGTATTAATTACGAATATACTAATATACTTTAGCTAATTAAGGAGGACTACCTATGCCCGTAAAATACGTCTTTGTCACTGGCGGTGTCGTTTCCGGACTCGGAAAAGGCATTACTGCCGCTTCCCTCGGACGCTTGCTGAAAGCGCGCGGATACAAGGTCACCATGCAGAAATTCGACCCCTACATCAACATTGATCCCGGAACGATGAACCCGATCCAGCATGGAGAAGTTTTTGTCACGGATGACGGGGCAGAGACAGATTTGGATTTAGGTCATTATGAGCGTTTTATTGATGAAAATTTAGGCAAAAATTCTAACGTCACAACAGGCAAAGTATACTGGTCCGTACTGCAAAAGGAACGGCGCGGTGATTACGGCGGCGGAACGGTACAGGTCATTCCCCACATTACAAACGAAATTAAGAGCCGATTTTACCGGAATTTTACCACAGAAGACACCCATATTGCCATTATTGAAGTCGGCGGAACAGTGGGCGACATGGAAAGCCAGCCATTTTTGGAATCCATTCGCCAGTTCCAACATGAAGTCGGGCATGAGAACGCCATTTTAATTCATGTAACGTTGATTCCTTATATTCGCGCTTCCGGTGAAATGAAGACCAAACCTACCCAGGCAAGCGTCAAGGAACTGCAAGGCATGGGTATACAGCCCGATATTATTGTATGCCGTTCCGAGCATCCTTTAGACCAGGGAATCAAAGACAAAATTGCCTTATTCTGTAATGTTCCTTGCAGCCGTGTCCTGCAAAACCTGGATGTGGAATATCTGTACGAGGCGCCGCTTGCCATGGAGAAAGAGAATCTGGCGCAGGTGGCCTGTGAATGCCTTCATCTGGACTGTCCGGAACCCGATCTCACCGACTGGATCGACATGGTAGACGCGCTCCGCTATCCTGACAAGGAAGTAACGGTCGCTTTAGTTGGCAAATACACGGCGCTGCACGACGCCTATATCTCTGTTGTGGAAGCCTTGAAACACGGCGGCATTGCCGAACGCGCAACCGTCAACATTAAATGGGTCGATTCTGAATTGTTGAATAATGAAAATGTAGATGAAGTTCTCGGAGAAGTCCAGGGAATCCTGGTTCCCGGCGGTTTTGGCGACCGCGGCGTGGAGGGCATGATTGCCGCTGCCCGGTATGCGCGTGAGCAGAAAATTCCCTATCTTGGATTATGTCTGGGCATGCAGGTGGCAATTATTGAGTGTGCCAGGAATCTTTGCGGTTTCCACGATGCGCACAGCATCGAACTGGACCCCAACACCACGCACCCTGTAATCGCTCTGATGCCCGACCAAAGCGGCGTGGAGGATATCGGTGGAACACTTCGCCTCGGCTCATACCCCTGTGTGCTGGATACATCCTCTAAAGCGTATCAGGTTTACGGAGAGAGCACAATTCACGAAAGACACCGCCACCGTTACGAAGTCAACAATGACTACCGTTCGGTACTCACTGAACACGGTATGAAGCTCTGCGGCCTGTCACCCGATAATCGGATTGTGGAAATGATAGAGTTAATTGCCCATCCCTGGTTTGTCGCTACTCAGGCACACCCGGAACTCAAGTCCAGGCCCAATCGTCCGCACCCACTGTTTAAGGGATTTGTGGAGGCTGCACTTAAGAATAAAAGATAATTTGTAAACAAGGGCGGTCACACTAACATAAATTACAAGTTATAAATTCGTTCAAAAGGTTTACATTGCAGAGCAATGTAAACAACATGCACAAAAATTATCTTGGTAAGCTAGCTTCCCAGAGTAATTTTTGTGCATTCTGTCTTTGCCGCTTTAGCGGCAAGACCTTTTGAACGAGTAACTATATTAGTGCCACCACCCCTTTTGAATGGATAAAGATATTAGAGTAAACGCTTCCTCCATCTCTCTACACCAACAATTCCCGGATTCCTATAATCCCATCAAACACTGCCGCATGCGGATATTGCTGCAATTCTTCCTTAGTCGTAGTTCCACTGGCTACTCCCACAAAATCCACTCCCGCTGCCTGGGCTGTCTTCGCATCCACAAGACTGTCCCCTATGTAAAGCAATTGTTCTTTGGGCAGTTCCCACATTCTGGCCATCCACAAAAGACCCTGCGGATCCGGCTTGGGACGCTTCACATTATCTGCGCCAATAATTGCATCCATCAGGTTTGAAGCCTGATACTTCTGTAAAATCTCCTCAATGCGGTAACGATATTTTGTGGTTACTATTCCAAGCTTATAGCCCTGTTCTTTCCACTGCCCAAGAGACTCTAATACCCCAGGAAAAAAACGAGTATTCTCTGTCATAACCCGATCTGCTTTTTCTATGAATAACCGGGAGAATTCTTCCTCTTCCCCAAGCTTTTCTTCCTTTCCTTGCGCCTTTACCATCACCTGGTAAACCTCCTGCAAATGCAGGCCGATTGTCCTGCAAATCAAATCCCTCTTTGCTTGTGCATATCCCAACTGGTTTAAGGCGTGATTCACACAGATTACAATGCCGTCCGTGGAATCTCCCAGTGTATAATCAAAGTCAAATACCAATCCTTTGTAGTGCATTTCACAATCCTCCTCTGTCATCCCTTGCCAAATATGCGTCCGCAAATCCGTATGCCTCCAGCATCTCTTTCAGCCTCTTTTTCGCCCGCATAGACATATGCCTGACATTATCCGGCGACTTTCCAAGCTCTTCGGCAACTTCCGCAACGCCCAGCCCATGATAGTACTGTAAAAGTAAAATGTCACGGTAAGACGGGTTCATCTTCTTCAATATTTGTTTGAGAAATTCCGTCTTTTCCATCTCCATGAGCTTTACTTCCGGCTCTTCATCAAAAACGTCTTCTAACGCATCCTCCCCCAATTCTTTCTCCGCCTGCCGTCTTTTGGTTTTATAAAGATTATACGCTTTATTTTTTACAATTGTCAGTATATAATTCCGATTCTTTTTAGGGGAATTCTGCTCCATCCTGTCTATATTGGCAAACAGAGCCATAAATGTCTCATGCACAACATCTTCCGCATCATGCTTATTTTGTAAAATACCATATGCGACATAAAACATTTCATTTCTGTAAGTCTCGTATATTTCTCCGAAAAAATCATTTTCCTGCCTGCTGTCCTTCCCTGGACGATTATGAAACATGTCAGCCGCCTCCAAAATATCCATATTCCTCCAACATGCCTTGCAGCTTCTTTTTCGCCCGCTGGGATATATGCCTGATATTATCTGGCGTTTTATTGACAATGCCGGCAATTTCCCTGACTTTCATACCATGGTAATAGCGCATAAGTAGTATATCCCGGTACGATTCATCCATCTGACCAATCAATTCCATGACAAGCCGGACCTGTTCCTTTTCTATGACCCTTATCTCCAATTCTTCATCCACCAAATCCAGTTCCTCCCACTCCTCCTCGGGCACTTCCATTTCCTGTTTGCGCTTTCTTTTCTTGTAATAATTAAAAGCTTTATTTTTCACAATTGTGACAATAAAATTCCAATTTTTCTGAGGAGAATTCTTTTTCATCGTATCCAGATAAGCAATCAGCGGCAAAAATGATTCCTGTACAACATCCTCCGCATCGAGCTTATTTCTCAGAATTAAATAAGCAGTATAAAACATTTCATCTTTGTATGTCTCATAAATCTGCGCAAAAAATTCTTTCTCCTCCTCGGCATCCAACAAGGATAAATATTGAAACACCTATGGTACCTCCAAAAAATCAGGGCATAAAAAATCTCCTAAATTTCACCGGATTTTTTATCCCCTCTATTCATCTTCCGTAAAAACTATATATAATTCCAAGTTTGCTCCCCTGCTAATACTATAGCAAGGCAGCAAAATGATTTCAAGAGAACCGCACAAAAACTGCGAAACGCAGTCCCCTTGAAATCATTGCGTATCCGGCAATTGGGCAAGAACCTCGGGAAACAATTCCACGCTTCGCCGAAGTATTCCCTGCATGTAGGCTATGATGATTCCATAATTGGTGATGGGGACGCCTTGGTCCGCCGCACATTTCAAGCGATACCGCATCTCACGCTCATTCAGCATACAGCCGCCGCAATGGATAACCAGCTTATACTCTGATAAATCCTCTGGAAATTCCGTGCCCGAAGAAAACTCGATTTGAAGCCGTTTTCCGGTATACTTAGCAAGCCAGCGCGGTATTTTTACAGAACCGATATCATCACATTGCCTGTGATGCGTACAGCCTTCAGAAATCAAAACTTTATCCCCATCCCGCAACTGCCCTACGGCAGCCGCTCCTTGTACTGCTCCCAGCAAATTCCCTTTATAGCGGGCAAACAAGATAGAAAACGATGTCAGTGGTATCTCCGCAGGCGTCTCAGCGCTGACTTTGGCAAATGCCTGGCTGTCCGTAATCACCATCGCCGGCTGCTGCCCAAGCTGTCTTAACGTCTCCGCTAATTCTTCATCCCTCACCACGATAGACACTGCGCCTGTCTCTAAGATATCCCGAATTGTCTGCTGCTGCGGCAAAATCAATCTTCCCTTGGGTGCGGCCGAATCAATCGGCACTACCAACACCACAAAATCCAGCGGATGCAGCAAATCTCCCACAATCCTCCGCGTAGTCTGCTGCGGCACGGCAAAGCGGGCAATTTTTTCTTTTAGTTCTTCAATCTGATACCCTGTTTTAGCGCTGATTCTTATGATATTATCTGCCTTTTCTGCCAGGTCATTTCCCGCTGGAAAATCCTGCCCCTCTAATAAATCATCCTTATTAATCGCCAATAAATAAGGAATTTTCTTCTCCCGGAAAATTCCCAGCAGTTCCAGCTCCGCTTCTGATATCCCTGTGGTACCATCCATCACAAGCACCGCCACGTCTGTCTTATTTAAAATCTGCTTTGTTTTTCGCACCCGCAGTTCTCCCAGCTCTCCATCATCGTCTATGCCTGGCGTATCTATGATTACCACCGGCCCCAGCGGCAGCAGCTCCATCGCTTTGTGCACCGGATCCGTGGTGGTTCCCTTAACCTCAGACACTACCGCAAGCTCCTGGCCCGTCACTGCGTTGACGACACTGGATTTTCCTGCATTTCTCCTGCCAAAAAAACCGATATGTACGCGTTCTGCGGAAGGCGTGCTATTTAAACTCATGATGTCTCCTCTCTGCATCCTGAACTTATTACCTGAATGCGTTTTATCCTGACTGCTATTTTCTATTCTACTTTTCCCTTGAATATGCGGCCTTACTGCTGATACCTGGCAGATTTCCCAATTTACCGGAAAGCGCGCTGATGACATTCTGCGGCGCATCCACTGCAATACTAATGATATTTATATCCTTTTTGGGATAGGGAATTCCCATCCTTCCTACAATATAAGCTCCGTATTCATGAAGAATCTGATTCAATTCCTCCACAGAAGCCTCTTCCTCCACGATAATTCCGATAATCGCTACTCTTGACTCCATTTATTTCCTTTCTTAATTGTATCACAATTATTTTACAATCTCTACTGCCTGTTTGAGAATAATCCGCCATAAACGTATCCCTTTACTCTTCAAACTCCACTGTCACAAAAAAACCTTTGGGCGTCTCCTTTATTTCTATCACTTTCCCCTCCCTGGAATGCAGCCTGTCGGAAAATGAGTAATTGGAAGACATCGCATACGCCTTACCCAACGTATAGTAATAAGAAGAGGGCAGTTTTCCCTCCGTAACCGGAAGGATATCTCCCTCTTTCAGCAATCCAGTACGCTCCATTTTAAATTCCATCTGACGCATATGTAACCCCCTCAAGAACGTTTCCAGGTGGAAGGCGAGAACAGCAGCAGGAGTGGAAACAACTCTAAACGTCCTGCAAGCATATCAAACATCAGCACAAACTTGGCGGGCTGGCAATACACGCTAAAGTTGGCCGCCGGCCCCACCTCATTCAGCCCTGGCCCGATATTGTTCAGCGTCGCCGCCACCGCTGTAAAATTCGTGGTAAAATCCAGATTATCCAATGAGACCAACAGTGTCGAAGCTGCAAAGATTACGATATACGCGATAAAAAATACGGAAATGGACCGCAAAATTTCTTTGTTCACCACACGGCTCTCTATTGTCACCTGGCGCACGCGCTTAGGGTGGATTAAGTGTGAGAGCTCATTCTTAACCATTTTCAGCATAATCATCACGCGGGACACCTTGATTCCTCCACCTGTACTTCCAGCACAAGCGCCCACAAACATCAGCGCAACCAAAATAGCTTTAGAAAATTCCGGCCACATATTAAAATCTACCGTAGAAAACCCGGTCGTAGTTATAATGGACGCCACCTGAAACGCCGCATGGTGAAAAGCCTCAAACAATGATTGGAAGCTGCCGCGGATATTTATTGTAATTAACAAAACAGCCGCTAAAATAATTCCCAGATAGTACCGCATCTCTTCATGCTTAAATGCCTGCATCGGCTTTCGCGCGCGAATCAGATAATAAACGTTAAAATTAACGCCGAAAAGAATCATAAAAATTGTAATTACAACCTGAGAGGCGACGGCATAGCTGCCAATGCTGCTGTTGAGCACGCCAAATCCACCTGTACCCGCTGTACCAAAGGAAATCGTCATTGCCTCAAAAGGTGACATGCCGGTGAGCAGCAGGAGAATAATCTGAATAACCGTCAGAAAAATATACATCTCATACAAGATACGCGCCGTATGGCGTACCCGCGGCACTAATTTTCCTACCGTCGGCCCCGGGCTCTCCGCACGCATCAGATGCATATTATAGCCGCCAGCCAGCGGCAGAATCGCGAGAATCAGCACCAGCACGCCCATACCGCCAATCCAATGCGTGAAACTACGCCAGAACAAATTGCATTTTGACAAGGCTTCCACATCCGCCAATATACTTGCCCCCGTGGTTGTGAGACCGGAGATTGTCTCAAACAACGCATCCGTATAACTGGAAAATTCCCCCGATAAAAAGAGGGGGAGCGCCCCTGTCACACTCAAGAGGATCCAGCTCAGAGACACTGCCACAAACCCTTCCCTTGCGTAAAACACCGAGCTCTTGGGTTTTCTCAGTTTGCCAAGCGCCCCTACCAACAGGCAGGACACTGCCACAACAAGATATGCAAAACCTTCCCTCTCCCCATAGATGAGCGCAGCAACACAGGGCAGCGCCAAAAACAACGCCTGAAATTCCAGGACACGGCAAAGAATATATCTGATAATTGAGTAATTCATAATGTTTCTCTTCGTCCTCCGTCACCGCAAAATATCCTTCAAATCATGGAAGCCCCTGGCGGTAGTGACTACCACTACCGTATCTCCAAGCATGATAGAATCCTGTCCACCTGGTGTTATAATTATGCCCTTGCGGTTAATACAGGCAATCAGCAGATTGTCTTTCAGCCGCAATTCCTTTAGCGGCACACCTACGAGCTCGGACTGTTCATTTACACGAAATTCCAGAGCCTCTACCTTATTCTCAATCAACCGGTATAAGGTCTCGATATTACTGCCAATAGAATTCTGCATAGCACGGACATATTGGAGAATATACTCTGCCGTAATGTTTTTCGGGTAGAGCACGCTCCCCAAATCTAGCCCGTCAATGATTTCATCATAGGAAATCCGGTGTACTTTGGTAATTGTCTTTGCCTTGGAAACATTTTTGGCAAAAAGGCTGAGCATGATATTCTCTTCATCCAGGCTGGTCCAGGATACAAAAGAATGGACGCGCGGCAGCCCCTCCTCATAAAGCAGCTCCCGGTCTGTGCCATCGCCGCGGATAACCAACGCCTGGGGCAAAAGCTCACTGAGTTCATTGCAGCGTTCCTTGTCCTGCTCAATAATTTTAATCTCAATCCCCATTGGCAAAAGCTGCTTTGCCAGATAATAGGTGGTTTCTCCGCCCCCTATGATCATGCAGCTCTTAATACGGTTAGTCGCCATGCCGATTTTACGGAAAAATTCATTGGCATTCCTCGACGACGCCACCACCGTAATCACGTCTTTCTCTCTCAGTTCAAAATTACCGTCAGGGATAAAGACCTCCTCCCCGCGCTCCACGGTACAGATTAAGACATCACATCCCAGACCACTGGAAATATAAGTAAGCGGCCGGCCGTGCAACACAGAACCTTCGTTTAATTTGCATTTTAAAAGCTCTATCCTCCCCTTTGCGAAAACATCCACTTTAATGGCAGAAGGAAACTTCAAAAGCCTGGAAATCTCGCATGCCGCCGCATATTCCGGGTTAATAATCATCGACAGCCCCAATTCTTCCTTGATAAAAGCAATTTCCTTATTGTACACAGGATTGCGCACTCTGGCAATCGTATTGCAGTCGCCTGCTTTTTTGGCAATCAGGCAGCAGAGCAGATTCAATTCATCCGATGCTGTCACTGCAATCATCAGGTCCGCGTCTTCAATTCCCGCCTCCTTTTGAACAGTAAGGCTGGCTCCGTTGCCGACAATACCCATCACATCATACTGATTTGCCACCGCCTCTGTCCTATATCCATCCACATCTATCACTGTAATATTATGACCTTCTTTACTCAACTGCTCGGTCAAGGTTGCACCCACATTTCCACAACCCACTATGATAATCTGCATGGTCTCCTCCCATCTGTGCCGTTCTGGCGCAAAATCTTCTGTATTTTATTATTCTGACAAAGTTATTTTTGTCACATGATTAAATTATTTATCAAACTTCTTGATTAATCCCAAACCGATGGGGTAAGGCCCGGTATGGACGCCGATCGTCGCCCCAATCTGAAAAATATCAATAGATCCATAATGGGAATACGTCTTCAAAGAAGCCAGAAGTTCATCGCGAAAAGCGACTGCCTCCTCATAATCGTAGCCATATCCCACCACGATTTGATAATCATCCGGTGATTCTCCAATTTTATGAAAATGTTCCTTCGCCTGTTCAATCAGACGCTTTAGCGCCTTTTTCCGGCTTCTGCTAATGCCAATGGGAAAAATTTCTCCCTCGCGCAGCATAATCAGCGGTTTAATTCCCAGCGTAGAGGCCGCGCTGCCCATAACCTTGCCGATCCGTCCGCCGTGAATCAGATATTCATAATTCCCCACGGTAAAAATAATCCGCCCACTGGCTTTTATACGCTCAATGCCAGCCACCGTCTCACCAAAAGAAAGTCCGGCCTGCTGCATACGCACTGCTTCTAATGTCAAAATTCCCTGGAGCACTGTGTTGACAGTCGTGTCAATGACCTCTATCTTCACATCCGGGTATTCCTCTTTCATAGACTCCGCCGCCGTTCTTGCCGAATTGAAGGAACCGCTGAATTTGACGGTGATACACAGGCAGATAATATCCTTGCCCTCTTTCGCATAGGGAGTAAATGCTTCCACATAATCCTGCACGGAGGGCAGGGATGACTTGGGAAACTTATTGGGATTATCCACCATCTCCTGGTAAAATTCCCGCACGCCAATCTCCTCAATTTCCTTCTTGTAATCCTTGCCGTTAAAGGTTACATAAAAGGGCACAACCTTAATTCCCATCTTCTGTGGAATCTCCTGCCCAAGATCGCAGGAACCATCTGTAATAATCTGATACGCCATGTCTCTTCCTTTCTTTATTATGCGATTTTAAAACTCCCCAACCCTGCCGCCAGTGACTGCTAACAAATCCTGCGCCGCTAAAGACAGAGTGGTTCCTATCCTTCCGCCGCTGATATAGATCTTCTCATAATCAAGAGCCGACTTGTGTAAAAATACCGGGTACTGTTTCTTCATGCCCAACGGACTGCACCCTCCTCGGACGTAGCCGGTCACAGCCGTTATATCTTTCACATGAATCATATCCAGGGATTTCTCCCCGACAAGCCGCGCCGCCTCCTTTAGCCGTACCTCCTGCGCAACTGGAAGTACGAACACATAATATTGTCTGCTCTTTCCCTGGAGCACTAACGTCTTAAACGACTGCTCCAAAGGTACTCCTGTCTTCTGGGCCGTATGAAGCCCATCAATAAATTCATCGCATTCATATTGCAGTAAGTCATAAGGTATTTTCTTCTTATCCAAAATCCGCATGGCATTCGTCTTAATTTCTTTCTCTTTCGCCATCCTGCCTCCCATCAGCCGCCTTCCAATCCTGTCTCCCGCCACAAACGCGGCGGCCCGGCTGTTGTCCACCGGAATAAAGAAACGGAAGAAATGCTGACTCCTCAGCGCTTCCTCCGTCTCTGTCTCTTCTACTAGCCGTCAGATTCTAAACAGCATCATAGCACGAAATATAAGTTGTGTCAACGCCAGCGCGCCTCCTCTGATATCTACTTTGTCACTTTCTTCTTCATGGCCTTGCTGTATGCACCGTACTTTACTTTCTTGCCAATCTTCGCATAACTGCGGACCCTCACATAATATGTCTTGCCCTTTTTTAACTTTTTCAGGGTATAAGAAGTCTTAGACGTTTTAACCTTCTTTGCACCTTTGAAGGACTTCTTTGTGGAATACGAAATCTCATACCCCTTCGCCCCGCTCTTCTTCGTGCTCAAACTCAATTTCACCAGAAGCTTACCGCCTTTTTTCGCCGTGAGCTTTACAATCTTATTTTTCTTAGGCATAATGGTAAATTTCACCGTCTTAGATCCATTGTACCTGCCTTTTCCTGTGACTTTAAGCGAACTCTGGCCGACCTTTATATTATTACTGTAAGAGACCGTGTAATCCTTGTTGGCTGCCAGTTTCTTTCCTTTGTACGTCACTGTTGCTTTGGGCTTTTGCGCTTTCCCTGTATAAGTAAGCGTTATTTTGGAAAGCTTTACACTTGCAGCGCTGATCGAAATTGGCTTCTGGCTCTCATTGTCGCCCGGGTTATTTCCACCTGAATTATCCCCTCCTGGATTGTTGCCGCCTGGGTTATCCCCTCCCGGATTGTTGCCGCCCGGGTTATCCCCTCCCTGTGTCTCCTTCCATCTGGCCGTCAAGGTTATATCTTACGTAACAGGAGTATTCTCAAAGTCAAAGGCTGTTTCTTCACCCTCTGCAAACCATCCTTCAAAATCAAATCCTGTTTTCTCAGGTTTCTGGGGCTTTTCCGCTTTCTCTCCCCTTTTCACAGTTATCGTTGAAATATCCGAACCATTATCCGGGTTAAGCGTGATCGTACATGATATTTTCTCCAATACCGCCAATGCATCCTGCAATGATGCCAATGCATTGTCAACTTCCTCTTTGGTAACATCTTCCTCTGCCGCCGTCTGCATGATATCTTCCAACACTTCCTGGAACAACGCCCAGCTCTCAGCTGTGTAATCACCCTGTGAAAGCTTCTGGGCGTCTGCAATGGCCTGATTCAGCGATGTCTTATCCCCACGTCGCACCAGGGCGTTTTTCTTCGCTGTGAGAGCTGCTTTTGCCGCGTCCACATCGCCCTGCGATACGTCGTTGCTATCGACAATTCCCTCTGCATCTGCGAGCGCTTTCGTGAGAGCCTCCCAGCTTGCAGTCGTATATTCAGCCTGCCTCAAGGACTTCACAGTTTGTATCAAATCATTTAAAGACTTCTTATTGCCCAGCTTCGCCAACGCGTTTTTCTTTGCCTGTAAATCAGCTGACGCCGCCTGAACTTCCGCCTCGCTGCTTGGCCTGGTTATCTGCTGTTTTGCCGCCGCCAATGACTGCTGCAATGCCTGCCAGCTTGAGACTGTGTAATCTGCCTCCTTGCCCCCCGCTATAATAGCCTCCACAGACGATACGACCGCCTGCAAGTCTGTCGTGTCAACATTCAATTTCGTGTATACGGCGCAATGGAATATCACTTCCGTAGTCTTACCATGTAAGGTCACCGTCGCCTTCAAACGAACGTCCGCAATCGGTTCACTCGCCCCAGGCAATGTCACTTTCCCGCTATTATCAATAACATTCGGATTGGATGATTCCCAGGAAATCGTTGCCGCGCCGCCGCAGGCTGTCGTCGGAAGCGTAAGCGCACCGTCTGTGATAGATAACGAAAGGCTTCCATCCTCGCCCTTTATGATATCTAAATCAAGCGCCGCCTGCAAATCAGTCATTATTGCTTCTTTGATGGATGCATTCATAAATCCATTTGCTTCTTCTTCCCCCAAAGCGTAATCATATATGCGAAAATCCTTGATGTTTCCCTTGAAATCGCTATCGCCATTATGCGCATAGATTGCATTGCCGATATAAGCGAATGCAACGCTGCCCATCTCTGCTAATGAGTAATCTGCCGTTATCGTATTTACTTTGGCGCCATCCTGATACAGGCTCATAGTCCTTCCATCCATTACTACCGTAAGATGGCTCCAGGTATTGGCCGCCGGAGCTGCCGTCTTGATATTGTTGGTATTTCCATCCCATCCTCTGGGACACGCATTAACTAACAGATTTCCTTTGTCGTTCGTATTTATAATGAAATGTTTGGAGCCTCCATTGTTTGGATTACACTCCGTACCATTGCCAAATCCAAATGCATTGCTCGTGATCCCCCGCGCGTCTTTGACCCAGAAAGAAACGCTCATCCTGTCGTTGCCAATCAGCGCGTCAAACAGCTCTGTCGGCAGTGAGAGATAACTTGTGCGCGATGGACCGCCTGTAAATGCTGCGCCATTTTCAGTGCTGAAACTCATCCCCGTCGCTACGGCATCGTAATGGTTCCCGGATGCATCCTTGCTGTCCGCCGTTAATGGATAATAAGCAAGTAAGTGTTCTTCTGACGCGGATGTGTCTGAGGTATCTTTATCGTTATAAATTGCTAACGCCTGTTCTGGGGCAACCGCGCAGCCATATACACGGAAATCCTTGACATTGCCTTTAAAATCACTGTCATTATTATGCGCATAGATTGCATTGCCAATATAGGCAAAGGCCATGTTTCCCATCTCAGCCACCGAGTAATCTTCGGATATTTGTTTTACTTTTACACCATCTTTATATAAAGTAAAACTCTTTCCTTCCATTACAATGGTTAGATGGAACCATGTATTTTTCGTGGGCGCTGCCGTCTGGATGTTGTTGCTGCCCTCGTTCCATCCGCTCGGACACGCATTAACATAAATGTTGCCGGATTTATTTGTATTTACAATAACATGCTTGGAGCCTCCATTGTTCGGATTACACTCCGTACCATTGCCAAACCCAAAGGCGTTACATTTGCTGTCCTGTGCATCTTTTACCCAAAAAGAAATTGTAAGATTATCATTGTCACTTGTGCGGTTAAACATCGCCGCAGGCAGTGAGATATAACTGGAACGCGCGTTTCCGCCTGAAAAAGCCGCGCCGTTTTCCCGGTCAAATATAACCCCATTTGCCGTGCCGCTATTGTGGTTCCCCGATACGTCATGGCTGCTGGCAGTCAAGGGATACCAGCCTAACAGGTCTGCTCTCAGCTCTGCTACGCTCTTCAAATCAAATCCATTTTCCATAAGCGTGTTCAAGGCGTCTGCCGCTGCCTGCACCTGTGTGTTTGTAACTTTGTCTGCGCCTGCCTGCACAAGCGTGTTTGCCGTTTCCATGGCGGATTTTAAGGCAGTCAGGTTATATTTGGCGTTGGCTGCATCACCATAAAATGTTTCCGCTTCCCTAAGAGCAACGCCCAAATCAGCAAAAACTGCATCCAGGCCCTTTATCTGTACCGAAAATACCTTCTGCTGGGAAAAAGTACCTGAAGTTACCGTTGCGGTCAGGCTTGCAGTCACATCACCAGATGTTGGGCATACGAGAGAAGCCTTTGTACCATTTATTTTTAAGGCATCTGCCGGTTTACAGCTCCATGTAATAGAAACGCCTTGCTGTCCTCCGACTTCTTCTCCGACAGACGGCAGTATCATGTTAGATTCCACAACAGTCGGAATCGCCGCTTCTAAGTTCTTTATCGTATTGGCAACTTCCAATTTCGGCGATTTGTTGCTTTGATAGACATGTCTTGCCAGCTCCTCCGTGGCAAAATCCATGATAATCCAGCCATAATTTTTGCCATAATCTAACTTTCCGTTGTTATAGTCCAGGAAGTTAGCGTTAATGCTGCTTGCAGATGTTTTCGGATTATTGTCTCCCGCTGTACTCATGAAATTCAGGAAATATGTGGTCTCAGGCGTGATAGTGATATCCTTGCCATCCTCCGCCTTCACGACCTCGTTTGTCGTATGCGGCGGATTGTCCAGCCCCTGTTTGACAACCGTCCATTTATTATCTTTTTTATATTCATAGCGGTCCTGTACGCAGAAACGCAGCCATCCATACTTACTGACCCTTTCAGGGTCGGACCAAGGCGGCGTTACCATATCCGAACCCTTCTGGTCATTCCAGAAAAGCCTCACGCCCTTATCCCCCGCATAGTCGTCAGAAGCGCTGTGGTAACGCCTTGACAGGACAATTTTTTTCCTTACATCCTTCAGGTTCGCACTTCCATTTTGCAGGTACCAGTACTCCGGGTTTTCTTTGATATAATTATGGATATACGTCTCTATCTGCGCATCCTCAGTTTCTCCATCATCTTTTTTCATGCTCATGACAATTGTCTCTGTGGGATGCGCATTCAGGAAATCATAGCAATTTTTTAAAACTTCATCCAAATACAGATTCTTCCCATTTTCTGACTTGCAATCTGTTTCACCATGGACAAGCCGCAGTTTCTCCCCATCGTCTTCCAGACGGATATCCAGGAAACGAATACCATTGTTAAGCTGTTCCGTTATCGTTGTATTCTGGCATTGTGCTGAAATTGTGGCGTCAATAAATGATAATTTTACTATTTTGGTTCCGCTGTCATGCGTCCCCGGAAGGTTAATCTGCGAAATCTTTAAGTTGTCATCCAGATAAGACATTCAATCCGCACTGCTTACCCTCTCCCATATATCGGTTGTCGTTTCTGCTGCTTTCGCTTCCACCGGATAGAAAGTAATTGCCGTACAAAATACAATTCCAGCCAGCGCTGCGCTAAAAATTTTCTTTAATCTTTTTCGCATGAGCAATATCCTCCTCTTCCCTACTTTAAATAATATTATCGCAGAATATTATAGCAGAAACCCCCAAAAGTTTCCAGTAATTGAGAGGATTTTTCAGCATAATTATCATATAAAACAGAATGTCCCCAGAACACTTTTTCGTGCCCCAGGGACGACTGGTTTTAAAACCGGCATCATCACTGATTCGACAATTCCACCAATTTCTCCAACACCGTAAATGCTTTGCCAGAATCAATAGCTTCAGCGGCAAGGCTGATTCCATCCTCCATACTGCCGGCAACTTTTCCTGCATAAAGAGCCGCCCCCGCATTCAGCAGCACGATATCCCGTTTCGCGCCCCGCACTTCGCCTTTGAGGATTCCCTCCGTAATTTTCGCATTATCTTTTCCATCGCCGCCCTGCAAGTCTGCAAGCGTCGCACGCTGAAATCCGAACTGCTCGGGGGTCACCTCGTAAGTGCTGACGTTACCGTCATTAATCTCCGAAACGATCGTTTTGCCCGTCAATGTAAATTCGTCCATGCAATCCTCACCGCTCACCACAAATCCGCTCTCCACGCCCAGATTACACATCGCCCGTGCAAGTAAGTCTGTAAGCGCCGGGTCATAGACGCCTACCACCATACTTTTGGCGTCCGAAGGATTGGCAAGCGGTCCCAAAATATTAAATACGGAACGCACGCCCATCTCCTTGCGCGCCTGCCCCACATACTTCATGGATTTATTGAAGCTGGGGGCAAACATGAATCCGAGCCCGGCTTTTTCCACGCACTCTGCCACGACTTCCGGCTCTGCCGTAATATTGACGCCCAGAGCTTCCAACACATCGCCGGCTCCGCTCTTGCTGGAAATGGAGCGATTGCCATGCTTGGCAATGGGAAGTCCCGCGCCCGCCGCCACAAACGCGGACGTCGTAGATATATTAAACGTAAACGTACGGTCTCCGCCAGTGCCCACCAGATCAAGATAGTTCCTTGTATCGGGCGCAATATGCTCCGCCTTTTCTTTTAACACCGAGGCAAATCCCGTCAATTCCTCTAAGGTTTCCCCCTTCATGCGCATTGCCGTCAGAAATGCTCCAAGCTGCGCCTGCGTGGCTTCGCCGCTTAACATTATACTCATAACCCGGCTTGCTTCCTGCTGCGACAAATTGTGTCTGTCTACTACCTTTTGAATTGCTTCCTGCATCATACTTACCCTTCCTTTCTTTCTACAACAAATTGTAACCGTTCAGCCCACGCCATTCGCAAAGGCGCCTACGGCACTTTCTCGCTGCTTCGCAGCTAACTTTGCTCATAAAATGGCGTTCCCTCAGCCAAAATAAATCGTGCAAAATTCGTGCATACCCATAGGGCATTCAGCACGATTTTTCCCGATTTATCCGGCTGGCTGAACTGTTACAATAAATTTAATTCCTTTTTAAATTTGCTGCAATACTCTGCCGCCGCCTGCGGCTGATACTCATTTTCCTCAAGAATACGGATGAAATAAGAACCCACGATTGCGCCGTCAATCACATCCTTCACAGACGCCACATCCTTTGCCTGTTCTATGCCAAATCCCATCATTACCGGAATCTGCGACACTTGCTTTACCTCCGACAAATAACGTAAAATCTCCCTGTGGAAATTGCCGCTCTGCCCGGTAACGCCCATACCGGAGACACAATACACAAACCCCCGCGCTCCCTCAAGAATTTTAGGGATACGCCCCGCCGACACCGGAGATACCAGCTCTAGCAAAATAGGCGCTCCTTCCTGTTTCAGCGCCTTTTTCAAATCGTCCTGCTCCTCAAGTGGTAAATCGGGGATAATCAGCCCATCCACGCCGCCAATAATACACTCCTCCACAAATCTTTCCAGGCCAAAATGCAACGCCGTATTATAATACATCATGAATACAATGGGAATTTCCACACCCTCGGCGCGGATTTCACGCATCAAAGTAAACACTTTCGGTAAATTTGTACCCAGCTGTATCGACTTGTAAGAAGCATTTTGAATCACGGGCCCATCTGCCACCGGATCGGAAAAAGGAATTCCCAGCTCCAGCACATCTACCCCCGCCTGTTCCTGTGCCAAAATCAGTTCGCGGCACCCTCTCATATCCGGCAGTCCAGCCGTCATATAAGTGATAAACGCTTTCTCCCCACGCCCCTTTAATTCCTGCATTTTTCGTTCAATTCTATTTTCCATGAAGTTTCCTCCTATTTTTCTTAACATCTAACGCTATTGTTGCGAGCTGTATTCCGCCACTGTGTGCACATCCTTGTCGCCTCTGCCCGATAGACAGACAATTATAATTTCATCCTTTTTCATTTTCATCGCCTGTTTTTTAGCATAGGCAATCGCGTGGGCGCTCTCAATCGCCGGGATAATTCCCTCCAGCCTGCACAACTCCTGCAATGCGTCCATGGCCTCCACGTCCGTGACAGACACATACTCCGCCCGGCCGCTATCCCGCAGATAAGCGTGCTCCGGGCCCACGCCAGGGTAATCCAGTCCTGCCGAGATGGAGTAGGCAACTTGAATATTACCGTCGTCATCCTGTAAGAGATAAGAGCGCATCCCATGCAGTGTTCCCGGTTTCCCCAGCGCCATAGCGCTGGCATGTTTCCCGCTCGCAATACCATGTCCCGCTGCTTCCACGCCAATCAATTTTACGGAGGAGTCATGGATGAAATCTGCAAACATGCCGATAGAATTGGAGCCTCCGCCCACACACGCCATCGCCACGTCCGGCAATCTTCCCTCCATTTGCAATATCTGTTTTTTACTTTCCCGGCTGATGACGCTCTGGAACTCTTTAACAATTTTAGGATACGGGTATGGACCGACCGCGGAGCCAATTACATAAAAGGTGTCCTCCGCCGTTTTCGCCCAGGTGCGAATCGCCTCGTTGGTGGCGTCCTTTAACGTACGGCTGCCTGACTTCACGCATATAACCTGCGCGCCCAGCATTTCCATACGAAAAACGTTCAATTCCTGCCGCTTCATGTCCTCCTCGCCCATGAAAACCGTGCACTCCATACCAAAAAGCGCCGCGCCTGTAGCTGTCGCCACGCCATGCTGCCCGGCCCCTGTTTCAGCAATCACCTTTCGCTTCCCCATCCTTCTTGCCAAGAGAATCTGCCCAATCACATTGTTAATCTTGTGCGCCCCCGTATGGTTTAAATCCTCGCGTTTAAGATATATTTTCGTACCGTACGCCCGGCTTAAGTTTTCCGCAAAATAGAGCGGCGTTTCCCTCCCCACATACTGCTTCATATAGTAGTCATATTGTTTTAAAAATGCTTCCTCATGAATGGCTTCCTCAAATGCTTTATCCAACTCGTCTAACACATTCATCAGAGATTCCGACACAAACTGTCCGCCAAATGCTCCATAATATCTCCCGCTTTTTTTCATGATCCTCTCACCTTTCTTACAAAATCTAATAGTAATGACTTTTCCTTCCCCTTCGCGCCCTCCACGCCGGTACTGACGTCTACGACATCCGGCTCTAGCGTCCTCACCGCTTCCTTAATATTTTGCGGGCCAAGCCCGCCGGCAAGTACAAACGTTTTCCCGGCAAAAACCGTAGCTTTCATGCGCTCCACTGCCGTACGGCTGCCCGCCCAGTCAAAGGTTTCGCCGCTCCCCGCCTCTTTGGCGTCAAGCACATAACCTGTTATTTTGCGGTCTAGTTCCAGCCCGTTCATATCTTGCGGCTCTTGCAGATTGCAGGCGCGCCAGATTGGTATATTGCACTGTCTCAGTACTTCCCCCTGTAACTCCCCATGCACTTGCAAAATATCAAATCCAGCCTGCTCTGCTCTCCTTACCAACTGCAAATCGGGACTGACCGTCACGGCAACCCGCTTGATACTTTTTGCCAAAAATTTATGAATTTCTTCTGCCTGCGTAAAACTGACATTACGCTTACTTTTCTGCCAAAATACGAATCCTGCATACTCCGCATGAACCTCATTCAAATAAAATGCTTCCCAGGCTTGCGTAATCCCACAAATTTTTATCTGCGGTGAACCTCTTCTATTCGCCATTACTGTTACCCTCCTTTTTCATGCGCCAAACAAAATTTCTACAACGACTTCCAACGCTCTGCCAACGCCACCGGATTTTCGGCTTCCATAAACGCCCGGCCAATCAAACATGCGTCTAAAGAACAATCCTTGAGAAATTTCACATCTTCATCATTCACTATGCCGCTTTCCGCTACCAGAATCTTTCCCTGGGGAACCATGGCTGACAAACGTTTTGTCGTCTCCAGACGGATGGTAAAATCACGCAAATCACGGTTATTCACACCGATAATCTCTGCATCCAGTTTCAGTGCGCGCTCCATCTCATGCTCATCGTGCGTCTCCACCAGCGCGTCCATGCCAAGTTCCCCGGCTAATTGATAGAAATCCCGCATCTGCGCATCATCGAGAATCGCCGCAATCAACAAAACAGCGTCTGCGCCAATTACCCTCGCCTCATAAAACTGATACGCGTCTATCATAAAATCCTTGCGGATAATGGGCAGCGGAGAAATTGCGCGAATTTTTTGCAGATATCTTGTATTCCCATGAAAATGATCTTCTTCCGTCAGGCAGGAAATGGCGTCCACGCAAGCATTGTATTCTGCAATCCGCTCCTCAAGATGAAGTTTGCTCTCAATCTTCCCCAAGCTGGGAGACGCCTTCTTGAACTCCCCGATGATAGAAATGCCCGGCTTTGCCAAGGCTTCATAGAACGACGGATGCTGCGGCCTTTCATGGATTGCCTCTTGTGCAAGCGCGCGCATTTTACGCTCGCTGATGATAGACTTGTGCAATGGCAGCCGCAATTTTTTATCTGCTACAATTTTATCTAATATCATGTAACGCCCCTTTCAGATTACACCGTTTACAAAGTTATCTATCATACGTTTTCCATGCTCCGTGTAAATGGACTCGGGATGAAACTGCAAACCTACTACCGGATATTTCTTATGGCGCATGGCCATAATTTCTCCATCCTCTGTGCGCGCCAACACCTCAAGACAGGCTGGCAGGCTTTCTTCCTCTACGGCAAGCGAATGGTAACGCGCAATCTTAGCCGGCGCATCAATTCCCTGAAAAATACTTTCTCCCTTGTGCACAATCTCTGACTGCTTGCCGTGGCACAATTCCCTGGCATAGCTTACCGTGGCCCCCAAAGCCTCCCCGATACACTGATGCCCCAAACAGATTCCCAGAATCGGCGTCTCCGTCAAAAATTTCTTTACCACATCCACACAGATACCGGCGTCTCCGGGACGCCCGGGCCCCGGCGAGAGCACAATCCTCTCCGGTTTTAATTCCTGAACCTCTTCCACCGTCATCCTGTCATTGCGCACCACTTCGATATCTGGCCTGAAAGTTCCCATATACTGATACAAGTTGTAGGTAAAGGAATCATAATTATCAATTAAAAGTACCATTGCTTTCCTCCTCATTTCCGAATTTATATTTTGCGGCGGCGCGTGTTACAGATTTTGCTCCTGCACCAACGTCTTTGCCAACGCCATTACTTTATTGCAGCATTCCTGGTATTCCATTTCCGGCTGGGAATCTGCCACAATACCCGCGCCTGCCTGTAGATACACCTGATTGCCTCTTTTTACCATCGTGCGGATGGTGATGCACAAATCCATATCCCCGCCGAAATCCACATAGCCGGTCGCGCCTCCATACAAACCTCTGCGGCTCTCTTCCAATTCATCTATAATCTCCATCGCACGGATTTTGGGCGCGCCGCTTAAAGTTCCCGCCGGCAGAAACGATGACGCTAAATCCAAAGGATGCAAACGTTCCTTGCCCTGTCCCTCGACCATGGACACAATATGCATGACATGGGAGTAATTTTGAACCTCCATGAACTGCGTTACTTTTACAGTGCCGAACTCTGCAATTTTTCCCATATCATTTCTCGCCAAATCCACCAACATTACATGCTCGGCGCGCTCCTTCTCATCACTGAGCAAATCAAGCTTTAATATCTCATCCTCCGCTGCATTTCTGCCGCGCTTCCTGGTTCCGGCAATGGGACAAGTAAATACTTTTTTGCCCTGCCTCTTTACCAGCATTTCCGGCGAGCTGCCAATCACTTCAAACGCCCCGAAATTGAAATAATACAAGTAGGGGGATGGATTTAACCGCCGCAGTTCCTTATATAATGCAAAACCATCCTGCCCGGTTTCTATCGTCCATCTCTGAGAGAGCACAGTCTGGAAAATATGTCCCTCCCGGATATAACTTTTGATTTTGTCCACCTTGCGGTAGTAATCTTCTAAGCTGTCGGATTTTTTGACAATCCTTCCGTCATGGGTAAAGGCCTTTTGCCGCCGCTTCTCCTCTCCGCTGCCTCTCGCGCGCCGAATAAGAACATCCGCCTCCTGCAAAGCCCTCTCTCTCCCCTCCGCATTGTCATCCTCAAGAACAACGGCAGTCATCGTCTCCGCTACATGGTCGACAACCATGAATTTCGTCATCAGCATCATCTGAATTGTCTCAATACCAATTTCATCCGCATTTGCATCCGGCAGCTCTTCCGTGTAGCGCACGAAATCATAACCCAGGTTTCCCACCAGTCCGCCGCTGAAATTCAACCCATCCGCCTCCTTGCGAATCTCAAACTCACTGTAATACTGCTTTAACAGTGAAAGCGGATTGCCCACTCTCACCTCTTCTTCGCCCTCCCGCTGAATCACCAGCGCATTCCCTCGAGATGATATAATCTCCTGCGGCTGTGCGCCAAAAAACGTGTAACGATCATAATTCTTATCATAACTCTCCAGCAAAAATCCTCTCTCACTCCCTACAAGATTTTCGTACAGCTCCACAGATGTTTCATTTACAATACTGACCGTGCGTTTATAAACTCTCAATATTCGTTTCATATTCCGTCTCCTTTCGGCATTGGTGATAATACAAAGTGGGCAGGCCCTCTTCAACCCACTTCCCTCCATTCATGATGGATTGGCTTGCACACTTTGACGAGCCGAGCACATATGCGAAGCAATAGTTACCGCCTGTGCGAGTGCGCATAATTGTTTTTATCTTATAGGGAATAGTCGCTTTGCGACTGCTTTCCTATAAGATAAAAGTCCCTGGTAAAAGTTTTTAAACTTTTACCAGGGACGATGTTGGTCGTGGTGCCACCCTGTTTTATTATAGAATTGGAACAAAGCAGACAAGTCCGCATCAACTCCCTTATCTTATAGGGAATAGTCGCTTTGCGACTACTTTCCTATAAGATAAAAAAGCGGATATTTCAAATCAGAAATATCCGCCACCAATTCTATAATCTCAATCCGATACACATGATATCTTACCCCTGTAACGTGAGGACACGGCATCCGCTACTATGATTTCGCTTTGCATCTAACAAATCCATTCCCATAAAACTTTCCTGTTATCTTCCACCAGCCGATAACTCTCTGTGAGGAACCTTTCTATGGTACTACTTTTGCTCATTGATTTTGTTTTATTTTTAAATTATATGCAGTTTAGCACAGTAATGTGACGCTGTCAAGTATTTTCGCACTATTTCTTTGTCTGCACGCTTTTCACCTTTGACCAGTCAGAATACAGCTTCTTGCTTTTCCCATTTACTTTCACTGTTTTGTATGTGCGAACCCTCAGGTAGTACTTCTTGTTCGCCTTGAGCTTCTCTACTTTTCTCTTTACGGTAGAGACTTTGCGGATGTCTGCTATCTTTGATGTTTTGCCCTTAAAGCTTTTTGATGTGCCATACTGTAACTGATATCCGCTGATCTGCGAAGGCTGTTTCTTCCAGGATGCCTGGAACCCTTTGCGATTCGCCGTAATCTTACCGAGGCTGCTCCCTTTCGGCCTGATGGTGAACGTCTTTGATAATTTGCCGCTGTAATCTCCTTTTAAGGTAATGGTTACTGTATAGACGCCGGGATTTTTGCGCCCTTTCCCATAAGATACCTGATAATCTTTACCTGCGGCGAGCCGCTTTCCTTTGCTATCCCTGACAGACACAGAAGGCGATTTTATCTTGCCATTATAAATGTAATCCGTCTTATTCAGCACAATCTTCTGCGCACGATAAATGATACCTGCCACCTTCGTATCGAAACAAACGCTGCATACATTCTTTACGCTTCCATCTTTCTTTAACGTAGCCGGAATACTCTTTTTGCAATACCTATGGCCAAGCGCAGGAATTACTTCCGTATAGTTATCTCCACAACTACAAACGTATGTTTTAACACCTGTCTGCGTACATGTCGCCTGTTTTGTGAGTGCCCAATAATAACTGTGCGTATGTTCTTCCGGGTCTTTCGGCTCCTCCGGGTCTGTCGGTTCTGTTGGCTTGCCTGTCGCCGGAATTGTCTGCGGCTCCTTCAATACCTTGTTGCACACGCTGCAATGGCTTCCCTCTGTTTTTCCTTCCGTCGTCTCTGTCGGCGCCACTGCCGCGTCTATCACTTCTTTATGTCCCAACGCGGCTATCTCTTCTGTATACTTTTCTCCGCAGCTGCATGTGTATGTCTTAACCCCGGTTTCCGTACACGTCGCCTCTTTTGTCACTTTCTCCTGGTATGCATGTTCATGCTCCCCCGGATCAGGAGAATCCTGGTCATAAAATACCACGCGCTGTTCTTCGAGCACTGTACTGCTTAATGCTTTCACATCGGCCACGGTATTTAAGTCTTTCTCACAGTAATCAGAGCAGAAAAGAAATGTATAATCCCCAGGCTGCGCCCCTTCATATGCTACCATATAGTACTTCCCTGGATTCTGCTCAGAACTCATCAGGAAAACCGGCTGCGCCCAATCCATCCTGTCCAAAATTGCCGGATCATCAGACTTCCAATACTCTGTCTTAATGGCAACTATATACCCGCCATCATAAAATACATAATCTTCCACTACATCATTGTCAATAATTTCACCGTTCTCATCATACCAGTTTAACTCAAAATATGCAGTCTCATCAGGTATCGTGCCGTCTTCTTTGACCGCGATTTTTCTCAAATCCGCTTTCCCCGGCGAGGAAAGAACCTCAATCCTGCTGACATTTACGAGACCTGTCTGCTCCCTGTCTACAGTCCATATACCACTGCTATAATTAAGTTTAAAACCGTTATCCAAACTTGATTGTGACAACACAAAATTATCTTCCGCAGATGTTCCTTTCACAGTGACATACGGCTTTCCTGCTGTAAACGCCCCCGGGAAATAACGGCTTTTTGTCTGTAGCTGCGTAGTTCCGGTAACGGCGCCCGCAACTTCCAATGAGCCTTCCTGGCCCACAACAAGAATTCCTCGCTCCTCCGTCTGATTTTCCACTCCGGCAAAATCCCCCGCAATAACTACATCCCCCGCCCCATTTAAGTCGAGACAGGCGCCGCTTCTTAGCGTAACGTTGCGCAAGACCGCTGTCATAAGCGACAGGCAAGCCCCTTCCTGCAACACCGTATTGCCCACATTAATGACTGTCGCTCCCTCTATAGTGCTTCGGTTCACTGTGAGATTCGTATGATCATTTCCATATATATCGCTTATACCTGCATGAGTGTTTGCCTTATCTGAAATCAAAATCTCCGCCTGACTGTTTAAGGAGGCGTCCACCCCATCCCTTACAATCGCGCCGGCGTCCAGATGCAGCACGGCATTTCCCTGATAAGGCGACTTATTATCGTCTTGGGCTCCATGTCCCAGATAGACAGCCTGCAACATTGTTTCCCTGTTAGAATTCTGTACGGTCAGAGACGCGTTCGTCCCATTGGGGCTTGCCTCCCCCTGCACTGTTGTAAAACCTCCTGCATACACAGTCGGAAGCAATTCATCCTCCGTGCCTAACATGGGGTCATTACTGTCACTGCCAGCTCCTTTGAGGTAAGTGCGCACATTGTCCAACGTCAAACTATGCCCTGCAAGAAAAATCTCCCGGTGCGGTACGCTGCCCAATGCATTGGTGGAATTAAATTTAATACCAATATTTTTAAAACAAACCCCATCCCCCGCAAGCTGAATCGGGCTTCGGAACGTAATGTCAATCCCTTCCGCTCCTTGAACAATAGTATCTGCCGGAAACTCTACCGGAAGCATCCTGTTGTCCGAATCCGCCGCATCGTTAATTGAAATACTTTTCTCCACAATAATCGGGCTTTTGCGCTCTGCCAGCGCCGTCTTAAACGCCTCCGCTGTCGTGACTGTAATCCCGTTCTCCTCTGTGCCGCGGCCATCATCGGCCTGCGCGCCATACGCTGCCTGCTGTGCCGTTTGCTGTTCCAGGGCAAAAGCTGTTCCCGAAAGCCCACTGGACAGCAGGGCCGTTGTGGCGAGCGCACATAAACATCTTATCATGCTTCGATTCATTTGTATTCCTCCTTCTTCTATGTACCAAAATATATTTCTATGTATCATACGCTTATTTCAGGACTAATCTATGCCGTTCAACTCCTGATACAGCCGTTTGGCATGGCTGTCCGTCATTCCGCACACATGGTCCGTTACCAAAAGCAGCCTGAGATATAATTTCTCCGCTTCTTTCTGAGAAGGGGCCTGCTCTGATTTTTCTACCCGCTCGGCAAACCGCCGATAAATTGCAATATAATTATCGGACAATAACGACATCATTTTCTTCTGAACCTCAGTGAGGGCTGTTTCTGTATCATAGTATAAAACGGCATGCACAAACGCATCCAGCAGAAAATCCAAAATCCGTTGCGCCGCAATTTCCAGTTTTAAAATCGGTGTAATCTGGAACGCATAGCGGTACGCAATATCGCCCAATGCAGCCATCATAAATTCCCCGTCGGTGCCCGTAAATAAATCCTCCCCATGGAAGCCATAACTACCATCCATCAACGCGTCATAATTCTTGAGAAAATTCTCTGTAGCAGCATTTATCATCCATCCCTGCACATAGACCGCCCAATTCTGCACAGCATTTCCCTCCGCCTGCTGCAGGCCTCTGTTCAACGCCCTCTCATATTTTTGCTCCAGGCTGTGTGAAATCTTGTCAAATGCATCTTTGTGTCCGCCTGTGAGCTTTGCGCCAAAATTTTTAAGTTCCCTCACAAGCTGACCGTAGGTAATACAGCCTTTTTTTACTGCATCCTCAATATCCGCTGTCTTATATGCGATATCATCCGCTGCCTCCAACACAAATGCCAGCGGATGACGATGCCCATGCGTGCCCAGACTTTCCTGTAAATCGCCAAACAGCCCCCGCTCGGCATAAAAATATCCCATTTTATGATATTTGATATGGCTGCCTTTGCTAATTTCCAGAGAAGAACAGGGATATTTTATAATGGTTCCCAGCAACGACTTTGTCAGGTTCATTCCATTCTCATCTACCAGATAGTGCAGCTTAGAAACCAGCCGTAACGCCTGCGTATTACCCTCAAAATTACAAAAATCCTCTTTCATCTGCGATGAAAGTATTTCGCTTAACGGCTGCGCATTTCCATCCCTGCGCTGGAATCTTATTTGCGGCAGATTTGCCCGAAACCAGCCGCGGATTGCGGTCTCTCCAAAGTGGCCGAACGGAGGATTGCCAATATCGTGCAAAAGACCCGCACATTGCAGGATGTCGCAGACATATCCTTGATATTCCGGCAAGAATTCGATATCTTTCTGTTCCCGGATAATGCCTTTGCCGATATTCTGTCCCAATGATTTGGCAAACGAGGACACCTCCAGAGAATGTGTCAGCCGGGTGCGGACAAAATCACTCTTGTCCAGCGGGAACACCTGCGTCTTATCCTGCATTCTGCGGAAAGATGCGCTCCCGATAATCCTGTGGTAATCCTTCTCATATTCTGTCCGAAAATCCCCAGACGAATTGCTTTTGTAACTTCTCACCCTGTCATCACAGAGTAATTTCTTCCATTCCATTGTCTGTAACCTTTCCGCCCCATACACGGCTCTATCTGCCGGCGCAAGGCTTTCCTGTCCCTGTACTAAGTCATCATCTCATGCTCTTGTTTGACTTCCGCAAATAATTTCCATGCATCCCAGCTTTGGTTAGACGATGTAAGTACCGCTTTATAAGGGATAGAAATCCCCGCTTTATGGAGCGAGCGCAAAACCTGATCTACTCTGTCTCCGTTAAGCCCCGCCATCACCAGCATTTCCCCTGAAAGCCTCTCATGCAAAACCTCTTCCCGGTCCAACTGCGCTGCTCCTGGAAAATCACTTTCGTTCCCTTCCACAAATTCTTTCATGCCAGCCAGATATCCCATTGGTTTCCCATAATCCTCCCACGAAACCTCTTTGATCTTCATACGCAAAGGAAGCAATGCCCTCATGAGCTTGTTTTTCCTGGTTCTATCCTCAAATTGAAACAATAATATCATTTCTCTCATTTACATTCTCCTCAATCTATAAAGATAATTTCACTCTTAGTATTCTTGCCAGCGATTCATCCAAACGCTCTTGGGAAATCGTGCCATCCTGTATAGCAGTCAGTATACCCGCATAAGCGCTCTTAAAATCAAGCGGCATCAAAATCATATCATTGCCGGCCAGGATCGCCTTCACCGCTGCCTGCGCAGAAGTATATTGATCTGTTACCGCCCCCATATTTAAAGCGTCCGTCAACACGATTCCCTCGTATCCCAGCTTTGCGCGCAGCAGATTACCGATTACAAATGGGGACAGTGACGCTGGCACGTCATCTTCTGTTACTTCTGGAAGAGAAATATGCCCTACCATCACAAATTCAACTCCCCAGGCAATACTATCCTCAAATGGAATGATATCATTGTCAGCCAATTCCTCCCATGTCTTATCCGTATAGGCATAACCGTCATGTGTGTCCCCCTGAGTAGCTCCATGCCCCGGAAAATGTTTGATACAGCCAAATACCTGATGCTGCTGCAAACCTTTCAAATTCTCCTGAACCATCTGCGAGACTTTCTGCGCGTCACTGCCATAAGAGCGTTGTTTTACAACCGTATTCTCAGGATTCGACAAAACATCCGCAACCGGCGCAAAGTCCAAGTTAAATCCCATACGGCTCAAATATGTTCCAATGCTGTCGCCCAGCTCATATGCCCAGTTTGTCTTCTGCCCTGAGCCAATCTCAGAAATATTAGGAAAAGACGGCACATCAAAATTCTCATTATCAGCAATGCGTGTAACTTTCCCTCCCTCCTCATCAACAGCAGTAAACAACGGCAATCCGATTCTCTCCTGGCTGAATTCCTGCTGCTTTTTTATCATCTTTGCCACCTGCTGCTCAGAAATTATATTTCCCTCAAAAAAAATTAAGCCTCCGACTGGGTACTCCTGTAATGCCGTTTTGGTTGCCTCCCCCGCCTGCGTCACAGAAGAATAGCCCGTCAATGCTTCCGGCGTCACGATAAATAGCTGCGCGGCTTTCTCCTCCACGGTCATCGACGACAATTTTTTTTGTATCTGCTCTTCCTTACTTTCACTCTGTATTGTTGCATTCTGCTCCTCACTGCTCTCATTTTGAGTTAATGTATTCTGCTCTTTTCCACTTCCATTCTGATTCTGAAGCTGCGAATCCGTCTCTTCCCCATCTGGATTCTGGAGCTGCAAATCTCTCTCTTCCCCATCTGGATTCTGGAGCTGCAAATCTGCCTCTTCCGCTCTCTGGTTCTGCTTCTTTGCATCGTACGCCGCCTCCTGCGTCCCTTTACCATTATCCCAAATCATTTCTTTTCCGGCCATACAGAGTAAACACGCCAATATTAATAAACTTACTGCCAATCCGGCTATCATTATTTTTCTGCTTTTTTTCATACATTTACCCACTAATTTCAACTGACTTTTTGTTTCATTTTAACATGAGGATAATGCTTGTGCAATACACGGCAAAAGTTTTTTATCCAAGCGAAAAATCGCTAACATTTTCGTGTGACAAGGTATTTGTGCAAGCGCGCATCCTTATTTTTATCTTATAGGTAGGACCACTCACACTTTCTCGCGCCATGGTGTTTCCTATAAGATAAAAAGGCGCCGTTTCACTAACAGCGCCTCTTCCTCACATTTGCAAATAAATTATTCTTATAAATACTTCTTTAAAATCTCTGTCTTATCCGTTGCCTCCCAGGGTAAATTTAAGTCGTTGCGCCCAAAATGTCCATAAGCGGCTGTCTGTTTGTAAATAGGGCGCCGCAAATCCAGCATCTTAATGATTCCTGCCGGGCGAAGATCAAAGTTTTCACGAATGATATCCACAAGCTTCTCATCCGAAATTTTTCCCGTTCCGAATGTGTCCACCATCACAGACGTAGGCTGCGCCACGCCGATTGCATAAGACAACTGAATCTCACATTTGTCTGCAAGACCTGCCGCCACTATATTCTTTGCCACATAACGGGCTGCATAAGCTGCCGAACGGTCTACCTTTGTGCAATCTTTTCCAGAGAATGCTCCGCCGCCGTGACGCGCATATCCGCCATAAGTATCTACAATAATCTTGCGCCCGGTAAGTCCTGCGTCTCCGTGGGGACCTCCTATCACAAAACGTCCCGTAGGATTAATGAAAAACTTCGTGTCCTCATCTATCATTTCCTTGGGGAGAATGGGATCAAATACATATTTCTTAATATCTGTATGTATCTGTTCCTGTCTAACGTCCGCATCATGCTGCGTAGACAATACTACGGCCTCTAATCTTGTTGGATTCCCATTCTCATCATACTCTACCGATACCTGGGTCTTACCATCTGGACGCAGATACTTTAATGTCCCATCCTTACGCACCTTTGTCAGCTGTAAAGCAAGTTTATGTGCAAGGGAAATCGGATAAGGCATCAGCTCCGGCGTCTCATTGCTCGCATAACCGAACATCATTCCCTGATCTCCCGCCCCTATTGCCTGCAATTCTTCCTCAGACATTTTATTTTCTTTTGCCTCGAGCGCTTTGTCCACACCCATGGCGATGTCTGCCGACTGCTGGTCTAAGGCCACCATAACGGCACATGTATTTCCGTCAAACCCGGTTGCCGCATCATTATAGCCAATTTCATTCACTGTATCCCTCACAATCTGGGGAATATCAATCTGTGCTTTCGTTGTAATCTCGCCGGTCACCAAAACAAATCCTGTACATGCTGCCGTCTCACAGGCAACGCGGCTCATGGGATCTTGCTCCATTAAGGCATCTAAAATCGCATCCGACACTGCGTCGCAGAGTTTATCGGGATGTCCTTCTGTCACTGATTCCGAAGTAAATAATCTTTTATCCATTTCTGCTTCCTCCTTTGATTTAAAGCTATGCGTATTTGTTTTTATATCAAAAGTTATGTAAAAATATTTTTGATATAAAAAATTCGCTTATAAAAATAAGCGAACCTGATAGTCTGAAAGATAATCAAATCCTCTTATTGTTCGATCACTCGCTCAGGTTAGCACCTTCCATTAGGGGTTGCCGTGGCTTCACAGATCCTATGTACCTCCACCACTCTGAATAAGAGAAAATATTACAATATGAAGTTTTCAAATCTCTGTACCTAGCATACTCTCTTTTACCGGTTATGTCAACACTTTTATTCTTTTGAATTTCCCCGTTTTGTAAATTTATAGTACCAAAAGAAGCTGTCGCACGAATCATAACTTGTAATTTATGTTAGTGCGACAGCCCCTTTTGAACTAAATTAATTTGTATATTCACTAGTCCAATTTTTATATATAAGATCATTGTTATTATAATCTTCAATGTCTTAAAACAAATTCTACTTACTAGGAATCATCCTTGCAATCCTGCCGGCAAACTCGTTAAAGTTCTGTGTCTGCAAAACTATCTTGCCAGGCCCGGTAAGTTTGGTGAGGAATAATCCTTCGCCGCCGAAGAAAATATTCTTGAGGCCTTTCACAGTCTCAACTTCGTACTTCACAGTTTTCTCAAAAGCGACCACATTTCCCGTGTCAACCTTGAGAACCTCACCGGGAGCAAGGTTCTTCTCTATCTTGTTGCCGTCAATCTCCAGGAACGCCATACCTGTGCCGGACATATCCTGCAAGATAAAGCCCTCGCCGCCGAAAAATCCAGCGGACAATTTCTTCGTAAAAGTAATGCTCAAGTTTACGCTCTCCTGCGCGCACAAGAATGCGCCCTTCTGACAGATCAGTCCTCCGCATGCCCCGATATCGACAGGAAGAATTTCTCCCGCTACCGTAGATGCAAATGCAATCATTGCACCAGGTCTTTCCGCTTTATAGGTAGCCATGAACAAGGATTCCCCGGAAAACATTCTGCCGATGCTCTTGCCCAGTCCGCCTCTCATGTTCGAGTCCATGGCAATGCCCTCGCTCATCCAGGCCATACCGCCGGACTGCGTATACATACTCTCTCCCGCGTTGTCAAAAACTACTTCTACTGCCGGCATTGTGTCGCCTAATACTTGATATCTCATACCCTTTCTCCTTTACTTGTTATTATATTTTGGTACTGCTAACATAGCCTTTTACTATATAAAGTGACCGTCTCATACACAACATTTTCCAAGACGCCCATTATAAATAGTTGCATTTTTACAGGTACTGCTTCATTCCTTCCGCGGTCTCCTGGATGGATGAAATGGCCTCTTTCGCCTCCTTTGCAAATTGCAGGTTCTTCTCACTGAGATCGCTGGCCTGCTCCGCGCTGGCTGTGATCTCCTCCGTAGTAGCTGATAAATGTGAAATATTTTCTACAATGCGGTTGTTCGCATCGGCAAGGTTATTAATCCTCTGGTCGATTTCCTGAATATCTTCAATTAGATTTTCCATATTCCGATCCAGCCTGCTAAAACTATCGGCCGCCGTATGTATCATTTTATTCTGGCTTTCTGTGGCTCCCAGAGAAGTATCTATAGACCGCACCACCTGGCCCGCGTTCTCATTGAGCTCCATAATAATCCTGGTAATATTCTCAGTAGAATTCTTAGTCTGTTCCGCAAGCTGGCGAATCTGATCCGCAACCACAGCAAACCCGCGCCCTGCTTCGCCTGCCCTGGCGCTCTCTATGGAAGCGTTCAACGATAGCAGATCTGTCTGGCTGGAAATATCCAGAATCATGTCTGCAATCTCCTCCACTTCCTTGGTCTTATCCTGCAATTTACCCATGGAATCCGTTACCTGTTTATTGGTAGAAGCAATTTTGGCAGACTGCTCTTTTAATTCCTCCATTAACTCCATATTTTCCTGAATACTTTTATTGGAATCCTGCGCAATATCTACCATCTTCCTGGAACGGCCAAGCGTTTCATCAATTGACTCCTGGATATTCTGCGTCATGATACTCTGCTCGGAAATATTCTCCGCTGTCACTCCCGTCGTCGAGGAAATTTCCTGCATACTCTGCGTCACTATCTTGGTGGATTCCACCAGTCCGTCCACCATCTCTGTGCTCTTATCTGATTCCTCCTGTACAGTCTGCGAAATAGAAACGATATCCTCTATCATTTGCTTCTGTTTCTCACTCTGGTCTAACACCGTACCTAATGCGTGATCGCTAAACATTTTAGTGACGCCGCCGACACGTCCCAGGACATAGAGTACGCCAAGCATTACATAGATTGTGCAGACAGTATCTATTTCCAGCGTAAGCATATGTTTCGCACCCTGTGCAATCAGCCCCACGATATACAACGCCAGATAAGAGAAAAACGTTATCCTGTAATTCTTGGCATCGTAATAAGGAATCTGTGCGGCAAGAACGCCCAGCAGCAGTATATTGATAAACTGCGCATCTGTCTGCAACGCCAATACCAGGAACATGACCCCATACTCAATGTTAATTGCAAATTTCAACTTAGGCGTAGACTGATCTTTGAAAAAAATAACTGTGTTCACAATGATACAAATGATAATTATTCCTGTATTTATGACAGTCATGCCAAATACCATTTTTCCTACCGCAAACCTCAGCCACAGATACGCCACATATCCCACCCAAGCCGCTAAAATGGCAATATATAAAAACTTATTCATTGTACGGTAACGTTCTGCTTTGTCATTATAACGGAATTTGTTCTCTGTACCCATATGATTCCTCCTCTGCAACTCCCATCCCAATCCGTTTTTATTATAGTACATCTTCTATTATTCTTCCACTAGAAAATTATTTTTTTGTTATAAATTTATGTCTCTTTACTCTCTTATACCTAACAGCCTATCATGAGAATTATCTCTATTTACAATCTCGCGCTTATTGACCCATTGTGAGAAAAATGATAAGATGATTGTATGTTATAGATTTAACAATCTAATTGTTACCAATTTCAATTTCAGGGAGGTTTTTAACATGGATTACACACAAGAATACCAGCAGAAACTTGTCTCCGCCGACGAAGCCGTCAAGGTTATCAAATCCGGCGACTGGGTTGATTACGGTTGGTGCAACGGTACCCCGGATGCGCTTGACAAAGCCTTGGCAAAACGCACAGATGAACTGACCGATGTAAATTTACGCGGCGGAATTCTTTTGAAACCGCTTGCAGTTTTTGAACGTGAAGATGCCGGAGAACATTTTACCTGGAACTCCTGGCATATGTCAGGAATTGAGCGCAAACTCATCAACCGTGGATGCGCTTTCTATGCCCCCATCCGTTATTCTGAACTGCCGCGCTACTACCGCGAATCTTCCACGCCGGATAACGTGGCAATGTTCCAGGTCGCACCCATGGACAAGCACGGCTTTTTCAATTTCGGCCCCAATGCTTCCCATTTGACAGCCGTATGTGAGACTTCCGCTAAAATCATTGTAGAAGTAAACGAGAATATGCCCCGCTGCCTGGGCGGCTTTGAAAACGGCATCCACATTTCTCAGGTAGATTATGTCGTGGAGGGTGATAATCCCGCTATCGGCGAGCTTGGCGGAGGAGGAGCAGCCACCGATGTGGACAAAGCAGTGGCAAAATTGATTGTGGAAGAGATACCCAACGGCGCCTGCTTACAGCTCGGCATCGGAGGAATGCCGAACGCAGTAGGTTCCCTGATTGCAGAGTCCGATTTAAAAGACCTGGGCGTACATACGGAAATGTATGTGGACGCTTTCGTAGACATTGCCAGAGCCGGTAAAATTAACGGCTCCAAGAAGAATATCGACCGTTTTCGCCAGACTTATGGATTCGGCGCAGGCACCAAAAAAATGTACGATTATCTGGACGAAAATCCTGAGCTTTTGAGCGCTCCGGTAAGCTACACCAACGACATCCGCTCGATTTCTGCATTAGACAATTTTATGTCCATCAATAATGCTGTAGATATCGACTTATTCGGACAAGTGAGCTCCGAGTCCTCCGGCACCAAACATATCAGCGGCGCAGGCGGACAATTAGACTTTGTACTGGGCGCATACCTATCCAACGGCGGTAAGAGTTTTATCTGCTGCTCTTCCACTTTTAAGACCAGGGACGGCGAATTGAAATCAAGGATTCTGCCGACACTGCATCCCGGCTCCATCGTCACCGATACCCGTGCCAACATCCATTATCTGGTTACAGAGTACGGTAAGGTAAACCTCAAGGGATTATCCACCTGGCAGAAATGCGAGGCTATCATTTCCGTGGCTCACCCCGATTTTCGCGACGAACTGATCAAAGAAGCTGATAAAATGCATATCTGGAGAAGAAGCAACCGCTAATAACGCACAAACAGGTTTGCTGGCCGGAAATGCAAATCATTATATCACTAGAACAAAGTGTGCATATAATTTTTATCTTATTAGGAAAGAAACTTTCACGAATTAGCGTGACAAATCGTTTCCTATAAGATAAAAAAGAAGTCCCCAGCAGCTCTTTTTAAACTGCCTGGGACTTCTTTTTATTACTTTCACTTTGCGTTTTCCGTTCCTGTTACCTTATACTCTTATTTTACGGTTACAGTCACTGTTGCTTTTGCTTTCTTGCTGTTATTCACTGCGTAGACAGTAATCTTAGCTGTACCTTTCTTCTTACCTTTGACTTTACCTTTAGCGTCAACTGTAGCAATCTTGGTCTTACTGCTCTTGTATTTAAGCTCGCCTGCTGTGTTCTTAGGCAGGTTCACCTTAATCTGAGTAGTCTTGTTCTTCTTTATCGTTACTTTCTTCTTGCTCTTTAATATCAGTTTGCTCGGAGCTGCTTTAACCGTAACCTTACATTTCAGGGTTACCCCCTCCACCGTAGCGGAGATCGTTGCTGAACCTTTCTTCTTCGCAGTCACCTTACCGCCGCTGACAGCTGCAACCTTACTGTTGCTGCTCTTCCAGGTAACTTTCTTTTTCGTACCGTTTACTTTCAGCGTATATTTCTCTTTTACACCCAGTGTATACTTCGTCTTGCTTAAGCTGACAACCGTTACTTTACAGGTTGCTTTCTTGCCATTTGAACCAGTAGCCGTAATTGTTGCGGTTCCTGTCTTCTTGGCAGTTACCTTGCCGCTGCTGTTGACTGTTGCAACCTTAGTGTTGTCAGACTTCCAAGTGACTGTTGCATTTGCCGGAACAACGGTTGCTTTTAAAGTAGCGCTCTTGCCTGCTTCGATGCCAAGCGTTGTCTTACTCAGCTTGATGCTGGGAACTACAGTCTGTGGAACAGTTACCTTGATCGGAACTTTCTTATGCTCTGCGGTAATTTCCTCTTCATATGTCATTTTCAGAATCGGCGTGCCATCAGATGCCCAGTGTACACGTTTCAGACGTGCGTGACGGCAGGGATCCTCCAACGGCTGCGAGTTATAATGTAATGATTTTTCCCCATCCCATCCGCAGTGCTGGAAATTATGGGAAGTTGGCCTGGCATGATATACAAAAATCGCATTTCCATCCTTATCAACAGTAAAGGAGTTGTGCCCCGGTCCTTCCTCGCCTTCCACATCACGGGAAGTCAGAAGCGGATAGGGGTTCTTTGTCCAGCTGCTGATATCAAGTAAATTTGTACCCTGGTCTGCTGTCATCATACCGATTGCATATTCAGAACCAGTACCGGAAGCGGAGTAGCACATGAAAATTTTGCCGTCTCTCTGCAATACGGTAGGTCCTTCATTCACCATATAACGAACATTTTCCCAGCCGTACTCCGGTGTTGTCAGACGCAGGATCTCGGAATCAAGAACCCAAGGTTCCTCCATACTTACCTTGGCAATGTACAAATCTGAATTCCCTTTCGCTTTGGAAGCCCAGATTACATAAGGCGTTCCTGTAGCAGCATCCTCAAAATACGTCATATCCAGACAGAAATCCTTGGTTATTGCCTGTGTATCGCCAACGCCTCCGCGCATCTGATAATCTTTCCATTTTGATTCCTGGGAACCGAATTCAAGCCCAGTCTCGTAAGGATCTAGGTTACCATCTAATACTAATGCATGGCAATAAATATTATATAAGCTGCCGTGGCTCTCGGTAAAGTATACAACCCAATAATTGCCAACACGGTGAATTTCTGGCGCCCAGATATAACGGTTTCCTTTTGCTACATCTGTTCCCTGATTATTCTCATATCCCTGATTGCCAACCTTCCAGATCGTCTTCTGTGCACTTCTCTTCTGAAGCTCCTCCAAAGTCCTGCCTCTGCGCAATACGACGCGGTCATAAGACTGCGGCTTATCCGTAGCGTCAATGGCGTCTCCTTCTTCCGGGAAATAGGAACCGGTCATGTAATAGTATCCTGTCACTTCATCCCAATAGATGTTGGGGTCAGCCATACCTTCCACAAATTTGGTGTTGTCAAAATATACGGTACCTGTCGCTTCATCATAATTATCCAGCTCTGTATCGCTGTCGTTTGCCGGATCATCCTCCGGCAGCGTGCTGCCATTGAGCTCTTTTAAGTTGTTGAGGTATTTGGTCTGGATTGCATCCGCATACAACGTGTACGTTCCCGGCTTAGAGCCGTCCACCTCTCCCTCAATATTGGATAAATCAAGGTTAAATTTCTGTGTAGAACCGTCGCTGTAAGTAGCGTTCACGCTTGAATACCTGCTGGTGACAAGATTCACTGCTTCCTGCTTACTCTTAGCCGTAACAGAAATATCCTCCCAGCCAGTCTGTACTACAGTCCCCAGCTTGTTGACAAATTTCGTATACTCCTCTTCGGTCAGCTTAAGCGCATTACCCAGAGTAATCGTCGTATCCTCCTCCAGAATATTTTTACCTCTGTACATAAGTGAAAATTTCGTTTTATCTAAGGACGCTTCTGTGCCATATTCCTCGGCCGAAGCTCCAAGATTCTCATCGTAGTAATGTACGCCGTCCGTAGAGGTGAATACATGATACCCCTGTGATGATGTGGCATCCGGCGCAATCACTGCAAAATCATTGCCTCTCTTGTAAACCTGCGGGGAAGCTATCTGTTTCGTGCCCTTCTTAGCATAAATAACGCCGCCGTTATTGTTCAACACGTCAAACGTCTTGCCATCTTTGCTGACTGCCATATAGACGCTCCGCGTCTCCTGTGGCAGGTTTTCAGCACTGGCATAGAAAGCCTTGGTGGTGGAGTATACCGTCAGGTAATATCCTGGCTCCAAACTCTCGACATCTGCGCCATAAACTGTGTCCACTGCTTCCACCGGAGCAGCCTGGCTGGTTACCGGCACGGCTGTTATCATCATCGCTGATGCCAACAGCACCGAAATGCCTGTCTTCAATAGTTGTTTTTTCTTCATTTTGTTCCTCCTTTTTTTCCTTTCCATTCATTAATTTATTTAACTGTGAATGTAATTTTAGCGTTTTTCTTGTTGAACGTGGTAACCGTAATTGTTGCCTTGCCCTTTTTCACTGCCTTTACCTTGCCTTTGACGCTGACTGTTGCCACTTTCTTATTGCTGCTCTTATATTTAATACTGTTGCTTGCTGTATTTTTAGGAAGTTTCACTTTAATTTGGAAGGACTTACCCTTCTTCAAGGTCTTCTTCTTCGCATTTAATGTAATCTTCTTAGGCGCTGGCTTTACCGTTACCGTACATTTTGCCGATTTGCCGTCAGCTTTGGCTGTGATGGTCACTTTGGTTGCCTTCTTTACTTTCTTAGCCGTAACAACACCTTTTTGAGATACGGATGCTTTCTTACTGTTCGACGACCATTTGACTTTCTTGTTGGCAGCCTTGCTTGGCGTCACCGTCGCCTTCAAGGTAAATTTCTCACCAGAACCCAATGTCACACTCTTTTTATTGAGCGTTACCTTACTTACCCTGGTAACAGATTTTACAGTAACCTTACACTTGGCGCTCTTACCATCTGCGGCAGTTGCCGTTATATTCGCTGTGCCGGCTGCTTTGGCGGTCACTTTCCCGCCGCTGACTGTTGCCACTTTCGTGTTGTCCGATTTCCATGTAACAGCCTTATCTGATGCATTCGTGGGCGAAATAGTTGCCTTCAGGGTCTCGCTGCCACCCACAGTCAGGCTGAGGCTTGTTTTATTCAATGTGATCCCGCTGACTGGAACACGTACTTTAATCGTCGCCGTTACCGTTTTATTCTCCCCAGCCAATTCTTCCGCATAACTCATTTTAAGAACAGGCGTACCATCCGCAGCCCAATGTACACGCTTAAGTCTTGCATCACGGCAGGGATCATAGAGAGAACCGTCTTTTGCCCATGCACATTGCTTATCATAACACTGCTGCCCTCTCGCATGGTATACAAAGATTGCGTTGCCATCCTCGTCCACCGTGAATGAATTATGCCCCGGTCCATATTCTCCCGGCACATCAGAGGACGTCAATACAGGATAGCCTTGCTTCTCCCAGGCTGCGGCATCCAGCATATCGTCATTTTCATCAATGGACAACAAACCAATACAATACTCCGGCCCGGTTCCTGCGGCCGAAAACGCTACATATATTTTACCATTATTTTTAAGCACAGAAGGACCTTCATTTACATTCTCGACCTGCCGTTCCCAGCTAAATTCCGGGATAGAAATCTTCACACTGTCAGAGATACAACGCCAGGGCTCATCCTTATCAATCTCAGCGATAAACAGAGAGGAATATGGATCAGTCTGCGGCCAGATTACATACCAACGCCCCTGGTGTTCAAACACTGTCATATCCAGGGAAAACGCCGTAAACGCTTTCTTGTCTGTGCTGTTTGCCTGCATAATGCCCATCGCCTGCCAGCTTGCCGGATTCATAATATCCTCCGGGTTCGTACATTTTAGCACGTGAGGTCGGATTCCCCAGGTACTTCCACTTTCAATACTAGATGTATAGAACACATAATATTGCTCATCTACCATCCGAAACAGCCGCCCCCTCTCCCACCAGGGCAGCATCATATCCATTCCCGGCTGCATCCGCGATTGTCTTGTCTGTGATATCGCTTTCCTCAAACCGGTATTCCGCAAGCAGACTTCCCGCTTCCGCTGCCCTCGCAACTCCTGCCAAAGATAACGGCATCATAGCGGCAATCATGGCAAAGCTCAACATTAGCGCCAAACATCGTCTCAATCGCTTCATAATATCCTCCTTCTTTATAAATTCTACTATGCAAAATTTGCACAAAAGATATTATTATTGTACATAATTTCTCTGCAAAAAGCAACAAATATTCAGTTGGAATTTCTGCATTTTATAAAATTTTGCTATCGCTCATGCAACGCCCTCCCAAACAGCCTCAAAAGGCCCACACCAACATATGGTGTGGACCTTTTATGTAATTTCATGATAAAAACGATTTCCAAACGATTATGCTTTCTTCTTACGTGCCATAACCACGCTCTGAACAACCAGGAACAGACAAAGCATAGCTGCTCGCGTAATACCAACCCACCATGCTTCTCCGAGACCTGCCGCAGATACAATCTGCAAGATTGTACCCAGAGACATAACGCCGAAGAGCGTACCCGCAATGTTACCAACACCACCGGTCAGCATCGTACCACCGATAATTGAAGATGCGATTGCATCCATCTCGGCGCCCGTCGCGTGGGATGGAGAACCGGAACCAACATGGAGGAAATATACATATCCGCCGATTCCTGCCAATAATCCGCAAATCAAATGGGAAAGGAATCTTGTTCTCTTTACGTTAATCCCAAGCATTAACGCACTTTGACGGTTTCCGCCGACTGCATAGAAGGAACGCCCAAGCTTTGTCCATCTAAGCAGGCAGAACATAATTACCACTACGATAAGAGCAACAACTACGCCAATCTCAACATAAGCATCAATATAATCGCCCTTTCTGTTGGCAGAACCCAGACCAGGTATGATAACACGAGCCATTTTCAACTTTGTAAACGCTTCATTTGCCACGTTGAAAGGTTTGGTATTAACAATCGTTGTCATACCGCGGGCAAAGAACATACCTGCCAGAGTAACAATAAATGGCTGGATATCAAGATAGGCAACCAGAAATCCCTGAAAAGCTCCAAATGCAAGACCGATTGCCAGTGCAATCAATATAGACACAAACACATTACCGCCCATTTGGTCTAAGTATACTGCACAGCACATACTTACCAGCGCTGTCACACCACCAACGGAGATATCAATTCCGCCGGTAATCATAACAAGGCTCAATCCACAGGCAAGGACAATCAACGCCGCATTGGTATTCAGAAGATTAAAAAACTGCTGAGGTTTTAAGAATCCTCCTCCCTGGAAGATCATCGCGCCAATGTACATCAGGAAGAAAATTATAATAGTAATCGTAAGGAGTAGATTCGTGTCGGTAAGATTATTCATTTTATCAAGAAAACTACCGGACGCTTTTGTTTTATTATTTGACATACTAAGCAACCTCCTTAACCTTTAATTTCTTCGTCATATTGCCAAACCATTCTTTTACTGTTGGTGCACTGATGACAACCAGAACAATTACGACAACTGCCTTATATGCCGGAAGCGCATCTGCTGATACCTTAAACTTGTAAAGCGTGGTTGTAAGGAACTGAATAACATAAGCTCCAAAAACAGAGGCAGCCATATTAAATTTACCGCCGCTCAACGCGTTACCGCCAAGCGCAACTGCAAGGATGGCATCCATCTCAATATCCTTCGCAATAACAGAATAGTTAATCGTTGAAATACGGCCGACTTTAATCAAGCCAACAACTGCAACGCACAAACCAAGAACTACGAAAGAAATAATCTTAATCAGCTGTGGATTTAAACCGTTCAGCTTAGAAGAACTCTCATTGATACCAACAGCCTGCGTATATAACCCAAGGTTTGTGAACTTCAATACCAGGAAAATAATAACAACGCAAATGACCGCAATAAAGAACGGTGTCGGAATCGGAACTCCCGGGATAAATCCGCCAAAATAGCTGAGAGCCGGATCCGTGATAACAGGAAGTTCATTGTTGTTAATCCACGCTGCGATAGAACGTCCAGCCGTGTACAAAATCAAGGTTGCAATCATCGGCTGTATCTTGAAATACGCAACCAGCACACCATTGAAGGCGCCAAACAACATAGCAACAACACAGCTTGCCAAAAATGCCACGATAATCGGAGCTGCAAGTTCTTCCGGACGTGAATTACCGCCGCAGAGTATACGCAAAAGCACACTGCCGGCAATCGCTACAGCCGCACCCACACTGATATCCTGTCCGCCGGAAGCAGCAGTAACCAGCGTCATGCCGATTGCAAGAATAGCCAACTCGGAACCACTGTCTAAGATTGTAATCAGGTAACCGGACAAAACAGGGTTGCCAGCGCTGTTCTCACCAAGTGAAATCTTGAAGAAACCTGGATCTGCAATCAAGTTAAAGACTGCAAGAAGACCCAATGCGAGCAATGGAATAAACATTTGATGTCTAACCATTCTCATAAGAATATTCTCATTTGATTTTTTAACTTCATTTTTTTGCATTATTACTTGTCACCTCCAGCAATGGTACTCATAACCTTGCTCTGGTTCAGATCTTCTCCTGAAAGCTCTCCTACCACCTTGCGGTCTCTCATAACGACCAGCCTGGAACAAGTACGGAGCATCTCATCCAGCTCAGAAGAGATAAACGTAACGCTCATTCCCTCTGATGCAAGTTTAAGCACTAATTTCTGTATATCAACTTTGGTTCCTACATCAATACCACGTGTCGGCTCATCCAAAATCAAATATTCCGGATGCGTAAACAGCCAACGTGCAAGGATAACTTTCTGCTGATTACCACCGGAAAGAGACTTAATCGGCGTATCGGCAGAAGCCGTCTTAATACTCAGAAGTTTTATGTATTCATCTGCAATTTCGTACTGCTTTGCTTTAGAGAATGGCTTAAAGAATCCTCTCAATACCTGCTGTGCAAGTATGATATTCTCGCGGACAGAAAGATCTCCTACAATACCATCGCCCTTACGATCTTCTGGAAGATATGCAATACCGTTCTTCATAGCATCTAACGCTTTGTTAATCTTTACAGGCTTACCGTTCATCTTAATGGTTCCGCCCGTTACTCTGTCTGCGCCAAAGATTGCGCGCACGCATTCACTTCGCCCTGAACCAAGCAGACCAGTAAATCCATTGACCTCACCTTTATCAATATGGAAATCAAACGGCTTGATTCCGGCATCGCTGACACGGCCCTGAGCCTCCAGAACAGGAACAGCGCCTGCTTTGCGCTCATATGACTTCTGCTCGCCCTTGATATCGGACATATCATCCAACTCTTTGCCAAGCATCTTGGATACAAGTTTTACACGCGGCAAATCCTTAATCTCAAATTCACCTACCAACTGTCCGTCACGCATAACGGTAATCCTGTCACAGATCTCATATACCTGATCCAGGAAATGTGTAACAAAGACGATACCTACTCCTCTGGACCTCAAATCACGCATCAGCTTAAACAGCTTCTCGACCTCCTGTTCGTCCAGGGAAGACGTGGGCTCATCCAGAATCAGCACTTTACAGTCCATATCAACTGCACGCGCTATCGCTATCATCTGCTGAACCGCGAGAGAACAGGTTTCAAGCTGCTGTGTTGCTGTTGCCGGTATATCCAGGGATCTGAGAATCTTGTCTGTGTCAGCATTGACCTTCTTCCAATTCTGACCCATGCCGCTGGTCCGGCCAATAAACATATTCTCAGCAACAGAAAGATTCGGACAGAGCGTAATCTCCTGATACACGGTACTGATGCCAACCTTCTGCGCATCCTGCGGAGAATGGATGGCAACCGGACCTTGATGTCCGTCCAGGAGAATATCTCCCTCGTCCTTGCTGTAAACCCCGGTCAAGACCTTAATCAAAGTAGATTTTCCGGCACCATTCTCACCCATCAGTGCATGAACCTCGCCTTTGCGTAACGTAAAATCCACCCCTTGCAGGGCGCGTACTCCGGGAAAGCTTTTGTGAATGTTCTTCATCTGTAATACAATATTATCTTTCACCTATGAGTTCACCTCCTATATTTTTTAATATAATCACCTGCGCGCTTTATCGGCAAATGCTTACATTCACATCATCATTCACTCCGCTGTCAAGTGTTATATTTTCTTCACCCACTCCGCTGCCAAGTGCCTATTTTCACACAAAGCGCGGCGCAGACTTGACTTCGACCTTGCTGCGCCGCGCTTTATATTATAACTTTAACTCAATTCTGAATTCTGTCTACAGATTAGATTCCGTAGTTCTCAATATCTTCGTCAGTGATCTCCTTAGCATCGAAACCTTTCTCCTCCAGGATAATGGTCTTCTCAGCGATTTCCTCACCAGCCTCAAGAGACTTGATTACTTCGTCAATATAGGAAGCCTGGAATGGGTTACACTGTCCATCATAGTTCCAATTGCCTTTTTTAAGCTCTTCTAATGCCCACTTGTTGCAGTCAAATCCCATAACGATTACTTTCTTGTCAACGCCATGCTCGATGTTTGCTGCGTCAAGAGCTGCTACAGCGCCCTTAGCCATATCATCGTTCTCTGCATAGATAACATTAAAGTCCTCACCGGAGTCGATTACAGACTGTACAATCTGCTGTGCTTTCTCAGCATTCCACTCAGCTGTCTGCTGTGTAACAAGTTTCCAGTTGTCCTCAGCCGCTACTTTCTCATCAAGAGCTTTGGTACGTCCCTGCTGAGCAGCCGCACCCATAACACCCTGGATATGGATAATGTTGTACTCATCTAATCCCTGGTTTGCTAACCAATCAACAGCTGTCTGGCCTTCTTTATCCATATCAGATACGATAGATGCTGCATAAAGGCTCTCGTCTGCATCAATTACACGGTCAAACAGGATAACCTGTGTTCCTGCTGCCTGGGCATCCTGAAGAACGGAATCCCATCCTGCTGTGTCAGCTGCGGAAAGAAGCAGATAATCAACACCATCAGCAAGCATGTTCTGCGCATAAGCAATCTGCTCGTCATTCTTCATGCTGTACTGGAAGGTAGCCTCATATCCGTTAGCTTCAGTGAACATCTCTTTCAAGTCTTTGTCGTTAGCGGTACGGTATCCAGACTCGTTCGGGTCGTTGTTGATAATACCAACTTTAATTGTCTCACCTGATGCTGGAGCGTCTGCATCTGCTGCGTCATCTGCCGGAGCGTCTGCATCGTCTGCTGCGTCATCTGCCGGAGCGTCTGCATCGTCTGCTGCGTCATCTGCCGGAGCGTCTGTTGTAGCGTCATCTGCCGGAGCGTCTGTCTTCTTGTCGTCTCCGCCGCCACATCCAACTACTGTTGCTGCAACCATTGCTACAGCAAGTAACATTGCTACTTTCTTCTTTAACATTTTACATGTCCTCCCTTTTTGTTTTCGGCATTTCGCCGTTGGTGATTTCATTTTAAGTTTTTTGCTTGTTCCCGTCAATAAGCCTTGCCGTGTATTTTTATTATTTGTCGCAATATCCAATACAAGTTCGTATGCATTTTTATTATTTAAAAACAAGTTCTTGTGCCGTATCTTCTTATCGTTAAATAAGTTTATTTTTTTACTGTATTTTTTTCAACTTTTTCATATAATACAAAAAATCTACGACAATTCCTGCGCGATACTCCCATATTTCCATGCAATCCTTTTTGTAACTTTTTGTCATGTTATCATCCTTGTACATAATTCGTTCATTTTTTATTCATTTTTTTACGGGTATAAATTTGAGAATCTTAAAAATAATTATAAATATACTTTTTTTCCGATATTTTTTTACGATATGGATTTCCAGCATATGCCCGCAATTCCGAATTATGGAGGCAATCTGCCAAAGATGCAAGTGCGCAGCCCGTTCCATTTGGCCTGAACTGATATAATTGTATTATAAATAAACGCTTTTCATGACATATTTGCTAAAATATGGTACAGTAATAGTGATAATCCCGAATTATTCACGGCACTGTGCTTTTAATATTTAGCACATGCCCATAGCCTTG
>CAJURU010000016.1 GCA_910588845.1 uncultured Lachnospiraceae bacterium
ACGATGAGCAGGACGGGCTTTCGGGCAGCATCAAAAACCAGCAGTCCATACTGGAAAAATATGCAAAAGAGAACGGATTTCGCAATCCCCGCTTCTTTGTAGACGACGGATTTTCGGGAGTCACGTTCACAAGACCCTCTTTTATGGAGATGATGGACTTAGCCGAGCAGGGGAAAATTGGGACGATTATCGTTAAAGACCACTCAAGGCTTGGGCGCAACCGCCTTGTTGTCGGGCAGTTACTGGAGGAAGATTTTGAACGCCTTGACGTGCGTTATATTGCCATCATGGACAATATCGACACAGCAAAAGGCATCAGCGACCTTGTCCCAATGCAGGACTTATTCAATGAATGGCACGCCAAGAACACAAGCCAGAAAGTGCGGAACGTGTTCCGAAACAGAGGAATGTCAGGCAAGCCTTTAACATTCAACCTGCCTTTCGGATACAGAAAAAGTCCAGACAATCCCACAGAATGGCTTATTGACGAGCCTGCGGCTGAGATTGTGCGGCGGATTTTTGATATGTGCATAGCGGGGCTTGGACCAGCGCAGATAGCAAAAAAACTGAAGGCAGACAAAGTGATGACCCCTACGGAATATTGGAATAGCATTGGGAAAGCATACCGCAGACCGCCCGCCATACCGTACCACTGGTCAGCCGACAGCGTGGGAAACATCCTCTCACGGCAGGAATATATTGGGGACACCGTCAATTTCCGCACAGCTAGAAAATCTTTCAAGCATAAGAAACGTCTGGAACGCCCGCAGGAGGAATGGCAGATATTTAAGGACACCCACCCTGCCATTATTGACGAGGAAACCTTCCTGCTTGTGCAGGAGCTTCGGGAACACCGCCGCAGACCGACAAGGAGTGGGATTGTCAGTATGTTTTCTGGTCTGCTTTACTGTGCGGACTGCGGGGAAAAGCTGTATTACAGCGCAAAAAACAACTACAAACTGGAACACGCATACTTCTTCTGTTCCAGTTACCGCAGAAACTCAAATGTGTGTTCTGCCCACTATATCCGTGAAAAAGTTGTGGCGGAGATTGCATTAGAAAGTATGCAGCGGGTATTCTGGTATGTGCAGAGTTTTGAAAAAGATTTTGCCAGAAAACAGATGACAGCTTTCGGAGATGAGAAGAAAAAGGAACTTGCCCAAAAGCGGAAGGAGCTTTCAAAAGCCAAAAAACGCGTAGTTGAGATTGACCACCTTATCCAGAAAATCTATGAGGATAATGTCAATGGGAAGATTTCTGATGAACGGTTCGCCACCATGTCGATGGCGTTTGAGGAAGAACAGCGGCAGATAAAATCCGCCATCCCCAACATGGAGCGGTACCTTGAAACAGAAACAGACAAAAGCGACAGCCTTCAGCGGTTTATTGACAAGGTAAAATGCATCACGCAGCTTACGGAATTAACGCCAGAAATCGTACACGAATTTATTGAAAAGATTGTTGTGTCCAAGCCAGAATATATTGACGGCAAACGCCACCAGAATTTAAAAATATATTATAATGGCGTAGGCATTGTCCGAGAACCATCACCAGAAGAAATGGAAGAACTGTTCCAAGAGCATATGCAGGACAGGACAGCCAATCAGAAAATCAAAACAGCGTAGCCCCAAGGCTACACTGTCTACATAATCACATCATTATATTTTGTCTTTGAAGAAAAAACATCCTTAGGGAATACCACCCAACTGTGCCATATTGTCCTCAAGAAATGCGCGTACAACTGTTTCCCAGTCATATCCATTTCCTAACATATTATATTCCTCAAAGCTATCATTGTTCAAAAGACCCGCCTCAAGGCTTAATGTATATCTTCCGCGTTCCGATAGCCAGCGACAGGGGGCGATTGTCTCTTTTAATTTCTTATCCACATCACGCGGCTTCGGATACTCATTCTTACGTTCTTCCAGAATCCTTCCATTTATCATACTGAGAATACCAGTACGACATATGCACATTGACATACATCAAATCAGATACCTTACCGATATTAAGCTCCAGCAGCCCTTCCTGCTAAATCTTTTGTATACTTCCATCAATCTCGAAAACTGTACCATTTAAGTAATGATTTTCCATCGACTTATTTAAAAGAGCACTCAGGCGTATTCCTTATTATATTCATTCTTTTGAAGTTTCTCAAAATCCTTCCTGCTCAACTCCATCTCAATACATTTCCAAGTCTCTCCCATGCAATTATAACTCTCCGGGATAGCCAAGTCAACTATATTAAAACCGCAAGACTTATAGCAAGCGAAAGCGGCTGTATTATTCTCAAAAACCCCCAAAGAAATTTTATCTGCCCTAACAAAATCAAACGCATACCTGACTGCCAAGGCAAGCATTTCTTTCCCATATCCCTTCCCGCGTTTTTTATCATCGACAATCACAAAGCCCAGTCGTATTTCGTCATAACTGCTTTCATTCGGAAATCTCATGGTGAAATGCCCGACAATGCCTGTATCATCAAATGCCGTCATACCCCACATCCGCGGGTTACTGCTGTCTGTGTCATAATAACAATTCATATCCTCCGGGGTGATTGGATAATTCTCATATCGGTCCGCGCTCCATTGACGAAACGCAAATTCATCTTTCAGCCACTTTGTGATTATCTGCGCATCACAAGCCTTGTACGGTCTTAGTCTCAATATATGATCCCTCCCTACTTCCACTCGCCATTGCCACTACTTGCCCTAAATACTATATTATAAATCCAGCTTCATATAGATAGATGTTTCCATCGGACTGTCATTATAACTTTCAATCTCATAAAATCCATGCATTTTATACATATGTATCGCGCTCTCTAAAAAAGGCAGCGTATCCAGAAGCATAGATTGGCAGCCGGTTTCCCTGGCGTCATTTATGATCTGCCAGATCAAACGATTGCCTATCTCCCTCTAGTATAATCCAAATAAAATAATTCTTCAAACTTTTTGTCAAGTGCAAAGCATAATATAAGCGCCAACTTTGCGGTAGGACTGAATTGCCCTGTTTCAATGGAACTGATTGTGTTACGGGAAACGCCTACCATTTCTGCAAGCTGGCTTTGCGACAATTTCTTTTCTGTCCTTGCTTCCCTCAAATGATTTTTTAATATAAGTTTATCGTCCAAATTGCCACCGCCTTACAAAGTAATTAAAATTTCTATCAGTAAGATTTAATGCCCCATAATAAATCGGATTGTAGAAAAAACAAAAATTACAGACATAACGATTGCAATGAATAAATTTGATCTATCTTTGCATTTCACATACCTGTAAAAGTTTCCGACAGCCGCTGAAACAGATACCGTAGCCGCTAAGTCCATCATTGGGTAGTCCTGCATATCTCTAATAAAGGAAAAGATAGCGGCAGCAATAACCATTGAAACATAAGTCCATTTCATAGATTTGTCCCGAATCTGAATCTCCATCTCATCATTCTTTTCTTCTTGTGCTTTTCTCAAAACATCTTCCTTGTCCATAAGAATACCTCCAAACCTATTTGCCAAGTTTTGTTTGCATTCCCATCATACATCTACCAAGTTTTCTTGTCAATAGTATTTGCCAAGTTTTCTTGTTGCAGGCAGCAGACACGATGGGCAAGTTATGAAACATGGACAATTTGTAAAATCAATCGCGGCACAAAGCTGTCATATTAGCCCTGTGCCGCTCCTACGCTCAAACTGCAAACCTCTTATCGTTCAAGCAACTCTCTTTTTTACACTACATAATCTTAATTATCAAGCAATTTTCCTTCATTGTTCCAACTGTATAATTTACGAATTTCCGCGCCGGTTACTTCTGCCGGATGTTCTGACGCCAGCTTCCTCATGGCTTTAAAATGTACCTGTCCGCCGGCGGACATCTCCAAGAGGAAATCCTTGGCAAAGGTTCCATCTTGAATGTCTGACAAAATCTTTTTCATGGCTTTCTTCGTATCGTCGGTGACAATCTTAGGCCCTGTAATATAGTCGCCATATTCTGCGGTATTGGAAATGGAATATCTCATTCCGGCAAATCCCGACTGGTAAATCAAATCTACAATCAGCTTCATCTCATGGACACACTCAAAATAAGCGTTTCTGGCATCATATCCCGCCTCGACAAGCGTTTCAAAGCCTGCCTGCATCAGCGCGCAGACACCGCCGCACAAAACTGCCTGCTCGCCAAACAGATCCGTCTCTGTTTCCGTGCGGAATGTCGTCTCTAAAACACCCGCTCTTGCGCCACCGATAGCCTGTGCGTACGCCAAGGCACGCTCCAAAGCTTTTCCAGTGGCATCCTGTGCTACGGCAACCAGACAAGGCACGCCCTTGCCTGCCTGATATTCACTTCTAACCGTATGTCCGGGTCCTTTGGGGGCAACCATTGTGATATCCACGTTCTTAGGCGGCGTAATGCAGCCAAAATGAATATTAAAGCCGTGGGCAAACATCAGCATATTGCCATCTTCCAGATTGGGCTCAATATCTCTCTTATACATATCTGCCTGCAACTCGTCATTGATCAAAATCATGATAATATCTGCTCTTTTGGCAGCTTCTGCCGCCGTATAGACCTCAAATCCCTGCTCCTCGGCCCTGCCCCATGATTTGCTTCCCTCATAAAGGCCGATGATAACATTACAGCCGGACTCTTTGGCGTTCAAGGCATGTGCGTGTCCCTGGCTTCCATAGCCGATAACCGCGATTGTTTTTCCGTCTAATAAACTCAAATTACAGTCTTCTCCATAATAAATCTTTGCTTCGCTCATAATTAGCCTCCTTACTTGTAATACATCTTATGTATTGTTGTATGACAACTATACATCTTTTCTGCAAACTTGTCAATAGAGAAAACTTATTGTCATGGATATAATCGTTTGCCAGCTGTTATTTTTCCAATTCCTCCGTAATCATTGCATTACTCAAATGAATCTTAACCGCACATTTCATGGCCTCTGGATTACGTTGTTTCAAAAATTTCATAATCAGGGCATGGTCTTCGTATGCCTCTTTGGCGATGATATGGAGATTGTGATTCAAGTCAAACGTCTTTTCTATCGTCGCTGTCAGCACCGGCAAAAACTGCCCGATAAATTCATTGTGGGAAGCCTTGATAAGCGCGCTATGAAAGGCAATCTCCGAATCAATTCTCTGCTGACCGCTAACGCTTTCACTTAGGTAATCCTGACACTGTTTGCCCAGTTCCAAGATATGTACAATTTCCTCGTCGCTGGCACGCTTACATGCGAAAGCTGCCGCCTCCGGTTCAAAAATCATCCGTGTCTCATATAAATCACGCAGGGTCACTTTCTTACTGCTTAACTCCTGTAAATCAATGCCGCTGTCTGCATGACGCTCCCACTGTTCCACCACAAATGTGCCTCTGCCCCTTTTGACATTCAAAAGCCCTTCTGATATGAGAATGCGCACGGCTTCCCTGAGCGTCGTCCTGCTGACGCTTAATTCCTCCGAAAGCACGTTTTCATTGGGAAGTTTGTCGCCAAACTGATACACGTTTTCCGTAAGGATTAAATCCCTCAATCTATCCGCCGTGCGTTTTGCCAGGCTAATTTCTTGCATACTCTTATTTCCTTTCCGTATCTCTTTCAATAGATAATTGCCAAACCCTATTTATGACCAGCCTCCGCCTTATTTCCCTGCAATATCCCCCATAACATCTTCGCTGCCAACAGCGACAAGATCATTTCTGCACACATGGAAGCATACGGCATCCCATACAAGGGAATCCAGTAATTCAGCAGCACCAGCGCTGGAATTTCCAGTACAATTTTTCTTAAAAAAGCAAACAACAGTGATTTCTTTCCCGCGCCAATGGCCTGAAACACACCGACCGTCGTGTAGTCGAGACATGCAAAAGGCAATGCGAACAGAAAACCGACCAAAAACCGGGAACCATAGTCAATAACTGCGCGATTCTTAATAAAAAGCCCGATCAGGCTGCCGGACGCCAAACTGCCCGCCGCAGCCACAACAAGCATCAACAGAATCGTCCTCTTCAGCAGATACATCACCGCTTCTTTCATGCGGTTTCGGTTTCCGCTCGCAAAGTTGTAGCCGACAAAAGGCATAATCCCCTGTGTAGCGCCCAGCGTAATCTGCAAAGGAACCATCTGAATCTTCTGTACAATACCCATCGCCGCCACTACTTCCGAGCCATATGCAGTCGCAAAATTGTTAAACACCGTCATTCCCGTAACATTTAAAAGATTCTGTATGGACGCCGGGATTCCCACGCCAAAGATATCGGCAATGATAGATTTCTGAAAGGAAAACCGCCGGATATCAATACAGACACAAGTTCGCCTGCGCTTAATATAGAGCAGAACCAGAAAGTACAGACATGCCACGCAATTAGACAAAAACGTAGCTAGTCCAGCCCCTGCCGCCCCCATATTTAACCCCATAGGCAAAATAAAAAAAGGATCTAAAATCATATTCAGGATGCACCCGCTCATCGTGCCAATACTTGCATGCATGGAATTTCCCTCGGAACGCACCAGATAGGCAAACACAACGTTGAGAATTGAGGGAATCGCCCCGAAAGCAACCGCCCATTTCATATACGCGCAAGTGGCGGCAAAATTATCTGCATCCGCTCCCATCAGGCGGACCAGCGGATGTAAAAATATCCATGTCAACACAAAAAATACCCCTGCGCAAAACAGGGCGCAGTAAAATCCAAAGGCAGAACATTCCTTTACCTTCTCAGTCTCTCCCCTGCCGAGCAGACGGCTCATCGCGCTTGAGGTGCCGACGCCGAACAGATTATTTATCGCATTAAACGCAAGAAGCGCCGGCGCCGCCAGCGTAACGGCCGCCGTCTGCACCGGGTCATCCAGCAGGCCGACAAAATAGGTGTCGGCCAGGTTATAAATTACCATTACAAGAGAACTGATAATTGTCGGTACCGACAGTTTGATAACGGCAGAAGAAACCGCCTCTTTTTCAAATAATGTGCTGTTCGTCCGTTGATCCATGGGATTGCTTCCTTTCCTGCACTCAGTTCTGCAAAACTATATATAAACTATGTATATCAATTGTTTAGGACAGATATTTTTCAATGGTTCCCTGCTCATGCACACGTCTCCCTATCAAGGTAATCGCCTGCTCAGGACAATTATTGATACAGCGGTAACACATGGTGCATCTATTCCCTGCGTGCGCCACTTTATACTTAACCCGTATACTTTCCATTGGACACAATTCAGCACATTTCCCGCAGCCGTTACATACTATCGTGTCGACTTTGATTCTTTCTGTATATTCCGCCGTCTTGCTCAAAAAATACAGACGCTGTCCAAACAACCCTGCCATTTGCTTTAAGAACCCCATTCCATCTTGCGGAACATCGCCATTTTTCATTCTAAGCGCAGCTTGCGCTATTTTGCGCTCTGCTTTGCGCACAAGTTCCTTGTTTTTCTCCAGAGAACGTTTTAATACCCAGACGTCCGCGATGCTGTCCGGCATTTTCAAATGTAATCCGCCTGTTATTTGCGCGCCGTATCTGCGCAATCGTCTGCCTAACAAACCGGCTCCATCACCACTGAACATGCCCATTGTCGCTATGATAAAAACTTTCTTCCCCTCCCATAAATTTGCGTTTAAATATACAAAGTCCTTTACCATTTTGGGAATGTTGCTATATTGCACGGGATAGCAGAAAACAAGCTCTGTATGGCATCTGATTTTTCTGGCAGCGTTCTCATCCTCAATTGAAACTGCTTCTGCCGATCTGTTATATTGTCCCAAAAAATACTCCAAAGCGTAGCGTGAATTCCCTGTCCCACTAAAATATATACCCAGCATTTTATTCCTCCTGCCTCCTGTTTCTTTTGTATAATTTACACCTTTGCCATTACGTTCTTAAAAAGTCACGATATTTATCTTTGATGGTATACAAGTTGGGGGTGTCGCACTAATATATTTACTCCTTCAAAAGAACTTGCCGCTTATGCGGCAAAGACAGAATGCACAAAAATCACTCTGAGAATCCTGCTTCCCAAGATAATTTTTGTGCATGTTGTTTGCATTGCTTGGCAATGTAAACCTTTTGAACGAATCATAGCTTGTAATTTATGTCAGTGCGACAGCCCCCTGTCTAGTTACGGTTGTTACAATTACCTATGTATGTCAAAATGGCAAAACCACCAAAGAACCGTTAATATTTCTAACGTATTCATAATAACCCCTTTCCGTTTCTGAAAAGGGCAGCCACCGGACTATCTCCCTACTTTCTACACCGATAAACAAGATTATATCACATTTTTTCTAAGATTACCACAAATACAACTACATCTGATTTTCCATTGATACAATCCGAACAGCCGCCGCCATTCCTCCATCGCCATAGGATGGGCTTTCAATAAATGTTTTCGTTTCGTTACTGACACTCCTGCCGTGTAATTGCGCATAATTTATTTCATTTTCCCAACCATACAGCCTTGACATAGATATAGATTCCATCCCCAGGATAGCGTCTACAACATGTTCTTGATAAGCGTCACCATGTTTTTCCACAATATAACGCATAAGCTCCAGGCGCTTTTCCATACTTTTTATATTTGAGGAAGCCGGAGTGGTGCGGTAATTTATAAGCGGTTTCTCCACAATGCCAATATATGTATCAGGTAAAGCTTCCAACATACTCAAAAAGAAATCCCAGTCCTCAAAACCACTGCGCATAGTCTCATCATATCCGCCGCATTGTTTCCATGCTTCGCGGCGAAACATATGCGTTGCCGGGCAACAATTACGTGCAAGAAATGATGAAACATCCCCTCCCTCGGGCCGCACGACTGCTTCAAGAATACCAAATGTCTGTAACCAGGAGGATGCAGCAACCATAGAAGGATTTTCATGTAACATTTTACTGACTTCCTCAATATAGGACGGTTCCAGGCTGTCATCTCCGTCCAGCACTACTACCAAGAGAGACTCTGTTTCAGAAATACCTGTATTTCTTGCCGCCGAAACACCGCTATTTTTCTGACGGATGATCCGTACCGGGATAGATAATTTCTCATCCGTTTCTATTTCATGCAAAATATCAATGGACGTTTCATCTGTCGATCCGTCGTCAACAATAATCATACGCTTGGGCCTTATTGTTTGACAACACAATGAATGAACTGCTTCATAGATCATAGATTTTTGGTTAAAGCTCGTAATGACAACTTCGATATCGCTATTTATCTGCAAAATATTCTCCTCCTTGCATACCTTTGGATTTGCTTATAAATTGATTTCAGATACAATACCCTTGATTGTCTCTGCGGAATGGTGAAGCGATTCTATTTCCTCATCACTCAGCGCAATCGGCACATGCGTCTCCACCCCGTTTGCCCCTACAATCGCCGGCATACTCAGGGCTATGCCCTCGATTCCATAATTTCCATGCATGATGGCGGACACTGGCAGGATGGATTTCTCATCCCTGACAATGCTCTCGCAAATACGCTTCACCGACATGGCAATCCCGTAATACGTGGCGTCCTTTTTCTCAATAATTTCATAGGCGCTGTTTTTGACTTCTTCTGCAATCTCACGCATCGCCTGCGCGTGGTTGAAATGTCCGCGCATTTCACAAAAATCGTCCAGCGGTATACCCGACACATTCGTACTGCTCCAGGCTGCAATCTCACTGTCTCCATGTTCACCGATAATAAAAGAATGAAGGTTGCGGCTGTCTACGCCCAGGTGTTCGCTGAGGGCGCATTTCAGCCTCGCCGTATCAAGAACGGTACCCGATCCTATCACCCTGTTTTCCGCAAAACCACTCAGTTTCACAGCCGCATAAGTTAGAATATCTACAGGATTAGATACAACCAGCAGAATACCTTCAAATCCCTGTTTTACAATTTGCGGGATAATATTTTTATAAACGGCAACGTTTTTATTTACCAAATCCAGCCTTGTCTCATCGGGCTTCTGATTTGCACCCGCCGTCACAATAATTATCGCCGCATCTGCAATATCCTCATAATTTCCCGCATAAATTTTCATCTGTCCGGCAAAGGGAACTCCATGGGCAATATCCATTGCCTCCCCATCCGCTTTATCAAAATCAACATCTAAGAGCACCATCTCGGAGAACAATTTACTCTGCATTAAAGCAAACGCCGTGGCGGAACCGACAAATCCGCAGCCAATCACCGCCACTTTTCTTGGGTTCATTTTTGTTTCCATTTTTACCTCTTTCCTATCCGCCATGCCGATACATACGCTGCATTGGCGGCGGACATATTAATTATAAAATAATTTGAACTATCTTATCTATAAAATGTCCGTCTATGTTGATTTTATACTAAATTTGACGTTACTGTTTACAGATTAATAATTTGGCAGGAATAATGTCATTTAATTATTTCAATGCAGTTGATTTTCAGATTCAGAAATGTTATATTATAAAAAAGGAGCAGCCGCCCACAAAGTGGTTAGCCTCATAAGTAAAGCATAAGCCTACCTAATCCGCTAAGATTACAAGGTAGGCTTATTTATTTATGCTTGTTGTTCCTATCTATGTAGGCAAGCAGCGCAATCAGGAAATTACCGCCTAAAAACAGCAGGCTCAAAATCTGGTATGTGTCCATCTGCACCATCTCCCCTCTTCTGTGAAGTCAGGAAGGCTACCACCTTGTAACACGTCTACTCCATAGGCAGATTATAGCATACCTCAAGTTATCCGGCAATCTGTTTTTACGGCCCTCCAAGACACAGAAATACAATGAGCCTGCGAGTTACTTACTTCCTCCCTGATAGCTAAATATTTTTACAAATTGCTCTCAAAAAAAGCCTTGATTCCTTCGCAGGCAGCATCCTCGTCCGCGCCTTCCACCTCTACGGTTACCGTGTCCCCACATTTTACGCCAAGCCCCATAATTGCCATCAATTTGGTGGCGGCGGCAGATTTGCTATCCTTTACAATGCGGATTTCACTCTGATACTTTTTCGCTTCCCTGACAAGAAGCCCTGCCGGTCTTGCGTGGATTCCCACTTCATCCTTAATTACATAATCAAATTTCTGCATTACTTTTTCCTCCTTTAAAATGAAATTATTTTATTTCCCGAATGCGTTTCCGCAATGGTAGCACCATCGAGGGAGAGACGGATAATTCGTCAATTCCCATTTTAACAAATTCTTCTGTAAGCTCCAGGTCTGCGCCTAATTCCCCGCATATTCCCGCCCATTTTCCATGTTTGTGGGCGTTGTCGGTAATCATCTGAATCATCGCCAGAATCGCTTCATGATGCGGATTATAGAAATCATCCAGCTTTTCGTTCTGCCTGTCGATAGCAAGCGTATACTGCGTGAGATCATTGGTGCCCACGCTGAAGAAATCAACCATCTGCGCCAGCTTATCGCTGATCATTACCGCCGCCGGGGTCTCAATCATAATGCCCTGTTCCGGGTTCTTGAAAGTAATTTGTTCCTTTGCTAATTCTTCCTTGACTTCCTCGACGATCGCATAAATCTTTTCCACTTCTTCCACAGAGGTTATCATCGGATACATAATCGAAAGATTTCCGTATACGGTTGCCCGGAACAATGCGCGTAGCTGCGTCTTAAAGATAGCGGGCTGTTTGAGGCAGATGCGGATAGCACGGTAACCCATGGCGGGATTATCCTCTTTTCCCAGGTTGAAATAATCCACCTGCTTATCCGCCCCGATATCCAAGGTACGGATGATAACTTTTTTCTCACCCATAGTCTGTAAAACCTGCCGATACGCCTGGAACTGCTCTTCTTCGGTCGGGAAATCATCTCTGCCCAGATAGAGAAATTCGCTGCGGAAAAGCCCTACGCCGCCCGCATCGTTTTCCAGCGCGTAACCGACGTCTCCGATACCGCCAATATTGGCGTAAACATTGATTTTTTTACCGCTTTGCGTTACATTCTCTTTCCCTCTTAGTTCCTGTAATAGCTGTAATTTTTCCTGTTCTTTCTTAATTTTGCGCTCCGCCTCTTCACAGACGAACTCATTCGGCTCAAAGACGACCTCTCCCTGAACGCCGTCCACGACAGCCTTCATCCCCGACTGTATTTTATCCAAATCCAAGGGTACGCCGATCAACGCTGGAATGTTCATCATCCGCGCCAATATGGACGTATGGGAATTGGCGGAACCATGAACCGTAACGAACGCCAGAATCTTTTTCTTATCCATCTGTACCGTCTCGCTGGGGCTCAAATCGTCCGCCACGATAATGGACGGCTCTTTGAAATTCAGTCCGGCTTCCTGATTTCCGCTGACACACTGCACCAGGCGGTTAGAAATATCCTTGACGTCCGCGGCGCGGGCTTTCATATAATCGTCGTCCATTCCGGCAAACATCTCTGAAAAATTATCCCCTGTCACTGCCACGGCATATTCGGCATTTACCTGCTCCGCGCGAATCATATTGTAAATGGCGTCCAAATAATCCTCGTCTTCCAACATCATCTGGTGCACTTCAAAAATTGCCGCGCTGGTCTCGCCCACCTCAACAACCGCTTTTTCATACAACGCCTGCAACTGTTCCTGGGCCATTTTCACTCCCTGTTCGACCCTTGCAACTTCTTCCCCTGGATTGTCTACCTTCCTGCGCTTTACTTTTTGGTCTTCATTTTTCAACACCACTACCGGGCCAACCGCGATACCTTTATACACTGCTTTCCCATAAAATTTCACCATATCCCGCCACCTCCGTTACTTATCCTTGAACCTCTCTCCCATACCGTTTTACTGCTGCATAAATGGTCTCTGCCAATTCTTCGGTCAATTCTTTCTTCTTTACCCGCCATCGCCAATTCTCCCCAGTGGTCGACGGCACATTGATCCTCGCGCGGTTATCATACCCCAGCCAGTCCTGCAACGGTATCACACACAACTTGGAAACGCTGGCCATCGCCGTACATACCAGCGGCAAATACATCTTTTCATCCTTGCTCTTAAAATCACATAGATATTCCCGAACCATCTGCCGTTCTTTGGCTTTCAGCCCTTCGCAAAACCATCCGCTAATCGTCTCATTGTCGTGTGTCCCGGTGTATACCACGCTGTTTCTTTGATAATTGTACGGCAGATAATCATTGGCGCTTCCCGAATCCCTGGAATCAAAGGCAAATTCCAACACTTTCATACCTGGATATCCGCTGTCCGCTACCAGCTTTCGCACAGAATCTGTCACATAGCCCAAATCCTCGGCAATAATTTCCCGCTCGCCAAACACCTGCCGCACCTTCTCAAACAAAGCAATGCCCGGCCCTTTTTGCCATTTTCCTTCTCTGGCATCCACCGCGCCATTCGGTATCGCATAATATTCGTCAAACCCGCGAAAATGGTCGATACGCACCACATCATACATACGGAAACAAAACCGAAGCCGCCGCATCCACCAGGTAAATCCGCTGGCGCGGTGGTAATCCCAATCGTAAAGCGGGTTCCCCCACAATTGTCCGACCGCCGAGAACCCGTCCGGCGGACAACCGGCGACTGCTTTTGGCCTTGCATGTTCATCAAATTGAAATAACTCTTTGCCCGCCCAGGCGTCGGCGCTGTCCATAGACACATAAATCGGAATATCACCGATTATCTCCACACCCTGACTGTTTGCATAATTCTTTAATTCCAACCACTGACGATAGAACTCAAACTGCAAAAATTCATAATAGCAAATCTCTTGCGCAAGTTCATTCGCTTTATCTTTCAAAACCTCTTCTTTTCTGTATTTTACATCTTCTTCCCACAAAGTCCAAGGTTTTCCCTCATTTTCATCTTTCAGGGCCATGAATAGCGCAAAGTCTCCCAGCCAATCCTTCTCTTCTTCCTGAAATTTGCGGAATTGCGGATCATCCTCAATCCCACTCTTTTGAAAAGCTTTCCGTAACAGCACAGATCTGTTTTCATACAACAAACCGTAATCAACATACCGCTCATCCGCTCCCCAATCGACGCTCTCGCATTCCTCCTCTGTCAGCCATCCATAAGAAATCAACTTTTCCAGGCTGATATAGTATGGGTTGCCGGCAAAAGACGAAAATGACTGGTAAGGAGAATCCCCATATCCGATGGGGCCAAGCGGAAGAATCTGCCAACAGCTTTGCCCCGCCTCTTTCAAAAAATCCACCCACTCATACGCCTCTTGGGAAAAGCAGCCGATCCCATAAGCAGACGGCAGGCTGCTAATCGGGAGTAAAATTCCACTTTTTCTCATGCTTCTTCCTCATTTCTCAAAATTTCCGCTAATATTGCAAAATGATCTGAAATCACCGGCTCCTTCTGGCCGGAAAGTACGACTCGCGAAGAGACGACGTTCGCCGGATAGTTCGCCCAAATATAGTCGATACATAACCCTTTTTCTGCTTCCTCGCTCCATCCGTCAATTTTTCCCGGAACGGTTATCTCATGTCCGTCGTGTCCGGCAAGCTGCCAGGTGTCCAGCCATCCATAGCTTTTCACATAATCGTAGCCTGTATTCCTCTCATCTGCCGGACTGTTAAAATCGCCCAGCAGAAAAATGTTTCCTTTCTTTTCGGACAGCGCCTTTTGAAGCAAATCCATCTGACTGGCAAACGGTTCTTCCTCATCCCCCCACCAGCCCAGATGCGTACAGACAAAACAAACCTTTTGCGCTCCGACACAAACGTCCGCCGCAATTGCTTTTCTCGTCTTCCAGTTCTGATAATCGCGGGAATTGGAAAGATAATACGATTGCACATGTTCGATGGGGAACTTGCCTTTTTTTCTGGAGACAATGCGCGGCATCAGTCAATTCTGCAATCAGAAACAATATTTTACCACGCTTATCACCGGCGCCTCCACCGATGAAATACTGCAATGTATGCGGCAGATGATAAAAGAGGAACGATTAGACGGTATTATCCTGCTCTACTCCTCCCGTCAGGACCCCATTGTCGACTATCTCTATGGGGAAGGAATACAATTTGTGATTATCGGGAAAGCTGACAAATATATTCAAGATACTATCTACATTGATAACGACAATATACAGGCCGCCAGAGACGCCACGTCCTATCTGATTTCCCTGGGCCACGAGCGCATCGCTTACCTCGGCTGCGACAGCGCCCGTATTTTTTCCGCCGACCGGAAATCGGGATATATCCTGGCGCTAGCCGAACAGAACATCCCTTTCCGCCCCGAATATTATATTGAAATTCCTTTCATCCCTTATGAAGACCCGGAGGAAATAAAAAAAACGCTCTCCATGAAAGAACGTCCAACTGCTTTTATTGCAAACGATGATATTCACGCGCTGGTGCTGGCACATACCGCATCGCAGATGAACCTGCGGATTCCCGAGGATTTGTCGATTGTATCTTTCAACAATTCTATTGCTGCGAGGCTGACTTCCCCGCCGCTGACCTCCATTGACATCAATTCCCGTCAGCTTGGCATTGAAGCCGCCTCGCAGATAATTAACCATATTGAGGACCCATCGCTGCTGCCAACCAAGATTATTGTCCCGCATCATTTGGTGGAACGCAAAAGCTGTGCGGCGCCCGCAAAATCGAGGTAACAATCAATATGAAAACTTATGAATATGAATCGAAAATTTATAATGCCGGGCAAAAAGGCGGCGCCTATGTCGTCTTCCCCTATGATATTCGCAAAGAATTTGGCAGGGGAAGAGTAAAAGTGCACGCCACTTTTGACGGCGAACCCTATGACGGCAGCATTGTCAATATGGGCGTCAAAAACGCAGACGGCAGCGTATGTTACATTATCGGCCTGCGCAAAGACATCCGCGCAAAGATAGGGAAACAGACGGGGGATGTGGTCGCGGTTACTATCCGGGAACGGGAATAGCGAACTGCCTTTCCATTTCTGCTAATATATCATAAAAGCATCCTCGCTGGGATTTATCACCCCTTGCAGATAGCTTTCTTCATTCTGCAAAAAAATTTGTGTCCCCCTCGAGACCCGCAACAGGGGGAGGTGTTCACATGGAACTTTTGCATCTCTTTCGCCTAATGGCATTATGGCATATGCAGAAAAGTTATTCAATATGCTTTTATTTTAAGTTTCCCCATTTTGTATATGTATAGTACCAAAAGGTCTTGGTACTATACATATACAAAATGGGGAAACGCAAAGCTTTTATTCAAAAATTTTATCCTTATGTGGTATCAGTCAATAAAGATTTATCAAATATATATATGCTTCCTCATCATCAAAAATAAAACTCCTGCAATAATTTCCACCGTTTTTCTCAATTGTTTTTATTGAAGCAGCATTGTCCTTCTCAACCGATAATTGCAACTGTTTCAGACCGTGTTTTCTCGCAGCCAAACATATTTGCCTTAATATTTCACCGGCATACCCTTTTCTTCTTTCTGACGGTCTTACACTATATCCACAATTACCAAAATCTTTCAGGAAATCATTTAATTGATACCTCAAATCAACAATGCCAACAATTTTATTATCCGACACCCTTACTGCAAAAAATGTATCGGTTAAAACCCAATTAGGGTCTACAGTCTCGGGATTTGCATTGGCAATGACTTTCTCTAACCATTCTTCATAAGAAGTAATCTTATCAAATAGTTCACTCCCATTGATTACCTGTTCTCCAAAATCAAAATGTTCCTGCCGGTATTCAAGCGCTTCATCCTTTAACCCTAAAGTTGGCTTTACAAGCCGTATTTTTTCATATACCATCATCCATTCCTCCATTTTATAAATTATAAGATTTGATTAACATAGGGTACTTTATAGTAATTTCTTTTTCAAACCATGATTTCCATACCATCATAAGCAAATAAAATATTATCAAGTTCTTTTTCAAGTTCCTTGTAATAGCCATATGATTTTCCCCATATTTCATCAATATGTGTAACTATAATCTTCTTGATTCTATAATAGTTTTTCAGTTCTATAACCTCATCCAAAGTGAATATTTCATCTTTCAAAGGCGTATCCATAAGCTTCGTTCCATCATTTAATATTCCATCATCAGAAACCATGCTTATAATCAAAATATCTGCATCAAAATATAAGTCATTATGAGCAAAAGGTTTCGGATTGCAACAGGCATAGATAACCTTTTTTTCATGCTCTTTCAGAACATAAAAAGTGATATTTCGGCTTGGGTTATTGTTGATTAAGTCTATGTCAATATTATCTATTTTTATATGCGGTGTTTCATTAACAGAAATACAATGAAGAACGTCACCATAATATTTAAAGCAGTCACGGTTCATTTGGTTTATATCTCTAATGACCTCTGGAAGAGCATAAAAGCCAATAGGCATACTCGTTCCTTTAATAAAGTCACAGCCTATCTTTTCAACAATCCGAATACCCCTGACATGGTCTGGGTCACTATGGGAAATGGAAAGGTGCTTCACTTCCGATATTTTTTGTCTGTTGCAGGCTACCGCAATATCTTCGGGTGTGTCTATCAACATTTTTATATCGTCAATATACAGGCTTGGTCCTAACCGTTCATACCTGCCGCCTTTTCGTCTGGCTTCTTCACAAATTTTACATTTACAAAATGAACTCGGAATAATTGACATGCCGCCACTACCAATAATTTTCAATTTCAAATCTTTCACACCACCTTTCGCATGAATCGCAAGGAATAATAATGCGTTTTTATTCATGTTAAATATTTAAGCAATATCGCTATTACTGCCGCTTTTCACTAATATTTTTCTTATTTCTTTTATTATTCTGGAAGGTGTTTCTTTATCCATAGGCATAAGTTTACTGTACATCCTTACCCCTTGATACGAAAACACAATTAGGTCGAATACCGCGGAAATATCCACTTCATTAAATTCTTGTCTGTCCATCCCGTATTGTATGAGCTTCTTCCATGTATTTGCTGAAATTAAATATTGTTCATATAGCGAATTACTCTGATTTGCAATATCACGAATGCTAAAATATTCATATATTGCTATGCTTAATGAAGATTGGCTGTCAAGCATTTCCTTCTCATACTTGTTTAAAATTTCATCCAAAATAGTGACTGCCGAACCATTTTGTTCTATTCTTAAATCAATCTCATTCTCCTGTTCACTAGCCATGTCATCAACAATCTCCTGAAAGATTTGACGTGTGCTTTCGTAATGGCAATATAACCCGCCTCTGCTTAATTTCGTCACATCGCAGATATCCTTCATTGTCACTTGTTTAAAACCCTTTTCTGCAAACAAAGAACAAGCGCATTTCTTTATATGTTTCCTCGTTTCCTGTCCTCTTTTATTCATAAGCAACCCAACTTTCCGACACATGTGTCTGAAATTATTATACGACATACGTGTCGCAAAGTCAATAAAAAGCGGCAAAGATTTTGCCACTTTCTGTTACCTTCACATTCTTTTTTATTTTAAATATCCACAAAATTCTTCCTGCATCTTTACAACAGGGAAAGCATTGGCACCGTAATTCGTTAAATTGCCTGCATCGTTACTTCTTTTTCCATCGGTGGAAACTGCTTATCAAATGCTTCCGCATCAAGATTGCCCACAACCTTTCCATCCTCCGTCTCTGCCACAAAATGAAGCTCTGGGACAAAATCTTCATGTCCGCGTAGAATATGTGCCAGATAATGCTCCACACATCCCGGAACATAGACATTCCAAAATGCTTTTCGCGTCAATTCTTCCACTTCGTTAAAATCACTCTCTGTTTCATTACGAATCAAATACCCCGCAGCAAGCTGACGGGGTATTTGACCCTCGCGGCATTCGTCAAATATCCATGTAAACATGGCTATTTTCCTCATTGCTCGCGGGAATTAAAATATCGGGCATTTTATTCCTCCTCAAATTCTTCTTTATGTTTTCTGAAAAATTCATAAAAATAGCGCACATTCGCAAGTTCCGTCCATTTCTTCTCTTCCAATTCCCCGGAATCCAAATCATAGATCTTGGCATTGAGCGTCGCCAGCATGAATGGCGAATGGGTAGCAATAATAAACTGGCAGCCCAGAAATCTTGTCATTTTATTCAACTCTTCCGCCAGCGCAACTTGATTTGCCGGCGAAAGGGAAACCTCCGGTTCATCTAATAAATAAAGCGCATCCGGCTCAAGATAATCTTCTAACATCTGCAATGTAGTCTCGCCATTTGAATATTTCTCCTGCGCAAATACCAGACATTCCATATCCCTTTTCATCTTATAAGAATCCTTCAAATGTTCTCTCTGTTCTTTGGGCATTCCCCTGCGGATATGTTCGTAAATATACCCATCTTGCAAAATCTGCTCCTGCTGAATTTTCTTAATCTCATACAGAATATCCTCGCTTTTGATATAACGGCTCCCCTTAGGCACATCAATTGTTGTTCCTTCCTCATCTTCCCCCAGGGAATATTGGCATTCATTTATAAATTGCATGAAATAGGGAGTCGTTCCAAACATATTGCTGGTCGCATACTCCAATCCTTCCAACTTTAGCTTGTTAGCAATAATATTAAGCATGGTCGATTTGCCCGACGCATTGTTGCCATATAGAATCGTAATCGGGCGGAATAGCAATACTTTCTCCGCTTTTGAGGCAAATACATGGTATGGATAAATGTTGGGATTTCGGACTGTTTGATCTGAAAATAGAAAACTGCTCAAATAAATCATCTTTGTACCTCAAAATAATAACTCACGATCTCCTGCTCCAATTTCACGCGCTTCTCTCTCATATAGGCGACAACGTCCTTATACGGCTCTTCCTGCTCCAATCCTTGCAGCCGATTGAGGTCATGATCCGTAAGCCCTTTCAAACACTTGCCGAACCTGTCGTCTGCAAGCTCCCTGGCGCCCATACAATACAACTTGAAATTCCTCCCCGTTGCCCGGCATAAATGCCTGTGAATGAGAAACCCGCCGACATCAATATCCCCAAAATGATAATAATGAATGGTGGGATTGTCCGCAATGACCCTCCTCAAGAAATCAATTTGCGGGCGGCTGGCAAAACCGCCAAGGTACATCATTGCCGTGGCAGCATCATTGCTTCTCTGATAGGACGTCTTATTTTCGATTGTCATCAAATTTGCCGCATGGACTGTTATTTCCCGGATATCCTTGATATCACCCGAGGATATAGCGACGCCGCCTTTTAGTTTTCCCGTTTCCAGTACGTAATGATCCCAGACAATTTTCCAATCTCCTTTTATCATCACTTCCTGTTCCGCCGGGATGACATGATAAAAGGCCAGCGCCTCGTCATTTTCCTCTGCTTCTTCTTTGGGCATGGAACGCGCGCCTCTTATAATCGCACAAATTTCTTCATAATTATTCTGCTCAAACCATTTGGAATCGCCATACACAAGCATGGACAACTCGCGCACATACAAATCCTCCTCATTCTTCTCCAAGAAATCAAGCATTTGCAAATTCGCTTCAATTCTGGACAAATCTATTTGCCGCCTTGGGTCTTCTATCTGCATTCCTATATGCTCCATATAATACTGCACCACTGCCCCTGAAGATTGATACTGCTGCATGAGCAGCTTCACTTTTTCAGAAAGTATGCTTTGCGGCGCCACACCGTAATGCTCTTTGAGATACCCATACACCACATCCATATTCTCTTCGCAGAGATAAATTTTCTCCACATCGGCGCTGAATTTCAAATAATCCACCGCTACCAAGCCTAACTCTTTCAGCGTACTTACCGCTTCCTCCAGGCTCTGTTTCTCTCTGATATCCGCGTTATTGTCTGTATAATTCTTATATACTTCCTGCGGCTTTAAGATAACCCGCCTGCCGGTATTTATATTCCTCGCAAGGCGGTTATGATACTTTTTCAATAATTTCTCAAGAACCGGCTTCTTATAATCTTTGCTGCTCATGGAATTTAACCTTTCCGATCTGCATATTGTCGTTGCTTAATTTGAGAACCGGGATAATCACCCCGCATTCGCTGCCAATAGATTCCAGCTTATTGGGCGGCGCGCAGAAAATCACCTGAAAATCCTGATTCTTGAAAAATTCCAACATCAGCTTGATATTGTGGTCGCTCATCTTTTCAAACGGCTCGTCAATAAAAATCAGCCGCACAGAATTAACGCGCACATTATATAACATGGACAAGGCCGCGGAAAGGATCAGCGTGTATGGAATCTGAGTACCCGCGCCGGAATTATAGCCCACCTGCTTCGACAGTTTTCCGTCTTTGACCTCATCATTGTTGATGATAATCTCATAGCTCATATAATTACGGTAATCCGCAAACCGCTTAATTTCCGCCATATCATTTTTATCAATAATTTTGTTGATAATATCCTTAATTTCTTTTTCTCTTAATTCAACTTCATCATTGTCGTAGCCCATAAAACTTGTAAATGTCATCTGCCCTTCATCCGCCATATTATTTGTCTCCTGCAAATACTTGGCGTAACGCAGGATTTTGGCATAATCAGAGCTGTCGTTTAACAACTTGACATCAAACTGATAGCGCGTGGAAAACTGTAACTTCCGCAGCTCTTTATTGATATCCGAAATGTCGCTGCGCGCCGTCTGCGCAGTTTCATAGATGCTTAATACAAACTCCCGCTTAAAAATACGCTCATAAGTAACCGTCTGTTCTTTCAACTTCTGTTGGATGCCCTGAAGATCGTCAATCCAAATCCTGCCTCTGCGTTTCTGGTAAGCTGCTTCATGTCCTAAGCCAATGGGCAGCCTGTCCACTTCCTGTTTGCGGTTGTTATACGACTGCTGCTTGCCATTGATATTCGCCTCCAATTCGCGGACGCGGCGGTCAACTCTCGCCTTGTTCTCATACTGCATGAGCCCGCCGTTTTTGTTTTCCCCCGCCAGGTAGCCATCGTATTCTTGCACCGCTGTTTCTACCGCAGAATGGTCAGATACGCGCGCTTCCTGCAAACGTTTCTGCGCCTCCTCTTCCCGCGTCTTGCATTCTTTGATTTCCTTTTCTTTGGCGGCCGTCTCCGCAGCCAAAGTCACTTTCTTATCCAGTTTTCTCCCTTTTTGCGCCTTTTTCTTCTCCAGTTGGCTGCCAAGCTCAGTCACACGGTCATTCAAAGCCATGAACTCAGCATTATTTTTCTGCGCCTCCAAGAGCTCCCGGTAATGCCCCTTCTCCTCATTCCATTCCACCGTCACCTGCGCAATTTCCCGGTGTGCGTCTAAGTTAAATTCCCGAAAATCGTCCAGCCCTTTTTGCAGGCAATCTGACTGCTGCTGCAATTGTCTCTGCTGGGACAATACTTCCTTCTCCCGTTCTTTTAACTGCTGCAATTTCTTTTGTGCAGACAGCCTGTTCAACTCTACAGCCTTTCCACCCAGGCAATAACTCTTTAATTTCTTTGTATTCACATAAGTCACCGCCATGTTACGGCTTAACTTGCCCTCTTTGGACATGGCATTGTCGTACTTGGGCACATCCTCTTTGTCCACGGCATGAATCCGGCCAAGCCAGAATTTAAAATAATTAGCTGCCGTCTCATTCTGGATAAACAGGAAATGAAATACGGAATCTTCTTCGCACATCATCTCCCTCGCCATCAACCGCCTGGTATTTACCAATTCCACGTAGCGATGCCGCGACCCATCCATCACCGCATTGGCAACTGCAAACGCTTCCGGCGAAACAATAATCGCATAACGGTGGATTCCTAAAAATGCCTCTATTGCGTCCCGCCAGCCTTCGTCCTTTAATTCCACGACGTATTCAAACGCCATCCGCGCTTCCTCCTGGATTCCCCTTTTGTGGAACTCGCGATTAATCTCGCGAATCAGTTCCATCTGTTCCCTCACATATGTGTAATCCGGTTTATTCTTGTTGCAGTTCTCGATAATCCCCGCCTGCTCCGAACACTTCTCCCGAATCTCCAATAACGCTCTGTCAAGCATCGTCTTATCTGCAATCAACTTGTCACGGCACAAGCGGATTTGCTCTTTTAACACGCCTACAAATTGCTTCTTTTCTGCAAGCTCCACCTCTTTTGACGTCAGCCTGCCCACCAGACTGAAATCCGTATGAGGTATCTCTAACTCCTGTAGCATAGTTACAATTTCCTGCATCTGTTTCTGGAACATCTCTAACGCTTGCGCCTCTTTTTTCAGGCTCTTTAATTGTTCCTCATATTTGTCTATCAACTGTTTGGACGCCAGAATTGCCTTGGAAACATCCAGCGCATGCAGCGCGCTTTTTGCTTCAGATAGATAAACCTCTAACTCCTCGATTTCCTGTGACAATCTGTGAATTTCCTTCTCCAACTGTCCACAAATAATGTTATTTTTCTCAACAATTTCCTGGGATTCGCGTTCCCTCCTCTGACACTGCACAACATTATTGTAAATCACTTTTATGTCGTCTATTTTCAAACGCAGGCTTTTTTTATCATGTTCCTCATAATCAGACAAAATAGCATCCAAATCCTGTAGCTCCTGATTAATCTGCTCTAAGCTGCTGTTAATCTGTTCGATATTCTTCTTGGCCTCTTTTAACTTTTCAAAATTTACATTGTGTTCTTCTAACACGGATTCCTTAATAAATTCCTGGATTTTGGCGGCAGGATTGTATGCCATGATGTTCCTGAGTTTCCTCTGGTACTTGGAAACTTCCTGATATGGCAGCTTGAGCCCCGTCATCTGCATAAAAAGTGTGATGCCCTCTTTCTTACTCTTCATCGACACGCCATATCTCTTCTGGAACCCGGAGGCGTCGTACGGCTTCCACACTTTCCCCTCTTCATATACAAAAGAAATGTCCTGCAATGACTTTTTATCGAGCGCATACCAATGTGTGCCTCGAATATCGGTAACTGCCGTTTCAATCACTACCCCCAAAATAAACGGATTATCATTAATCTCGTCATAATATTCTAAGGCGATATGCGTATAGACCACCGGTATTTTCTCCGCTGGCCTGGCGTAAATCCCGGCGCTGGCATCCACCAGACAGCGTGTGTAGGACACCAGGTTACGCTTTCCCATCCCCGTATTATATCCGCTTGTGGCTTTATTAAATTGCGTGTCCCCTGTATAAGCATACTTAATGGCGTCTAAGATTGTTGATTTTCCGCATTCATTTTCACCGGAAATTAAAGTCAGAGCCTCCGACACCGGAATCGTTGTATTGGAAAATCCATACCAATTTACCAACTGTATTCTGCGCAAAACCGTTTTACTCATATGCGTCCTCGCTTTCTGCCATATCCTCCAGCTCTTCCTCATTGTCCGCCAGATTATCCATGTCTGCCTCATCATCCGCCATGTTGTCCTTATCCGCCCCCGCGCCGTCATCCGCAGCATACTCTGCCATAACCTGTTTCAACTGCCCGATATCCATGCAAAATTGCAAAGATGGGTACAATTTCACTTTACCATCTTCCGTTGCGATATCATCGCTGTAATCAATCAGGCTGAATCTTTTAAAAAGGCGGTAATTTTTCTTGAAATCAGCGGGCGTCATGGTAATCTTATAAATCTTACACTTGTCTATGATATCGCCAATGGTTGCATAAACCGGGTCTGCATATCCCATGCGCTCCAAAAACAACAGCCATAGCACCAATAAGAGCCTGACCTGTTTCGGCTCAAAGCGCAGCAGGTTTATCCTCTTTAACCCGACCGTTTCAATATCGTCATCATTCTGCTGTAACATAGCGACGCGCATACGCTCCTCAACGACTACCTTATAACCAATGGCGGCAAGATATGTATTGATATCATATTGATTCGATTCGGAGGATATGAAATCATACAATCGTTCTTCTTTATCTGCCACAATAAATGTCGCATCCAATAATTTACGGATGCACCGTTTAAACAGATACGCATCCTCGTCCGACATTTTTTTCATAAAACTAAAATCTCCCATAACATCTCCTAATTCTGTTTATTTACTAATTTCCACGGCTATTCAGAACCCTGCGCCACAGCTATTCAGCACCCCGCGCCACAGACATGTCAGCATAGCTGCCATACGCCTTGTCGGAAGGCTTTCAAGAAATGCTCCGCATTTGCCTTCCTCCTAAGGCTTTTGTCTGTGGCTGAGGGGATTATCCCCCTCATAGAAATAGCGCTTCAGCCCTTTTCAAATAAATTTGAAGAGGCTGTATCGCTATTTCTATGGGGTTCTGAATGTTTACAAATTTTCATATTATTGATATCTGCAACATCCGTTTTCACCATTTCCTCAGACAATTCTATCTCATATGGAAATTCTATATTTTTTGCATACAGCATAGCTGCCGCAAACATAATTGCCTCTTCCTTTGTCCTTATCTGCCGCTCTTTTAACTGAATTTCCCGCTCATTGCCAAGCAGCGTTTCCAGGAACATACCCACACGTTCTACGGAATAACGGTTCGGCGCATTTTTAAACAATTCTTCCGTCTTTAAATCCTTATCTTCTTCGGACAATTCCGCAACTGCCAGTCCAATATTCTCACCCTCATTTTTCAACCTTCTCGTTTTCTCAAATGATTTATATCCTATATATTTTTGACTGATGATACGCGTACAATCCGCGGCTTTTTCCATAACCAACGCCTGATCTTCTTCTGAAAGCCCGGACACAGCGTTTAGAAAATCATTGAGGGCTGATTCCAGGCGGATACCGTTGCTTGACATCAGCATAATCCTCGTATTGGCAAGATTATAATAATTGTTAATCCGCCGGTCTACCAACTCCATGTTATCTTCATATTCCACGCTGAGGAAATATTGCAGTTCCGCAAAATAGCGCTCCACACGCTGCCTTGCTTCATCCGCATCTATCTGTAAATTCTCGGCACATTCCGCTGCCATTTTCTCAAACAAATCCCCCTGCCTCAACACCCGCAGCTTATTGCGGATAAATGAAATCTGCGTGGGGATCAAACCATTATTTTTGACAAAAAAATACTCGCTGAAAAAGCGGTCAAGCATTTCATCTTTCATGATAAACTGTCCGAAACTGTTGATATCCTGAAATGCAATTACCGCTTTCATAATGGTAGAAATATTCTCTTTTAAATCTGTCAATTCATTCTTTAATTCGCTCTCATTGTCAATTAAGGGCACAAGAATATTCGTGTACGGCCGCTCTCGGCGCACAGAATCTTCCTCTAATGCGGACTTGACAATCTCGTACATGGAGAAAATACGGTTGGACATCATGCCCTCCCCGCTCTTCTCCGTCATTTTGCGCAGAAAATCCATCACTCTTCGGCAGTCGATGGAAACATTGACCACATACTCGCCATTGCGCCCAATCTCCCGCGGGAGCAGCCAGCCGCACTCCCGGAATAAAGAAAGAATGGAAGCGGCCTGTAAGTCGCCTCCATTTTCTTCTGTCGTCTCGGAGAGATTGTCTGAGTCCTCATGCAGTTCCATATTTTTGAGAAAAAGAGTAATACTGTCCTTGGCGCCCGATTCATAGAGAACCGGCAGCTCCTTCGTCTTGTCAATCAGGATTTGTATACAATCATAATAAATTCTGCGGTATTTGAAGGTAAAAGGTTTAAAAAAAGATTCGTTCTTTATGTAATCAAAAAAATTCACTCGCTGACCTCATTGCTTTCCTTGTGCATTCTTCCCTCCACAGCAAAAATGCTGCACTAGCTTTATTATAAAGTAATGCCAGGAAAATGCAATGGATTTCTTGTAAAAATGTATTCCGACATCATACACGCCCCTGAGGCTGCGCTTTCCCTTACCAAAGACAGGTTCTCCTCATGGACGCCCCCGATCGCATACACCGGAATATCGACGGCAGTGCAGACCTCTTCTAAAAACTCTATTCCTCTTGGCAAAATTCCTTTTTTGCAGTCTGTGGCAAAAATATGGCCCGCCGTCACATAAGACGCCCCCAGCTCCTGTGCCTCCTCTGCCTCCGCCACCGAATGAACGGACGCGCCAATCTGAATTTCAGCAAGTCCTCCGCGCCTCTGATACTCCTGTAAGGCGGGGAAAGGAAGGTGCAGCCAACCGCATCCGGTCTCTTTTGCAGCCTCCAAATAACTATGGGCAATGATTCTTGTCTGCCTGACCCCCAGTTCCCTGATTTTCTGCCAAAGACTTACAAACAATTTCACATAATCCGCCTCGGACAACTGTTTTTCCCGGACAATCATGATATCCGGCTTTTGATTTTTTCCAAGGCAAGATTTGTCGCCCGCTGCAATCCCCGCCAAAAATTCTATATAGGTTTCCATATCTGTCTCTCCATGGGATGCTTGAAATAATGCCCAGTTTGAGACAGCAATTCTACACATACACATAATCATTCATCACCGGCTGCAAGCCGCAGTTTTTTATGGCCTGTGTTACTGCGCTGACATCGCGGCTATCCGCAATTTCAAACTGATTGTCGCCCCGTTCCGTTACTTCCTCAGAATGACTGCCGATTCCCGTACTGACGCCGGCGGAAATTTTCGTTGCCGCCACGCCAATCACATGATCGCGAAAATCTGCCCGCTCCCTGGTGGAAATTGTCATCCCGGCAAACGGCAGGAACAGTCGGTACGCACACATGATTTGCATCAATTCCCGCTCGCTGACCTCCTTGCCGCCCAACGGCTCCACCACCGGAACAACTTCTTTCTCCTTCATTTTTTCGCTGCCTTCATTCCTGGCAGCATCCTCTATCGTCATAATTGGACGCAATCTCGGGCAGGAGAAAGAAATTTCCGCATAGGGGTATTTGCGCTGGATATAGTATGCGTGAAGACCTGTGGCAAACGCATCCTTGCGGAAATCTGCCAGTCCCAAAAGCGCGGCAAACGCCACGCCGCGCATTCCGCCTTTTAACGCCCGCTCCTGCGCATGGAAACGGTAGGGAAAAATTCTCTTATGCCCGGCAAGATGCAGCATTTCATAGCGGTCAGAATCATACGTTTCCTGAAATACCGTCACATAATCGGCACCGCATTTCTGTAAATATGCATACTCGTCGGAGTTCATCGGATAAACCTCGATTCCCACCATACGGAAATATTTGCGGGCAATCTTACACGCCTCCCCTATGTAGTTTACATCTGATTGGGCGCGGCTTTCCCCGGTGAGAATTAAAATTTCCTCCAATCCGCTTGCTGCAATCGCCGCCATCTCCTTTTCCATCTCCTCGCGATTCAGTTTCATACGGTGAATTCTGTTATGGCAATTAAACCCACAGTAAACACAATAATTTTCACAATAATTGGAAATGTAGATGGGTGTAAACAGATACACCGAATTGCCAAAATGTTTCTCCGTCTCCTGTTTTGCCATCTTGGCCATTTCTTCCAAAAACGGCGCTGCCGCCGGGGACAGCAGCGCGGCAAAATCTTCAATACTTCGATTGTCATGAGACAACGCTTCTTCCACATCCCGCGCCGTATAAGCACCCGCCTGGTACTGATTGCGCGTCTCTATGACCTGATGCAAAATATCAGAGTCAATCTGTTCCATGCCCTCCATATATTCCATATGGTTCTCAGGTTCCCGCATATCTGTCTGCATTTCTTCTCATCCTCCTGTTAGTATACTTCCGTAATTATGGCCTCTCCATGCACCTGAAATCATGGCTGCTGAATTCTATCCTTAATCCCTTAGAAAACCGGTCAGCGGAGAGGAAGCCTCCGCTCCTTTTTCCCTGACCCTGCCAAGCCCGGACAGATACGCCTGCCGCCCTGCCTCAATCGCTTTTTTGAATGCCGACGCCATCTGCGGGATATCTCCCGCCGTAGCTATGGCAGTATTGGCCATCACTGCCGCCGCCCCCATTTCCATGACCTCACATGCCTGAGAAGGGCGTCCAATGCCCGCATCGACAATAATCGGCAGATCTATCTCATCAATGAGGATTTGGATAAACTCTTTGGTGGCAAGCCCTTTATTGGAACCAATGGGCGCCGCCAGGGGCATGACCGCCGCCGCTCCTGCATCTGCCAGATCACGCGCCGTATTTAAATCCGGGTACATATAAGGCAGTACCACAAAGCCTTCCTTCGTCAGTATTTCCGTTGCTTTCACAGTCTCTGCATTATCCGGCAGCAAATATTTGGAATCCCGCATAATCTCTATTTTCACAAAATTCCCGCAGCCCAGCTCCCGCGACAACCTGGCAATCCGCACGGCCTCCTGTGCATTTCTGGCGCCGGAAGTATTCGGCAGAAGCGTCACGCCTTGCGGTATATAATCCAAAATATTTCCTTCGCCGTCTGAATTTGCCCGGCGCACAGCCAGCGTAATCATCTGCGCTCCCGCCTGTTCTACCGCCGCTTTAATCAGCTCTACATTGTATTTTCCGGAACCTAAGATAAATCTGGACTGAAATTCCTGTCCGCCTAACATAAATATATCCTGTTTCATAATCAGCCTCCTCCCATGAAACTAACAACTTCAACAACATCTTCTTCTTTTAAAACTGTCGTATCGTACGCATCCTTTGCCACAATTTCCATATTTAACTCTACGGCTACGCCCTCTCGGGCAAAACCTTCCCGGTTGAGCATTGCCGCTACGGTAAAATTGGCAGGACATTCTTTCTGTACGCCGTTGATTTTCATTTGTGTCTCCTTTCCTGCTTACTTATTTCAGAAGAACAAAGCGGACAAGTCCGCAGGGGCTCCCTCAATCCCTCAATCATGATTGGCTGGACATCCAGTGGATGTCCGTTTTGCGCGGACCGAAGCGAAGCGTAGACATTGGCTGCTTTGCTGCGCCGGGCACAGTCGCTTTAGCGACATATTTCCACTTGTGCGAGTGCGCATATCATTTTTATCTTATAGGAAGATACTTTCACGCTTTAGCGTGATAAGGTCTTTCCTATAAGATAAAAAAGACCACCACGAAGAATTACACCCGCGGTGGTGTACCCCTTCGTGTGGTCTTTGTCTCACACTCTGTCTGGAATTATAAAATAAACTGTTTAAGCTGTCAAGTTTTTCTTTTAATTAAACCCGACAACTTTTTGAGAAATCTTGTACGCCGCTACAGAAATCTTCCTTCCTCCTCTGCCCGGCAGATTCATGGTCTGCCCCATAATTCCCTTCCTCAAATGCCAGAAGAGACGCAAATCGTATTCTTTTAAGTACTTCCAAAGTTCCCGCTTTTTCTCGAGATTTTCCTGCGTGCCGGAACGAATGAGCATAATCGTGGACACCACAGTTATGATTTCCAAATAGTTAAACATATATTTCCGCAGTTTGCGATTCGATAATTTCCACAAATCCACAGTTTCAACCATCATTTTATTCACTTTAATCTGCTGGTCAATCCGCCCAATCATCACTTTCTCATTGACAGACTGATCCTCTCTGCCAATAAAGTAACGGTAAAAGTCCACGTTGAGGTAGTACATATTTTTCACATAAGGCAAAGGCACATACACGAAAATATTGTCTACATAGAAAGTATGTTTCGGCAGTTCTAAACCGCACTCCCGCAAAAGCTGCGTACGATAAATTACGGAATGCATCAGAATATACTGCCCTTTGCGAAAATGCTTCGCCTCATCCCAGCCGAAAATCCTGTTTTCTGGCAGCGTTCCGGTGTATCTTGTAACTCTTTTATGCTTTACGCCCTCTTTCTCATACACAAAATTGCTTATAAGCATATCCAATACCTGGCTTCCACCAGATATCTCCCGCAATGTAGCAAGAATCTGCCGGTACGCATCTGCATCTACCCAATCATCGCTGTCCACCACTTTAAAATACAGCCCGGTTGCATTACGGATTCCGGCATTCACGGCTTCCCCATGTCCGCCGTTTTCCTGGTGAATTGCTTTTACAATATTGGGGTATTTTTCCGCATAACGATCCGCGATCTCCCCCGTCCGGTCCTTTGAACCGTCATCAACAATCAGTATTTCTACGTCTTCACCGCCTATCAGCAAAGAATCAATACAATGTTCCATATAATCCTGAGAATTATAACTCGGAATTGCTATTGAAAGTAACTTCATCTCTTCCTCCATTTGTAAGTCTTTTACCCTATAACTATGCCAGATTCCGATTTTTAGAATCTGGATTATTTGGGGTTCCCGCCTCATGCTAATCCCATTATTGGCTCCAGCACGAAGCATCAGGGCTCCTCCCAGCTTCGGTTTACTTCTTTGGCTACGGCAGGTGGCCTAAGGCTTCCTCCCAGCTTCGCCGGGTCCCTCCTCATGCTATATTATACACATTTTGACAAAAAGCGCAAATTCCAATTATTACAAAAGTTTACATATGTCTAATCCTGTAAAATTATGTACCCTGGCACAATTTGTTCACATTTTCTTTACACAAATATCATATTATAAACATAATAAAGTCATATTTTTTGGATATACTAATATTGCATAAAGCTCTAACAACGTATCCTCACTTTTTTATATAAATCTTTTTCATATGAAGGCCAGTGCATCACGCACTGGTCTCTCCTTTTATCCAACGCTTAAAATACTATTGCAAATATTTCTCATTTCCCAGGCGAATATTCATATACTTGGTGTACGCCCCAAACGCCGCCGGAATCGGATAGCGCTCCTCTGAATCTTTTACCTCCACAAAGAGCATGCCGCTCTTATTTTCCGCAAGCTCATCCACCCGAATAACGTACGCTGTCATATGCCATTCCACATGAGAGAAAATATGTTTTGCAGGCTCAAGTTTCTGAATCCGCAGCGGATTTAATTTTTTCTCTTTGACCCACTGCAAAGCCTCCTCTTCAGACAAATGGCCCGCCGTATTGGGAAACTCATACAGCCCTGCCAGCAATCCTTTCCCCGGCCTCTTATGCAAAACCACTCTCTCGCCATCACGAATAATAAAAACTGTTTTCTCTTCAATTTTTCTCGGTTTGGCTTTACTCTTTACAGGAAGTGTCTGCCAGCATTCCAAACGTCTGGCCTCACAGAATTCTTTCCAAGGACATTCCATACACAACGGCTCCCCATTCGGCACGCAAACCGTAGCCCCAAGCTCCATCAAAGCCTGATTAAACTCGCTTGCTGCATCCTTGGGCATCATCTTCTGCAATGCTTCCTCCACCCTTGTGCGCACGGACTGTTTCATAATATCAGAATCATCCGCTGCCACCCTTGCAATAACACGCAGAACATTACCATCCACCGCCGGTACTGGAATCTTATAGGCAATGGAGGCGATCGCTCCCGCCGTATAATGTCCGATTCCCTTTAATTTCAAAAGCTCTCCATAATCCGCCGGCAGCCGACCCTGATATTCTTCCATAACGGTTCGCGCCGCAATCTGCATATTCCTCACACGGTTATAATATCCAAGCCCCTCCCACAACTTTAAAAGCCGCTCCTCTTCACATTCTGCTAAGTCACGAATTGCCGGAAGCGCCTCTGTAAATCGCTGGAAATACGGTTTCACCGCCTCCACACGGGTCTGCTGCAACATGATTTCTGATACCCACACTCGATAGGGCGTCGGCTCCTCCCGCCAGGGAAGGATTCTGGCATTAGACTGAAACCAGGTCAACAGCGGTTCTGTAATTATTTCTAATGGAAAATCCTCTAACATGATACTCCTTTGTTCTCTTCCCGGCACGCAAACATACGATAGGCACGGGCAGCTTCATCTACTCTGTTTGCCTATGAATATCATATTATCATACATCCTTGATTGCCGCAAGCAACGCTCAGTCAATGGATGCAATACACTTCTCTTTGATTTCCTGCCGCTGGCTAATGCCAAGTTTGCAAAAAATATTTGACATATGTTTTTTTACCGTAGTCTCTGATATAAATAACTGTTCTGCAATCTCCGCATTTGTTTCCTTCTGAATGACAAGAAGCGCGATCTCCACCTCGCGTTTTGTCAATCCTAATTCTTGCAGACATTTCCGATAATCTACCGTTGGGAAAATCGTTTCCGGCGTTACTTTATCTTCCGTTCCTCCCTTTTCCTGTGTCTGCCCACTTTCTTCCTTTTTCTCTTCTTTCCCTGAATCCTGCAAAATTACCCAGATACAAAAACCATACAAAATTGGACGGCAGGAAATGGCAATCGTCTGCACGCCGTGAAACTCCCCATCGGCAATATTCATATTCAAAAACAACAGCACGAACGTCTGTAGAAGCCCTGCCCACACTGCGTTCTGTCCAATTCTCTCCCGTTCTTCCCCGAAAAAATGCTTGATTCTGACCGTCAATTTTCCCTTATCTATCCGCGGTAATTTTGCTCTCCTTCCATCTCTCCCACCCTGCTCGTACAGAGAAGGCAATAGCAAAAGAATCGTTCCAAACAAGACTAACAAAAGCTGCCTGATGTCAAACAAAAAACGCAAATCAAATTTAAGGAATACTGCCATCAGTATCAGATATAACAAAATTCCTATGCCTTTTTTCATTCCTCGTTCTCCATAAACTCCACGATTTTCTGCTCCAGTCTTGCCTCTATCGGCAACAGCACAATTGCGATTACAAACGCATAAAGAAGCGGACAGATGGCCACCCCCAGGCTGGCTGTCAATGTTGTCATTTCTTCCGAACCAAATGACAACACTTGCATTACTCCCGCCAAAGTACCCGTCACACCTGCCAACACAACACATCGAATCAGGTAAACCATCGCCGTCTTCGCCCGTTTTAATTCCCGCAGTTCCCCCGCTGCTTTTCTCCCGAGCGTCAGCCGAAACGCATGGTTCAAATCTTTGAGCATTCCCATAGCTGCCATAACCGGAATCACAATAACGATAATCAGCAACAGAGCAAATAGATCAAGACAGGAACTCAAAGACGCCATTCCATCAGGAGAAAACAGCCCCATCAAAAGAACCGATAAAATCACTCCCAAAATCGCTAATAAATACATATGCCTACCTCCTCCAAAATTATATACTATGATTTTTATAACAATTATCTCACGTGATGTCTATACTTCTAAGGTTGTATTTCAAGTAGTACGCTTCCGTTTATGGATTTGACGCTTCCATTTGCTTCGATTTCCTGCTAAAATAGTAACATAAATCATTTCCCAATACAAACAATTTAACAGAACAGGAACATACAGAGATGAACCATAAAGCCATGAAATTCCCCATTAATTTATTTTGCAGCCTGATGCTATTGAGTTTTATTCCGTTTATATATACGCTGGTGAGAACAAACTTGATTGCAAACATTCCACTTACAGATGGTTTGGGTATTGCAGGACACCTTGAATGGTTTGATTTAATCAACGAGACCATACAAGCATTTCTGATTGTGAATGTTGTCTATATATTATTTGCGGTTATAATTCTTTTTCATTGCCATAATATTGTATCGGCAATGGCTATTGACCATATTCACGAAGTAACAAGGTACCTTGAGTTATTTAAACCAAATATCACTTTTATTTGTATGATGTTTGGTTTTGGCATGGTAACGCATTTGGGATGCAGCATCATATGTTTCTTCAAATTCAATTTTAGGAGGCCGCCGCTATGACACAAAATGAAAAAAGAATATTTTTAATAGAGGAACTATTATCCGAACTGCCGCAATATAAGGATATGCAAATCCCAGAAAACACCATAGAACAGAAACGGCTTCTCAGAAGCCTCATGAATATTCGTCCACCCCGTCCGATAGGTGATAAATTTCTCAAAGTGCAGGATGAATATTTAAGTGAAGAGGTCCGTACCAAAGGAATCACTGACAGCGATGCTTTACCTGCATCCCCGCTTAATGACCGGCTTGTTCTCTGGCGCGGAGATATTACTACTTTAAAGGCTGACGCAATTGTCAATGCTGCCAACAGCGCATTAAGGGGTTGTTTCGTTCCCTGCCACGGCTGTGTGGATAACATCATTCACAGTGTCAGCGGTATACAGCTGCGTTTGGCCTGCGACGAGTTGATGACAGCGCAAGGATTTGATGAGCCGACAGGAAGCGCTAAGATCACGCCTGCTTTCAACCTCCCCTGCCGCTATGTCCTGCATACTGTCGGCCCTATCGTGTCAGGCGCGCTCACTGAAACACATTGCCGTCAGCTCGCAGATTGTTATTGCTCCTGCCTGGCGCTTGCATCTGACAGGGGACTGAAAAGTGTTGCTTTTTGCTGTATATCCACAGGAGAATTTCATTTCCCTCAACAAAAAGCGGCTGAAATTGCCGTACAAACCGCCTCAAAATTTTTGCAGACGGATGCGCAAATAGAGAAGGTTATCTTCAATGTATTTAAGCAGGAAGATTATGATATTTACCGAAGGCTTCTATTTCCCCTCAGCTAATATGCGGACGTAATTTCAATATCTGCTGCCGAACAATCCGCATACCTGCCTCATCTCCTCGGCAACGGCGCTACCTTTTCATATTCATTTTATGATATCGTCTATGATTTTTTCTTGCTTCTTTGAAATAACTTATTCCTCGTTTCCGCCGGCATACCAAAATTTTCTGCCGATATAACGGCAGACTTTTCTTTTATAATCAATATATTTATCACCAAACTCTTTTGTTAAATACTGCTCTTCCTGTAATATTTGCATATGCAGCATACCCAGCGCAAACAGGGAAAATATAAGCAAAGGCAGATTAAAAAACATTAATGCCAATCCTATGTACACACAATCAAATCCTAAAAATGCCGGATTTCTGCTAATTTTATAAATGCCACAAGTAACCATTTCTGTCTTATCTTCCTCCGCGATACCCGCACGCCAACTGTCTTTCATCGTAACAACCGCTATCAGAAAAATTACATCGCCAATACACCCCAGGATAAAACCACAAATTATACACGACTGCGGCAATAACGGCCCGACTGCAAATATACTGATAACCTCAACTGCCACAACTGCATAAGTTGCAACTTTTAACACCAATTCAACATAAAATATGCTATTTCTCTTGCCGCCCTTGGCAATCTGATCTGTGTGGATTCCCTTTCTTTTCTGCCATAGCATTTTGCCAATGTAAACCGCATAAAAAAATAGAAGTATTCCCATTCCCAGTAATCTCATGTGTTTTCCTCTTTCAAGTGTAATTTCATTAACATTATATCGTAGACTGAGAAAAAACACAATCAACTTATCGAGAGAGATATTTAACAATACTTCAACGAAGATATTCCAACAGCGGTTTTAAATATCTTTTATCCGTCCAGTCACATGTTTGCCCTACGGAACACATCAGAGCTTTCATCCATGGCTCACATGTACGGGGATCTTTTTTAGCCACTGATTTTTGCAGCATCTTGCACATTATCCTATCCACAAATTTCATTTGGCTTTCGTCCCAAATGCCGCGTCCATAATAAAGCGGGATATTTTTTAACTCATTTTTTAAGTTGTGCGCCTTGATTTCAAGAATGGCTTTCTCGTCATATGGCGATGCGCCAACTGCAAAGACTGCTATTTTCTTGCCCTTCAGCATATTGATATTCTTTTTTAAAAAAGATAACCCTGCGATACCAGAAGCATAAACACCTCCACATACTATAACAGTTGCATACCGCGCAGCCTCGCTCCAGGCTGCCTTTGAGTTTTCCATACATGCAAAACCCGTCATTTCACACAGCCAATTTGCATATTTTCTTGTTGCACCATATTTTGATTTATAAATAATCATCCCTTTTTCCATTGCTTTTTACCTCCTGTAAAGTTGCACACAGATCCTCATCAACTCCAATTCAACGCTTGATGGAGAAACGCTTCATAAGCCGTCTCCTGCTGCGCATATATCTCATCTGCGGATATACCCGGCGTCGTCACTGAAAAAATGGTGCCAAGTCCAATCGTATAAATCAGCATATTCAGATGCAGCTGCTTTGCCTGTGAGATGCTAATGTTTAATTCTCGGGCAATGAATTCAGCCGTATTAGCGCCGACCTGTGATTGGTAAAAATCGTCTAAGGAAGATATACCTGTTCTCTGATGCATAATAAAAATTTTAAACAAGTGAGGCTCCTCTTTCGACAACTGAATATAAGCTTTACCTGTACTGCGGAACAAATCATGTTTATCAACACGAGCCGACGTATATTCCTCTATAAACTGACAAACCCGCGCCGCTACCTCCTGGCGCAAGCCCTCCATATTTTTGCAATAACTGTAAATAGGCTGTACAGAACAATCCAACCGGTCCGCGATATTTTTCACCATAACCTGTTCCATTCCTCTGCTCCTCGCTATTTCAAAAGCAGCATCCACAATCATTTCCTTTGTGATTCTCTGTTTGGGCATTTCTATTCCTCCATATAATCCATTTATATAAATATTTTATATAAATGGATTATATTTGATTTATTTGTAGATGTCAACCATACTTTATCGTATGTATAGAAATTATTTATACTGTTTGCCACAAGTCCTATCTTGTATTATACTTTAAACAAAGCGGCCGAGTTGTGCGCGTTTGTACTAGTGTACTGACAAATTTATATCTGGTGAAACTCCGCTGAACAAATTTTCCTCAGCAAGAAGCTTGAACGAAGCGATGCGGTGACATTGTTAAGTGAAAGCAACGTAGTCCGATGGAAACTTAGGCAAGGAAATTTGCCTGAATGTAAGCGTGTCAGTACACTAGGGAACTATAAGGGGTATGATGTTGGATACGCAGCCAATTACCATCTTACACAAAGGAGAAATATCATGCACTCATTAGAACGCCTGAAAGAAAACTATCTGCTGCACTGCAAAACTCAGAAGGAATTAAATGCCAAAACACTCAAAGCATACCGCATTGATTTGACACAATTCATATTATTTTCGTCTAATTCAGACGAACCTTTTTCCAGAGAAAATATAACATCTTATCTCGCAATGCTCCATGAGACATACCAACCTAAAACAACCAAACGAAAAATTGCCAGCCTCAAAGCGTTTTTTCATTTTCTTGAATATGAAGACCTCCTGAATGATAATCCATTTAACAAAATGCGCCTTTCTTTCCGGGAACCCAAACGTCTGCCTAAGACTATCCCAGCCAATATTATCCAGCTTTTCCTAAATACTCTCTACCGGGAATCTCGGCAGGACGCTACTCCCGGTAAGAAAAAATCCATTCTGCGGGATATCGCCGTCATCGAGCTCTTATTTGCTACCGGTATGCGCATTTCAGAGCTTTGCTCCCTGAAATGCCGAGATGTAGATATGGAAAATCATTCTGTGCTCATCTGGGGCAAAGGTTCCAAAGAACGCATTTTACAAATTGGCAATCCTGACGTCATCTCGGCGCTTTCTCTTTATCAAGATGCCTTTCAAAACCAAATTGCACAGAGCGAATGGCTGTTTGTCAATCGTCTCGGCAACCGACTGTCCGAGCAGTCGGTACGGCTTATGATTAACAAATATGCCGATTTGGCTGGCATTTCTATGCACATTACACCGCACATGTTCCGTCACTCGTTTGCCACACTCCTCTTAGAAGCAGACGTGGATATCCGCTACATTCAAAAAATGCTCGGACACAGCTCAATTACCACCACGGAAATCTATACCAGCGTGTCCATGCATAAGCAGAAAGCTATTCTTACAGAGAAACATCCACGAAATGGGATGGCGGTAAATGGGGGAAATTTTTAAGAATATCTATCCGAAAGTTGCAGCATTTTCACAATAAAATAGATTGACAATATTTCTGAATATTATTAAAACGTAAGAACTGTATTGAGCCTAATAAGTAAAAAGTAATGTACAAAAAAGACATGGGAAAACAGAAACGAATGCCACGATACTAATTGTCATTCGTTTCTGTTTTCCCATATTCTTTTTCTATTTGTTCTAAAAGATGGATGAAAACATATTCAGATATTTTATTAGCATATGGACATTTATATTTCATTAAAACATTGCAATCTTTAAAATAAGTATTCATACAATAATAGATAATTCAGAGTTATCCGTCGTTTTTTCAATCAGTTTATTTAGATAAAATGATATTTTTTTAGATAAAGGAGAATTGTATGGGGTACTTAGTTTGGGTGGGTCCGCGTGATTCGGACATATTTTTTAGTAAAAGTTTTAATGAAAGCATTTGTTATTTTTCGGATAAAAATACTATTTCTTACAGAAAAGCTCACATTTATGGCAGGAAATTTATAGAATTTATAGAAAACAAAATGAAATGTATATTAAAATTTCATCCTGATTCTAGTTTCATTTTTTATAATCCTAAAATTGCATATCATTTGGAAGCAGAGATAAGAAAACATGTTCTCTGTTTAAATACAAAGTATATTTTAGATTTATTGAGTGATAAAATATATACAAGATATTGGTTAGGAAATTATGTTCCAGTTTTGCCTTCTATTTTACAAGATTCTTCTTATTTATCTTTTCAAGAGTTAGAAAAAAAATTGGAAGTCTCTAATGCATACATTGTTCAAAAAAATAAAAGTTCTGGAGGATTTGGAACATTTTATATTACTAAAGATAATCATATGCTTGAGATACTACGGGAAACATGTAACGAACTTTTTATTGTATCTCCATATATAGAAAATGGGCTGTCGATAAACGTCAATGCTATAATTGGCAAAAAACAAATATACTATTTCCCATTTTCTTTACAAATAATAGAAAAGAAAGATAATCGTTTGCTCTATCATGGTGCAGACTATATAAGCGCGAAGAAATTGCCTTCAGATATACAAGATAAGATACAAAAATACTTAGACATAATTTTAAGTCATATACAATCGTTAGGCTATCGAGGAATAATAGGAGTAGATTTTATAATAAAGAATAATATTGTTTATTTCCAAGAAATAAATCCACGATATCAAGCATCAAGTTTTCTTATTGATGCTACTTTAACTCAGCATGGATATCCTGACTTAACGAAGTTAAATATCGAATTGTTTTATGCTCAAGACAGAGTAGATATAAATATACAAAATTTATCGGTTGAATATAGCTTCTACAAATATTTCTACGAAGAAGGAACTAAACATTTATATTATATTGAAGAATTAGCAAGAAATAATCCTTACGTTTCTCATTTATTCTTGGATGGATGGAGGAGTGATATAAATATAGAAAAAGATGCTTATTGTTATGCAATTGTTTTCTCCACGAATATTACATCGTTAAACTTTGATGGCGGGTATAATTTGTACTCGAATATAACAGGTGAAGAAGAATATCTTAAAGAAAAAATATCTAGCCAAATAGGATTAAAAATTGCTCTTTTAAATCAGGGCTGTATTATAACCAAGGATGCGGCTGATTTTTTAAATTCTCAAGGAGTTATAAAAAAAGCTGTGTTTAGTTCCATTGATTTCCAGTTATCCAATGGATTATTTATCAATGCACCAGTAAATTTAAAATTTTCGGACTTTTCACCGTTTAAAATTAGTTTAAACTTAGATAATCATTTAGAATTACATTATTATAACAAAGTGATTTCTAATATAGAAATTGAAATGCAAGCAGATTGGAATAATTTATTAACGAAAAATAATGTACCTTATAGTTCTATTGCATATCTTTCGACAGATAGATTACGCTTAAAACATGAAGTCGTCTGCGAGATGAAAAAGGAAGGTATGGGATGCGCTTTTTGCAGCGTCTCAACAAGTAGAAAAGATTTTGATATTAATGACTTAAAAGAAGTGATTGCGGAGCTTTTGACAAAGCCAGAATTTAGGCATATTCTTATTGGCGGCGGTTCTGGTAACCCGAACATTGAATCAAAAAAAATAATAGAAATTACTACGTTTATCCGAACACTTAATTCAGAAATACCTATATATTTAATGTCTCTTCCTCCATTTAGGACCGACGTTCTAGACAGTTATAAGAATGCAGGAATCAATGAAATCGCTTTTAATATTGAGATATGGGATCGGGAGCTTGCACAAGAAATTATGCCAGGAAAAGGCCAAATTCAGTTAGAAACATATCTTTCTGTATTAAAGGCTGCAACAAAATTATGGGGAACGACAGGAAATGTAAGAACAGCATTAATCGTTGGTCTAAATAGTTCTGAAACATTGCTTGAAGGAATTCAAATATTGTGTAAAAATGGTATCCAACCGATGTTGTCTGTTTTTCGTCCTATGAAAAATACAAAACTTGAATCATTTGTGCCTCTTTCAAACACAGCATTATTATCCCTCTATGAAGAAGCGGAAAACATTTGCCAACAATATAATTTGAAACTCGGGCCCACATGTGATGCTTGCAAAAATAACATGCTTGCTATTTAATAATTAGTAAAATGGGAATATTGGCATATATTTTTTTCAGCATTAGGAGGAATATCGCCATAAGTTATGTGACTAACTGAAGATATACTAATATTATTATCGACGATATTTCTCCTTAATATTTCCTCCCTAATTTGATTCTTTTTATTATCTTGCTCTAATTGCCAAGTAGCAAAGTCGGCTTTTTCTTTTTCTAATGCCATTTTTTCTCTTTCAAGTTCTATGCGTGCCATTTCAACTTCTATTTGTTTTAATTCCGCAGCATTTTTTCTATGTAACTTGTTTGTTAGATAGTTACCCCTTTTCTCATCTAAAATAAAAACCCCGATTAAAATTGAATATATCATAGGTATAGCTGTTTTAAGAGCTTGATAAATATCTTGTATTATAATAATAATTTCTTCTGCTGAGTTATGTCTAAATACTATTTTGTGTTCACCACAATCTGATTTACATTGATCAATAATATTTTCAAGAGTTGACAACAAAATTCCAATTTTATTTGCCTCATCTGGAAATATATTTGTTAAAATATCTATTTCTGAGGTTGCAATTCCAGAACGGTTGTTATTGAGTAAAAAACTACTAATTTCATTTTTATAAGTATTATAATTATATAAGAGACTTGGATTCATATCTTGAAATGAAATATTTGCATTAATATAATCATAAATCTGTTTTCTTTGATGAAAATCAAATACAGAATATGTATATATTAATTTACTTAAATACTTTATCTGACGAAAATCACAATCATTAGTTGCTAATAAAATGCCATTAAGCACAGCATTCTTAGCATCTTCAAATTTCCCTTCTGAAAGATAAATATTGGCTAAGGGAAAGTAATCATTTGTACCTAAATAATACGTTTCAAAATATGGAAGTAACGACAAAAATTCTTCTTTTGAAATGTAACCATTACTATTCTTAACTGAAGTGATATAAACTTTGTCATCCGTTTCCATCAAATAATTAAGCAATCCAAAAGCAAAACAAATTTGCGAGAAGGGGAGAACTACATCATTCATATGAACATTGTTAAAAACAGAAAAATCTATATTTAAATCACTAAAACGAATTGTATCCATAATAATATTTGAAAAAATAGTATCTTCAAGAGTGGACGAATAAAACGTTATGTTCTGCATGGTTCCATCTATAAAAGCTGTCTGACGAAATATAGAATGTTGAAAATATAAATCTAATATATTAAACCCATTAGAAAATAAACTCCTATTAAAGTTACTATGAGTAATAGGATTGTTAATAGTGTTATTTTGTATATTACAATGTATGAATGTACATTCTTGGAAATTGGCATTAACAATTTCACAATTATAGAATTTACAATGTGTAAAGTTTGAACCAGCAGCAGCAGAGTTCTTAAATGTAGATTCACAAAATACTTTCTGTGCAAATCTTGAGCGTTTAATTCCTTTGTTAGTATAATCACTACGATCTGTCCCACCAACAGAAGTTAAAAAAGGTGCTTTGCGAAATTTGTTCTTGTTTTTACTATGTGCTAAAAGCATATCTATAGATTGGTCTAACTTATTCTCATCCGGAAATCTAAACATTGCATTATTTATATCATACCCCATATAATTCTCCTTTATCTAAAAAAATATCATTTTATCTAAATAAATTGATTGAAAAAACGACGGATAACTCTGAATTATCAATCAAAATTACCGAATATTTCAACTCATCCATAGTCTTATCCATATTAAATTTTGGCAAGTAACTATTTCCATGTTAGTAAATTCTATCATTTTTATCATATCACACCCTTCCTCCAAATTTCCCCATTTCCCGACAACCTTAGCGAAATCTTAGCGTCTATCCCTCCCCCTTAACCGTCTTTCTAACCGTTGGCATATAAATTATACAAGCTACACCAGCCCTCTTAATACGTCTTAAAGCCAACAAGTAAAAAGGATGCAAAGCCCCTAACATTCACGAAAGACTTTGCACCCTTGTTCTATTTGATTAATCTGGCAGCTGCCTGCAATTTACTTCACCGTAATCTTAATCTTCCCTTTCTTCCCGCTCTTATCCTTTGCCGCCGCCGTAATTACCACAGTCCCCTTTTTCTTCGCCGTAACTTTCCCTTTCTTGTCTACCGTGGCTATTTTCGCATTCGAGCTCTTCCAGGACACCTTCGTGTTGTCCGCGGTGGCAGGGGCAACTATCAGCCCCAGTACCTGCCTGCTTCCACGCTTCATGCCCTTACTCCCTGACACCTGCACTTTCGACACCCGTACTGCCGCCTTGGCAGCCCTCAGCTTTATACGGGTTTTCTTGCCGTCGGGGGCTGTGGCGGTGATGGTTGCGCTTCCCGCCTTTTTCACCGTGACCTTCCCCGCCTTCACAGCGGCTACTTTGGCGTTTGAGGTCTTCCACTTTACTTGCGCTTTCTCTCCTCCCCGCACGGCCCGCAGGGTGTAGGACTTCTTGGTTTTGACCTTCAAGGTCTGCCCGTCTTTTACGCTCTGCCCGTTTACGGTAAGTCCCAGCTTACTGCCCGGAGCCTTATTTACAATGCGGTAAGGGATGTTGTTCTCTGCCGCATAGGTTTTGGCATAAGACTTATCGCTGCATTCTATGGTTATTTTGCTATCCTTATAGAACGCCCTTATTCCAATCTCCTCTACACTGTCCGGGATACGGATGTTTTCCAGACTGCCGCAATAGGAAAATGCCCTCTCCCCAATACTTTTAGTCCCTGCCGGTATCACAATATTATTCAATCTGTCACAATGGGAAAACGCCTTGCCCCCGATACTTCCAACCGCTTTAGGAAGGCGGATGGTTTCTAGTTTTTTGCAACCGGAAAATGCATCCTTCCCGATACTCTCGACGCCCTCCGGAATATAAATATTAGATAAATTCAGGCAGTCATGGAACATCTCTTCCCCTATGGTTTTTATGCCTTCCGGGAGGCGGATCTCCTTTATCTTTTTACATCCGGAAAACGCTCCCTCCCCGATGCTTGTAATCCCCTCGGGCAAATCAATGCTTTTAAGCCTGTCACAGCCAAAAAATGCACCTTCCCCGATACTTTGCACATCTTTTGGCAGGTCAATGCTCTCAAAATTGCAGTAAGCGAATGCGCATTTCTCAATAGCGGTAATCCCCTGTGGCAGATAAACATCGGTGAGTTTACTACAATCTGAAAACATATGCTCGCCTATCGTTTTTATGCCTTCCGGGAGGCGGATCTCCTCTATTTTCCTACAATCTGAAAACGCACCCTCACCTATCTTTTCCACATGTCTTGGTATTACCGGCTCTGTGAAACGGGCGGAACAATGATAAAATGCCTCCTTGCCTATCTCCCGCAGGCTGTCTGGAAGACGGATCTCCGTCAAATCAACTTTCGACAGATAGGATCTCTTAAATGCATACTTCTCAATTATCTGCACTCCCTCGGGGACTTCCAGGGTTCCCTGTTTTCCCAGCGGGCACCACAGGAGCGTTTTCATCTGCTTGTCATAGAGCACCCCATCCTCTGAACGGAATGCCGGGTTCCCCTCCTTCACGATAATTTCCTCCAAACCAATGGAATTTATCTGGCAATGGGAATTGAAATGCGTCACTGTCTCCGGTATGATGAGGGTGGTGACATGGCTGGTCCCATCAGGCAAATAAAGGTAGATATTTTTACCAAACCCTGTCACTGTCCTGCCTTCTATCTCCGAGGGAATCTCCACCACGTCGTCCGGTCCCTCGTAACCGGTAATAAACGCCGTGCCGTTATTCCTGATACGGTACCCCCAATCCCCACAATAATACTGTTTGTTATCTTTTGCCACTCCTTTTGTCATCTGCTGCGCATCCTCGGCAAGCGCCGTCCCCGGCGTCCCGAGCTGCCCCACCAGACATATAGCCGCAAGCGCTAAGGATAAAAATATCTTATTGATTCTCTTCATCATAGTTCCATCCCTTCCCTTCATTTCGTGTAGCTGTATTTTTTCAGCTTGTTCTTATATTTATCCGTCAGCTCATCCGAGCATTTTTGGAAATCCCGCAGACGGAAAGCGCCTTCCGCATTCCCGCCGTAGCCATCAATATTCTCCATCACAAACGGCCCCACACAGTCCTTGGCGCCCTCATGGAAATGCCGCAGGGTCCGGTTGCTGACAATCCGGGCTGCCTTTGCCCTTACCTTGCCCTTAAAACGGTTATCATGGTCTTCATGTGTCTTTATGGAGACCCATTCCCCATTTTCCTTGACCCATGCCCGGTGCGCATAAGTGTCGGTGGCGCAGTGGATTGCCATCCCGATCATCACATACGACAGCGTCTCCCCTGTCTTTTTCACCGTCTTGCCCCGGACTTTCTCCTTACCCTGATCGTCCTTACCTTCATCGGCCCTATCCTTATACCTCACATAATCATTCCACTTCCCATACACCTTATTCTTCAATGCATTCGCCACATCGTCAAGCTGCTTTGAAGTGGTGCCTGTTACAGAGTTTTTCGCCGATGATGGGAATGCGCTCCCGTCGCTCCTTTTTGGATAATAAGCCGCCAGATTGTTCATGACAGCGTCTACTTTTGCCGGATCAGCCTTCCTGTTATAGACCGCCCGCGCGGCATGGCAGAGGAAGCGGTAGAAAGCAAGGAAATTCTTCTTATCGCCATGGATATAATACTTGTCAGCTTGCGTAAAAGCCCTGTCCGGCAAGACAGCGCCCGTCAGCAAAGCCTCCTTGCACTCCTTACTAAACTTTATTCCATTCCCTTTCTCTACCTTTATGCTCAGATCAATAAAATCCATATGGTGTGTAGGACCCCACCGCGCTTCCACAACGTCCTCATCCATATCTACCTCTTCTGCCGGCTGCGTGTTCTGCAGCGGTTTCCCTTCCGTCTGCTCCCCCGCGTGGTACTGCTGCCGGCACTCGTCATAAATGGAAAGCGCATAAGCATAATCTATTACCCCCGCTTCTCCTTCCCGGGCAGGCGCGGCGCTTAGTTCCAGCAATTCCCGGATAAAGCCCGCCGGCATGCTGCGGTCCTTCTTCCACAAAAGGGACGCGATGCCTGCCACATGGGGCGCCGCCATGCTGGTTCCCGACAGGTAATCCGCACCGAAGAACGTATCCGTCGCCGCCACGTCCTCACCCGGCGCCAGCAAATCTGTCTCTTCCTTCCCTGAGCTTTCCGTTGCCAGCCCTCCTTTATGGTCTACTGCGCCTACGGAGACAACCGCGTCATAAGCTGCCGGGTACTCTACCGTGCCCCCGTTGCCAGCCGCGGCAACCAAGAGGATTCCCTTCTCCTGCGCCATAAGCACTGCCCGCTCCAATGCCACGGACCTCTTGGGCGTCCCCAGACTCATACAGATAATGTCCGCTTCCAGCTCCTCCGCCTTCTGAATCCCTGCAATCAGGCGACTTAAGGAACAGCGGTTGTCGCAATCCAAAATACGGATGGAAAGGATCTGTGCAGATGGATCAATGCCAGTAATCCCCAGCCCGTCATCACAGGCCCCGATAATGCCCGCTACTGCCGTCCCATGACCTGTTCCGTCCATGAAAAAGCCTTCCATGCCCTGCTCATCATCTACCAGGTTCACACACTCTTCCACCTGCACATCTGACACCAGATTCACACCTGAATCCAGCACTGCGACCCGCATCCCGGCATCATCCGCGCCCTCTGTATCATCCCCGGGCTCTTCCAGGCCGACCATTTCCCTGTTCCATTCCTCCACGTCTTCCGTCTGTAAAAACAAAGGATCATATTCCTCTGCATCTTCCGCCAAAGAGAACGGGGAGCCATATTCCTCTTCCATAGGAAAACTGTCGTCAGGCAGCGTTGCCGCTGTCATATCCACATCTTCCTCCACAGCCTCCACCGCATCTGACTGTTCCAATTCCTGCACTTCTGCTGCTTCCAGTTCCAGGAGGAGCATATTATTCTCTTCCAAGGCATCTGTGTTCTCCTCTATGGTTCCTTCCGGGGCAGCCTCTTCTAGTATCTGCTCCGCCTCCCGGGCGCTGATTTCGCCCAACGATTCCCCGGCGACTGCCTCCGCGACCTCTATTTCCGGCCGCCTGGCGTCCTCTGCCATGGTGACAATGTACTGCTTCTTTTCCCCGTCTGAGGGTGATATTAATCCCTCTTCCCCTGTTTCTTTCATCTGTACCGGCCCTGCACAGGCGGCTTCTGCCTCGGTCTCGGCTTTCGCCGACTCTGCATAAGCAACGTCCGTAACTGCCAATCCTGACACAGCCACTGCGCCTGCCAGTAACAGGCACCATATTCTTCTTTTCATCCTTATGTACCCCCTTTTCTTCGCTTCCGTTAGCGGTTGCCCTGTTATTTTGTTCCCCGCCACAAACTTCTGTAACGGTCGAAACTTTAGGACAGACAACTCTCCCACTGCAAAGCCCATCTCCCCTCAAGCTTCTTAATTCTTATAATAACATATACCAAACAGTATTACAATGTTCAGTTTTTTGATTCATTCCCCAAAAGAGAAAGATTTTACTTCTATCAACCTTTGTCACAAATTATGCTTATCAAATAACACCAGGCAGCCTTTTACACCAGCCTAACCTCCTCCCAAAGCTCCCGCTACCCTCCATTTCCCATTTTTCTTATTACGGGCAAGCGCCCATTCCATATCGTCTTTTTCTCCTTTTACCACAGAGCCTGAAAATAAGGGACGGAAATCGCGCTTCACAGCAGACTTCGTCTCTAAAATGACAACGTCTTCCTCTTCTCCAATCCCCATCTCTTTCTGTTCCTCCTCAGTAAGGCTTTTATCAATCCATTTCCTGTAAGCCACCTCCTGAAATTCGTAGCCGCCCATTTTCCAAAATAGCTCCTTTTTTAATGTGTCAACAGCCTCTGAGAGTTCCTCCTGGCTGTATTTTTCCGACTCGTTAAGACGCACCTTGGCATCCCAGACATGCCCTGTGAAAAATTCCACATAAATAAAAAACATGCCAAAGACTAAAAAAACTGCCACGGCGTATACTGCTGCTTTCCCTGCCCGACGACTTCTGCCGCCGCTTTCATCTGTTTTCCCAGCAAAACACCGCCATACATAATTTTTCATACCCATTCTCCTCACTCAGCCACCCGCTCCAACCGTTCTCCCAGGCGGCTGACAATTTCATTGCTGATGGTTCCCGCCCACTGCGCCATCTCCTCTGCCTGGATTTCCAAGTCCCCGGACTTGCCTATCAGCACCGCTTCGTCCCCCGCTTTTACCCGCGGGATATCCGTCACATCCACAAGCATCTGATCCATACAGATTCTGCCGATAACAGGAGCCGTCCCGCCATTACAGAGCACATATCCGCAATTTGACAACTCTCTGGGAACCCCATCTGCATAGCCAATGGAAAGAACGGCAATTTTGCGGTTTCCCCGGGCGCTGTATGTCAGCCCATAGCCAGCCCCTTCCCCATGGTAAAGCATTTTCACGCTCTCTACCCGGGTCTTTAACGACAAGACAGGCCTTAAATCCACTGCTGCATTGGCCCTGTCGCTTTTGGCGCTGTAAATGCCATACAAGGCAATGCCCGCCCGCGCATAATCAAAACAGCATTGGGAATAATTCAATATCCCATAGCTCCCCTGCAAATGGCATTTGAAATGATGAAATCCTTTCCTGTGAAGTTCTTCCACCACATACTCAAAATGATGGATCTGCTCCATGGTATAGGAACGTTCCCGCGCAGAATTTCCATCCGACACGCACAGATGGGAAAACACACCCGCCACTTGCAGGTGGGACATGCGAAATATTTTTACAATTTCTTCCATATTTTCCCAGCGTTCCCCCAGACGGTGCATGCCTGTATCAATTCCGACATGAACCTTAAATCTTCGCCCGTCATCCTGCATCAGCGCTGCATAATTTCCGTCAACAACCGTCTGAATTAAATCATAAACGAGCAAATCGCCAAACTCGGCGGGATGCGTATACCCCAACACCAGGATTTCTCCGCTAATGCCCGCCTGGCGCAGCTCTATCCCCTCCGATACAGAAGCCACGCAGAACGCGTCAATTCCCTCTTCCTGCAATGCCTGCGCTACCAGCACGGCTCCATGTCCATAAGCGTTTGCCTTGACTGCCGGCATCAGCATACAGTCAAACGGCAACAATCTGCGAAATTCTTCAATATTATGTTTTAAATTTCCCATGTTGAGCTCAATCCAAGCCCTGCCTTTTTTATACATCATTTCCTCTCCATCACAAATCTTTGATAAATCATTTTCGCACCCACCACTGCCAGAGACAGCAGCACGGACAAAAGCGCCACCGCAAGATAGTGAATCAGTGACTGTTCCACCAGCGATTCCTTCATTTTCAGCACATCTGCCGCGCCACGCACAAGCACAATACACAGCGGATGCAAAATATAAACATACATAGACAAATCCCGTGCAATCTCCACGCCGCGGCAATCCATGGACAACAGCAGTTCAAACAGGAAAAACATCACTGGAATCAGCAGAAAATACATACTGTTATGTTTCTGCCACTGAAACTGAAAACTCATAAAACCTTCCGCTAACATCCCGGCAAGGGAAATGAAAAGCCCGATCCCCGCTGTTTTTTTGGATATCCTTACTTTTCCATTCGCGAGCAAAACCCCCATCCACAGAAACAATGGGGCAAAGAAAATTCCATTCCTTGTATAAGAGCTGACGGTAAACAGCCCCTCATACACCAATTTCAAAAAAGGAACCTGACTGATTAAATTGTAATAACTGTCTCCTAACACACCCAGGACATACAACACAAATACAATTACGGACACTGCAAGCGGGCTGCAAAAATACAGCAGCCCCATAATCAGAAGGCATCCTAAGATCACTGCCGGCAAATACCAAAGGTGATAAAATGTACCATCAAAAAATATCTCTTTCAGCCATCCTCCCACACTGTCACTGATATTATGGGAATAGATTTTTAGCGGCAAATACAATAACGTAGAGATTACATACAAAAGAGTCGTTTTTTTCAAAAACCTGCCTATGCTTCCAGAAAATATCCCTGCCGCGTCACCGGCAGACTGCCTATGAGACAATTTCCTTCTGGCAGGCTGCATCTGCCTCTGATAAGGCGCCAGCACGAAGAATCCGCTCACCATCAGGAAAAACGGCACTCCAACTCTCCCGAAACAATAAGTCACCAGGAAATCCGCCGTTTCACTAAAAGATGCCAGCGGCGCAGTGTGAATTGCCACAATCAGCAGGGCTGCAACCAGGCGAAAGTTATCAATCGCCGCATAATTTTTTCTCTGTCTCATATCAGTTTCCTATTTTCCTTTCCGCGGCAGCCGGACGTTTTCCGGTGGTACAGGTGAGGATAAAGCCGTCCACATTATTCCCGGAAATGCTGACGACAGAATCCGTCCGTCCCTCAGCCTTCCTACCCTCTTTCCCCTCTCTTACATAGTCCGTACCCATCCTCTTTTCCTGTATATTCATATATTCAATCTTCGTATAATCTCCCTGGGCTTTCACATAACCAATCCTGATTTCCATATCCGCCATCCCGCCCTGGATGCTTTCTGCAACACATACGCTCTCTGGCGTTGACGATGATAAATCTTCCCTGCACAGTATCAAGGGATTTCTCTCAAAGTCAAACTGTTTGAGCCATTCCACATATTCTTCCAACACCATTCCGCGTTTCTGCATCAGCCGCGCGTGGGGCGCACCCACATATCGAAAATGCCAGGGTTCCGCTCCAATCCCCGTCACCTCCTGTTTTTCTTTTGGGTAACGCTCAACAAAGCCAAAATCAGCCATTTTCTCACGGAATTTCTGGCAAACACCTTCATAGGGAAACTCCGGGCATATAAAGTCTATTTCCGGCTTATTTTGCGCAAGGTCAATTGCCAATCCAGTCTGATGTTCGCTGTGATCTGGGAAAGCCACATACGTTTCTGTAAATTTCCTGCCATTCTCTTCCAGTGAATCTTCAAAGATTTTTGTCTGCTCCTCCTTAGAGCGGTAACCGCTGACCCCCACAATCGACAGATGGGCCTGCACTGCCCCTTCTTTTTCGTTTCTGCGTTCTTGCCTACTTTCGTTATTACAAGATTCCACTTCATCCAGGAGCATTTTCAGCATTTGGGCGCTCTCACGCTCCATGTGAATTTGCGGCTGGCCTGCAAACACTGGGCACAGCTCACGCTTTCGGGAAAATCGTTTCAAAGGATATTTCCGATTAACTAAAATCAGGTTTCCCTGATATACCATATTTCTTTCCAACAACATTTCTACCACTCCCATCTATCTGGCAATCCGTCTTGCCAATCCATAATTTCGTCTTCAATTACTTTCTGTCGCAATTTTAAGATTACATCTCCAGCAATCTGCTCAAAATTTCTTCAAAAGATATCCCGGCAGCTTTCATCATATTCGGGTAACGGCTATGCGCCGTAAACCCCGGAATCGTATTAACTTCATTAAAATATATTTCTCCCTCCGGTGTTAGGAACATATCTACCCTTGCAAAATAACTGCACCCAAGACCGCGGTAAATCCGCAATGCCGCATCTTTTATTTCCCGCGCCTTTTCCTCAGAAATCCTTGCCGGGACATGGATTTGGGAGGATTTGAGCGTATACTTTTCTGTATAATCAAAAAACCCTTCTGACAGCTCTATCTCATCCACTTCTCCTACAATCAATTTGTTCGTCCCTAAAATGGCGCAGCCCACTTCAAACCCCTCGATCATTTCTTCCAGAATTACCTCTGAATCGTATGCAAATGCATGTTCCACTGCAGCATGTAATTCCCCTTTGCCGGAAACCTTGGTTATGCCAAAGGAAGAGCCGGCACGCAATGGTTTGACGAAGAGAGGATATCTTAACATTTCTCCATAAGCCTCGATTTGCTCTGAATTCTGTTTATCATCTTCTGAAACCGTATAAGATTGCGCGGTTTTGACGCCGCATGCTCTTGCAAGACGGTGTGCTGTTTCCTTATCCATGCAGACAGCGGAACTCATGGTATTACAGCCAATCACCGGAATGTCTGCCAGTTCCAGGACTCCCTGCACTGTGCCGTCCTCTCCGTTTTTTCCATGTAAAATCGGCAGCGCGCCATCCAGGGATATTTCTTCTGCACCGTCCTCTTTTAACAACAAAATACCATGTAAACTCTTATCCGGCGAAACTGCCACCGGGACACATTTATTTTTAACAAACCAGTTGTCTCCCGGAATGTCCGACAATTCCCCGCGGTACAAATACCATGCTCCATTTTTTGCTATGCCAATCGGAAGGATCTCATATTTCCTCGTATCTATATGTGTCATCACCGCATAAGCTGACTGCAATGACACTTCATATTCACTGGAAGCTCCACCAAACAAGACTGCAATTCTTTTTCTTTCCATAACCTGTATCTCCTTTTTCTCCATCATACATAACCTGAATCTTACCCCGGCGCTTTTCTCCATCATACATAACCTGAATCTTACTCCGGCGCTTTTCTCCATCATACATAACCTGAATGACAGCCCGGTGACTTTTCCATGACAGATTCGTCACAAAAACCGCCAGCCTCGTATTAATTGTACGAGACAGGCGGTCTGCATGTCTTAATATTCTGTTGCCGATTCCCTAAGATAATCTTAACTGAAAGTTAGGATTTTTTGAACTTAACGTTAAGGCTAAAGAAACTGCTCCGCAAACGTCACCTTGCAGCGATAGATTTCCGAAAAAGCGCTAATGCCAAAAACAAAACGGCATAATTAAATGCCTGTGGGTTATTGACAACTGACTGCCCCAGATATCCCATTATTGCCGAAAAAAGCATCCAATCCCTGACTGATTTTTTTCTCTTTTGAAGAAACATCCTGCCTGCTGAAATCCATATCATGCAATAGGAAATCAGCCCGAAAAATCCCATCGTCACCAGGTATTGCAGAAATTCATTATGCGCATTCAGATATACCCCGCCTAAATGAGTAAAATACTTGCTGAGGCACGCAATGCCAAAACAATCGCACCCACAGCCAAACAGTTTATATTTCCACTGGAATTTTGCAAACAAATTGTATGTACAGATCCACAGCCTCCCTCTTCCTGTTCCCCAGCTGTCCTGGAACACGGAGATTTCATAAAACAGGACAGCCAGCGCTATAACAATAAAAAAAGCGCAAAATACCATACTCTGCTGCTTCTTGGTAAGCGTAAATTTAAAACGGCATTTCTTACAGACGCCGCTCTTTAGAAAACATAAAACCAGTGATGCCGCAATCCCGCAAATCAGCCACAAATTTTTCTGAATAACAAACCGGAAAATACCGTCTATTTTTATAAACTGCCCATGGTAAAATTTCATTATGAGAGAAACCGCCCCTGTAACCACACTAAAACCAATCAGGAGTTTGAGAAAATCCTGCGCAAAACCCCTATACTGAATGATACATAGACCAACAACAAAGAAGGACGCCGCCAATCCCAGGATAATTCCATCGCTTTTACAAATGATAACATTATAAAATCCCAGATTTACATAGACAAACAACAGCCGCTTTGCCCAATCTTCCCGGCAATTGAAATAAAGCAGGCAGCCCATGGGGAACAATATGGATAAATACCCCACATACCAGTTCACATTCCCGATGGTTGAAATATAAGTGTAAAAATCATTGGCAATTCCCCGGTGCATCCCAAACACGTCTATATGGAAAGAATTGAGGATTCCCATCACGTACAATACCGAAGAAGACAGAATCGCAATTCTCACCATATATTTGCCAAATGCAATATTGCGGGATATGGCAAAATACATCGCGGCCAAAATCCCTATCGTCAAGATACCCATAGACCAGCCGCCGCTTCCCCAGAATGCCTCTCGCGGCGTCTTGCAAGCAAAGCCGGAGCATACGGCGCTGCACAAAAAAAGCAATATGGAAACGTCTAACATGGTAAATCTTTTTTCTTTCTTCTGTTTCACATACTCTCTCGTGATAACTGTCTGCCTATGCTGAGAAATCATGGCGACCATGCCTGGAATATAGCATGCAGCCATGGCAAGAAACAAGATTCCTCCGACAACCCAGAGGAATCTTGCTTTCGCCATAGTCAAGTTAAAATATTTATTTTCAAAATAGAACGGCATAACCAGCATAATCAGCGCATAATACAGCGCAGATACCATTTCTTTTGTTCTTTGTGCGTTCATTTATCTCCATTCTTCCTTACGGAAACTACTACTCTTCCATACGCTCCGTACCATCTAAAACAATCCGGCTTCCATCCGCCCCCAGCACGATCACTGTCCTTTCTTTAAAGTCGAGCGTCAGGCATTCTTCTATTATTTCACCTTTAAATACCTCAAACCCATCCAATGTAATTTGCTGCCTGTCCTTATCTATGGAGACATACTCTTCAGAAATCTTCCCGTAAAATTCCACAGCGTCGTCAAACGTGTAGTTATCGTATAAATAATCCAGCTCATTTTCATCAAACTCCTGATAAACCTCGAACACATCGTAACTTATCTCCAACGGCACAGGACAGGGGATAAAACACCGCATAAAATTCATATTATATATCATATAACAGTTCTTTACCGTATAAACATGAAAATTCTCGTCATAATACATGACATAATAATTATTGTCTGTATAGAACAGGCTTGCCTGGTTTACGATACCCGTATTGTAATATGTAATTTCCCCAATGTAATCTTCCCTGTTCGTGTTTATGATATCAGTCTTTGTGGAATCTGACCTAAACGATAAATTACAATCTGAAAAATTTACATTCGGCTCCCCTGTCACATCCGCCCTGCAAATCAGGTATCTTGCTGCGGGATCATTCCATTTACTGACATACAACTCCTTCCATAACAATTGGGTATTATTACTGATTCCATAATAAACGCCAATCCCTGTTGCAGCGGCCAGCAGCAACACGGCGGATATAACCATAATCCTATGCTTTTTTCTCATCATACACGCCCCTTATTAATCCATTTTTACAAGCGCCTTTAGATATTTTTCGCTGATATATTGGACGCGCCCGCTTTTGGTTCCTGTTGCTGCATGATATCCATCGTTTACAACATAATACCTTGTTGTCTTTGAGGCGTACTTTGTATCGTTCTTTTTCTTCTTATATTGCACGGTAATATCATAATACCCCGCAATCGCCACAGAATGTCTGTTTCCGTTCGGAGCGTGAAAAGCGCCGATCACCGGCTTTTTCATTTTATTATATTTAGTAACCGTAGACTTTAAAGGGGAGTTGATGCTTTTTCCTGTTATCACTTTTTTGTGCATTTTATAATATTTGGTAAGCAAAGGCGCAAGCTCTTTGGGGCTCACCCCTCCTTTATTTGCAAGTTTTCCGGAACCAAAACCCATATTTACCATAGTAGCAAAAATAATTTTGTGTTTGCTATGGTCTAATGTTCTGGCAAAACCCTTTCTGGTATAATATTCAATATTGGTCGTAGACGCCACAAAGGAACAAGTTCCATTTACATCTACGCCATATATTCTTTTAAAATATGAATTTAATTTACCTTGATTATAATTATTCGTATCTAATAAATAATCAGATTTCTGGCTTTTCCTTATTCTCTTGCTGTATTTATACTCTTTTAACAGTTCCTGTTCCGCCGCCCCCAAGGTATCCAATAAACAGTCATATATACTTTTACTGCTGCCGCATGGGTCATCCGTATAATCATAGCCGGTATATGGGGTCTGCATAGCTCCATCCGTATCAGCAGCATCCCCGCTGGCGCTTGGATTCCCACTCTCGCTGGCGTTGCCGCTCATACTCGCATTTCCACTTACGCTGGCGTCCCCACTTACGCTCGCGTTCCCGCTTTCGCTGGCATTTCCGCTTTCACTTACCAAATTACAAATGATTGCCGACGATTTTGCGCTTACCTGAAATGTTGCGGTTAAGACAGTTACGCATACTAACAGTGACATTAGTTTCTTAAGTATTTTTCTCTTCATGTTATTTTCTCCTTAATTAATTATTTTCCTGCTCCATGCCTCTGAACCTATGTCACAACTCTTCTGTTAATTCTACATCCACTTAAAGAAACACCATACTCCCCCTCTCCCTTTTAAGGCTGCTTATCATTCCCTCTTAACCAGCCTCGAAACAAAGCGTATCATATTTTCATCGCATTTTCAATTTTAATCTGCCTGTCCCCGAGAAACTCAATTTTCCTGGTCTATTCCTCCCTCCCGGTCACTTCGGCAGCTCCACCACAAAGGTAACCTGCTCTTTCTCACTCTCCGCCGTTATCTCGCCGCCATGCCGTTTGACAATCTCTTTGGCAATGGCGAGCCCCAGCCCGGCGCCTCCCGTATTCGAGTTCCTCGCCTCATCCATGCGATAAAATTTCTCAAAAATAGAGGACAGCTTTTCCTTGGGAATCGTCTTTCCCTGGTTCTTAAATTTAACCACAACCTTTCCCGACTCCATTTCTTCCAGGAAAATATGGATTTTTGTCTCTTCATAACTATAGGCAACCGCATTTTTGAGAATATTATTAAAAACCCGCGCCAGCTTCACCGGGTCGCCATAAACGGTCACATTTTCGTCCCCATGCAGTACCGCTTGATTCCCCTTCTGGCTAAGGAGCGGATAAAACTCTTCCATCATCTGCAAAAGCATATAGTACAAGTCAATCTTTTCCTTTTCCAGTACAATCTGCTGGATGTTATAGCGCGTAATCTCAAAAAATTCATTGATAAGCTGCTCCAAACGGTTCGCTTTCTCCAAGGTGATATGGACGTATTTCGCTTTCTGTTCAAGCGGCATATCCGGCGCCTCTTCCAGAAGGCTCAGATAGCCAATCACAGACGTCAGCGGCGTACGGATATCGTGCGCCAGATACATCACCAGGTTATTTTTGCGCTCCTCCGCAAGCTTTGCCTCCAACTCCCGCCGTTCTAACGTCTGGCGCAGCAGATTCAGCTTCTTCTCCATCGGCTCCATTTCCTGGGACAGAATAATCTCTTTTTCCTCCCCCTGGATTAATTTCTCAAGCCCCACGTCGATTTCATTAAAATAACGCGTAAACCAGGACAACGACGCCCAGAACAGCAACATGAAACAGAGCGTTACGGCAATGAAAATAATCAGTACCATGTTTTCCCGCATACCATACTGATAAATATTCCTGGCGTCATAATAGTCCAAATGAAAAACATTCTGTAAAAACAATACAATCCAATCTCCCACACGCCCAAACCAGAAACGGCGGTACAGCGTAAAAATAATGCAGAACGCCAACACCATCATGCCGAATGTGCGCAGGAAAACCTTGAATTTTAATTTCAGATAGCCGGATTTCTTTTTCCTACCCGGCTTACCCGAAGATTCTTCAGACCTTGGGCTGCTTTGTGCCTCCTGCCCTTTCCCATTTTCTATTTCTGGATTTTCTGTCTCTCGTTGTCTTCTGATTTCCATGGTAAAACCTTCCGTTTCTTTGTGATAATCAGTTCTCGATTTTGTAACCTACTCCCCAGATCGTCTTAATATATTTGGGACGTTCCACGGAATCATTCATCTTCTCCCGCAGATGGCGGATGTGCACGGTAATCGTATTATTGCTCTTGCTGTAATACTCATCCTGCCAGATTTCATGGAACAATTCCTCTGAGCTCACCACTTCTCCCTTACGCTGACAGAGAATTTTCAAAATGGAAAACTCTGTCGGCGTTAAATTGAGCGGTTTCTCATCCAACTGGCACTCATGCGTCTTGATATTGATTACCAGCCCGCCGTGCACTAAAAGCGCAGGGTCTTCCTCAACCACGCTTTGAGACTGATTATTATACCTCTTGTACCGCCTTAACTGTGCTTTCACCCTTGCCACCAGCTCCAACGGCCGAAACGGCTTCGTCATATAGTCGTCCGCCCCCAACATTAACCCACGGATTTTATCTATCTCTTCGTCCTTTGCCGTCAACATAATCACCGGATAATTATGGCTTTTTCGTATTTCCTTGCAAAGCTCCAATCCATCAATCCCGGGCAGCATAATATCTAAAATAGCCATGTCAAAAACTTCTGTCTGAATCTGCTCCATGGCCTCCTTTGACGTATAGCAGACCTTGGCCTCAAAATTCTCGCTCTCTAAATAAAACGCCACCAGATCGGCAATCTCTTTTTCATCATCGACAATTAAAATTTTATCACTCAACGAAATTTCTCCTTCCAAAACGCTCAATTATGAATAGTTACTGTACATTGTATCACGGCTTATTAATAAAATCCTCACTAATTTCCTGTTTTAATATTAAGATTTTCTTAAAGGCCTTACCTCTGGAACCCTTGAAAAATGGGGGTTTTTAGTATCTTGTCGTGGGAGGTTTCCAAAAGAAAAGAGCGGTGGCAAGTTCCGCTCTCTTTTCCTAATCTTCTAAGTATTGCTGAATGTGTTCCAGTACCCTGTCAATCTTACTGTTTTTCTTCTCTACGTCCTCGCTGTCCCTTGCTTCTATCAGATCGTCTTTCACAAAGTTCATAAGCAGCTTCATTTCCTTTTGGCTGATTGCCATTTCGTCCATTACCTCCAATATTCTGTGTTCTCCTTTCCGTCCATCAAATTTACTTGCCTCATCTGATAATTCTATCAGAATATATTCGTACGAATATTTCAAATCTTTTTTATATTTTCTTTTATGATTCTCCGTATAAATCCGTTTATACTTTCCCCTGTATGATCGGTATATTCTTTTAATGCTTCGTATTCCTCTATTTTCATATCTAACGGAATCCGCTTATATGCTTTTGCCTTATACTTCAGCGTTGCCCTTACTTGCGCTTCACTGGTAGACATATCCCCACACTCCTTTCAAAATAATAGTATCACAATTTTTATATTCGTACAATTATATAATATGCACAGTTTATATTCGTACGATTTGTTCATTTTTGTCTAATATATTTGAAAATGCCACAGCGTTCCCTCTCATAAAATCTACCATTGCCCCCCACGACAGAATCCTTTATAATGATACAAAAAAGGAGATTGCCATGAAAAAAGAATATGTGATGGGGAACGGCGCAATTGCGCTTGGCGCCCTCGCCGCCGGCATTAATCTAGTGTCTGGCTATCCGGGAACCCCTTCCTCAGAAATTATTGAAACAATCAGCAAATACAAGCAGGGAACTATACATGTAGAATGGTCTGTAAATGAGAAAGCAGCCATGGAAGTTGCTGCCAGCGCCTCTTATTCCGGCGCAAGAACACTAGTTACCATGAAACAAGTCGGGCTAAACGTAGCCTCCGATCCCCTGATGTCGCTGGCATATGTGGGCGTCAAGGGCGGCATGGTAATTGTGTCCGCCGATGATCCGGGACCTATCTCGTCTCAGACAGAACAAGACACGAGAATGTTCGCCAGTTTCTGCCGCATCCCGGTATTTGATCCGTCTTCGCCGGAAGAAGCCTTTACCATGATTCAGGACGCCTTTGATTACTCGGAAAAATACCATACGCCTGTTTTGTTCCGTCCTACTACGCGGGTATGCCATGCATATGCCTCTGTAGAAATCAGTGAAACAACCCGTCCCAGACAATACGAAGGATTTATCAAAGACTCCGGAAAATGGGTGATTTTTCCACGCCTTTCCTTCGCCAACCACGCTATGATCGAGAAGCGAAATCCCCGGATTGGTAAGGACTTCTCTACATACTCAGGCAATACCGTAGAAGGCTCCGGGAACAAAGCTGTATTTACCGGGGGAATCAGTTATGCCTATGCTAAGGAATATCTGAAAGATTACCCCGATGTAAAATTGTGCAAGATTTCCACCCCCTACCCATTTCCTGAAGATTTTGCTCTCAAATGTTTGGAGGGCGTAGACGAAGTATTATGTTTTGAAGAATTAAGCCCCTTTCTTGAATCGGAATTGTTAAAACTTGTAGGAACGCACAATCTTCCTATCAGGATATACGGCAAAATTACCGGGCATATCGCGGCCAGCGGTGAAAATTCCGCTGACTATGCCGCGCAAGCGCTGCGGTCATTTTTAGGACATTTTGTCGTCAATTCCGGCATAGATTCTTCCGACGCACCCACGCTGCCCATGCGCCCGCCCGTACTTTGCGCAGGCTGTCCCCACCGGGCATCCTTCTATGCCGTCAAGAAGGCCATGGAAGGACAGAAAAGCTATTTCTGCGGCGATATCGGATGTTATACGCTGGGCAACGCCATGCCGCTGGATATGGTCGACACATGTCTGTGCATGGGCGCTGGGATCACCATGGCGCAGGGCTTCCACTGGACAGATCCGGAAAGCGCCTGTTTCGCCTTTGTCGGAGATTCCACATTTTTCGCCTCCGGCATGACCGGGGTCGTCAACGCCATTTATAATGAAGCCGACATGGTACTCTGCGTGCTGGATAATTCCACGACCGCTATGACCGGACACCAGCCCCATCCCGGAACAGGGCGCAATATGATGGGACATATCGTCGATAAAATCAGCATTGAGAAAATCCTCGAAGGCATGGGCGTCAGCAAAATTGTCACCGTCGACCCCTTGGATTTTACGAAAAGCGTTGAGGTTGTGAAAGAATGCGCCTCACATAAGGGCGTCAAAGCCATTATTTTTAAATCCCCATGCATCGCCATCAGTAAGCCGGACAAACAAATGCAGATTTCTGACAAATGTATCCAGTGTAAGAAATGCATCCGCGAAATCGGCTGTCCCGCTCTTATCACCGTGGACGGAAAAGTTGCGATTGATACGGGACTTTGTACCGGCTGCGGGCTTTGCAGCCAAATCTGTCCGGTAAATGCGATTGGAGGTGACACTCATGAATAAAGACATTTTAGTTTGCGGCGTAGGCGGACAGGGAACAGTCCTTGCATCCAAACTTATCGCCTCTGCCGCTATGAATCTTGGTAATACCGTTCACTCCGCCGAGACCATCGGCATGGCGCAGCGCGGCGGCTCAGTCACAAGCCACATCCGCATTGGCGAACAGGCTTATTCACCGATGATTCCCCATGGCAGCGCAGACGTTCTTCTTGCCTTTGAGCCCGCAGAAGCCGTGCGCAATCTCGCATACCTCAAGCAAGACGGTATCGTCATCGTCAACAGCGTGCCGGTAAAACCGGTGACAGAATCGCTACATGACACAGGCTATGATGGCAGCGATATGCTTACATATCTGCAAAAAAAATGCCAATGCATAATTGTAGACGCCAAAAAACTATGCGCTGATTTTGGCAGCACACGCTATTTCAATGTCGCCATCCTCGGCGTTGCCATAGGCACTGGCAGATTAGGGCTTGATGCGAAAACAGTTTTAAATGAAATCGAAGCACGCGTACCTGCTAAATTTGCCGAGACGAACAAAGCCGCATTTCTAGCCGGCGTCAATATTGGGGAAACTACACTGTCATAAGCCTTTATCGTTACAACATAATTATAGAAAGGACATAGAATTTCATGGAATTGAACAATACACAATTGAGCCAGATAGACGCCCAAGTGAAGCGACTGGTAAAAACCGACAGCTACTACGGCAAAATTTACCGTGAACTTGGTATCACTGGCATTGATAGCCAGAAAGATTTTGAAAATCTGCCATTTTCCAGCAAAGATGATTTGAGAAATGCTTATCCACTCGGCATACAGGCGGCGCCGGATGAAGACGTTGTCCGTATTCACTCCTCTTCCGGGACAACCGGCAAACCGGTCATCATCCCCTACACCGCAAAGGACGTGGATGACTGGGCGATTATGTTTGCCAGATGTTATGAAACTGCCGGTATCACCAACCGAGACCGCATCCAAATCACACCCGGATACGGCTTATGGACAGCCGGCATCGGCTTTCAAGCTGGCTGTGAAAAATTGGGAGCTATGTGCATCCCTATGGGACCCGGCAACACGGATAAACAGTTACAGATGATGGAAGACTTGAAAACAACGGTCATAACCGCCACTTCCTCCTATGCGCTGCTGCTCTCAGAAGAGATAAACAAGCGTGGCATCAAAAACAAAATCTGCCTCAAAAAAGGCGTCTTCGGTTCTGAACGTTGGAGTGAGAAAATGCGCAACACCATCAAAGAAAATCTCGGCATTGAGCTCTACGATATCTACGGTCTTACGGAAATTTATGGTCCCGGTATCGGTATCAACTGCGAGCACGAAACTGGAATGCATTACTGGGACGATTATATTTATATTGAAATCATAGACCCCAAGACAGGCAAGCCTGTAGCGGACGGTAAAGAAGGAGAAATCGTCATTACTACCCTGGTAAAAGAAGGCGCGCCGCTTCTGCGCTTCCGCACACATGACATTTCACGGATTATCCCTGGCGAATGTCCCTGCGGCAGACATTTTCCGCGCCTCGATATCATCAAAGGGCGCAGCGACGATATGTTCAAGGTTCACGGCGTCAATATGTTCCCCAGCCAGATCGAGGACTTATTGCAGCTTGTGGACGGCGCTTCCAGCGAGTACAATGTAACCATTGCCCATGACGATTCCAAAAATAAAGACATCATGATTGTAACCGTGGAGGTAGAAGGACGTGTAGATTTTGAAGACGCGGCAGATAAGATTCGCAATTTATTCAAATCACGGATCGGCGTCACCCCCAAGATAACGGTTGTCCCGGTGAGAACACTGCCCAGAAGTGAGAAAAAGACAAAACGTGTGACAGATTACCGATACGATAAATAACATACATTTCTATAATTTTTTCAGGGCGTCTTTCATTTGAGGCGCCCTCCTCTCATACACAGCAATGATTTTTGCTATTTCTTCCCTATCTATGCTGCCTTTATTTTCCGCATAGAGTGCAAGAAACAGCATTACCATCTTCGTCTTAACGATTCCGTAACGCAAACACCTGGTAAAACTATAATCTTCATAGATATCAAGAAAATTAGTCAACAAATAATACTCAAAATACCGATTGAGCATCTTATCCAGCCCAGGAAGTTTCTGATATAAGCCATCCTGCAAGGCACGCAATTTCCTGCCGGCAGCTCCCGGATTGAGCCTGCCTAGAATGCCAACCTCCCTGATATATTTTTTACAAAGCTTATAGAGAAAATTAGAGATTACTCTCAGATTGGGATGGTAAAAGCCTTCAAAAAACAGTTTATTAATTTCCTCTATACCGATTGTAAAACATTCTCCAGAGGAATAATCTATAGGACTTGGAAGCCCACCGTCAGCGGTCGCCATGTTAAGGCAGGCAGACTGCGCGTCCCTTCCATAGCCAAGGATTGCCATGCTGTCAAATCTCATACCGTCTCTAAGCATTGCCGTCAATTCTGCCCTTGATTTCACCAGATAATTCAGAAAATTCTTATCGTCATTCGTCGTATTGACTTCATACTCAGGCACACCTTCTATTATATGATATTCAAACGGCTTATCAGAATAGGCACATTCCAAAAAAAGTTTTACCGCCTCCGGGCAAGCCAGATACAATGTTTCCTCACAAAAAAAGCTGAGGTTATACAGCTGCCGTGGAAACTGTACGCACACGGCAGGCATATAATTTTCCCCATGCTTTTTCTGTATACTGCAAAGGCGGTCGTTTCCCCAAAACGGGCATCTGCCGAATGGACTTCGGAAAGAAGCGGTCTGCTCGCCTCTCTTGAGGAAAATCCGAAGCTTTGTGCCAAAAAGCCCTTTTTCATGCAGATATTTCATATATACATCGTGATTGATGGGAATCTTCCAGCCCTGACAGCAATTTATGGAACATCTTTGACCTGCGCACTGAAACTCATCAAAAATGGAGATTCGTCTGATTTCACGCTTCATCAATCGCTTTCCCGATATCATTTCTCATATACTTATTATCAAAGGTAACCCACTCCGTTGCCTTATATGCATTTGCACGCGCTTCTTTCAAATCATTTCCCTTGGCGGTAATGCCCAGAACGCGCCCGCCGTTGGTGACAATCTTGCCATCTTTGAGCGCTGTGCCCGCATGGAAACAATAATAGCCGTCCTGCGTATCAAATTTGTCCATGCCCTTAATTTCATATCCTTTCTCGTAAGACACCGGATAACCGTCTGACGCCAACACTACACAGACCGCGGCATTGTCCTCAAACTGCAAATCTATTTCATCCAACCTTCCCTCTACGCATGCCTCCATTACTTCTATCATATCATTTTTCATGCGCGGCAGTACCACCTGTGCCTCCGGGTCACCGAAGCGCGCATTGTATTCTAATACCTTGGGGCCGTCCTTCGTCAACATCAAACCGAAGAAGATAATGCCCACAAAAGGTCTGCCCTCCGCCGCCATAGCGTCCACAGTTGCCTGATAAATATATTTCTTACAGAACTCGTCCACTTCCGGAGTGTAGAATGGACTGGGAGAAAATGTACCCATGCCGCCAGTATTTAAGCCCTGATCGCCATCCTTGGCGCGTTTATGATCCTGCGCAGAGGACATGATCTTAATCGTCTTTCCATCCACAAAGGAAAGTACCGATACTTCGCGCCCCGTCATAAACTCTTCCACTACCATATGATTTCCGGCAGAACCGAACTTCTTATCCTCCATAATCTCCTTGACGCCAGCTTTCGCCTCCTCCAAGGTCTTACAGATTAACACGCCCTTCCCTAATGCAAGGCCGTCCGCTTTCAGCACGATTGGCATTTTAGCATTTTCGAGATATGCAAGCGCCTTCGCCGGGTCGTCAAAGGTCTCATACGCTGCCGTCGGAATCTTGTATTTCTTCATCAAATCTTTGGAAAAAGCTTTGCTGCCCTCTAAAATAGCCGCGTTTTTCCTGGGACCAAATACCGTAAGTCCCTCCGCCTCAAAAGCATCCACAACGCCGCCTACCAGCGGATCATCCATACCGATTATCGTGAAATCTATTTCCTTCTCTTTGGCAAAAGAAACTAATTTATCAAACTCCATTGCGCCGATAGACACGCATTCCGCAATCTGCCCAATGCCCGCATTTCCCGGCGCACAGTAAATTTTATCTACCTTAGGGCTCTTTGCCGCACTAACGGCTATTGCGTGCTCACGCCCGCCGCTTCCTACAATCAATACTTTCATTCTGTTCTCCTTTTCACAACTGCATACGAAAACTTCTCGCAACAGCTCAATCGTCACACATATAAATGCATATTTTCATTAATACACTCATGCTTTTTCTCATCTATTATCCGTAACTACCACTCTGCCATCAACTACTTTTACCTTGTCATTGGCAATCAAATCAATTGCCTGCGGAAGAATCTTCCATTCCGCCTGCTCCATCACACGCCGCTGCAAAATTTCCGGCGTATCTCCCGCTTCCACCATCACCGGCTGCTGAAGGATAATCGGCCCAGTGTCCGTGCCCTCATCGACAAAATGCACGGTCGCTCCGGTAACCTTGACGCCGCGCTCTAACGCCCCTTCATGAACCTTTAAGCCATAATAACCTGTTCCGCAGAAGGACGGGATCAAAGACGGATGGATATTGATAATCCGATTTCGGTACGCCTGTATCATCATTTCCGGTATCACCACCAAAAAGCCCGCCAACACAAGCAAATCTGGCTGGTAACAATTGACTTTATCAAGAAAAGCCCTGTTAAAAATGTCTCGATTTTCAAACTGTTTGGGAGAAATACATACTGCGTCTATATTATATTTTCTTGCACGCTCTAAGGCATAAGCATTCGGATTATTGCTGATGACCGCGGCAACTTCCGTGTTGGTGATTGTACCATTATCAAGAGAGTCAAGAATCGCCTGTAAATTCGTCCCTCCACCTGACACACAGACAACAATCTTTAGCATAATGTTACTCCTTTTTCTCCATCTTCCACCTTGCCAATTACATACGCCGTCTCTCCTGCCGCGCGAATAGCTTCTATTGTCTTCTCCACATCCGCAGCATTAACGCCCAACACCATGCCGATACCCATGTTATAGGTGTTGTACATCATTTTCTCTTCTACCTGGCCTTCTCTGGCCATCATCTTAAAAATTGCCGGAACCTCATAACTGTTCTTCTCAATCACCGCATGTTTTCCTTCCGGCAGCATACGCGGTACATTTTCATAAAATCCGCCGCCTGTGATATGGCTGCATGATTTTATTCTCACTCCTGCCTCTTTGACTGCGCGCAGCGCTTTCACATATATCTTCGTGGGCGCAAGCAATGCCTCGCCCAAAGTCTTGCCCAACTCTTCATGGTATGTATTTAGCGTCTCTTTCTCCATCTTAAAAATCTTGCGCACCAAGGAAAATCCATTGGAATGCACGCCGGAACTGGCCATGCCAATCAACACATCGCCGGCCTGCAAATCAGCTCCGGTAATGATATCCTTCTCGTCCACCACTCCCACGGCAAATCCTGCCAAATCGTATTCATCCTCCGGGTAAAATCCAGGCATTTCCGCCGTCTCCCCGCCAATCAATGCCGCATCACTCTGGATGCACCCATCCGCCACGCCGCTGACAATTTCCGCAATTTTTTCCGGGAAATTCTTACCGCAGGCTATATAATCCAGGAAAAATAATGGTTCCCCGCCGGCGCAGGCAATATCATTCACACACATTGCCACACAGTCAATTCCAATCGTATTATGCTTGTCCAGCAAAAAAGCAAGTTTTAATTTCGTTCCTACTCCGTCCGTACCTGACACCAGCGTAGGTTTTTCCATATCCTTAAATTTCTCCATAGAAAATGCACCTGAGAAACCGCCTAAATTTGTTAGTACTTCTGGACGCATCGTCTGCTGTACATGCTTTTTCATCAATTCTACAGACTTATAACCAGCCTCAATGTCGACACCTGCATGTTTGTAATCCATTATTTTTCCTCCTGATTCTAAAAATTAATTTTACTATTGTGCTGAAAATTTCATAATTAATAATTCTGATAGCCAACTTCCTGCAAATGAGCATCCTTTGCCTCTACCTGTTCTTTTAATTTGTTAGAATAATCCTTTAACTTGCCCAATAATGCCTCATCTGAAGTTGCAAGAATCTTAGCAGCAAGAAGCGCTGCATTGGCCCCACCATTAATTGCAACGGTTGCAACCGGTATTCCTGAAGGCATCTGCACAATCGAGTACAGAGAATCTCTTCCCCCCAGAGAAGTGGTATGCATAGGAATGCCAATCACCGGCATCGGAAAGATTGCCGCACACATTCCTGGCAAATGCGCTGCCATTCCGGCGCCGGCAATAATCACCTTAAATCCCTTATCTTCTGCAGATTTCGCATATTCAAAAAACACATCCGGCTCCCTATGCGCAGAAATAATCTTCATCTCATACGCAATACCCAACTCCTCTAATACATCTGCCGCCTTCGCCATGATAGGCATATCTGAATCACTGCCCATTACAATCCCTACTTTTGCCATGATTAGTTCTCCTTTTCTCCATTTATTCCAAGCACATACATTCTAGCATATTAACGCAAAGTGGGCAAGCCTGCGATTACGACAAAAATAAAAAGACCTAACTCTTTATTTTATAAGAGTTAAGCCTTATATTCAAAACTGCCGGCGACCGGAATCGAACCGGTACGATGTCGCCACCACAGGATTTTAAGTCCTGCGCGTCTGCCAGTTCCGCCACGCCGGCACAAATGGGACCTACAGGGCTCGAACCTGTGACCCTCTGCTTGTAAGGCAGATGCTCTCCCAGCTGAGCTAAGATCCCACAAACGACCCAGAAGGGACTCGAACCCTCGACCTCCGCCGTGACAGGGCGGCGCTCTAACCAACTGAGCCACTAGGCCA
>CAJURU010000017.1 GCA_910588845.1 uncultured Lachnospiraceae bacterium
TAACAAAGAGAATCCCGTATTTATGCGGGTTCTGGCGTTTCGCAAACGCCTATTTAAATTAAATATTAGAAAGGGGAGTAGCAATATATGAAAAAGAAAGTGTTAGGGTTATTACTTGTTTGTACGCTAGTAATCACAAATTTCGGAAATTTATTTTATTTCCAAACAACAGAGGCTGCGCAGGTAAGTGAAATAAAAGAAAATTATGATATTACGTGTATGAGTATAGATGACGTCTCTGAGAAAACAAAACTAGAAGATTTATCGGGAGAATATAAAGATACAATTAATTATGCAGTTTCTATTGCAGACGAAAGTGGAGAGGAAGCGGCTGAGGCATTAAATCTTTTAGATGAAGATAACGAAATTATGGAATTGGGCGTAAAGGAAGTATTAGATACTTATTACAGTGCAGAGAACATAGATGAGAAAGCTGTATGTGAATTTTCGGACAATTTGGAGACAGATATAGAAGAAAATATTGAAAATTATGAAAAAGCCAGAAAAGAGCGTGAAAATGAAGAAAACCTTGATTATATTGCAGATGAAGGGATTGTAGTATTTGATAAAGAAACTACAAAAGAAGATATAGATGCAGTTGTAGATTATGTCTCTGATTCATATGAAATTTTAATTGATAATGATTTTGAGGTAGATGTTTCTTTAAATGAAAGAAAACAAAAAAGATTAAAAGCTTTAGAAAATTATAAAGGAAATATCGTAGTAAAAGTAAATTTAGATTTAGATCAAACAGCAGCTGAGGCGGTCAAAGAATATGAAATATTTGACTGTGTAATTGAAGCACAAGAAAATATAAAATGTGAAAGCAATGCTCTCAGCACAAAATTAAATGATGTAAAGGCTAAAGAACTATGGTATTTAGATAGATGTAAATTTCAGGCGGCGTGGGATACTGTGTCGACAGCAGGATGTGATGATATTTGGATTGGAGTAGTAGATAGTGGTTGTAGAATTACACATAAGGATTTGTCAGGAGGAATTGTAAGAAAGTATGCAGTAGATATTACAAAGAAGGATAGTAATGGAAAATATAAGAGATTAGAGGATGTGAAAAAACCATATGATTCAGAACACGGTACGTTTACAGCTGGTGTAATTGCAGCAAAAGCGAATAATTCTATGGGGATTGCAGGAGATGCACGCGGATGGAATAATAATTCATGCAGAATTATTCCTATTAAGGTGTCAGGCGGATTAAACGCAGATGGTGAAGATATTATTAAATTAAGCGATATGTGCAAAGGGATTAATCATGCAATAAAATCAGGAGCAGAAATTATAAATGTGAGTTTAAGTTATTCATCATTAAAATCATGTGAGGTGGAAGCTATTGAACGTGCAGAAGCAGCGGGAGTGGTTGTTGTTGCGTCAGCAGGAAATTATGAAACTTCAACCAAAAGATATCCGGCAGCAATGGATTATGTAATTGCAGTTGGAGGAACAAATAAATCAACTGCAAATAATAAAGCATATTTTTCAAGTTATGGAAATTGGGTAAATATTGTTGCACCGGCGACAAATTATGTTTGTACCTCGTCAGAAAGTGATTCTTCGTATAGTGAAGAAGAAGGTACATCACTGGCTACTCCATTAGTGTCGTCAGCAATTGGATTGATGTTGTCAGTAAATCCTGATTTATCGGTTTCTCAAATAAAGAAAATTTTATATTCTTCTTCTATTGATTTAAAAAGTTCTTATTTTAGTTGTGGATTATTAAATGCTGGATTATCTGTTCAAAAAGCAAAATATGAAATTTTTAAGAATAGTGTTGTGAATTTAAAAGGCATAGAACAACTATCGGGTAATAGAGTGAAATTGAAATGGAATAATTTGAATGTATATGGACCAGAAAAAGTTCTTATTTATCGGTCAGCAAGTAAAAATGGTAAATATGAAAACATAAAATATATTTCAGGTGATGATAGTTGTACCTACATAGATACAAATTTAACCTCTGGCAAAACTTATTACTATAAAATCAGAGCTGCTATGAAGTATGGAGGAGGATACAAGTATACGCCATATTCAGAAATAAAATCCATCAAGTTAAAGTAATGAAAGGAGAATTCATAATGAAAAGAAGAATATTAAGCTTATTAAATTTTGTGATTATTTTCATGTTAATGGTTCCTATGGTATCATTTGCAGCAGATAAGAAAATGGATGATATGCTTGTAAGCGCAACGTTAAATTTGAAAAGCGGTAAGCCAGGAACAGAGGTTAAGAAATTAAGTACCGGCCCCGTAAACAGGAACATAAATACTTTTGAAGAATATTTGTCTGCTACGCCAATAATTACATTGTCTGCTACGGAAGATTCTAACAATGGAAAATTTTATTGGTCAGACAAAGTATATAAAAATAAAAAAGAAAAAACAGAAAGTATTGCTGTTTTAAAAGAAAATGGAATTGTAAAAACTGACGTTGTTATAAAAGTCGAGGATATTGCCAATATCACGAATGGAATTGCAATTGATATGGGAGCAGCTTCCGACGGTCCTGCCAAATATAAAATTTCTTATAGCACGGATTGCGGTAAAACTTGGAAAAAGCTAAATTCGTTTGGTTCAGATCGTGGAAAAATAAGTAAAGCCAATACGGTTATAACTGTTTTTAGCAAAAATTTGGCAGATATCAAGAGAACATATAAAACGAAAAACATAAAAGAAAAAATAGAAAATGAAAAAACAGGTATTTTGCAAGATTATGAATGGAAAATGAAATTATATAATGATATTTACTTTAAAATTTCTGCATCATCTGACGACAGGGTAGATGGGCAAAATAAAACTGCGGGTAACTTAGGGGAATGGGGAATACGTTCTGTAACTCTTCTGGAAGAAGTAGTATTTACAGATACATTGCCGCATAAACCGAATTTCTTGAAGGCATACAAAACATCAAAAAAAGAGATTACCCTAAATTGGAAAAAAGTAAATGAAGCCAGTGGATATGATATATATTTACAAAAGGAAGGAAAAAAATATAAAAAAGTAAAATCTATAAAGGGCGCTTCTACTACTTCTTATAAAATAAATAATCTGCTTCCGGCAGGAAATTATAAAGTTAAAATTTGTTCCTATAAAGAAAGGGGAGGTCAAAAGGTATGCAGCAGTTTTACAAAGCCGGTTTTCATTAATATGAAAAGCCAGCCGCTACCAAAGGATATTATTTTAAAAGGAGTTAAGAAGATAAAAATTGGAGATAGAAAGCGTCTAGTTGTGAAATGCATAAATGGAGCAAGTGATGTATTTATCAATAAAATAGAATATAAGGTGAAAAACCGTAAAGTTGCAAAAATAAGCAATACAGGAATTGTTGAGGCAAAGAGATGCGGAAATACAGAAATTGTAGTAACCGTGAAATTGAAGAGCGGACTGACAAAGAAATTTGTCAGGATAGTAAAAATAATTAAGTAAAACAAAGATTATATATGAAAATAAATTACTTACAATTAGGATAAGGGGAAAAGAAAATGAAAAAAATAAAAATTAATGTAAAAAAACTCGTATTTTGCTTTTTAGCAATATTTTGCTTGGCGAATGTGCATCCTATAAATTATGTCTCTGCGCAGGAGGAAACAAGCGGTGGAGCTAAATTAAAGAGTGAGAATGATTTTTTTGAGAGAGAGGAGAATATGATCAGAAAATTAAAAAAGAAAAAATCACAATTATCTCAATCTCAGAAAAAAGATTTAGAAGCTAAGATGAAAATAATAAATGAAGAAAATAATTCATTAAAAGTGGAAAGGAACGCGTGTGGTAGCAGTTTGGAAGATGATGAATTAGTTTCAACAGAAACAATTTATCCTGCAAGGAAACTTAATATGAAAAGTTGTAAACAGATAAATGGTTATTATTGTGGTCCAGCTACAACAAAACAGACACTTCAATATTTAACCGGAAAGTCTTATAAGCAAGGTGATATTGCAAAAGCGTTAGGTACAACAAAAGATGGCACTGATGGTACGCAGATTGTAAAATATCTGAATATGAAGCAAAAGAAGGTTAATTATATGATATCTACGACAACGAATACAGCGGAATTAAAAAAACGTATCTGTCATGATATCACAATAGCGGATGCACCTCCAATTGTAAGATTAAAGTTTGTAGTAAAAGAAGATAATAATTGGCTGTTTTCTACAAAGGGTCATTTTTTAAATATTTCAGGTTATAGCAGAGGTATCAAAAAAGTTCAACTTACAGATCCTAATATCCGACGTTTGTTTGGAAATGATAAAACAGGAAAGTATAACGTTACTATTAAGGAATTACGTCAAGCGCTAATAGACCATCCAAACCATCACATGTATTGGTAAAAGGAGTAATAGATGAAAAAACAATCAATCATAATGGTACTATTATATTTTGCTCTTCTTTTTGTTTCCTGTAGCAGACAGGAACAAGAAACTATAGGGAAGACTAAGGATGAAAGTATAGAATGCAAGGAATTACAATCAATAGATTTAGAAAAGAATGGAGTTTCTGTCATAGAATATATGGATGAAGATGTCAACGAAGTCATTTATTTTGATAATAATAAATTAGTCTATTTTGTTGATAAAGAAAGTTCAAATCCAGATACATCTAATTGTGAAGTATATTTGTATGATAAAAGTACCGGGGACAATAAGTTTATCATAGAAGTTTCGGATGTAAACGCCAGCAAAGGGGATATCTGTGTACTTGGAAAAAAGGTCTATTATGCTTTTTTTCGTATGACAGATGTAGCAGCTTATAATTGCCTGATGGAATTGGACTTGGAAAAGAAGACGGCGCAATTAATCCCCATAGAAAATGCCACTATGTTATTTGTCGATATTGCTGTAACAGACAATCATGTTTTTATACTGAAACGCAACGAAGTAGATAGTAGAAGGACTGATTATATAGTGGAAAGGCTGGACGGGCAGGAATTAACGGAAATTTCAAGCGTTACATATAGAGCTGGGAAGTCAGAAAAAGATGCTGATGAAGGCGAATATTATTTAGATTTTGTAGGGGAGGAGGATTATCTGTATTTATTTCGGGGCGGTGTAGGACGTGAAGATTACAGTTTTCTATGTATGACGGAAAATGGAGAAATCAAAGAAAACTGTAAAATAGATTTGCAGGATGATTTAAAACTGGAAATGGAGGATTTTACTTCATTGGATGGTGAAGAGGAAGAGGATTCAGATTTACCTTGGGAAATTTTAAAAAATGGCGATTATTATATTATTAACACGTTAAATAATCGAAATTTTTTATTTCGTAAGGAGGGAAATAAATTCGTAAAAATACATGCGCCTAAACAGTTAGGAAACAAAGAACTTACATATCGTTCAAAAATAGTTACAGTATTTGGAGAAAGAAGATATATATTTTTTAAAGAGATTGAAAATGATTCTCTTTATGTTTTTGATACCAAGACAGAAACGTTTGGGCGCATAGATGTAAAAGCAGATGGAGAAATAGGAGAAGTAATGAGAAATATGGATAAACAATTTTTTTTCTCTGTGACAGGAAAAGATGGGACGGATGACTATATTTTATATAATGAGAAAGATGTTTTACAGGAGAAGAAATAAGTATTTTTGTGTATAATGAAATTTCTCTAAGACTTGTATAGATTCACATTACCTACTTCACAATCTTTACTTTTTTTGTTAAAATGCCACTATATTATACTTTTACAAAAGCAAACTATTATAAAAGTATAACAAAAGTTATAATAATAATTGTGAATGTTATTGTAATTGTCAAGGAAAGAAGGGAAAGGAGAGGTTTCTTATGAAATGGCACAAAATGAAAAAGGTTACAGGTCTGATTCTCTCTGCTGCGCTTATGATAGGGCTGTGCCAGCCCATGGAGAAAGCAAAAGCGGAGGATAATCTGTTGGCGGGAACAGAATTATTAGCACATTATGAATTTCAGGATGGAGGAAAAGATTCTTCCGGCAAAAATAATCATGCAACCATTGGCAGCGGCGTTACCGTGAAGGATGGAGTTGCTTCCCTGCCGGGCGGCGGCAAGAGTGGAAGCGCTTATATTACCCTGCCGGAAGGTATGTTTGACAGGCAGGACACGTTGACAATTTCAATGTGGCTGAAGGACAATGACCCGCGGGAAAATTGGCTGGCGGCGTTTTTCTTTGGCAGTAAGAACAGCAGCTACGGCACTCCTACCAATTATTACTATTTTGTTCCTTGTGAAAAAGATCACAATACCATGAAGCTTGTTATGACAAACGATGTCAATGAAGAACATCCATCCTGGACGGAGAAAGGATTTAGGGAGAGCGACAATACGGAAGGCTATTTTGGCAAGTGGACCCACTATGCGATTGTTATTCAGCCGACTTCCTTAGAATGTTATATCAACGGAGATTATATCGGCAAACAGGAAGTAGCCAGAAGCGTCAGTGATTTCGGCGCCGGGCTTCAGTCCTATATCGGAAAATCAAATTATGACGACCCTCTGTATAAGGGAGATTTCAAAGATTTCCGTGTTTATAAAAATGCTTTAAACGAGGCGCAGATTCGGCAGGTTTCCGGAATTAAAGAATCTACAGCGCAATATTCCATGACAATTGACGGCAAAAATGTTACAAAGAAATTGAGCAAAAATCTCTATGGATTATTCTTTGAGGACATTAACAGCTCCGCAGACGGAGGGTTATACCCGGAGATGGTGAAAAATTATTCCTTTGAGAACGCTTACATGCAGCCGGGGAATAAAAATGGCGATTACTTTAAGCAAAACGGTTATGAGACAGTGGGCAATTACAAACTGCACTGGGACGCCTCACCGGAAGAGAACTTTGAACTCAATACCGAAGACGCCCAGGGCACGTCAGACAGTTTGAATAATACAAATCCGCATTATGCAGTTCTCACCGGAAACGTTACTCTGCAAAATGGCGGTTTCGCTCCACAGAGCAGCCCTAATAGCGCGGCGATGCCGGTGAAACCTTTAGATGTAGCTAAGAAAACCGGAACTTATACGTTTTCTGTATTTGCCAAAGCTTTGCAAGGTTATAGCGGAAAATTAAAAGTAAAATTGGTAGACAGTAATGGAAATGATATTACGGATGAAAAAGAGATTATGCTTAACGCAAATGGCGAGTGGAATAAAGTTTCTACAGAGCTGACATCCAAAGTATCTGTAAATACCAAAGGAAAACTGTCGCTTTCCGTACAGGGCGCGGGTGCGAGCGATAAGCTTTCCCTTGATATGGTTTCTGTAGTTCCCCATGACAGCTATGGATATGGCAACAAAAATTATGCATACGGCGTGGGCGTACGCAAGGATTTGGTAGATTTGATGATGGATTTGAACCCCAAGTTCATGCGTTTTCCAGGTGGATGTATTGTAGAAGGATTTAACTGGGAAGGGCTTTATGACTGGAGAGATTCCGTTGGACCTTTGGAAGAGAGAAGGAGCAATACGAACCGTTGGGAGAATTTCGGCAACAACAATGGACGTACCTGGGGGTATATGCAGTCCTATGGATTTGGTTATCATGAGTTGTTATCCCTGTGTGAAGATTTTGGGATGGAACCGTTTCCAATTCTCAGCGCCGGACTTCTCTGCCAGTACGAGACCAAAGATGTAAATGCTAAGACAGGAACAGAGTTACAGGAATTTATAGATATGGCGACGAGCCTTCTGGATTATTGCTGGGGCGACGCCAACACGAACGAGTGGGCCGAAAAGCGGGCGCAGAATGGGCACGCGAAACCGTTTAACCTCAAATATCTGGGAATTGGCAATGAAAATGCTTTTGCAAAATATTTCGATAATTTCGATGTTATCAAAGAGGCGGTAGAACAGTATGCAAAAGAGCGGTATCCGGGACATGAACTGCACATTATTTCCAGCGCTGGCCCGACTTCCAATTCCAATCCCGGAGGAGACGGATATTTCTCACGCGGGCTGGAATACGCCTATGACCGTCTGGCACAGACGATACCGGGGGAGACGCTTGTAGATGAGCATTATTACGAGTCGGAATCCTTTATGTACAATTATTCTGACCGTTACGATTACTATCAGCGCACCAATCAGGGCGGCAGTGATATCTTTGTTGGAGAGTATGCTGTCAGAGGAGCGAACAAGTATTATACCGCGCTTGCAGAAGCATGTTATATTACTGGCCTTGAACGAAATGCAGATGTTGTGACGAATATTTCTTATGCTCCTTTACTTTATAAGGTAGGTAATGGAAGCTGGGATCATGACTTAATTTATTTTGATGAATTTAACACTGCGAAATCGACAAATTATTATGTGCAAAAGATGTTTTCCAACAATTATGGCACGGATTTGCTTGGCACAGAGTTACAGTCAGCAGACAAAGATTACAGCCATTATGGCAGTCCGATTTTGGGAATGAGCTCTGCCGAGGGTTACATAGACAAGATTACTGTGTACGGTAAAGACGGCAAGGTACTCTTAGAAGATGATTTCAATGATGACTCCTCAGGATGGGCAACTTTTGGCGCCCAGGGAAGCAATGGTTTTTATATACAAAATGGAAGGCTCAATTTCTCAGGAACAGAAGGAAACAATGCCATATACCTTCCCAAAGCAGTACAGGATAAATGGACAGATTTTAAAATTAAGGTAGAAGGAGCCGTTAAGACTTCCGGCAGCGGTGGATTTGTCATTGGCGCAGGGTACGATACTCAACATTATTGGTATAAGATAGATGCGGACGGCGCAAATATGGAGGTTACCAGACAGCAGCGCGGCAGTACAGATCTTGCGACAAAGATGCTGGGCAATAATTATGCCAACAAGCATTATAATAAAGAAAGGCTTACATCTATCCAGACGAATGACGCCATGGATATTTCCTTTAATTACGGTGTAGGCGGAAAGTTAGAGGCGAATTATACGAGCAGCGCCGTAAGCCTTGCAGATACGTCAAAATATGATTTTTCAAGTGATTTACACCAGTATCAGACAGATATTTACCAGGTAGTCAATAAGGATGACAAGAATGTATATATCAAGTTGGTGAACCCTGACAGACAGCGCAAGACGATTCAGCTCAACTTTAAGAATTTGAACATAGGAAGCAAAGCAGAAATTACAACGCTGACTGGAAGCGCAAACGATGCCAATGCCATTGGCAATGAAGTGGTTAAGCCGGTAAATGCATCGCAGAATATTCAGAATAGTCAGCTTACATACCAGCTTTTGGGAAGCTCTGTCAATGTGATACGCATACCTCTGTCACAGAGCGCCGTGAAGCCGAATCCAAATCCACAGCCTCAGCCCCGTCCTCAGCCGGCAAAGCCGAAAAGCGTATCATTGAATGTCAAAAAGTCAATCACGATAGGGCAGGGAGAGAAAGTGACGTTAAAAGCAACAGTGAAGCCGAAAGGCGTTTCCCAGAAAGTAAAATGGACGACGAGCAAGAAATCTGTTGTCACTGTCAAAAATGGCAAGATTACCGGAAAGAAGCCTGGGAAATCTGTAATTACGGCAAAAACGTCAAATGGAAAGTTAAAGAAGTGTACGGTTACGGTTAAGAAAAAACCAAACAAAATTACTTTGTCAGCCAAGAAAAAGAGTTTGAAAAAAGGCAAGACGTACCGCATTAAGGTTAAGTTTCCCAAAAAGACTTACAGTTATAAGCTGACGTATTCTTCTAATAAGAAAAAAATTGCCACCGTTTCCAAAACTGGAGTTGTGAAAGCGAAGAAGAAAGGCAAAGCAGTGATTACGGTAAAAACCTTTAACGGTAAGAAAGCTAAGATAGCAATAACTGTAAAATAGTCACAATGAAATCGCTGAGAGGAATAAATTTTAGCGATTTCATTTTTTGTATAAGATTAATTATTTTGATAAAAAGAAAGTTGTTTTTTTGTGTTTTTTTCTATATAATTTAGGTTATCTAATAATACTTCATATATGGAAGGGAGAAAAATATGAGAAAACAAACGGACATTTTATGCTTTTTGCAAAAAGCAGCGGCAATTTGCCTGACGGCGGCAGTGTGCATTACGTCGCTGCCAGCCACAGGAATGCACACTGTGAAAGCGGCAGCAGCGGCAGACCGTAAAGATCCATCTATTGTTTATTTTGTAGATTGTGGAGATTATGTGGTCGATACGGTCAGCGAAGGAGATCAGCTGGGAACACACAACAGCGTTACCGATCAGGTATACGGGGAAGATCCTGTAACTGGTTACAAATGGGGGATTGTCGATACAATCAGCAATCCGCTCAAAAATGGCGAGTGTAAAAACGGCGGTGTGAGCACAGATAATACATGGCCTTATGAAAGCAATCCGGCAAATAAAGACGTAGCGAAAACGGCATCCAACCGTTATACAAAGAACCAGTTTGAGAGTGGTATTGAGGAACGATATCTCGACTATAAGTTTGAGGTGGAAAACGGTAAGTATGAAGTAACTATTTGCTGTACGGATCCCTGGGGGTGTTCAAAATCCCCTAACGCTTATCTGAATTATGGGAAGGACACCCAGGTTACATTGAAAGAAGGCGTGGAAGCATCCGCACAGAAACCGGCTAAAAAAGTTGTCGACGTGACGGATGGAGAATTGACCGTCAACCTGAGAGGCAGGACGGACGCCAATAAAGCGATCAATCTTTGCTATATCTTGATTACTTCTTATTCAGAGCCGACGGAGGAAGAAATCAGAAAGAAAGTCAGCAAAGATTATGCAGCTTTGGATTTAGGAAGCAGTGAAATCAAGACGGATATTGAACTTCCCACAGCAGGGACAAACGATACGACTATCACCTGGAAAAGTTCCAATGAAGCGGCTTTGTCTTCTACCGGCAGGGTAACAAGGCCTGCGGCGGGAAAAGCGGATATTCCTGTAACCTTGACGGCAACGATTTCCTATCAGGGGCAGTTTTCCATGACAAAGGAATTTAAGGTTAAGGTTATGGCTGCGAGCGATATGGAGAGTTTGGAAGAGTTTGCATATGGAGATGTAAATATTACCGATGATTATTACAATAATGTTGCTGCTAAGGATGTAGAATTCCTCAATAAATTTGATCCGGACAGATTAATGTATAATTTCCGCCTGACAGCGGGATATACAAAGGCAGAGATTAAAGCGAAAGACGTACATAATAATGGAAGCGGCGCTGAAAATCCTTATCCCGGCGGCTGGGAGAACAGCCGTATCGGCGGCCACACGATGGGACATTATCTGGCGGCGGCAGCGCAGGCAGTTGCAAACGGTTATGGAGATGTGGCTGGAGAAGACGGCCTTACATTGAATCAGCGTCTGGATTATATGATTGATGAATTGAAGGACTGCCAGGATAAACTTGGGACAGGGTTCATCTTTGGCGCGACTATGGCAGATGTGAAGGACCCGGAACGCCAGTTTAATTTACTGGAACAGGGAACTACATCTGACACTTGGGTGCCATGGTATACGATGCACAAGATTGTCAATGGATTGGTAGAGACTTATCGGTTAGCAGGGAATGAGACTGCGCTTGAGGTGGCGGAGAATCTTGGCGAATGGATTTACAACAGGACTTTAAAATGGGACGCCAACGTTCAGAAACGCGTGTTAAATGTAGAATACGGCGGAATGAATGATTGTCTTTATGAACTCTATAAATGTGTTAAGGCGAGAGGCGATTATGCAAGTGTAGATCATTTTAAGGAAGCGGCCCATAAATTTGATGAGACAGAATTGTTTGACAGAGTACTTGCAGGTGAACCGAATGTATTAAACGGCAGACATGCCAATTGTACGATTCCTAAATTCATGGGCGCGCTGAACCGCTACCGTGCATTGAAAGATGAGGGGGATGAAAGCAGGTATTTACAGTATGCAGAGTCCTTCTGGACTTTAATTACGGAGAAGCACACCTATATTACAGGCGGAAACAGTGAATGTGAATTTTTTGGGGCAGATAACGTGCTTGATTTGGAACGCTCTCACTGTAACTGTGAGACTTGCAACACGCACAATATGTTGAAGCTGACAAGAGAATTGTACCGCATAACCGGCGATAAGAAATACGCAGATTACTATGAGAATACGTTTATCAATGCCATTATGGCCAGCGTCAATGAAGAAACAGGTATGACAACTTATTTCCAGCCGATGGCGACAGGATATTTCAAAGTATACTGTAACCCGGATTTGGAGAGAAACTATTTCTGGTGCTGTACGGGCACAGGTCTTGAGAACTTTACTAAGTTGGGCGACAGCTTCTACTATTACACTGGTGATAAGCTGATTGTAAACCAGTACACGAGTTCTGAGGTTACCTGGAAGGACAAAGGGGTTACGCTGAAACAGGAGACGTCAATTCCCAATACAGATAAGGCTTCCTTTACCGTTCAGTTATTAAACGGCAAGACAAGCGCAGCCTTTGATTTGCGTCTGCGCGTGCCGGACTGGGCAGTCAGCGCTCCCACCGTCAAAGTAAATGGAACAGCACAGAATGCAGCGGTCAGCAATGGTTATGTTTCGCTCAACAGGACATGGAAATCTAATGATAAAGTAGAGATTACGCTGCCGATGGGAATTAAGGCATACACGCTTCCTGATAATGCGGGAACCACTTATGGATTTAAGTATGGGCCAATCGTTCTGGCGGCAGAACTTGGAGTAGATGACAGGAGAGATACTTATCAGATAGGCGTGCAGTGCGATGTCTGCAAGATTAAAATTGTCAATGGACAGGAGAGAGTTACAACTGCCGGATATGGCAGTACTTCTAACCAGGGAACTTTAAGTTCTGAGAATTTGAATGTTTTGGCTGAAGATACTGTAGCAGAATATATGGCAAATATTGAAAAGCATCTGGTTAAGGACGCTAATTCACTGAGCTTTACCCTTACAGGTACGGATTGGGGCGGCGAGCAGGATTTGAAATTTACGCCTTACTACAGGATTACAGACCAGAGATACGGTATTTACTGGCTGTTCCAGGAATTAGACCCGCAAGTAATTCAGCAGCAGATTTTAGGCTCGAAAGAAGCCGGCCGCGACGCCAACGTTAATTTGAGCGGCGTGGGAATCGGTTACGGTTCACAGACGGAAGGAAATGCGGATACTTATCCATGTATGGCAGAAGAAGGAACCGGTTCTACCGGAAGTATGGCGAACCTTACCCGTTATGCTAATGCGGGCGGAAGTTTCTCTTATCTGTTTAAGGTGGATAAAAGCAAGAAAAATTACATTAGCTGTCAGTATTCCAAGGCGGATAATGGCAAGACTATGGTAATCAAGGTGGGAGATACAGTAATTGCCACAGATACGCTGGATTATAAAGGGGATCAAGACATATATATTGTAAAGTATGAGATTCCGGCGGAGGTTGTTGCCACAGCATCGCCTTATGAATTGAAAGACGATACTACGGGACAGGTTGAAGTCAGAGATGTGTTACGTATTTCGTTCAGCGGTAAGGAAGGCGAGGAATCGCCAAGCCTTTGGAAGAATGCAAGTACCATGACGGAGTACAGCCACAATGCAGGTATCAAAAAACTTACTTCCAATGTGGGAACTGTAAGTAAAACCAATACTGGCTATCAGTTGACTGTGCCAAAAGGTACGCAGCAGGTTGAGATAAAAACCGAATTACAGGATAAATACGGTTTATTGTATGTGAACGGCGCTTTGACAGATGATACCCGGGCAAAGAGGATTACGCTTGGAAGCGGAGATACTATCGTCAATCTTCAGGTATTTGCCGAAGATCATGAGACGAAAGCAGATTACAAGCTCGTTATCAAGTTTATATCTGTCAGCGGCATAAAAATCACTCCGACGGCAAAGTCTATGTCTGTGGGAGAGAGCGTAAAGCTCAACTGTACTGTGACGGCTGCCAACGCTGCCGATAAAGCGGTAAGCTGGAAATCCAGCAATACTGCTGTGGCGACAGTGGATCAGAATGGTAAAGTTACAGCCAAAAAACAGGGAACAGCTATCATTACAGCTACCAGCAAAATCAACAGCAGCCTCAAGGCAACCTGTAAAATTACAGTAAAGAAACCGTCGCTTGCAATTACGGGAACTGCGGATTTGGCCAAAGGCAAGAGCCTCAAGCTGAAAGCAAAGCTGACAAACCTGAAAGGTTCCGTAAAATGGACAATTAATTCCAAAAAGTTTGCAACGATTAAGTCTAATGGAACTACGGCAACTTTAAAAGCAAAGAAAAAAGTTGGCAAAGTAAAAGTAACGGCTCAGGTGGGAAGTATTAAGAAGACAGTTACGATCCAGGTAGTAAATCCAGTTAAGAGTATTAAGCTGAATGCGAAGTCAAAGAGCATTAAGGCGAAGAAGAGCTATAAGCTGAAAGCGACGGTTCTGCCTAAGAATGCTACGAATAAGAAAGTTACTTACAAGAGCAGCAATACGAAGGTGGCCACAGTCAGCAGTTCCGGTAAGATTAAAGCTAAGAAGAAAGGTAAAGCGACGATTACCGTTACCAGCAAGTCGAACCCCAAGGTAAAAACAAAATGCAAGATCGTTGTGAAATAAGCATAAATAAATTGGTATTTCGCCATTCCATTTTTTGGAGATATGGTATCAGGCGTTAAGCACAAGGAAACAGCATCAAAAGAGCGGCAAATCATTCACATGGTTTGCCGCTTTATTGTGATCCATAACGCAAAGGAAGAATGTTGTCGGAATGTTGTTCATTACATCCGCAGCTGGCGGTAGCGGTTCAGGCAGGCATATATTTCTTGTTTCCTGGGCATAGCATATCCGCCTGGAACATAGTTTCCTTCACAAACAGCTGAGATTCCTTTTTCATCTAAAATTTTCCCAAGTTCTTCTGCTGCGTCTCCTAATGTGCGTTTGCCGTCAAAGAGATGAAGCTGCGCATATTTCATCAATTGTCCCAATGTGCCAAGCTGCTCCATGTCCGTGAGCTGTTCTACGTAGCGCAAATCAATCGTGTCCTTATTGATGACAATAGAATCTTTTCCCTGTGTCTTAATCTTAATGCGGTCGTTCTTACGGAAAGCGCCATCTACCTTGACAATCCTCTGATATGAGGGTTCATTTGCCGGGGAAACAGGTTCTTCCGGTAACGGAAAGGCTGCTGCTTCTCCTTTGGCAAATGCTGTAATATCCTTGGGAAGATAATGGTCCATCTGGATAATGCAATCTGCCTTGTGGAAATAGGAGCCGGAACTTCCAGCCACAAGAATGGTGGAAATGTTCCGCTTGTTGGACAATTCCTGAACCCTGTCAATGAAAGGTGTAATCGGTTCTGATTTACGGTTGACAACGCGCTGCATCAATTCATCCCGTATCATAAAGTTAGTCGCGCTGGTATCTTCATCAATGAGCAACAGGTTAGAGCCTGTTTCTATGGCTTCCACAACGTTGGCTGCCTGAGAAGTGCTGCCGCTGGCATCCTCCGTACAGAAATGAAGCGTATCCTTGCGGTTAGGAAGATTGTTGATAAACATAGAGATGTCCACCTGTTTAATGCTTCGGCCATCCTCCGCGCGGATTTTCATGGCGGTTCCATCCGTAATTACATACTCCCTGCCATCCCCGGCAATATGATTGTAGACGCCAAGTTCGAGGGCTTTGAGCAGCGTAGATTTACCGTGGTAGCCGCCGCCTACCACCAGGGTAATACCCTGTGGAATTCCCATACCCGTGATGTCCCCGTGATAGGGAAGGTTAAGCGTCACTTCCATAGATTCCGGGGATTGGAATGGTACGGCTCCTTTCATGGGTCTGTCGGAGACGCCTGATTCCCTGGGCAGAATAGAATTATTTGCCACGAAGGCGGACAAATTCAACCGCGTAAGCTCCTGGCGGATAAATTGCTGGTCTTCTGACAATTCTTTGTTTTTCTGTACTGCTTTGGCGTCCAAAGCGCTGTAGTATAGGGATTTCTTGACACAGCCAGGAAGAAACTCAAAGAGAATTTTGCACAGTTCCCGGGCATTGATGGTTCTTCCGTTGGCGGGAAAACCAACTTCCATGCGCACGATAACCATACCGTTTTTGTCAATTTCGCAGGCGGTGCGTTCTAAAATTTCCTGTCCGCAGCGGCTGACAGAGAGCAGGCCGCTCTTGCCGGAACCCTTTGCCTTAAAGGTAAACGATTGTACTTGCCTGGAAAACTGGCGAATCAGATAATCCTGCAAGGCAATCCGTTTATGTTTCTTATCATAGAGCTCTGTGGGAAAGCCCGCGAGTTTCCCCGGAACGTGGACGCTCACTTTTGAGGGAGCGGCAAAAGGATCTCCCTGTACATGGTCAATGGACAGCATATATCCCTCAAACTGCCAGCTTCCTCTGGTATCTTTGTAAGCCGGATAACCTCTGTGGTCAATCCGGTTCAATAATTCTCGCAAATCTGTAGATGTTTTCATAAGAACCTCCGTGTATATAATTTTCCTTACATTCTTCTCTACGCCGGCGCGGGGCGCCGGGACTTTCCATATTATAACATATTATCCTAAATACAGTGAATATAAAAAAATATTGATTTTGCCGGGATAATGTTAGATAATGATACTATATTATTTATTTTTAGAATGGGTGAAATATCTTTTACAGTTTCATTCAAAATAGCCATATTTCGTTTATTTACAGGGAGAACAGACATGAATCCTGATTGGGAAAAATTGGGAAAAGATGTGCAGCACATTGTGGAGGACGCTGTCAATTCCCAGAATTTTAGTCAACTGAATAAGGCGATTACCAACACGGTCAACGAGACGGTAGGCAGTATTCGTCAAGGGCTGCGCACGGCGGAGGAGAAGGTCAATAAGGAATGGAATAGAAAAAGTTACCGTTGGTATAGTACAGATAATAAGCAGGAGAAACGCGGACAATGCAAGAAGCCTGAAACTTCCGCTGCGTGTGTGCGCAAAGCAAAAGTTTCAGCGTCCCATTATTTCCGAAGAAATGCAGGCGTCAAAGCCGGAGGATTGACACTGACGATTTGCGGCTGCATTCTCAATGCAGGTCTTGGCATGGCAGTAATGATTCTGTGTTTCGTGTCGCTGTTTCTGGGGAGTTTTCCTGTGGGAATCCGCATTGCGTTGTCTATACTTTTGCCGCTTTTAGCGGGAAGCGCTATTATGACGGGGGCTGGCAGCCATATGTTGTCATCCTTGAAAAGATACCGCACGTATATGGAAGCGTTGGGAGGGAAGACTTACTGCAATATTAAAGAGATTGCCAGGATGAGCGGGAAACCGTCTTCCTTTGTGGTGAAGGATATCAGGAAAATGATTGCAAAAGGTTGGTTTGTCCAGGGACATCTCGACGAAGAACATACTTGTCTGATCGTCAGCCATGACACCTACCGCGAATATGAAGAAATCAGGAAACAGCGTTTGGAACAGCAAAAGTTAGAGCAGTTGAGGATTCAGCAGGAAGCTGACAGCGGTAAACAGAGAGCGGAACATGAGCAGTTACAGAAGGTCATGGAAAAGGGACAGGAATATATCCTCAAGATCAGGGCATGCAACAATGCAATTCCAGGGGAAGAAATCTCAGGCAAAATTTCCCATATGGAAATGATTATCCAGAAAATATTTGACAGAGTTGGCGCGGACCCGGATTCTCTGGAAGACATTGACAAGATGATGGAATATTATCTCCCCACTACAGTAAAACTGTTGGAAGCGTATCAGAGCCTGAGCGAACAGCCGGTACAGGGTGGGAATATCCAGTCTTCCAAAATTGAAATTGAAAATACGCTTGATACTTTGAACGGGGCGTTTGAAAAATTATTGGACAGCCTCTTTGAAGATGTGGCATGGGATGTGTCCTCGGATATATCCGTACTGCATACGATGCTTGCCCAGGAGGGCCTTGCCGGGAATGAAGATTGGAAATCGAAAGGAGAATAATATGAGCGAAGAGTTTAAGGAGTTTACAGAGACGCCCACCCTCACATTAGAGCCGTTTCAGGATCAAGCGCCAGCGGCGGAAGTGAAAGTGCAGCAGGATATACCTGCAATGGAGGAACCAGCGCTGACGGAGGAAGAACAGCGCATGGTGGAGCAATTCACCAGCCAGATTGATTTGAATAACACGAATGTCATACTTCAATACGGCGCGGGCACCCAGAAGAAGATGGCGGATTTTTCGGAGAAAGCCCTGGCAAATGTGCAGACCAAAGATTTAGGTGAAATTGGAGAATTGATTACAGGAGTAGTCGCAGAACTCAAAGGTTTTGATGCGGAAGAAGAGGAGAGAGGATTTTTCGGTCGTCTGAAAAAATCAACGCAGAAACTCAGTAACTTAAAGTCAAAATACGATAAGGCGGAAGTAAACGTCAATAAAATCTGCAAAGTATTGGAAGGACATCAGGTACAGCTTTTAAAAGACGCTGCCCTTCTGGATAAAATGTACGAGCAGAACAAAGTATATTTTAAAGAATTGTCTATGTATATCCTCGCCGGGAAGCGCAAACTTGAGCAAGTGAGGACGACAGAACTTCCAGCGCTGCTAGACAGGGCGAATAAATCAGGTTTGCCGGAAGACGCGCAGGCGGCAAAAGACCTGGATTCTCTCTGTACAAGATTTGAGAAAAAGATTCATGATTTGGAACTGACACGCATGATTTCTATTCAGACGGCGCCTCAAATTCGTCTGGTGCAGAACAACGACACTATTATGGTGGAGAAAATCCAATCTACCATAGTAAATACGATTCCTCTGTGGAAAAGCCAGATGGTGCTCGCTATGGGTGTGGAACATTCCGTGCAGGCGTCCAAAGCGCAGCGGGAAGTAACGGACTTTACGAATGATCTGTTGAAGAAAAATGCTGAAAAATTAAAGATGGCGACGATTGAGACGGCGAGAGAGTCTGAGAGAGGGATTGTGGACATGGAGACTTTGCGGGCGACGAACGAATCGTTGATTTCCACTTTAGATGAAGTTCTGCGCATCCAAGTGGAAGGAAAAGAAAAACGCAGGGAGGCAGAACAGGAAATGCAGCGTTTAGAGGGAGAATTGAAGACAAAGCTGTTACAATTGCAAAGTTAATACAATAAGTATTAGGCAAAGAAGGAGAATTGTAAAATGACGAAACAGAATATTAGCAGTAAATCTGTAACCAGTTTGAGGGGACAGGGGTTGTCAGTATTTCTTCTACTATTTGTTATGGCTTTTTGTTTTCACATAGATGTGAAAGCGGCAGACACAGTTCCTACCGTTGAAAAGGTGCAGCTTATCAACAGCCAGGATATCGAAATTTACTGGAGTGAAGAAATGTCCGGGGCAGGCTGGGTGGAAAGCCAATTCGTCGGCGATAAACTGGTGAAGCAGGAGCAGAACTTTTCTGTCACAGTTGATGGAACACAGCGTGAACTTAATTATTGGTGTTTTGAAGATGCAGGCAATTATGAGTATAAGGGCGTTGTCTATTACAATACGAAGAACAGTTTCTACCCCGACAATCCCGACTGCCCCAAAACAACGCTGCGCTTGGCAGAGCCCATAACAAACCTTAACAGTTTGCCGGAAATTAAAGTGACGATCAAGGGCAATAAGGTGAAAGGAAGATTGTCAGATACGTATGTGCCGGAGCAGACGATTACTGTCAATGACTATGTGCCGTTTTATCAGAAAGAACGGACGCTTAACTGTGGCGTTAAGGTTGTCGGCACTGCAAAAGTACGCGATGAAGCGATGGATAAGGCGGCAGAGATGCTTGAAGTGCTTCTTGCAAAGCAGGATATCGCCAACCGTATGGGTTCTGCCGGCTGTATGCTGGGCCTCTACGGCGAAGGGGAGATTGCCTATGATATTCCTGAGCATAGGTTTGAATACGATGAAAATTACCTGTATGTAGAAGGATTTGGCGGCACGCAGCTCGCATCCATCCGTGACGCCAATGTCTTGCGGCTAAAGACCGGCAGTTATACGACAGGTTATCGTGATGAGTCGATTCTCACGCACGAATTTGCACATACAATCTATAATTATGGTCTCAGCGCGGGACAGCAGGCAGAATTTTTGAATATTTACAATACGTCGATATCTGCTGGTAAATGGCCTGATTCTTACGCAGGCAGCAATAAGGACGAATATTTTGCAACCTTGAGCGCCATCTGGTTCAATGCTATGGATGATACTTTTAATGGAGAGTGGGATGGTGTGCGCGGGCCTATTAATACCAGAGCGGAGCTAAAAGTTTATGACAGGGCGGCGTATGATTTTCTGTCTGAAATATATGTATCTGACCGCTATCTGCCTTCTCCCTGGGAAAATGGCAGCGTGCCGGACAATTACACTTATCCGGGCACGGATTCCGGAGATGATACAAATCCAGGGGATAACACAAACCCCGGAGACAATACGAACCCCGGAGGAAACACAAACCCCGGAGGAAACACAAATCCAGGGGATAATAATCAGCCTGTTGTAAATACTTATAGGGTAAAATTTGTCTTTCACAATGGAAAAGCCGATTTGGTTAAGACAGTGAAAAATGGCAGTAAAGTATCCGCCCCATCTGCTTCCGGAAAGAAAGGTTATACATTTAAAGGCTGGTATCTGGGTACAAAAAAATATTCTTTCCACAGCAAGGTCACGAAAAATATAACTTTGCAGGCAAAATGGGATAAGGTAAAAGCAGGAAAGGCTTCCATCAAGTCCCTCAAGGCGCAAAGAGGAAAGAAATTACTTGTAACCATTAAAAAATCCAAGCAGGCAGACGGCTATAAGATTACTTGTGCGAAGAATAAGAAGCTTACCAAATCAAAGAAAATTACATATACATCGTCTATAAAGAAAACAATAACAAAGTTGAAAAAGGGAACATACTACGTCGGCGTGCAGGCGTACCGGAAAGATTCCACCGGTAAGAAAGTCCTGGGCAAAATGAGCGCCGCCAAAAAAGTGATTATCAAAAGATAAGTAACAGTAAAAAGCAAAAAAGGCGGAATTAGTAATGAAAAAGAACAGGAAAGGTTTCAGACAGCGATATAGGAACTTGAGCTTTAGAAAGTTCTTCGGCGCCAGTTTATGCCTGTTTCTCTTTCCTGTTCTTGTATTGCAGATTGTCTATGTCAGGTTCAGTATTTCTGAAATGAACAAACGTGTCAATGAACAGATTTTTAATAATCTATTACAGGTTTCTGAAAAATTTACGTTAAAGCTTGAATCATACGAAGATACAGTCTATCAAATCTATTCAGATAAAGAGATTATTCGCAATCTTGAACAATACCAGGGGGCAGATGAAGCAAAAAAGGCGTACTTATTTTACCTGTTAAATGAAAGGCTGAAACAGTTTGTAGAGAGTAGAAAAGGAATTCGCTGTATCAGTTTAATTTGTCCGACCGGAGAGAGCGTCACTTATGATACGCAGAGTGGTTCTGCGTTGGATAATATCTGGCGTGATTATGAGGACCTTCGCTTAACCGTACCATATCAGGAGACGCTTGATAAGAGCGAGGTTGTTTTAATTCCTACACAAAATATATCTACTGGAGGGAGCATAGAATCATTGTTTTTCCTGGGCAAAGAATTGTACGATACGGAAAATTTGGAACAGGGCTTAGTTGCGATTCTCACGATCGGTATTGAACAGGAGGAGCTGGACAATATTTGCAATGTAACACAGCAGACAGATAACCCGAGTATCAATTTTATCACGGATAATTACGGGTATGTGTGTTCGTTTCCGGACATCAGCCAAATGGGAAAGAAAATGACGGATCAGGAAGACGTATTGGAATTCATACAATCCCAAAATATGTTTGAAGGCAAGAACCTTTGCAGCAATTGGTATCAAGATGATGAGACCGGTTGGATTTTCCACAATGTGTACGATCAGGATAATATGATGCACGATATCAATGTACTTCAGGGTATCTATTGGATTTTGCTGGCAGCGGACGTTCTGGCAGTCCTATTGTTCCTCAATTCAACGAACCGCTATTACGTTGATTATTTAAAGAAAATTATAGAAGGAATCCGTCAGGTGAACGAGGGCAATCTTGATGTCCGTCTTGTGGTGGACAGGCAGAATGAATTAGGGCAGATTGGAGAAAATTTTAACCATATGGTGGACCGGGTAAGGACATTGATTGAGGAGGTTGAGGAGATTTCCAAGAAAAAGAACCAGGCGGAAATTAAGGCTTTAGAATCTCAAATTAATCCTCATTTTCTCTATAATACCTTAGACGCCATAAACTGGATGGCGGTCAGGAACAATGAATTTGAAATCAGCAAAATGATTAGTAATCTTGGTTCCATCCTCCGTTACAGTACGAACCAGAGCAATGAACAGATAGATATTGTGGGTGCAGAAGAATGGCTCAAGTCTTATGTGTCTCTGTATCAGCTTCGATATGGCCATTCTTTTGACTTTAAAATATATGTGGAAGATGAGGTCAGACATATTAAAATCTATAAGCTTCTCATTCAGCCTATTGTGGAAAATGCCATTATCCATGGGTTGAAAGATATGCAAGGCGGGATGTTGTGTGTGGATATCGGCCTGGCAGAACAGCCTGGAAAAATTCATGTGATTGTGGAGGACAACGGAGCCGGGATGGATAAAGATAAGGTTGATTTTTATAACCAAAAAGACGGAGAGTGGAGCCATTCTCAGAGAATCGGTCTGACAAATGTGTTTGAACGCATTCAGTTATATTATGGGGAAAAGGGAGATTGGCATATCAGCAGTATGGAGGGATTGGGAACTATCATTGAACTTATCCTGCCAATTTCCTGATGAGGGGATATGATGAAAATTATACAAGAAAAGGTGATGGAATGAGGATTGTAATTGTAGAGGATGAAATTGCAATTCGCGATGGATTGGAGAAAATGATAAGCGCCGCCACAGAGCATACGGTAATCGGCGCCTGTAAAAATGCCATGGAGGGGATTGCTTTTATCAAAGAGAATCATCCGGATCTTGTAATCACAGATATCCGCATGCATGGTATGGACGGACTTGAGATGTTAGAAAACCTCAAAGAACAGGGAGTGGAGATTTATAGTATTATTATCAGCGGATATGCGGAATTTGAATATGCGAAAAGGGCGTTGAGCGTCGGCGCGCAAGAATATCTGTTAAAACCGGTTTCTGTGGACGCATTGCAGGAAACATTAGAGCGGATTGAGAACAAACATATCGAGAGTAAATTCCAATTTGTCAAAAAACCGGAAAATTATGCGCGGGAATATTTCTTTGGCACAAAGGAAGAACAATCTGAAGCGGCAAAGGCCTTAAAAAATATATTCAAAGAGGAAATGGGCAAGATATACGGTATTATAGCCTGCTATTTTGGAAACCTCAAGAAGGATGATATCAAAGAGATGGAATACCGTTTGCGCAGTATTAAACGCCAATTCCGGGAATTGGAATTTCTCGATGCCTGGGAGGAACGCATCAGTCTTAGAATTTTAATCTTTAAGGGCCAAAGAAAAGAAATTTTATTATTTGCAGATTCTTTTGATGAGATGGCAAGGTATGGATATCACAAAAAAGAGCGGGAAATTCCTTTGTGTATGGGTACTTGTGAGACAATGGAAGAGTGGAAAGATTGTTTTGAGACCGTACAGAAAGCCCTTCTCAGCTATTTTACAAAAGATAATTACGGCCTTTTGCGCACAGAGGAGTTTGTAGAGGAATCTACCAAAGAATTGGAGTACCCCATCCAGGCGGAACGCAGGATTCTTTTGGCTCTCGAGACCGGCAATTATCAGGAGATGAAAGCTGGCCTTGATGAATTCTTAGAGCAGACGATTTCGGAGGAGCATGGGGCGGAGGAGATTCGTTATGGGGCGGTGAAACTGATAACCAGGATGATGGATGTCGCCAAGGAAATCAACCGCAAAGCGTATGAGAGCCTTCAGGAAAAGGATTACTTAAAAGGCGTGCTCACAGCGTATACGAGGACGGAAATGTATGAAATCCTCATGAAATATGGAGATGAAATCTGTGACAGGCGGATGAAGGAAGGTATCAGTAATTATACGATTAACCGTACTCTGGAATATATCAGAATACATTATAAGGAAGGTATCAGCCTGGAGAAAACAGCTGAGGTATTGAATATTACGCCTGAGTATTTGAGTATGTTATTTAAGCGTGAAATGGGCATGAATTTTTCTGTATTTCTGAAAAAATTTCGTATCAGCCACGCCAAACGGCTGTTGAAGACGACAGATATGAAAATCTATGAAGTTGCCCAGGAATGCGGTTACAGTAATTCTAACTATTTCACTAAAGTATTTAAGGAGGTAACAGGAATTTCACCGGCAGAATACCGGTAAATGAGGCAGGGTTTATGAAGAAGAGAACGATATGCAGGCTGATTATGCTGCTTTTTATGATGGGCATAATGGGATGCGGCGTTAAATCAGATGAGGATTTAGCAGATACAGAAGCAGAGAAAAATGCCAAACGCCAGGAGCTGATTCTTTGGACTTATTATGAGACGGAAGCGCAGAAAAAAGGCTTAGATAAACTGGTGGCCGGGTTTAATGAAGCACAACAGCAATATAAAATTTCCTGGGAGTATGTGCCCATGGCGGATTTTATCCGAACGTTGTCTTTTTTACAGTCCGGGGAAAGTTTGCCGGATTTAGTGTTGGCGGACAATCCCGATATAGGAAGCTTGATTAAGCTGGGGATGCTTGCAGATATAACAGATTATCTAAAAGAAACAATTTTGGCGGAGGAATATTATGGGGAAGTATGGAAATCTGTAGAAAACAGGGAACGTTATTATGGCGTGCCTTTTTGCTGCAACAATACGGCTATCATTTATAATAAACGGATATTCCGTGAAAAAGACCTGGAAATTCCCACTACATGGGATGCATTTAAGCAGGCAGCGGCCGCTCTGACAAAAGAGGGAAGCCGCTATGGGTTCGCTATGTCCGCAGTCAGCGGTGAACAGGGAGCTTTTCAGTTGATGCCCTGGATGCTGGCGGCAGGCGCGGGTCCTGATCATATGGCGGACAACGGATGTAAGGAAGTTTTTTTTCTGATAGACGGCCTTTTGAAAAACAAATATATGCCCAATGACTGTCTGAACTGGTCGCAGAATGATTTGACGAGAAGTTTCGTGGAAGGAAGGACTGCCATGATTGAGAACGGTCCCTGGGCTATGGCGGAACTTGAGGAATCCGGGATGGAATTTGGGGTATTTGAATTTCCCGCCCATACTTCTCAGGGAGTTGTCATAGGCGGAGAAGTGTTGGCGGCAGTCAAAGGCAAAAATGTGGAGGGAGCAGTATCATTCATCAATTATTATAATAAGAAAGAGGTTATGGAGGATATCTGCCAGATTACCAGAAATATTCCTCCTAAGGTGGAGCTTGCGGAGACGTTTGGCCAAAAAAATCCACAGTATCAGGTATTTGTCAGTCAGATGGAAGACGGAATCAGCAGGAAATCTATTAAAGACTGGAAAAAAGTATGCAACGCTCTTTCTGACAGCCTCAATAAAATGTTTGGCAGCGGAGAGAGCGTTGAAGAAATATGGCTGCAATACGTCAAAGATATAGAGCGGTAACAAAATGGTTTAAAATATGAGAGGAACCATAAATAATTATCATGTGAAAATTCTCCTTTGGCAAATATAATTTGCATACAGGGGCTGTGGCACTAATATAGTTACTTGCTCAAAAAGTCTTGCCGCATATGCGGCAAAGACAGAATGCACAAAAATTATTCTGGGAAGCTAGCTTCCCAAGATAATTTTTGTGCATGTTGTTTCCATTGTTTTGCAATGGAAACCTTTTGAACAGATATATAGCTTGTAATTTATGTTAGTGCGACAGCCCCCAAAAGAAAAACTCGCGAGAGAAGAAGGAGGATATCAAATGAGGAAAAGAAGACGGCTTTTTCAAAAATTGCTGGCGTCAATTCTGTCATTAGCGCTGGTTCTTACAGGTGTGATTCCGCAGGGAATGTCATCCGTACAGGCGGCAGGCGAGACAGAAGACGGGCTGATTCTGTATTACAATTTTGATTTGCAGAACAGTTTTTCGACAGAGATCAGCGATCTTTCCGGCAATAAAAATGCCGGGCACTTAAAGAGGATAGGAGGCGCCCCGGAGGGCAACTATACGATTGACGACGTTAATATATACGGCAAACCGGTCAAGGCGTTAAACCTGCCGGGCGGCGAGGACGGTACATATCTGCAATTGCCCGATGGGATTTTAAAATATTGCGATGCAGTTACCATCAGTATGTGGGTAAAATTGTCGACAAATACCGGTTATCAGAGGATTTGGGATTTTGGTTCTGATACCACAAAGTATATGTATCTTTTGTCAGACGGTGGAAATGAGGGCCATGAAGGTTATGCCGCTGCTATCACGAACGATGGCTGGGGCAATGAGGTGGGCGTATCAAAGGGTGTGGACAGCAATATTGATAAGAACCGCTGGGTATTAACTACCGTGGTAATGGACGGTACAAACATGACTCTGTACGAGAATGGACAGAAGATCAAGGATACTGTTGACACAAAACTTACAGTGAAAAGTCTGGGAAATACCACTGGTAATTATATTGCTTACGGACAGTTTGGGAATCCCCCCACGAAAGGTCAGTTTGCAGAGGTTAAGATTTACAATAAGGCCCTGACAGCGGCAGAAATCCAGGCAATGTACGATGTGGATGACGCCGGTATTGTTTCTGCGGACAATGGGGATTTGGATTTGGGAGATACTTCTGCTGTGACAGAAGATATCGAGCTTCCCACAAAGGGTATCAACGGTTCCGATATCGCATGGACCAGCCAGAACTCTGCGATCCAGATTCAGACAACGGGCGGAAAGACAATTGGCAAAGTCACCAGGCCGGGTAAGGGCGCTTCAGATGCAGTGGGAACGCTTACGGCGGCCATCAGCAAGGGTCAGGCCAATGTAACAAAGACATTCGATGTGACAGTCCTTGCGCAGTATACCGATCAGCAGATTGCAGACAAGGATGCTGCTGAGATTAGAAAGAATATGGGAGATTTGTCTGCTGTAACGGCAGATATTGTGCTTCCTGCAAGCGGAAGTTTAGGCTCCGTCGTTCAGTGGGCGAGCACAAACCCTGCGATTAAAATTGAAAACGGCGTGGCGAAAGTTACGAGGCCGGAAATTGGCGCTGAAAATGCAAGCGGAAAATTGACGGCAACCGTTTCCTATAATGAGGCGACTGCCAAAGTAGAACTTGACGTCAATGTACTGGCGTTCCGTGAGGCAGTTACCATTAAGACAGTCGAAGAAATCAATGTAACTACTTTGAAAGGCAAAAGCCCTTCTCTGCCGAATCATGTAAAGGTAACTTACACCGATAATACTACCGGTAAGGAGAAGGTAACATGGCCGACAGCGATTGAGTCCAGCAAATACAATACAGTGGGTAATTTTGAGGTTGAGGGCTCGATTGTAGACGCAAAGCCGTCAAAAAAGGTAACGGCTAAGGTCAGCGTGGTAGATCAGGATGAAGTTGCCAAAGAGGTAGTTTCTGAAACGTTTGATTTAAGTGATATTACACTCGACAAGATTGGTGATAATGGTTCCATTCTCACGCAGAACAGAGACCGGGATATCGCCTATCTTAAATTGCTGGATAACAAGCGTATGCTTTACAATTTCTACAAAACATTTGGCAAGACGGCAGAGATTGAAGGCGTGCAGCCTTTAGGCGGATGGGATGAACCCAGCGGATTGCTGCGCGGGCATTCTACCGGACATTATATGTCTGCATTAGCGCTTGCTTATGCATCAACAGGCGATGAAGAGCTGAACAATAAATTAAAAGAGATGATTCATGAGCTGCGGGAACTGCAAAAATTATCTAAGGGCCAGGCCAAGGATTTCGTATCTCTGGGTTCTGCGCAGTCGAAGTGGAGCAAGGATCCCAATGAGTGGGGCGAAGGTTTTATCAGCGCATATTCGCCGAACCAGTTTGCAGAATTGGAAAAATACACGCCTTATGGCGGAGACGACGGAATTTGGGCGCCGTATTATACATTGCACAAATTGATAGCGGGTTTCCTTGACGCTTACACTTATACTGGAAATACAGAAGCGTTAGAGGCGGCGAAAGCGCTTGGCAAATGGACGCATAACCGTCTGAGCGCATGCGGCCAGGAAAAGCTTACAAAGATGTGGGCGATGTATATTGCGGGTGAATTTGGCGGATTCAACGAATCCATGGCGCAGCTTTATATCTATGCCAAAGCAGATAACGATCCCGATGCAGATATTTATTTAGAGGGCGCGAAATTATTTGATAACACGGAATTTTTTAACAGTCTGGCAGCGAATGTAGACAGTATTCAGAAAAAACATGCGAACCAGCATATCCCTCAGATCATCGGCGCTATGGAAATTTATGAGGCGACTGTGGCGAAGGGAAGCCCGGAAGTGAAATATTATGACATAGCAGAGAATTTCTGGCAGATGGTAGTCTCCCGCTATGCTTACTCCATCGGCGGCGTGGGCACGGGTGAGAAATTTACAGACCCCTACCAGCAGGCAAATAGTATCTCTGGAAACAGCAACTGCGAGACTTGTGCGGCTTACAATATGCTCAAGCTTACGAAGATGCTCAACAATTACAACCCGGAGAATGCAGAATATATGGATTATTATGAGCGTACGCTCTACAACCAGATTCTCGCATCCCAGACTCCCAACGTTACCGGCAATATGCATAATGGAACCACTTACATGCTGCCGATTGGACCGGGAGCAAGAAGAAGTTTCGGCGGCGATTACGATGCTTTTACCTGCTGTCACGGCACAGGCATGGAGAATCATGTGAAATACCAGGAAGCCGCTTACGCGAAGACGGCAGACGCTTTGTATGTAGGATTGTATCTGCCTACAACCCTCACATGGACAGAAAAAGGCGTGAAGGTTGTACAGGAAACGGAATTCCCGTCAGAGACAACGAAACTGACTGTTTCCCAGATAGAAGGCAAGACAGCGCAGAGCTTTGACATGAAGCTGCGCGTTCCCTATTGGGCAACCAACGGATTTACCGTGAAGAAGAATGGCGTGAAAGTAGATGTGAATGCAGAAATCAGCAGTTATGTGACGGTTGAAGGCGTTCAGGCAGGCGACGTTATTGATGTTGAGATGCCGTGGACGCTGCACCTTGACAAGACCCCGGATAAGATTGGTACTTCCACCGTGGCGAGCGTAATGTATGGACCTTTCGTTATGGCGGCAAAAGACAGCCGTACCGACTGGATCGTACTCAAATTGTCAGCAAATCTTCCGGATTCTATTCAGACAAGCACGAACGCAGCGAATGGGTTCCCCACGCTGACAGCAAACGGATATAACTTTGCGCCGATGTTTGCGCCTGAGTATGCAACTTCCGCATACCATGCGTATTTCAAGGTATTTACCGTATCGGATGATGGAAATTATTACGATGTTGATGTGACGAATTACACACCGCAAAAAGGCAGCTTTGTTGTAGACGAGGTAGTGAAAGAGGGATCAGATTTGTTGATTACGGCACAACCCGAAGAGGGATATAAATTGCAGATGTTAGTAGTCAATGGTCAGAAAGTGCAAGCCGATGCGGATAACACTTATACGGCCAAGAATGTAACAGGTGATGTTACCATCGTGGGAAGCTTCTGCTCTGCAAATCCGCCGGCAGTAAACCAGCAGAATTTGGAGTTTGCGGCGTCCGTAACGTCGGATTATACAGCTGGACATGAGAACCTCAATGGAATCAAGGCTGATTGGGAACCCACAAGGTCAAATGACGGAACGATGAAGGGCTGGGGCAACTGGTCGCAGAACCCGGGCAGCGAGCATTATGTACAGTATATGTGGGATTCAGAAGTTACCATGGATCGCTTTGATATTTTCTGGTATGATGATGGCGGCGGAACCAGAGTTCCGGCAAGTTTAAAAATTATGTATATTGCCGGGGATGGAACCTGGAAAGAAGCAAACATGACTTCCAAATTTGAAGATATCATTGCCATTGACAAGTACAATACCATCAATTTTGATCCGATTACGACGATTGCCGTTAAGTTGGTGATGACTGTGCACAAGGACGGCGCGGCAAATGGTATTTACCGCTGGAAAGTAAGTGGAAAAGTTCCAGCAGCGGCAGAAGACAAGGTTGTGCTGAAGGATGCTGTGGATGAGGCTATAAAAGCAGCAGGAAGTACGAACGACGGCAAGTATACCGCTGATAGCTGGAATAAGCTGCAAGCAGCTCTTGATAAGGCCAAAGAAGTGCAGGAAAGCCAGACGGCAACGAAAGCTGACGTAGACGCAGCGTTGGCGGCAGTGAAGGAAGCGATGAATGGTTTACAGCTTGTCAATCCTCCCACGGCGGCAGATAAGACAGCTTTAAAAGCAGCTATAGATAAGGCTTCAGCTAAGGATAAGAAAAAATATACTGCCGATAGTTGGAAAAATTTGGAGTCAGCTCTTGACAAAGCGAAAAAAGTATATGATAATAAACTTGCGACAAAGGATGAAGTGACAACGGCTGCTAAAACATTGAACACAGCGATTGCCAATCTGAAAGAGCAGAGCGGAAGCGCTGGTACTGTGAAGCCTGCCACACCTTCCTCTGTCAAAGCATCATGGACTGGCAGCAAGAATATCAAGGTCACATGGAAGAAAGCAGCGAATGCACAGAAGTATATCGTATACCGCTCTTACAAGAAATCTTCCGGTTTCAAGAAGATTGCAACTGTGGCTAAGACTACTTATACAGACAAGAGTTCTACAGCAGGCAAGACAGCGTATTACAAGGTTGTTGCTACCAGAGGAACTGTGAAGAGTTCCTACAGCAAGGCGGCAAGCGCGTACAAGGTAAAGACGCCTGCGAAGGTCAAGGCTAAGGCCAAGAAGCGCACCATTACGGTAAGCTATGGCAAGGTAGCAAAAGCGAAAGGCTATGAGATTTACCGCTCTTCCAAGAAGAACGGAAAGTTTAAGAAAGTAGCTACCATCAAGAAAGCTAAGACGACGAAGAAGACTTTCAAGAAGATGAAGAAAGGCGCTTATTACTTTAAAGTGAGAGCATATCAGACTTCTGGAAAGAAAAAGATTTGCACCGCCTACAGTAAGACGGTGAAAGTAAAAGTCAGATAGGTTATATTTGTATATCCCTTCTTTATAAACATGCAAAGGCCCCTGCCCGATCCCGGCGGGGGTTTTTGCGTGGTTTTTTTATCTTATAGGAAAGACCTTGTCACGCTAAAGCGTGAAAGTGTCTTTCCTATAAGATAAAAACGATTATGCGCACTCGCACAAGAGGAAATATGTCGCTAAAGCGACTGTGCTCGGCGCGGCAAAGTAGCCAAGTCCCTCATGATTGAGGGATTTAGGGAGTTGAAGCGGACTTGTCCGCTTTGTTCTTTTATAGAAAGAGCTTGTCACACTAAAGTATAGAAGTATTTTCCTGTCTTGTTATCGGGCAGAAAATATAATAAAATAATGCTGAATAAAATAAAGTTGTGAAAAGGAGAATCATCATGCCGATATCATTTTATGAGGCAATCTGGATTTTTATAATATATGCGTTTCTGGGCTGGGTTGTCGAGGTGGCTTTTGCCGCATTCCGCTCCCATTCATTCGTAAACAGGGGGTTTCTCAATGGGCCCCTTTGCCCGGTTTACGGTTGCGGAGTATTGGCGGTGGTTGTTATTTTATATCCTTTGCATCGTAACTTATTTTTATTGTTTTTATGTTCTTTTGTCCTTGTATCTGCCATTGAATTTCTTACAGGTTTCCTGTTAGAGAAGCTTTTCCATAATAAATGGTGGGATTATTCGGAAAGGAAATTTAACATCTGTGGGTATATCTGTCCATTATTTTCTATTCTTTGGGGGGTGGGCTGCGTATTTGTACTGAAAGTATTTCATCCCATCGTGTATAGGGGAATCCGTCTGCTGCCCCGATTGCCAGGTACTATCGTGCTTATACTCCTTTGTCTGGTATTTTCGGTGGATTTGGCCATAACTGTGGCAACCATTCTTCAATTTAACGAGAGATTGCGTCTCTTAGATGAAATTGCCGGCAAGATTAAAATTATCTCCAATGAACTCGGAGAGAATATCTATGAAGGAGTAACCGTCGCCGTGGAAAAGGGCGGTGAATTAAAGGAGAACATTTATGAAGGCGTGACCGTCGCCGTGGAAAAGGGCGGTGAATTAAAGGAGAACTTTGATATCAAAGCGACCGAGATAAAGAATACTTTTCTTGAGAAAAAATCAGAACGCTCACGGCTTCAACAGCAGTATAATCGACTGTTATCGGAGAATATCAGTTTTGGCATGAAGCGTATTATGCGGGCGTTTCCCCGCATGAAATCAAGAGCTTACCAGGAGACTTTGTTAAAGTGGAAAAATCATTGGGGGGAAAAGTAGCGAACGTTATACAAAAATAAATGATAGAAACAAGGAACAAAATGCCTTGATCGCATGGCGGTGCGGTTGGGGCGTTTTTGTCTATAAAATCCTGTTCTTTTTCTGAATTTTGCGGCAGAATCTTAAATAATTGCTACAATATTAAAATAATACCATATGGTGCGTAAATAATCCTTGCTAAAATTAATTATTATTACAATCGGCGTAAAAGGAGGATAAAGCATGAAGAAGAAAATTTTAGCTATGGTATTGAGCCTGGCTATGGCAGCCACTATGCTGCCGGCGACATCAGTGCAAGCTGCCGACGGCGTTACGGCGGCTGCGCCAACGCAATTGTCAGATGAGATAGTGGATTTAGGGCTAAGCGCTTCTAGTGTAAAATCAGATTATACAGCAAGCTGGGAGAAGTTGGCAGGAATTAATGAAAACTGGGAACCTACAGTGTCTAATGATGGTACAGGGAAGGGTTGGGGAAACTATCCTCAAGCAGAAGGAAGCAAGCATTGTGTGCAGTATAACTGGAATGCGCCTGTTACCACGAATTGGATGCAGATTTTCTGGTATGATGATGGCGGCGGTACACGCATTCCACCAACACTGACGATTCAGTATAGAAATGATAAGATTGTCTCTCCCGATGATCCTACAGTGCCAGCGCCTGATGATGACGAAGGATGGACCAATGTTACAATGATAACTGATTATGCGGATGCCCAGATGACGGATCAATATAATACGATTGGATTTGAGGAGATTACTGCAACGTCTATCCGCCTGGTAATGCCAATTCGCCAAGGAGCATCAGCAATGGGAATCTACCGCTGGAAGGTTATGGCGCCGCTTTCAGGGGAAGCTGCGGATCAGAGGGATAAAGATGCATTGACATTGCCGGCACAGACAGATGAAGCTTTTAACCTTCCCTCTAAAACGATAAGCGGTAAGGCTATTTCCTGGGAGTCATCCAATACAGCGATTACTGTAGACGGAACTACTGCGAAGGTTGCAAAAGTAGCCGAAGAAACAGATGTAACTATGACAGCCAAAGTAGATGGGGGAGTATTCAAGAGTATTATAGTTAAAGTATTGCCCTCTGCTGAGAAGATTGACCTCTCAACGATTACCGTACCTGGTTATCCATATACGACGGAATACACAGGAGCAGCTCAGTGGCCGCGGAATGTAGGGACATTAAATATTGATGGGACTGAACTATCAGAAAATATTAATTATACATGCAGTGGGACTTTTCAGACAGACGGTCCAATAAATGCAGGAGAAAAGACTGTTATCCTCACGGCAAAAGAAGGTGATAAACTTTGCACTGGAAGTATAACATTGACTTATACTATTACTCCTAAGGTATTAAGGGAAGAGAATGTCACGTTAGAACAGGAAGAGTATACATACGTGGAAGGCACGCCAATTGAACCTGCTGTAACTGTAAAGGCAACGGTGATAAGTACAGAAACATGGCAGCCAGTCGAAGTAGTATTGGAAAAGGATAAAGATTACACAGTAACGTACAGCAACAATACTGCACCGGGAGCCGGAATGGTAACCGTAACGGGTAAAGGTAATTTCAGCGGTACCATACAGAAGAGTTTCTCCATCAATGAAGCAGGAAAGACAGCGATTGGTGCGGCAACCGTTACATTAGAGAAAGACACGTACTTAGAGACCGGCGCAGCCATTGAGCCTGGCGTAACATCTGTTGTTCTGGGTGAGAAAACTCTGACAAAGGACACAGATTATTCGGTGTCATATATGAACAATGAAGTTCCTGGAACCGCAGAGGTTGTGATTGCCGGCAAAGGCGATTATACGGGAAGTGTGAAGAAAACCTTTACGATTCTCAAAGACTTAAATAAAACGGAGATAGTTCTGAGCAACAATGGTATTTATGAGTATACAGGAGAGGCCATCAGCCCATTTATAGAGGTTGTAAGGTACGGCAGCCAGGAGTTAAAGTGGCAGCAAGATTGGATGCCGGTAATGCCGGAAGAAGATGTGATAAATCCTGGTACTTATGAGATAGGCATAACGTGCGAAGGAATTACAGGCAAAGATTTCGGCGGAAGCAAGACCATTACGTTCAAGGTTGTAAAGACATTGACGGAAGCGGACGTTACGGTAAATGGCGAGTACATGCAGACGGGGGCGCAGATTAAGCCGGATATTACCGTCAAAGTAACTTTGAAAGAGAATGGTGAAGATGTTGAGAAGACTTTAGTAAAAGATACCGATTACACGGTAGAGTACGGTGAGAATATTACCGTAGGCGAAGAAGCGGGAACCGTCATTGTCAAAGGTAAGGGAGATTATGCAGGAACGGTAACTAAGAAATTTGCTATCAAGGAAGATCCGAATTTCAATAACAAGATTGATCTTGGCGGGGTTACAGTAACATTCCCCAATGAGGGCAAATATGAATACACGGGTGCGAAGATCCAGCCGACAGCTACTGTAAAAGATGGTGAGACGCCATTGGTTAATGAAAGCGATTATACAGCAGAGTATCCGCAGGATGTAATCAGCGTGGGCGAAAAGTCAGTGACTGTAAATCCTGGAAGCAACGGCAAGTACAAGAACAGTAAAGCGGCGTCTTATGAGATTAAGGCCAGGACGCTGACAGACAGCAATGCGGAAGTAACTCTTACAATGCCTGGCAATATAGAGGAAGGGACACAGATTAAGCCGGAAGTATCGGTGAAAGTGACAGTCAACAATTATGCACATGAATGGTATCAGGAAGGAGATGCAGCGATTACGCATGATCTTGCCAAAGATACCGATTACACAGTAGAATACGGCGAGAACAAGACGCCGGGCGCAGAGGCAGGAACTGTCATCATCACAGGTAAAGGCAATTATGCCGGAAGCGTAGTAAAGAAATTTGATATCCCGGGCTCCGGGCAGGAAGTAACAAAGACGGATTTAAAAGACGCAGTCGTAACGGTTCCGAACTGTACTTATAATAAAAAACCACAGGCTCCGGCTGTCACAGTAAAAGTAGGAGGCAAGACTTTAGTAAAAGATACAGATTATACGGTTTCCTATGCCAACAATGTCAATGCTGGAACGGCAAAGGCGCTCATTACCGCCAAAGAGGGCAGCGCTTATACCGGATCAGCAGAGAAGAGTTTTACAATCAATAAGGCCAATGCCACGATTAAGGCAAAGAACATTACCAAGACGGCCGGCGAGAAAAACTTTAGTTTTGGAGCTTCTGTAAACAGCGGTGGGAAATTAAGTTATAAATCATCGAAAACGAAGATTATAAAGGTTGTCAAAGGCAAGGCGCAGATTACCGGTGTTGGAACATCAAAGATTACGATAACAGCGGCGGCTACGGCAAATTATAAGGCGGCTGCCAAAACCATTAATATTAAAGTTAATAAGCCTAAGAGAGCAACGCTTTCCAAAGCAGAGAGCAAAAAATCCGGCCAGCTGAAAATCTCCTGGAAGAAGGATGCAAAAGCAGCGGGCTACAAAGTAATCTATTCCACCGATAAGAAGTTTAAGAACAAAAAAGCTGCCAGGACTGTTACGATTAAGAAGAATAAGACGGTAAGCAAGACGATCAAGAAGCTGAAAAAAGGCAAGAAGTATTATGTAAAGGTATGTTCTTATGCAAAGATTGGTAAGAAGGAAGTTCTTGGCAGCTATAGTAAGGTGAAGAGCGTGAAGATTAAGAAATAGAGATTTTAATGAATTAGCACAGCAAAGGCCGCTCCTGTTGGGGCGGTCTTTTGCTGCAAACGTTTTTCCATGTGCAATTGACAGAATGAGAACAAGGTACGGCAGACTTTTTAACTTTAATTTCTTTACCTTAAATATCTGCTACAACCTTAAAAAAGTGTCATTTAGAGAGAACAAAAAAGTTGCTATAATTAAAATCATTATGAAAAGTGAAGGAGGAATGAGGATGAAACGAAGAGTTTTAGCTATGGTATTGAGCCTGGCTATGGTATTCACCATGCTGCCGGCAACGACGCTTCAGGCAGAAGAGAATGTTGCGGTGGAATCTGTGGAGAAAGCCGATGCGGAGTGGGGAGAAAATCTTGCGCGCAGTGCAACCGCAAGCGCGGCGCATAATAACACGCAGCCGGCGGCTATCAATGACGGAGTTTTGGCGAATGGGAATCCTGCTACCAGCTGGAACTGCTGGAATGCGCCAGAATCCAGTTATCCAATGCCGGTGACGCTTACATGGAACGCACCGCAGAAAGTTGCTTCTATGCGCGTAATGTGGTGGTCTGACGGCGGCGGCGTTACATGGCCGTCCAATGCTAAGGTACAATATCTGGATGGAAGCGAGTGGAAGGATATTGCCAATGCAGGCACTGAGCACGGAGGATTTAACGGCGACGGCGGTGTCTGGAATATTGTGAATTTTAAGAATCCGGTTACTACCACAGCAGTGCGTATGTTGGTAGGCAGGAATGTGCAGGGAACAACCGGAGTTGGTATCAGTGAATGGGAAGTATATGGCAACATAATTAAAGAAAAACTTGCCCAGGCACAAATCACTGGGGCAAGTAAGGTAGTTGTAGGAGAGAAAGAGAAGTACGTTGCAGGAACAGTGCCGTCTATGCTGGCGTCAAGCGCATCTTATGAGTGGTCAGTCGCTCCGGCAGACGTAGCTGTAATTGAAGGAACTGCAACTGGAAGTACTATTTCTGTCAAAGGATTAAAAGAAGGAAAAGCAACGCTGAAGCTGAAAGCCACGCATGAAGGCGTCAGCCAGGAGACGCAAATTGCTCTTCGCGTGCGCTTGGAGAAGATTCAGAGCATTGATACTTACAGGACGGCTACGGCTGCCGGCGTCGCACCTATTTTGCCAGATTCCGTAGTGGCAAACGGGCTGGAATTTGACGAGCCGACGCCATCTTTAAAGAGCGCGACAAAACCGGATTTTGACTTTGCCGAAGAGTTTAATTCTCGTCTGGTTCCGGTTACCTGGGAGCCAGTAGACAAGGCAAAATATGCAAAAGGACAGGAAGGAAAAGCCTTTACTGTCAGGGGAACAGCTACTTATGACAATAAAGATTATGTGGCTACGGCATTAGTGACAGTCAAAGAGCCGGCTGCCGCCGCAGAATCCAACAGCAGCGTTACATTTGAAAATGTTCAGTTAAACGACGTTTTCTGGGCGCCTAAACAGGAAGTCAATGCCAAGAATTCTTTGAAAAAGGCCATTACGGAGATTGAAAAGGCATCCGGTGGAGAGCCCAATTATGATAATGCGATCAAGAAACTGAACGGTGAGACAGATTACGACGCATTTAATGGATATGTGTTCCAGGATTCTGATATATATAAGAGTATCGAAGCAATTTCCTATACGCTTTCTGCAACGCAGAATGACACAGACCCGGAAATGGCAGAGACAAGAAAGTTTTTGGAGGATAAGCTTAACAGCTGGATTGAAAAGATTGAAAAAGTACAATATGCCGACGGTTATATTGACACATTCTTTACTTTGCGCAGCCAGAGTTCCAGTGGCGGCGGTTCGCCGGGAACACACCGTTGGCTGAACCTTTCTAACCACGAGATGTACAACGCGGGCCATTTCTTAGAAGGCGTCGTTGCGTATACGCGTTACCGTGAAGGAATTGGCAAACCGGATTACAGGCTGTATGTAGCAGGAAAGCGGTTTGCTGACCATATCGTGGAGACATTTGGACCGGCAGGAAAGAGACATGAAGTGCCGGGACATGAAGAGATCGAGTTGGCATTAGTGAAGTTTGGCAAGCTTGCAGAAGAGTATGAAGGCAAGGGAGCCGGACAGGATTATTACGATACCGTTAAGATTTTGGTTGACAGGCGTGGTGAAGACAGAGAATTGCGTGAAAGCGGTTACAAGGCTGGAACGTATTCACAGGATGCAACGCCGTTTAAAGAAGAGACGAACGCAGTAGGCCATGCAGTGCGCGCCAACTATTTCTATACGGGCGTCACAGATATTGCAACCTTGCTGCCGGAAGGAAATGCTGACAGAGACGCTTATCTCAACAGTTTAGATACGATCTGTGATTCTGTTACAGAGAAGAAGACTTACATAACAGGCGCAATCGGAACGACGACTCCCGGAAGTGATTCTGAGGGGTATGGTAAGGAATATGATTTGCCGCCTGGACAATCTTATGCTGAGATTTGTGCGGCGATTGCAGCGGCAAACTGGAATCAGAGAATGAATCTGCTGCATGAAGACGCCAAATATGCAGATATGGTAGAGAGAAATCTCTATAACTCCATTCTGGTGGGAACGAACTTAGATGGAAACCGTTTCTATTACAGTACTCTGCTGGAAGTAAACAATGGACAACGGCGTTCGGAATGGTTTGGCTGCGCTTGCTGCCCGCCGAACTTGATGCGTACGATTGCAGCGGCAAGCGGTTACATGTACACTGTGCATAAGAATGATTTATTTGTAAATATGTATATCGGAAGTAACGGTAAGGTGAACGTAGGCGGTACACAGGTTACCTTGAAACAAGAAACGGCATATCCCTGGGAGGGAACTGTCAAGATGACTGTAAGTCCGGCAGCAGAGAAAGCATTTACCATGAAGATCCGGATTCCTGGATGGGTAAATGAACAGAAGAACAAGACCGTTACGATTAAGGTAAACAATGCGCCTGTCAGCGCTGTGGCAGAGAAAGGCTACGTTGCGATTAACAGGACATGGAAAGCCGGAGACGTAGTAGATATTGATATGCCGATGGAAGTGCGCAAGACAGAATCTCATCCGTTGGTAGAGGCAACGCAGGGAGAAGTTGCATTGCAGAGAGGCCCGGTCGTATATTGTATGGAAAAAGCCGGCAATGCACAGCTTAATGCAAACATCAGCGACTTTAACCCATTGAATTTTGTAATCCCAAGAGATGCCGAATTGACAGCGGCTTATAACGAAGATTTATTAAACGGCGTAGTTGAGATTACAGGCGATGTTAAATATCAGAACGGCAGCAGCCTAATTGATGCAAAATTGCAGGCAGTTCCATACTATGCATGGAATAACCGCGGTGATGACGCAGAATTTACAGCAGGAGAAGCATCTCCTAAGAACAGTTCATCCAAGATGCTGATATGGACAACCGCGTCATCAGCAACTTCCGGCGGCGATATTACATCTCCTGACGATGGAAAACCGGAAATACCGATAGTGCCAATTCCGCAGCTTCGTAAGTATGCAAAACCTTCTGTAAACCATGTTGGATGGGGAATGGGAGCTGAGAATTTTGCAGACGATGATATGGCAAGTTTCTGGAACGGTCATAACGACAAGAATCTGGCAACCACAAACCAGTGGATGATGTATGATTTTGAGCAGCAAAAAGTAAAAATTAATGGATCAGCAATTCAATTTTATGATGATGGCGGCGGCGTTATGAAGCCGGACGGCTTTACCATTGAATATGAAAATGCCAACGGCGATTGGCAAGAAGTCACAAAATCAGGGGAATGGAACATCGTTGAAGTAGATGGTTCAGAAGGAAAGTATTATAAGGTGGAGGCTGCATTTACAGAGGTGGAGACTTCTAAGATTAGAGTGACAATGCAACATACAGTATATAATGGGCAAAAGGTGCCGGTTGCAGTCAGTGATTGGAAATTGTCAGGCGATTTGGCGGCAACAGAAGAGTCAAAGGCTGAATTGACAAACAAAATTTCTGAAATTGAGACAGCCATGAACGGTCTCAGGGAAGAAGACTATGTTGCAGAAAGCTGGGCAGCTTTGCAGAAGGCGCTGGGCGACGCCAAGACAGCGGCAGGAAATGATAATACAGGAATGATCGCGGGAGCGGAGGCTCAGAAAGCGTTAGTAGAAGCGTTTGCCAAACTGGACAAAAAGGCAGATGCATCGGTAACTAAGTCATTGGAAGCGTTGATTACAAAGTATGAATCCGAGCAGGCAACATACTCATCCGCAAGCTGGACGGAGTTTGCGAAAGTACTGGCAGAGGCAAAGAAAGTACTGGACGAAGGCGCTGGAACGGCAGCCATCAATGAGGCAAAGACGAAACTGACAAATGCTGCGCAGAGTTTGGATAAAAAGGCGGAGGCCGGCGCAGTCAATGATCTGAAAGCAGCTGTAGCGGGCTATACGCAAGAGCAGTATACAGCTGTAAGCTGGGCAAAGTTTAAAGACGCCTACACGAAAGCAAATACTGTGGCAAACAGCACAGACCCGGGACAGAAGGAAGTAGAAGCAGCAGCGAGCGCATTAAAAGCGGCTGAGTCCAAGCTGGATAAAAAAGCTTCGGCTGCATCCGTATCAGCTTTGAAGAGCCAGGCAGCATCCTTCAGCGAAGGAGATTATACAGCGGAGAGCTGGAAACGTTTTGCTTACACTTTGAAAGAAGTAGAGGCCATTGCAAACGGAAGCGATCCGGGACAGAAGGTTATAGACGCAGCGAAGATTTCTCTGGAGACAGCGCAGGATAAGCTGGAAAGGAAAGTGTCAGCGGCATCTGTCACCAAGTTAAACGAGGAGATTGAAAAGGTCAAAGCGTCTTGCAATCAGGCTGAATTTACGAAGGAAAGCTGGGCGGATTTCGTTTCGTTACTCGATAATACGAAGAAGGCCGCAGAAGGCAGCGCTGCCAGCCAGACAGCGATAGACGCGTTGATTGCCGGAATTAACGACACAAAGGCAGCGTTAGAGAAAAAGGCATCAGATGCGGCTGTGCAGGAATTTAAGAGTACCTTAAATACTTATAAGCAGCAGTATAAAGAAGAAGATTTTACAGAAGCGAGCTGGGCAGAGTTAGGAAAAGTATTAAAGAGAGCGGAAGAGGTTGCAAATGACCCAGGCGAGAATACCATTAAAAAAATACCGGCAATGTTAGAAGAGGCTGCAAAAAAGGTTGTGACAATGGCTTCTTATAACAAAGCGGCGGATGCGGTTGCCGAAGCCAACAGCTTGAAACAGGATCACTACACGGCCGAAAGCTGGGCGGTATTTACTGAGGAAGTGGCGGCAGCCAAGAAAGTCATGAATAACAAGAATACCACACAGGCACAGATGGATGCATTGCCGGCTGCCTTGGTAAAAGCAAAGGGCAAGCTGGTGGAAGTACCGGCGAACGAGCAGGCAGTAAAAGATTTGAACGCTTCCATCACGGAGGCTCAGGGCAAGTATAATCAGACAAAATATACGGCTGATAGCTGGAAGAAATATGCGGATGCCCTGGAAGCTGCGAAGAAAGTTACAGAGAATAAGGATGCGACGCAGAAGCAGGTAGACGATGCAATGGAAGCATTAGAAGCAGCCATCAAAGGATTGAAAGAACAGACAACATCTCAGACTGTTGTTGATAAGAAAGCGCTCAACGCATCTATCGCCACTGCTAAGGCGAAGAAGCAGATTGACTATACGTCTGTAAGCTGGAAGAAATTCAAGACTGCCCTCACAGCGGCGCAAAGTGTTGCAAAGAATGCAAAAGCAACGCAAAGCCAGGTGAATACAGCCAAGAAGAATCTTGATACAGCAATGAAAGGCCTTGTGAAATTGAAAGCATCTTCTACCAAGAAATTGACTTTGGGCGTGGGTGAGACCTACTCCGTTAAGACTAAGAACTGCACATATTTAAGCTCCAACACGAAGATTGCTACAGTAAGTTCTAAAGGACTTGTGAAAGCTAAGAAGACGGGAAGCGCGGTTGTCAAGGCAATTCCCAAGACTGGAAATAAGGCCAAAGTATTTAAGATTACCGTCAAGAAAGCGCCTAAGAAGATTACCAAGGTAACTTTCAATAAAAAAGCAGTCAAGAAGAATAAAGTAACCTTGAAGAAAGGCAGGAAAGGAACCTTTAAGGTAACGCTTCCCAAGGGAACCGCCAGCCAGATTAAGTATACTTCTTCTAAGAAGAAAATTGCTACCATAAGCTCTAAGGGTGTAGTAAAAGCGAAGAAGAAAGGTAAGACAGTCATCACAATTAAAACTTATAACAAGAAGACAAAGAAGATCACGCTTACCGTAAAATAGTATAAGAAATAGTGATTTAAGTTATAGAACTGCCGCAGGGCCGGAGTATATTGCCTGCGGCAGTTTTTTCATGGAAATTCGTTAGTTTTTGGCAGGAACGGTTATACTAATGAAAAATGTCGGTTGGGAAGGGGTATGGAACATGAAGGAAAAGCTGGTAATTCATCAAGGATGGATACACGATGCTGTCCGGCGCGAGCCTTATGTGGCAGATATTCTGGTGGAAGATGGGAAAATTACGGAGATTGACCCAGTGTTGAAAAGCAGGGGAATCAAAAGAGCAAAAACCATAGATGCCGCAGGTTTACAAGTTTATCCTGGTTTTGTGGAGGCGCATTGCCATCTGGGCCTGGATGGATACGGTATAGGGGCTGAGGGGGCAGATTACAATGAGGTGACTGATTCGCTGACGCCGCAGCTTTGTGCAGTGGATGGGATTAATCCGCAGGATGCAAGTCTTCATCTCGCCATGGAAGGCGGCGTTACCTGTGTGGCGGCGGGGCCGGGAAGCTCTAATGTGCTGGGCGGGACTTTTGCCGCGTTTAAGACTGCCGGAAAACGCATTGATGAGATGATTGTCAAAGAAAAGATTGCCATGAAATGTGCTTTTGGCGAAAATCCCAAAGCATGTTACAAGGATAAGGACAATTATTCCCGCATGAGCACCGCTTCCAAGCTGAGGGTAATGCTGGAAAGAACGCAGGATTACCTGGCAAGGAAAGAGGCGGCCGGGGACGATATTTTTAAATGCCCTCCTTATGATCCCAAGCTGGAAGCGTTAATTCCGGTTATTGAAGGGCTCCTGCCCCTAAAGGCCCATGTCCACCAGGCAAACGATATATTTACGGCAATCCGCATTGCCAAGGAGTTTCATCTGCGGCTGGCGCTCGATCACTGCACGGACGGTTCACTGATTGCGCAGGATTTGGCGAAAGAGGGTTATCCGGTAGCGGTAGGACCAACGCTGGGCCATGCCACAAAGTTTGAGTTGAAAAATAAGAGCTTTCAGACGCCCGGAGACCTTGCACGTGCTGGGTGCCAGGTGTCAATCATAACCGATTCCCCAGTGATTCCTCAGCAGTATCTTCCATTATGCGCCGGATTGGCAGTCAAATCGGGTATGGATGAATTTGATGCTTTACAGGCAATCACACTCAATGCCGCCAGGCATATCGGTGTGGAGGAGCGCGTGGGTTCCTTAGAAGTTGGCAAGGATGGAGATTTTGTGATCGCGGCGGGCAATCCCATGGTCTCAGATACTAAGATTCAGTATGTTATCATTGATGGGAAAATAACATATGCTTTGGAAACGCCATAACGGAAGGAAAGCGCTGCCTTTCGGCAACGCTTTTGGGGGAGTAAATTTATGAAATGTTTCATGGGGTGCCACATCTTGGGCGGTGGCACCAACTAAATATATGTAATATAACTTTATGTGTTATAAAGTTATTTGTCTTTAGTCGAAGCTGATAACGGTGCGCGCTTATGTTTGTGCCATCAACTTCATTTGATAAACCAAGTATAAAAGATAATTGTGTGCAAAGTGTGGACATTTTCTAAAAGAAAGATAAAAATTTCCAAAGAAATTATGAAAAAGATTAAGGATTTACGATGCTGTTTTTGTCTTGTATTCTGGAATAGATGGTACAAAAACTGATATAATTTGAAAAGTTTTTATATCATAATACAAAAACTATTTATAATTTAGATTTTTTGCATATAATCTTAGCGAGGTGATATCATGGAAGTTGTCAGGAAGGAATATTTTCAAAGATTATTAGGCTGGAAAGACAAAAAGATGATAAAGGTTATCACAGGTATCAGAAGATGTGGCAAATCTACCTTGTTGAAAATGTTCAGAGAATATTTACTGGAGCAAGGCGTTGGCGAAAATCAGATTATCAGTATTAATTTTGAGGATTATGAATATCAGGAACTTTGGCAGCCCAAGGCTTTGTTCCAATATATCAAAGAGCGTATAAAGCCGGGGAAAATGACCTACCTTTTTCTCGACGAGATCCAGAATGTCAAGGAATTTCAGCGGGTGGTAGATAGCTTTTTTCTGAGAGATAACGTAGATATTTATATTACAGGCTCCAATTCCTATATGTTATCCGGCGAGTTGGCGACATTGCTTACCGGGAGATATATTCAGATAGAGATGCTGCCTTTTTCTTTTGCGGAATATGTGCAGATGCATGGGATGGAGGACCGCATAGAGGAAGCTTACCGGAATTATATAGGAAGCAGTTCTTTTCCCTTCGTGGCCAACATAGCGTCTGAACCAGAGCAGGTACAAGAGTATTTGCGGAGCATTTATGAGGCAATTATTCTCAAAGACGTCGTTGGGCGTAAGAAAATTACGGATGTAATGATGTTAGAGAGTGTGATAAGGTTTTTGGCAGATAATATTGGCAATCCGCTGTCGGCAAAAAAAATCAGCGATGCCATGGCTTCCAATGGGCGGCGTATTAACGTGAGGACAGTCGAAGCCTATCTGTCGGCATTTATGGATTCTTATACTATTTATCAGGCGAAACGTTATGAGGTAAAAGGAAAACAGTATTTGAAAACCTTAGAAAAGTACTATATGGTGGATATCGGATTGAGAAGGGCGATGCTTGGTAATTCAGGACAGGCTGATACCGGGCATATTCTGGAGAACATCGTCTATTTGGAACTTGTGCGCCGTGGGTATCGTGTATATGTGGGCAAGGTGGATAATCTGGAAGTAGACTTTGTCGCGATGAATCAGGAGGGGCTCAGATATATCCAGGTTGCGGCAACGGTGCGGGATCAGGCAATTTTGGAGCGGGAGTTAAAGCCTTTACAGAAAATTGCAGATAATTACCCCAAATGTATTCTGACGCTTGATATGGACCCGCCTGCGGATTATGAAGGAATTCGGCGTCTGAATGGTTTGGATTATCTATTGGGAAAGGGTGCGGGTTTTTAGCTTGAATTCCAGTGAAAACTATGATACGATGTATCAAATAGGTGAGCAGGAAGAATTCTTGATGGCTAATAGATGAACCGGAAGAATTTCTGACGGCAAACCGCTAATCAACAAAGATGGCATACCAGACCGCAAGGGAAACCTGAAGGGAACGGCGCAGCATATGAATAACGATAAGTATACCTATAACATGTCCGCTTTGTTTTAGGTGTATACTTAAGTTGTCCCTGTACCTTTTGGTATGGGGATTTTTTAGGAGGATTTATGGGTCAGTCAGAACAATTGATTGATAAATTAGAAGAAACATCCCGGCTTACGGAGGAAGAGTGGATTTCCTTGATTGAAAACCGCAGCCAGGATACGGCGGAGTATCTATTTGAGAGAGCGCGCAAATGGCAGCAAACGTATTATGGCAAGCGGATTTATACGAGAGGGCTTATAGAATTCACCAACTATTGCCGGAATGATTGCTATTACTGCGGCATCCGCAGAAGCAACCGGAATGCGCAGCGTTACCGTTTGACAGAAGAACAAATTTTAGAATGCTGTCAGAACGGCTATGAGTTGGGATTTCGTACATTTGTACTGCAAGGCGGCGAGGATGCGTGGTTTACGCAGGAGAAGTTAGAAGAAATTGTCCATGCAATCAGGGTAAATTATGAAGACTGTGCAATTACGCTTTCCCTGGGGGAACGTTCCAGGGAGAGTTACCGCCGTTTGTTTGAGGCTGGAGCGGACCGTTATCTGCTGCGGCATGAGACGGCAGATGAAGCGCATTACGCAAGTTTGCATCCGCCGGAACTATCTGCGGCTCACAGGAAACAGTGCCTTTGGGATTTGAAGGAAATTGGTTACCAGACGGGCACCGGATTTATGGTGGGAAGTCCCGGGCAGACAGCAGCGCATTTAGCGAGAGACATGATGTTCATCCGCGAACTGGAACCTCATATGGTGGGCATTGGGCCTTTTGTTCCGCACCATGATACTCCCTTTGCTAAGGAAATGGGGGGAAGCGTGGAATTGACGCTATTTATGATTGGGCTATTGCGTCTTATGCTGCCCAAATTGCTTTTGCCTGCCACGACTGCGCTGGGCACGATTGATCCGCAAGGCAGGGAAAAAGGCATCTTAGCGGGGGCCAATGTCGTCATGCCCAACCTGTCCCCGACGTCTGTGCGCAAAAAGTATGAGCTCTATGATAATAAAATCTGTACCGGGGATGAGGCCGCCGAGTGCCGAGCCTGCCTGAGCCGCAGGATGGAGAACATCGGCTATAAGCTGGTGATTGATAGAGGGGATATTTGGCATGAGGAGGGACCCACGCAGTGGGAGGAGCCCTGATGCCTCTTATCGGAGCCAAAGATATAAATTGGCATAAGGAGGGACCCGCGTAGTGGGAGGATGCCTTAGGTCTCCTGGAACAGCCGTTGACTTAAAGCGAAGCATTGGAGAGACCTGATGTCTTGTATAATGTAATCAAAGATTTTAAATGTAGTAGGAGGATAAAAAAATGTACAATGTAATGTCACCGAAAGCAGAGGAGTTTATCAGCCATGAGGAAATTTTAGAATCACTCTCATATGCAGAAAAAAATAAAAATAACCGGGAGCTGATAGATGAGATTCTCACAAAAGCGCGCGAGAAAAAAGGTATTTCCCATCGGGAGGCGGCCGTGCTTTTGGATTGTGAACTGGAAGACAAGAACCAGGAAATCTATGCGCTTGCAGAGCAGATTAAGAAGGATTTCTACGGAAACCGTATCGTTATGTTTGCGCCGCTGTATCTGTCAAATTACTGCGTCAATGGCTGCGAATATTGCCCATACCATGCCAGGAATAAGCATATTGCCAGGAAGAAACTGACGCAGGAAGAGATTATAAAGGAAGTTACGGCATTGCAGGATATGGGCCACAAGCGTCTGGCATTGGAGGCCGGAGAAGATCCGGTCAATAATCCGATTGAATATATTTTGGAGTGCATCGAAACGATTTATGGGATTAAACATAAAAATGGAGCCATACGCCGTGTCAATGTTAATATAGCGGCAACGACAGTGGAAAATTACCGGAAGTTAAAGGACGCCGGCATCGGCACCTATATTTTGTTCCAGGAGACGTATCATAAGGAATCTTATGAAAAACTGCATCCGACAGGACCGAAGCATGATTACGTATATCATACGGAGGCTATGGACCGTGCTATGGACGGCGGCATTGATGACGTAGGTTTAGGCGTGCTGTTTGGATTGAACAATTATCGTTATGATTTTACGGGAATCCTCATGCATGCAGAACATTTGGAGGCATATAAGGGGGTGGGCCCGCATACGATCAGCGTGCCGCGTCTTCGCCGTGCAGATGATATTGACCCGGATGCGTTTGATAATGGCATTTCCGATGAGATGTTTGCCAAGATTGTAGCGTGCATCCGCATTGCCGTACCGTATACGGGAATGATTGTATCGACTAGAGAGAGTCAGAAATGTCGGGAAAAGGTGCTTCACCTGGGCATTTCCCAGATTAGCGGAGGATCTAAAACGAGTGTCGGCGGCTATGCAGAGCCGGAACCGGAAGAAGAGAATTCGGCACAGTTTGACGTCAGCGATAACCGTACGTTGGATGAGGTGGTGCGGTGGCTGATGGAGATGGACTATGTGCCCAGCTTTTGTACGGCATGTTATCGGGAGGGCAGGACGGGCGACCGTTTCATGACCTTGTTAAAGAGCGGGCAGATTGTGAATTGCTGTCATCCCAATGCATTGATGACCTTAAAGGAATACCTTGAAGACTATGCATCGGAAAAGACCAGGGAAATTGGTGATAAACTCATCGAAAAGGAGCTTGACGTTATCACGAACCCTAAGGTAAAAGATAAAGTGAAGGAGTATCTTGCCAATATCCACAGCGGAGAGAGGGATTTTCGTTTCTAATGTTTTGTTTCGACCTTTTGCTCTATCTTTTTTCTTGATATGTTGGTAGTCATTGGATATAATAGAGAATGACACAGTGAAAGATCAGGGGAAAAGACCATGAGCCTACAGGATAAGATGGAGCAGATTTTAAAAAATATTCATCTCCTTTTTTCTGAGAGCAAACCATACGATGAGGATGGGGAATGGATTATAGTAAAAAAGGAAAGTGTCTTTGAACAGCTGGAGCAATTGAATCTGGCTGTTTATGAGATGATGGATATGTATGAGATGACGAACCAGAAACACCAGCTTGCACAACGCCGGTGTGAGAAGCGCGGCGAGGAGATTATTCAGAAAGCAAGCCGCCATGCAGATGATATTTATGCCGCGTCCATTATGTATACGGATGATGCCATCAACCGAATTTGCCATATTATGGAGGACGCCAATGATTCCGTACGCAAGATTTTTCGCGGGCTCAACAATGAGATGGAGCAGGAACGCGAGAGAGTGCGCCGCAATCAGTTAGAGCTGACGAGCCAGCTACAGGATTTTGCTGATACCAACAAGTATATCAAGATGATAGAGGAAATCAATAAGAAGCTGGAACGCGAGCGGTTGGAGGAGGCCAAGGCACAGAAGGAAAAACGTATACAGAACGAAGGAAAATCTTACTCCAGCGTGCAGCCGGAAATTCGTGTAAATGAAGCGTATTTGGAGCGGATGGAAAAGAATTACAATTTGACGCCATTGGAGGTCAATGCCAGAAAGGAAGAGGAAGAAAGCCTTGCGCGCGTGACGGGTAAGGAGTTTGCGGAAAGCTTGCGCCGCCGGGCGGCAAAGAATAGAGAGCAGTCTTTACAGATTGAAGATATGTCGGAGAATTTGGCAACTGTTGCGCAGACAGAACATGCGGGAGAATCTTCTTCGGTGGAAGAGGAGTTTGCTTCGCTGCCGCAGATAGAACTCGAGGACGTCATGTTGGATGAAGAGATTGCCGGCATGGTGCAGGCTGAATCTTTGGCAGGGAATATGGCAGAAAGGGAATTTGCGGGTACTCCCCTGGGAGATGGGCAAGAAGAGGCAGATTTTAAAGAAGTTCCTGAGATCCGTGTAGATTTAGATGCAGAATATTTTAAATGGAAAGAGGAGGGCAGTAATGAGAAAGCTGCCAGCCCGCAGAGAAAGGGCCTAAAATCCCTCTTTGGAAAGAAGTCGTAAGATTAGACAGGCACCTGCCGCATAGATATCTGTGGCAGGTGTTCTTTATATAAAAACTTTTTGATGGTTTATAAATACGAGTAATCCCATAAAATAATCCTTATTTTAGAAAATCTTAATAATTTTCCCGACAGTAACTTAACAATCAGCTGATACAATGTATTTCAGCGGAGTTGTGTGGGAGGAGAGAGGTGAAGAGATGAAAAATATTTTAGTTTGTGATGACGACAAGGAAATTGTGGACGCCATAGAAATTTATTTGCAGCAGGAGGGTTACCATATTCTCAAGGCTTACGACGGGGAACAAGCGTTGGAGGTGTTGGGGAATCAGGAGATTCATCTTTTGATCATAGATGTGATGATGCCTAAGCTTGACGGAATCCGCGCCACCCTCAAAATTAGGGAGGAGAGCAGCATTCCAATTATTATTTTGTCGGCCAAGTCTGAGGATGCGGACAAGATTCTGGGGTTGAATATCGGCGCGGACGATTATGTGACAAAACCTTTTAATCCGTTGGAATTAGTGGCGCGCGTGAAATCGCAGCTCAGGCGTTATACACAGCTTGGTAACGTGGCGGAGAGCAATAACCGCATATATCGGGTGGGAGGACTGGTTATCAATGACGACTTGAAAGAGGTGGTTGTAGATGATGAGCCGGTGAAACTGACGCCGATTGAGTACAATATTCTATTGCTGCTGGTGAAGAACCAGGGAAAAGTATTTTCTATCAACCAGATTTATGAAAGTATTTGGAATGAGGACGCTATTGGGGCGGACAATACAGTGGCGGTGCATATCCGCCATATACGGGAAAAGATTGAGATTAACCCCAAGGAGCCGAGATATCTGAAAGTAGTCTGGGGCGTAGGCTATAAGGTAGAAAAGTCAGTGAAATAAAGGCGGTGTAGAGGTGAAAAAGTGGCGTTATTCGGCCGGGATGAAGGCAGTAATTCTGGTGGCGCACCAGTGTCTGGTAATCGTTCTGTCCTTGTGCTTAATGGTACTGTTGATGCTGTTTGTGAAAAATATTTGGAATTTCAGCGAGAAAAGGGACATTCCCTATGAGGATACAAGTTATTTTACGAATCAGTTTGAGACAATGTCCATAGACTTATTGGAATTTATTGATTTGCGAAGAAAGTTCGAGACGAACGGCTCTTATAATGCGGATAAGGAAGTGGATATCTGGCAGTATTATGATAATCAGGAGGTTACAGGAGATGTAAAGAAACGGAAGAATTTAGGTAAGCTGGCGTACCGTCTGGGGGATTTGGCGGAATGGTCGAGGTATTATAATACGCAGCCTCTTGAATTTACGTCAGAGTGCTATCTTGATCATGGAATTCAACAAAATCTGAAAATTTTCCGAGACGGCGAGTCGGTGTTCAGTGAGGAGAAAGCGATTCACAGCCTGGAGGATCTTTCGCCTAGCCTCAGAGATAGGATTATTGAGGAAGTGGAGCATTATTATGGCGGTTCCTACAGTACTTCCGAGGGGAGTGACGATTGGGCAGCTCTGCAGAATACAGATCAGCAGAAAACCATGACTGCCAGCAGCGTAAGCGCGCAGACTTCAGAAAATGAAACTGCGTATAGCAGCGCCCAAAAGGTCGGTGAAAGTGAAGCGGATAGCGACGTGCAGGGAGAGCAGATTATTGAGAAAGTATTAGGAGGAGAACTCTATGATTTGAATGAGGAAGAACTCCAATGGCTGCTGAATGACATGGATATGACATACAGCATGACGTCGTATTCTTTCAATTATATAGAAGAGGATTATCTGCCGATAGATGGTAATGGAATCTGGGAAATGTTTTTACAGGGAAAATGTTCGCTGGAGTATTTGCAGAATGCCTGTCAGGCTTTGGAGTACACGCTGGAAAATATTAATGATGAAATCAGCCGTTACCGCAAGGGGGCGGCTAACTATAACCAGGAAGCGGGAACGAGCAACATTTACTATTGGGTCGTCCGCGGCAGGGAAAGAAAGTTTTATACTAATATTAAGGACAGTATGGGAATGGATTTGCTGACCTTTGGTAAGAAAATTGGCAAATATATGATTTACCGGGAAAGTGACGCGCACCTGGAAACAAATGTAGGAGATTTAGAGGAATTCTTCTATGAGCAGATTGAACCGAATTATGTCAATAAGGAAAATATTCTGTATATTGGCGTAGATACATCATTTTCGCATGATGATAGTTTTAAAGAAGCAAAGCAGGAATATAGCCGCCTGCATCCCTGGATTAGGATTTGCCTGTGGGGAGCAGTGGCAAGCTTTCTTTTAGAGGGACTTTGTCTTATTTATTTGAGTATTGCAGCAGGGAAACGGGATGATTCAGGAGAGGTGCATTTGAATCTTGTTGATCGAATCCCTTCGGAGATTCTTTTTCTGTTTTCGTCCGTCTTTATTGTTGTATTTATATTTGGCCTGGGCAGTGTCTGGGAGGGATATGATGGCGGCGATTTTGTCAGTTTGCTGTTTCTTTCGTGCGGAATTGTATTTTTGGGCGCGGCAATCCTGTTAATTTTCTATCTCAGCTTTATCCGGCGAATTCGTGCCGGCGTGCTGTGGCGCCACAGTATTATGCGCTGGTTTACGAATGGAATTGGATTGTTGTTTACCACAAGGAAATCCTGCACCAAGATGGTGGTTTGGTTCGCACTGCACCTTCTCGCATGTCTGTGCATTCTGCCGATGATAAGCTTGGCTTATGACGGAATGATTCTTTCAACTGGAGCCGCGCTGTTTGCAATCCTCTGCGGCGTGGAGGCTGTGATAATTATTCGGGAGGGCGTACAGCGTAATAAGGTGATGGAAGGAATCAGTAAGATTTCTGAGGGTGATTTAGAGTATAAGATTGCGGAACAGGAATTAAGGGGAGACAATAAAAGACTCGCCCAGGCGGTCAATGCGATTGGGGAAGGTCTGCACCGCGCAGTGGATGAGAGTATGAAAAATGAGCGGTTACAGGCAGACTTGATCACCAATGTTTCGCATGATATCAAGACGCCGCTGACCTCGATTATCAATTACGTGGATTTGCTCAAGCGGGAGGATTTGCAGAACGAGCGGGCACAGAATTATATTAAGGTACTTGACAGTAAGTCACAGAGATTAAAGCAGCTTGCAGAGGATTTGGTGGAGGCGTCGAGAATCAGTTCCGGCAATATTAACCTTGAAATGGTGAGGATTAACCTGGTGGAACTGGTGCATCAGACAGAAGGAGAATTTGCGGAGCGGTTTGAAGAACGAGGCCTTACAGTAGTATCGAAACTGCCAGGCCAGCCGGTGGTCGTTCTGGCGGACGGCAGGCGGATTTGGCGTGTTTTGGAAAACCTCTACCAGAATGTGGCGAAATATGCTATGGAACATACCAGAGTATACGTGGATTTGCAGGCCGACGGGGAGAAGGTAATATTTTCCATTAAAAATATATCCAAATACCCGCTGAATATAGAGGCGGATGAGTTGACGGAGCGTTTTATCCGAGGGGACGTTTCAAGGAGCACGGAGGGCAGCGGGCTTGGCCTGTCGATTGCCCAGAACCTTACGACGCTGATGGGCGGCAATTTCCAAATTTACCTTGACGGTGATTTGTTTAAAGTAATGATTGAATTTCAGCAGGAGCAATGAGCGGGCAGATATATAATGTTGTGTTATTGACGTGAATTTAATTTGTCCCAAAGGTGTCATAAAAAAGGAATTGAAAGGCTTACGTTAGTTCAAAAGGTTTACATTGCAACGCAATGTAAACAACATGCACAAAAATTATCTTGGGAAGCTAGCTTCCCAGAATAATTTTTGTGCATTCTGTCTTTGCCGCTAAAGCGGCAAGACCTTTTGAACCCAATAAACTATATGACATTAATTAATACAGCAAAGCCACATTGTATTAATTATTTCAAATTGATAAATAGAAACAATATCATAAAAGTGCAACTTCCAAACCAAATTTGTCCTTGTATTTCCGTAACGGGCACATTATAATGGAGATTGCAAATGTTTTTCTAATAATGAAAGATTTTATAGCAGAAATTATAGGAGGCAGATACATGATAAAATTATATGACGGCGGTGCATATCTGGTAAACGGTCAGACAATAATAGCTGACGACGGACAGGCAGCGGCGGCCATCAAAGCTAATACAGGCGCGTCGGTGGACAGGAAACAAGCGGCGCAAAATACAATCGCATATGGAATCCTCTCAGAGCACAACACATCTGGGGATATGGATAAGCTTAAGATTAAGTTTGACAAATTGACATCTCATGATATCACGTTTGTGGGAATTATCCAGACGGCAAGGGCTTCAGGATTAGAGAAATTTCCGGTTCCCTATGTGCTTACCAACTGTCACAATTCCCTTTGCGCAGTGGGCGGTACAATCAACGAGGATGATCACATGTTTGGATTGTCCTGCGCCAAGAAATACGGCGGTGTTTACGTTCCGCCTCACCAGGCAGTTATCCATCAGTATGCCAGAGAGATGCTTGCCGGCGGCGGCAAGATGATTCTCGGCTCAGATTCCCATACGCGTTACGGTGCGCTCGGCACTATGGCTATGGGCGAAGGCGGACCGGAGCTTGTAAAACAGTTATTGAACAAGACGTATGATATCAATATGCCCAAGGTAGTGGGCGTGTATCTGACCGGCAAGCCGGTGGACGGCGTAGGTCCCCAGGACGTTGCGCTGGCAATTATCGGGGCTGTGTTTGCCAACGGATATGTCAATAACAAGGTAATGGAATTTGTGGGGCCTGGCGTTTCCAATCTGAGTGCGGATTTCCGTATCGGTATTGATGTGATGACGACGGAAACGACCTGCCTGTCTTCTATTTGGCGGACAGACGATACAATTCGTGAGTTCTATGAGATTCATAAAAGGAAAGAAGATTATAAGGAATTGAACCCGGGACAGGTTGCATACTACGACGGCATGATAGAGGTAGACCTTGGCAAAGTGAAGCCGATGATTGCTATGCCTTTCCATCCCAGCAATACTTATACAATTGAGGAGCTCAATGCAAACCTCATGGATATCCTGGATGACTGTGAGAAGAAAGCTTTGGTGAGCCTGGATGGAGCCGTGGACTTTACGCTCAAAGATAAAGTAAGAAATGGCAGGCTCTATGTAGACCAGGGAATCATTGCGGGATGTGCCGGCGGCGGGTTTGAGAATATCTGTGCGGCGGCCGCTATCATGGAAGGCGCAAGCATTGGTTCCGATGAGTTTACGTTAAGCGTCTATCCGGCAAGTATGCCGATTTATATGGAATTGCTTAGGAGCGGCGCAGCTGAGACGTTGATGGAGACGGGGGCTGTCTTAAAAACGGCGTTCTGCGGTCCTTGTTTTGGCGCGGGCGACACGCCGAGTAACAACGGCTTTTCTATCCGTCATTCTACAAGGAATTTCCCCAACCGTGAGGGAAGCAAGCTCCAGAGCGGGCAGATTGCTTCCGTTGCCTTGATGGACGCGCGTTCTATTGCGGCCACGGCAGCAAATAAAGGTTATCTGACGCCTGCTACAGACATGGATGTGTATTATAAGATTCCGAAGTATTATTTTGACAGCAAAATATATGCAAACCGCGTATTTGACAGCAAGGGCGTGGCAGACCCGGCGCAGGAAATCAAGTTTGGCCCCAACATTAAGGATTGGCCGGCGATGAGCGCACTGCCGGAGAACATGGTATTAAAGGTAGTTTCTGAGATTCATGATCCGGTCACGACCACAGACGAGCTGATTCCGTCCGGCGAGACTTCTTCTTATCGTTCCAATCCACTGGGATTGGCAGAATTTACGCTGTCCAGAAAAGATCCGGCGTATGTTGGACGTGCCAAGGAAATTCAGAAGGCACAGAAAGCAGTGGAAGAAGGTAAGTGTTCGCTGGATGTTGTGGAGGAATTGAAGCCTGTGATGGAGGCAGTAAACAAGTCATTCCCTGACAAATCGTTTGGGGAAGGGAACCCGGGCGCTATTGGTTTTGGAAGCACGATTTTTGCAGTGAAGCCGGGAGACGGTTCGGCAAGGGAGCAGGCAGCGTCCTGCCAGAAAGTCCTTGGCGGCTGGGCAAATATTGCCAATGAATATGCAACCAAGCGTTATCGGTCTAATCTCATCAACTGGGGAATGCTGCCGTTCTTAATTCCATCCGGCGAGCTGCCCTTTGCAAATGGAGATTATATTTTTATTCCTGATGTCCGCAAAGCAGTGGAAGAGCGCAAGACAGAGATTACAGCTTATGTTGTAAAAGACGGAGGCTTGCAGGAATTCATGCTGGGGATGGGTGAACTTACAGAAGATGAGCGCACAATTATACTGAAAGGCTGCCTGATTAATTATTATAAGGCGGAGTAACGATAAGAAAAATATGCAGGGTATTGCAGACGCAATACCCTGACTTTGCAACGAGAGGATGTATTTATAGTGGAAGAACAGAAGAATACAAATGAAAAGGTAAACTGGAATATCAGGCCCTATTTAGCGATAGGGCTGACTGCATTTTTGGTTATTGTAGGTTCATTATCATTTTTTTTCCTGATAGACCGTTATCATGGGTTTACGGCAATTGTGGGCAAGATGATAGGTATTTTGCAGCCGATTACAATCGGACTGGTGATCGCATATCTGATGACGCCGATTGTCAATTTTGAGGAACGCCATTTGCTGCCGCTGGCACAGAAGAAAATGAAAGATCCACAGAAGGCAAAGAAACTGGTAAGAGTCGTCAGCGTGCTTGGCGCGCTTATTTTCTTTGTATTGATTATCGCCGTTTTGCTGCTGATGGTTATACCGGAGCTGTACAATAGCATCAATGGGATGATTGGCACGCTGCCGAAACAGGTAAATGATTTCATGGACTGGCTCAATGAATATGTCAGCAGCGACAGCGATATTTCCAGTTATTTGGAGGTTGGACTGACAAAAGCAACGGAATTTTTTGAGAATTGGGCAAAGACGGATTTTCTGCCCCAGACAAAAAATATCATGGTGGGGGTAACCACTGGTGTAATCAATGCGGTAAGGGTGCTGTTTAATGTGCTGGTTGGCATTATTATTTCTATCTATGTGCTGATGAGCAAGGAGGAGTTTATTGGGCAGAGTAAAAAATTGGTGTATGCGTTGCTGCCAGGAAAAACGGCAAACGCTATTATTCATACGGTTCACAAAAGCAACGAGATTTTCGGCGGATTTATCTCGGGGAAACTTTTGGATTCTCTGATTATTGGTATTTTGTGTTTTATCTGCCTCTATTTTATGAATATGCCTTATGCCGTACTAGTCAGTGTAATTGTAGGCGTCACCAATGTGATACCGTTTTTTGGGCCTTATCTGGGGGCAATTCCAAGCGCTATCCTCATTATGCTGGCAAGTCCTATTCAGGGTGTGTATTTTATCATTTTTATCCTGATTTTGCAGCAGTTTGATGGAAATATCCTTGGACCGGCAATTTTAGGGGAATCTACGGGGCTTTCTTCGTTCTGGGTTGTGTTTGCTATCCTAGTAGGCGGCGGTATTTTCGGCATTTTAGGTATGATTATCGGTGTGCCGGCATTTGCAGTGATTTTCTATGTATTCCGCAGAACTGTAAACCATATTCTAAGAAAGAAAGCGCTTCCCCTCAGCAGTGAAGAGTACGTATCCGCTGAAAAGCTAGATATTGAAAACCATACGTTCATTGATTATCAGGAAGAGGAAGCATCTGAGAAGAAGTCGGATAAAAAACGCAAATCCGGTATTCTGGGCAGGAAACTTGATGCACGAAAAGGCAAGAAAAAGAAATAATTTCCAGCTGGGATTTTTGACAGATACAGGGGTAATATGTTAAACTATGTCTAAGTATGGACAAAATAGGGATATTATCCCTTTTAACATAATTCTGAGGTGAAATAGTTGGATAAATACGAATACAAGTTAAAGCTGGATCAGCTGAAAAGTCTTGTAGAAGAGAAAAATTATAAAACTGCTGCCGAAATCGCCGACACTATCAACTGGCGGAAAGTCAGGAGCGCGGCAACTCTGTGCATGGTGGGAGAGATTTATGACAGATGTAAGCGTTACGAGGAGAGCCATGAGATTCTTTTGATGGCTTATGACCGTGCGGCTGTGGGAAGGAATATATTGTATCGTTTGACACTGGTTTCCCTGAAAATGGGCAATTTGGACGAGGCGAAAGATTATTATGAAGACTTCCTGGATGTCGCCCCTTACGATAACCAGAAATATATTCTTCGCTATGAGATTGAGAAAATGAGCGGTGCAGATTTGCCGCATTTAATTGGCATTCTTGAGGAGTTTAAGGAGCGGGAATATCGCGAGGAGTGGGCTTTTGAGCTTGCTTTTCTGTACCACAAAATCGGCGACAGCGAGCGGTGTGTGGAGGTCTGTGATGAGCTGATTCTGTGGATAGGCGACGGTAAGTATGTAGAAAAGGCTTTGGAGTTAAAGATGCTTTATCAGCCTTTGACTTTGACACAGGAAGAGAAGTACCGGGAATTCATGCAGCGCAGGGAAGGCGCGGTGGAGATACATACAACGGATACATTGGAATCTGGGGAGATAGTTCAGGAGACGATGCAGATTCCAAGGATTACGGCCAACACGGGACGTTTTAATACGCAGAACCTTCAGGCGGAAATTGCCAAGAGTATGCAGCAGATTATGGACGCCAATACTAAGGAAACGGTGAGCGACACCATGGATAATCTCAAGAAGATGGTGGAGGATATTCCTTATTTACAGGTTCCTGCGGAAGACAGCGGGCGTGCGGCGGAGGATGAGCGGTACGGACACATTGAGACAGACGAAGAAATTGATGATACATTGAGAAATGATTTTGCTGAGATGCTTGCCGAAGATTGGGATGGGCAGATTAGTTTTTCCGTCCAGGGAGGCGGAGTACGTGAGCCTCAGGTAAATGGACAGATAGGTATTGAAGAGGTTTTAGCAGACTGGGAGAAGACCAGGATTGCAGCGGAGACTGCAATGGCAGCGGCGCAGCAGAAACGGCTGGAATCAGCGAAAGCGCGCGCAATGCAGGAAGCGTGGGATTTACTGGAGAGGTTACACGATATTATTCCTAAACTGGAGGCTGGGGTCAGCCCCAAGGAGCTGCTGGAGGAGCAGTATTTACAAAATGTTTCCTATGAAGAGCAAAGCATCGAAGAGGGAGTGCCGATGCCGGAAGATATACAGATACCGGAAGAATTGCGGATGCCGCAGGAAATACAGATACCGCAAGAGCTGCGAATGCTGCAAAATGCGCCGATGCCGGAAGATATACAGATGTCAGGGCATATGCAGATACCAGAAGGTATGCAAATGCCGGAGAGCGGGCTGGCGCCAGAGGATATGCAAGTGCCGAAGAGCCAGCCGATGCCGGAAGACATAGGGGTGCCGGAGAGTGTGGTTATGCCGGAGGAAATGCGGGCGCCGGAAGACATACGAACGCCGGAGAGTGTGGTTATGCCGGAGGAAATGCAGGCGCCGGAAGAGTTACGAATTCCGGGGGGCGTACCTATGCCGGAAGAAGTGCAGGCGCCGGAAGATATACAAACGTCGAAAGATGCCCAGGCATTAGGCGATACGCGGGATATGCGGGAGATTTCCGATTCATTATCAGCCTGGGAGGAAGCTGCGAAAATCCTTGGCGAGCCGATACCGGAAGAATATTTAGAAAAGATGCGGCGGGAAGCCGCTGCCAAACAAAAGGCGAAAAAGCAGGCGGCAGTCGGGAAGTCTGTGGGAAGTAACCTGCCGGAAGAAGCCACAGCGGGTAAAATAGTCCAAGAATTTGCGGCAAACGAGACATTACAGGAACCTGCGGCAAGTGAGCCAGCCCAGGAATCCGCAGCAAACGAGATATTTCAGGAATCTACGGCAAGTGAGCTAGCCCAAGAATCCGCAGCGAACGAGATATCCCAGACAGGCCGTAAGCCGGCGCAAGAACCCGCAGGAGACGGAAATGCGTCCCCCAAAGCTGCGATGTCAGCTGAAAAAGTTGTTGATCAGGGGAAATCCCAGTCTAAAGAAGAGAAAGAACAGAAGAAGGCTTCTTCAGGCAAAGGCGACGCCGGACAGTATTTGCAGTCGGTGTTCGAGGCGGCAAAGGCATCCAGGGAGGAAAAAGTCAGCGTTCCCAAAATTGAGATAGAGGAACCACAGGAGCATATCCGTAAATTGAGCCCTGAACAGAAGAAAATCTTTTCTTATTTTGTTCCTATCAGCGGCATGGAGCAGCAGCTCTGCCAGGTGTTAGAGGGCGCTTTGCACAGGAAAGGCAATGACAATACTTCGACCAGCGGCAATATTTTAATTACCGGTGGCAGAGGAAGCGGCAAGACGGTGCTGGCAACGGATTTGATTAAGGTAATTCAGAAGAGCGGGAAGCATTCTGGCGGCAAGGTAGGCAAGATTACTGGAGAAGCGTTAAACAATAAAGAGTTAAGCCAGCTTTTAAAGAAAGTAGCCGGCGGCTACCTGATTGTGGAAAAGGCAGGAGATATATCAAAGAAGACGGCTACCGCGCTGTCTCTTCTGATGGAACAGAATACAGACGGGCTGTTAGTGATTATGGAAGATACCAGCCGCGGCATTGAAAGGCTTCTCAGCCTGGATATGAGCTTTGCCAAGAAATTTACGGAGAGAATTAAAATACCGATTTTTACGAGCGACGAGCTGGTAGAATTTGCCAAGGCATACGCGCAGGAACAGGAATGCGAAATTGATGATATGGGCATTCTGGCGCTTTATAACAGAATTAGTAATATTCAGAAGCTGGATGAGGCGACAACCTTGACAGAGGTAAAGGAAATTGTGGACGAGGCTATAGCCCGTGCAGAGCGGGGAGGCCTGAAGAAAATATTTGGTGGGAAGAAATTTAATCCTGATGGGTATTTATATCTGAGGGAAAAAGATTTTGAAGATTAAGGGAACAGGAGTGAAAGGTATGGAACATTTTTCAGAATTGGACATGTACTACTTGGGGCAGGGAACACATTATGATGTTTACAAAAAGCTCGGAGCGCACCCGGAAAAAAGAAGAGGTAAAGAAGGCGTTTATTTTGCTGTGTGGGCGCCCAATGCCGAGAAAGTATCGGTCATCGGCACATTCAACGACTGGCAGGAAGAGGTCAATGAAATGAAACGCTTAGAACCAATGGGTGTTTATGAATTGTTTGTGCCGGGGGCGGCCGAGGGTGATATGTACAAATTTTACATTGAGACGCCGGATGGAAGAAAGCTCTATAAGGCTGATCCCTATGCAAATTACGCAGAATTGCGTCCGGGGACTGCTTCGAGAGTAGCGGATATCAACAAAATCAAATGGACCGATGACAAATGGATGGAGAAGCGCAGTGCATGTAAAGATGTGCATTCTCAGCCTATGGCGATTTATGAGGTTCATCCGGGTTCCTGGATGCGTCATCCAGGGCGGGACGATGAAGGGTTCTATACTTACCGTGAGCTGGCAGAAAAGTTGGCGTCCTATGTGAAAGAGATGGGCTATACCCATGTGGAAATGATGGGAATCTCGGAATACCCGTTTGACGGTTCCTGGGGTTACCAGGTCACCGGATATTATGCGCCCACTTCCAGGTATGGAACGCCGGAGGATTTTGCTTACTTTGTCAATTACATGCATAAGAATAATATCGGTGTTATTTTAGATTGGGTGCCGGCGCACTTTCCCAAAGATGCGCATGGATTGGCGGAGTTTGACGGAACTTGTCTTTATGAGTATGCTGATCCCAGAAAAGGGGAGCACCCGGATTGGGGTACCAAGATATTTGATTATGGCAAGACGGAAGTGAAGAACTTCCTTATCGGTAGTGCGCTGATGTGGATAGAGCATTACCATATTGACGGTCTCAGGGTGGATGCCGTGGCATCCATGTTGTACCTTGACTATGGTAAGCAGGATGGACAGTGGGTTGCCAATGAATTTGGCGGTAATAAGAATCTGGAAGCGATTGAGTTTTTCAAACATATCAATACGCTGATTCTCGGCAGAAATCCGGGAGTTGTAATGATTGCGGAGGAGTCTACGGCTTGGCCGAGGGTTACCGGAGGTGTGGAAGAAGAAGGGCTTAATTTCAGCTTTAAATGGAATATGGGATGGATGCATGACTTCCTGGATTACATGAAGCTCGATCCTTATTTCCGCAAAGATAACCATAACCGCATGACTTTTGCCATGAGCTATAATAGCAGCGAACATTATATCTTAGTATTGTCGCATGATGAGGTTGTGCATTTAAAATGTTCTATGATTAATAAAATGCCCGGGGAAGGCAAAGATAAATTTGCCAACTTAAAGGCAGGGTATGGTTTCATGATGGGACATCCCGGTAAGAAGTTATTGTTTATGGGACAGGAGTTTGGACAGCTGCGCGAATGGAGCGAGGAGCGTGAGCTGGATTGGTTCCTGCTGGAAGAGCCACAGCATCGACAATTGCAGACATATGTGAAAGATTTGCTGCATATTTATCGGAAATACCCGGCGATGTACGAGGCGGATACCGATTGGAGTAATTTTGAGTGGATAAATGCTGATGACAATACCCGCAGTGTGTTCAGTTTTGTGCGCAAGAGCGCGAACGGCAAGAAAAATCTGCTTTATATCTGCAATTTTACGCCGATGGCCTGGGACGATTATCGTGTGGGCGTGCCGTTGAAGAAACAATATAAGCTTATTTTTAACAGTGACGATAAGAAATACGGCGGAGAGGGAACTGAGCGTCCCTTGACTTACAAAGCAGTGAAAAAAGAGTGCGACAATCAGCCATACTCTTTTGCATATCCTTTGCCGCCTTATGGAGTAGCAGTATTCCAGTATTAATAATTGTTTAAAATCTGTGAAAATGAAAAATCTGGCTCATCAAATTTTATTTGTGAGAGACAGATTTTTCGTTTTTTGAGGGAACGCTTGTGGCTTGGGGATAAAAGTAGCATAACAGAAAATCGGGCATATAGTATAGGGATAGAATTAATGGGAGAATCGCTGTGGATTATAAACAAGATGTATTTTACAGGCCCCGCCGGCAGGATATGTCTAAGATACCTTTTTACATGGCATACCCTATGCAGACCGTTTATATGGAAGAGATGGAATATGCCCGAGATTTAGAGAAGTTAAAGGGGATGTATCCCAAAGAAGTCCGTTCCATCCAGGAGATGGTGGAGGACGAGTGTGATAAAATGGAGTATGAAGGAAGCTTGATGTTTGATGAATATCCTGACAGGCTTATGGTAAACCGCATCGTAAAGCGGATTTATGATGCGTCTGCGGATAACCAGCCGGAAATTCAGAAGTATGAAGTTGAACAGTGCGACATGGGGCAGTATGAGAGAGAACAGTATGAAGAAGGCGCGTATGAAGAGATGCAGATGCGCATGGATGACGCAGGTATGGACATTTCGCAGCTGCCGCAAGGAGAGCAGGCGTTAGAAAGGTTTCCTGTGGATGAAATGCAAGCGGAGGATTCTTTGACAGAGGAGCTCTCAATGGAAGAGATGGCTATGGAGGAGCTGCCGTTGGAAGGAAAACTGATGGCGCAGCGTGGTCCGGGAGGCCCAGGGGGTCCAGGCTGGGGCCCAGGAGGCCCGGGCTGGGGTCCAGGAGGCCCAGGGGGTCCAGGTTGGGGTCCGGGAGGCCCAGGAGGTCCGGGCTGGGGTCCAGGAGGCCCAGGAAGACCGCCGCAGCCACCGAGAAACAATGGTTTGCAGAATCTGATAGAGGTGTTGCTGTTCAATGAGATGTATCAGCGAAGGTGCAGACATAAGAGGTGCCGTCGCTGGTGGTGATACCTGGAAGAAGCAGACATAAGAGATGTTGCCGTTAGCGGCGACGTAGGGAAATGTGATTGAAAGGTTTACAATGGAAGAATTAAGGGAACTCTTATACAGATATTTGAATGAAGGATTGGTACGGCTTACAATCAGCAATCCCAGAAGCAAGACGGAGGCTGCAAAGATCAGCCTCCGCCCGGTGCTGCTGGGAGAAAAGCTTGTGTTTCAGGCGAGTATCAGCCGGGATAATAAAATATTTCACCGGAATTTAGAGAGAGACGAGGCAGTGGAGGAAATTGTCAAGTGGATGGGAATTTACCGCCAGCTTGAGGTATTTTCCGAGGAAGGACAAGCTACGGCGCTCGTCAGCAAGAAGGGGAAAGTGGGGATTAAGGAGAAAAAAGTGTCATGCTGTGTAAAACGGCAGGATTTATCCCATAATAGAAAGAAAAAGTATATTCTTGAGCCGGAGCGCAAGGTGGACTTTCTCGTAGATTTGGGTGTGCAGACGAAAGAGGGCAGGATTGTGCGCGCAAAATATGACAAGTTCCGGCAAATAAACCGTTTTCTGGAATTTATAGAGGATATTCTGCCTCAGCTTTCGGCAGATCGTAAAGTGACAATCCTTGATTTTGGCTGCGGGAAGTCGTATCTTACTTTTGCCATGTACCATTATCTGAGGGAATTGAAGGGATATCAGGTGCATATTATTGGGTTGGATTTAAAGGAGGATGTGATTGCGCATTGCCGGGAATTGGCGGAAAAATATGGATATACGGGGCTGGATTTCTATGTCGGGGATATTGCCTCGTATGAGGGAGTAAGCCAGGTTGATATGGTGGTGACTTTGCACGCTTGCGATACGGCGACGGACTATGCGTTGGACAAGGCAATTCGCTGGAACGCCAAAGTGATTCTGTCTGTGCCCTGCTGCCAGCATGAATTGAATGGACAGATCAAAAATGAAATTTTGGCGCCGGTATTTTCTTATGGGTTGATAAAGGAGCGGATGGCAGCGTTGTTTACAGATGCAATCCGGGCGCAGATTCTTGAGAGCAAAGGATATCAGGTGCAGATTTTGGAATTTATCGACATGGAACACACGCCGAAAAATATATTGATTCGTGCCGTGAAGAAAGGCAGAGCCAAGGACGGCGGGGATTATTGCAAAATTTTGGAATTTTTGCATGTGCAGCCTACATTGGCAGCGTTACAAGATAGAGGAAAGGATGATAAACAGGATGCGTAAAGGCATAATTAAGATTGTGGTGTTGATTCTTGTTTTTTGTTTAACGGTAGTAGCAATGGGGGGGAGAGACAGGCAGAGTGAGATGAATCTTACGTCGGAGATGGCGTCTGTGACGCTTCCTGTCGTCTGTCTTCAGCGCGGAGATATGAGGATGAATCAGCTCTACGGCTATCGTACAGAGATGGACGCCACTGCTATGCGCGATACGATTACGCCGCTGGGGGAAGATTTATCGCTTCCGCTGTTGGTGAAACCTTATCAGAATCAGGTGGAGAGTATTTCTTTTGAGGTGCGTTCCATGGACATGGAGAGACTGGTTGAGGACGGAGAAATCAGCAGTTTTTCCCAGGAGAACGGAGAAATCCGGGTGGGGCTGCAATTTGAAAATATTTTGGAGCAGGGAACAGAATACATGCTGGCGATCACGGTCAACTGTGACGGTGCGCCCGTATATTACTATACCAGGCTTGTCCGTGAGGCGGATTATTATGTGAACGAGACGTTAGACCTTGTAATGAATTTTCATGAGCAGTCTTTTGACAAAGCGCAGGCCGGTAACCTTGCGCTCTATTTGGAGCCGAATAGCCAGGGGGATAACACAACCTTGCAGAAGGTGACGATTAATTCTAGTCTGGCGCAAGTCAGTTGGGCTGAGTTCAGCGGGGAACGGCTCGAGCAGCCGATTCCTTCTATCAAGGAACTGAGCAGTTCATATAATACGGTTACGCTCAGATATATTGTGACCGCGGCGGGAGACGGCGGAGAGGTAGAGTATTACACAGTGGAAGAGTATTATCGTGTGCGTTACAATAGCACGATTAACCGCATGTCGCTATTGAATTATGAGAGAGACATGACGCAGGTTTTCCGCGGCGAGAAGCGAACGGTCAATAAAAATAAGCTGCTTTTGGGTATCCGGCCGGAGGATGTGAAATATAAGGCCAATGAGAAGGGTACAGTCGTTGCATTTATCCAGGAGGGCGAGCTGTGGAGTTATAACAGTGACAGTCATGAGCTGTTCCAGATTTTCAGTTTCCGCAGCGCGGAAGGAATCTCAGACCGTGAGAATAACGGACAGCATGAGATTCAAATCATGCGCATGGATGAGGGCGGCAGCATGGACTTTGTGGTCTATGGTTATATGAACCGGGGAAGCCATGAGGGACAGACAGGAATCAGCGTCTTCCATTATGACAGTGTAGCAAACACTGTGGAGGAAATTCTGTTTATCCCCGCGGACTCTTCTTACGAGGTTTTGAAAGCAGACTGGGGCGAAGTGTTCTATATCAGCGGTGAGAATATGTTTTATCTTCTTGCGGACGGACAACTGTACAGGATTGATTTAGCAAGCCGTCAGGCGCAGCCGATAATCCGTGACATCCGCCCGGGAAGTTATGTAGTATCTGAGGACGGCCGGTATCTTGCATGGCAGGATTCTAAAGAAAATGACCGCTCGGAGACGATTAAAATTATGGATTTGGAGGGTGAAAAGGTCCGTTCAGTAGAGGGAAACGGCGGAGAATACTTAAAACCTATCGGTTTTGTCGAGAGCGATTTTGTCTATGGCTCGGCGAAAGCAGCGGAAGTAGTGGAAGACAGCGCCGGAAATGCAAGATTTCTCATGTATAAGGTCACGATTACAGATAAGAATTCTAAGACGGTTAAGGAATATCAGAAGGACGGCTATTATATTTCCAATGCGTATGTGGAGAAGGACACTATTTTCCTGGATCGGGAGATGCGCACTGAGACGGGATTTACGCCGGTAGTCCAGGACACCATCAAAAATCAACAGTTAGAATCGTCCCGCCTGGTTATGGTTGATACGATTGTAACAGAAAAGAAGCAGACGCAGGTGGAACTGGTGTTTGCAGCGGAAGATACGGAAGAGATTAAGAATTTACAGGTGAAAGCTCCCAAGGAAGTAGTTGTCGAGGAGGAGCGGACTGTGGAACTTGAAAGCGACAGGGACAGGGAGAATTATTATGTCTACAGCAGAGGAAAGATTCTTCTGTCCACGCCATCGGTGACGGACGCTATTCGCTGTGCAGATGAAAATGCGGGTGTAGTCATTGATCCTGGGCAGAATTATATATGGCGCAGGGGCAGGAAAGCCAGCCAGCCCATGATTGGCCCCGGGACTATGGATACGGCGGAACTCAGTGACAATTCAGTCGTTCGCTGCCTGACGTATCTGCTTAGGCAGGAAGAGAGCAGCATAGATGTGGAGGATTTGATTGCCAAGGGCGAGACGCCCAGACAGATTTTGTCGGAGGCGTTGACAGATCATAAAGTAGTAGATCTATCCGGGTGTAATGTGAGCCAGGTATTATATTATGTAAATCTTGGGCATCCGGTACTTGCCATGGTTGGAAACGAGGCCGTGCTGATTGTCGGCTACGACGAGCATAACACGATTCTTTATCAGCCGGCGGAGAATACAGCTAAGAAAATGGGATTACAGGACAGTGATACGCTCTTTAGCGGGGCGGGGAATATTTTCGTGGGATATATAGAGTAAAAGTGGCATGGAAGGTCAGAGAGGAGGTGTTACAGAGGCTTATTTATTAGAAGTTTGGATAGCGGGTAGTAATGATGATAAGTCCAGCTAATAAATGTCAATAGCAAAATGAGAAAAATCGAAATTATTTTTAAAGCAAAAAAGGCGCACTTACCCCTTGGTGAAAATATCATTTTTTCAAAAGATATTGATTCGTTGGATTTACAGTATTTTATGCGGCTATGTCGCATTTAGCAGCATTGTGTTTTTTGATATGCTCCTGCGGAGTAATGATTTCAAAAGGCTTATTGTCCCTGAGTATTGCAAATATCATGTTGCATACTTTGTGTGAAACAGCCCCCATTGCCACGAGTTTGGGTTTTGATTCACATTTTTTGAGGTAGTAATCACGCAGAACCGGATTTTTGGCTTCTCCCGTGCGGGATGTGCCGATGCTTTGTAAAGCCAGTGTATGAACCACTTCATACCCAAATAGGTGTAGCAAAAATATGATTGGCAAAACAACAGGAAAT
>CAJURU010000018.1 GCA_910588845.1 uncultured Lachnospiraceae bacterium
CTCAAACGACTGTTATCAATTTGTTATCAAAAGACCTTTCCAAAGTCCGCAAACCAGCATAAACACTGGCTTTGCGGACTTTTCCTATCTACTCGAACTCAATCGTCCCCGGCGGCTTCCCAGTACAATCATAAACTACCCGATTGACCCCTTTAACCTCATTTACAATTCTATTTGTCACTTTACCCAAAACCTCCCACGGAAGCTGCGCCGCCTCCGCCGTCATAAAATCGCTTGTATTCACTGCCCGGAGAGCGACAGCATAATCATAGGTTCTAAAATCCCCCATTACGCCTACTGAGCGCATATTCGTCAAAGCTGCAAAATACTGCCCAAGCCCTTTATCAAGGCCAGCTTTCGCAATCTCCTCCCGGTAAATATAATCCGCCTCCTGGACGATTTTTACCTTTTCCTCCGTAACCTCCCCGATAATACGGATACCAAGCCCCGGTCCCGGGAACGGCTGACGGAATACCAAATGTTGTGGAATACCAAGTTCTAATCCGGCTTTGCGCACTTCATCCTTAAAAAGCATACGCAGAGGTTCAATAATTTCCTTGAAGTCTACTACGTCAGGAAGCCCGCCTACATTATGGTGAGACTTAATAACTGCGGATTTGCCAAGACCAGATTCAATGACATCCGGGTAAATTGTACCTTGTACAAGGAAATCTACCGCTCCAATTTTCTTAGCTTCTTCTTCAAACACACGGATAAATTCAGCGCCAATAATCTTACGTTTCTCTTCCGGCTCTGTAATGCCCTTCAATTTATCATAATAACGCTGCTGCGCATTTACACGGATGAAATTGAGTTCATAATCTCCATCAGGGCCAAATACCGCCTCCACTTCATCCCCTTCATTCTTGCGCAGAAGGCCATGATCTACAAATACACAGGTTAGCTGTTTGCCAACAGCTTTCGAGAGCAGCACCGCTGCCACAGAAGAATCCACACCACCCGATAATGCACAAAGCACCTTGCCATTTCCAATCTGCTCACGCAGGCTGGCAATCGTGGTCTCCACAAACGAATCCATCTTCCAGTCACCGGAACAGCCGCAAACTTTATAAACAAAATTAGCGAGCATCTTCATTCCTTCTGTCGTATGCATGACTTCCGGGTGAAACTGTGTCGCATATAATTGGCGCTCCGGGCATGCCATAGCAGCCACCGGACATACAGACGTATGCGCTGTTACATGAAAACCTTCCGGAGCCGTCTCAATATAATCGGTGTGGCTCATCCAACAAACTGTCTTAGCGGACACTCCCTCAAAAAGTACATCTGAAGTATCTATTTCCACTTCTGTGTGCCCATACTCGCTGACTGGAGCCGTCTTGACACTGCCTCCCAAAGTATACGCCATCAGCTGAGAGCCATAGCAAATACCAAGAATCGGAATTCCCAATTCAAATATATCTTTTTGATAACGCGGTGATGTTTCAGCATAAACGCTGTTAGGCCCTCCGGTAAAAATAATCCCTTTCGGCTGCATCGCTTTAATCTCATCCAAACTCACAGTATATGGCTTCACTTCACAATAAACATTGCACTCCCGCACACGCCTCGCAATAAGCTGGTTATACTGCCCGCCAAAATCAAGCACAATCACTGTCTCTTTTATCAACGTTTTTTCCTCCTGTATTTTCCATTCCTGGACAATTTAACTGAAACAGCTTCAGACTTTTATATCTTTTCCTCATTATAAGGGAGGCCGCTCACATTTACAAGAGAAATATCACATTTTACTTCATCCCCTGCTTACTGTTGCGGTACTGTACCGGTGTCTCGTCATATTTCTTCTTAAACAAACGGTTAAAATGCTCCACGTTCTGATATCCTACGCTGTCTGCAATGCTTTCCACAGTCATGCTGGTGTTTTTAAGCAGTGTTCTCGCCTTTTTCATACGGACATTTTTAACTATCTCACTAAACGTCTTATCAGATTTTTCCTTAATATACTTTGACAAGTACGGTTTAGATAAATGCATTTTTTCTGCCAGTTCGTCCAGCGTAACCGTCAGGTAATTTTCCTGGATATAATTCATAATCTCATTCAGCCGCTCGTCCCGACACTGCCCAGTTTCTTTAATATGCTCTAACTTATTTACCGCCACACACAATGCCTCAATGGAAGATGATATAATATCTTCATCTACTCCCACGCCCCAGAAAAGCTGGTTATTATGGGAAATCCCTACATAGGAAACCGCCTTGGCCGATGACCCCCGGGACAGAGAGTGCTCTTCATAGACAGACAACTCATAGCTGACATTAAAATACTGCTTCAACGCATTACTCACCGCATCCAAACGTCCATTTCCATTTCCGGTAACGGTACGCACCTGCCCTCCATGGGAAAGCACTGCCTCCGCCACAATACCGTCTTTCTGCCTGAAATGACATTCTGGTATCTGGAAATGCGGCATATTATTCACATAATGCTCCTCAAAAATCTGATAAACCAACTGCGGCGACAATTCCATATGACGGCGGTCCGAAATCCCTTTTACCGTGTAACCGACTTCCTCACGCATTCTCTCTGGAATAGTAATTCCATAATTCTGTTTAAGAATATAGGCAACCCCGCCCTTGCCGGACTGGCTGTTAATGCGGATTACATCTGAATCGTAGGTGCGTCCCACATCTTTGGGGTCAATCGGCAGATACGGTACTGTCCACGGCCCCTGCGGGTTCTTCTCACGACACGCCATGCCCTTGGCAATCGCATCCTGATGGGAACCTGAAAATGCTGTGAATACCAATTCTCCCGCATAAGGCTGGCGAGGTGAAACCTGCATACGCGTACACCTCTCATACGTCTCAGCAATCTTAGACATATTACTGAAATCCAATTTAGGATCGACACCATGGGAAAACATATTCATGGCAAGCGTCACAATATCTACATTTCCGGTGCGCTCTCCATTTCCAAATAAGGTGCCCTCAATCCTGTCGGCGCCAGCAAGTATTCCAAACTCTGCATCGCAGATTCCCACACCGCGGTCATTATGCGGGTGAAGGGAAAGCACAACATTTTCACGATAGCGCATATGTTTGCTCATATATTCAACCTGTCCTGCAAAGATATGGGGCATAGCATTTTCCACCGTGGTCGGGAGGTTGATAATCGCCTTTCTTTCCGGCGTCGGCTTCCACACATCGAGCACCGCGTTGCAGACCTCCAACGCATAATCAACTTCCGTCCCCGAAAAACTTTCCGGGCTGTACTCAAAAGTAAAATTACCCTCCGTCTCATCGGCAAGTTCTTTTAACAGCACTGCGCCTTCCACAGCAATTCTCTTAATTTCCTCCCTACTCTTGTGGAATACCTGCTCCCTTTGCGCCAAAGAAGTCGAATTATATAAATGTACGACCGCATGCGGCGCGCCCTTTACCGCCTCAAACGTCTTGCGGATAATATGTTCTCTTGCCTGAGTCAACACCTGCACTGTCACGTCGTCGGGTATCATATTACGCTCAATCAAGGCGCGCATAAAGTTATATTCCGTGTCCGATGCCGCAGGAAATCCCACCTCGATTTCCTTAAACCCAACATCCACTAAAAGTTGGAAAAACTCTAACTTCTCATCTAAACTCATCGGCTCAATCAATGCCTGATTACCATCCCGCAAATCAACGCTGCACCAGATGGGCGGTTTTGTAATATATTCCTTTTTCACCCAATCATACGTTACCTCAGGCGGCATAAAATATTGTCTCTGATACTTTTCAAAATTCTGCATAATTCATTCCTCCGTAATCATATAAATTGCACAAATAAATTTTCTTAAATTAACCAAAAAAATCCTTCGCATCCATTATCGCAACGATAATAGAGACGAAAGATAACTTAATCCCGCGCGGTACCACTCTACTTCATGTTTCCATGCTCTCATCTGCACTCTGCGTTCGCCCTTATAACCTACACATCTTCTGGCATCCGCTTCTATGCATATCCCTGTAACGGGAGAACCCGTCCTGGCTTACTTTTCCTAACAGAAGCAATACTTGTCCTTCTCTTTCCAAAATTAATTGCTTAACAAATATTTTACTGTCCAATCTGGGTAATCATCAACAGATATACCCACTGTAAGGTTAAATTTTCAGCCGGAAGCTCCAAGGCCAGTTCACTGTTTCACCGCCGCCATCTTCCACCACCGATAGCTCTCTGTAAGCTCCTCCACAGCTACTCTTCCTTTTCTGCGCTTTTCACGAGTTTTATCTTAACATACAAAAAACTTCTTGTATAGTGATAAATTTAATCATTTTCATTGATTTATCTTACTATTTTTGTGCAAATTTGATACATTTACTTCCTGAAAAATTCTGCCAAAGCCGCTTTCTATTTTCCTCCAAAGGGCTGTTCTCAGACAGCCCCTTTTTGATGAAGATATTTTTCTCTGGTCGCCAAACCTCCCCTGATATGACGCTCTGACTTATTTACATCCAGAACCTTTCGCGCCTGGGAAGCGAGGGTGGGATTAATCTGGACAAGGCGTTCTGTGACATCCTTATGTACCGTACTCTTACTGATACCAAATTTTTTAGCCGTCTGGCGCACTGTAGCATTCTCCTCAATTATATAATTAGCAATATTAATTGCCCGTTCTTCTATGTACCCTTTCAACGAAATTCCCTCATACATTGCTTTTTTTATAATGTATGAGGCATTCACCACAGTTATGACAATGGCTTTACCTGATATTCTATCCCTCATAAAGCTGCATTTATCCGCTATTCCTTATTTCCGTCTTCTGCAAATAAATACGCGAATAGTCAAGTTCTCACTCTCCTCAGCAATATTAACATTTTGCACAAAGAATTATTATCAAATAATCATTGCGAGACCTATTTTATATATAAATTTTCCAAAAAATTATGCCTTTTCAATTTCTCCTTCGTAAATTTTTTACAACTAAAAAACCTATTAAATTATATTTTATATATTGCTTTTTTGATAAAAAGTACTATAATTATATTATGACGTTACAACCATTTCACGAAATCTTCACAGAAAATTACAGTGATATTTCTATACTGAATTATTTTCCTGTGTCAGAAATGACCCATGTAACAATACCAAAGGGGGCGCATTACAAATGAATTATGAAGAAAACATTGAAAAACGGCTTACTAAGTCATTTTTCAAGATAGCAGCCATTATGGCGGCAGTAGTAATTTTTACTCTGATTTCCCTGTTCGTCATATCAAACAGGTATTCCCATGCATTAAAGAATTTCGGTTTTGCACAGGGTGACATAGGAACGGCAATGTTTGAGTTTGCTGATCTCCGCTCGTCGCTGCGTGCAGCAATTGGTTATGATGATGCAGATGCAATCGAAACCGTGGTAGCACAACACGCGGAACTCAAAGATGCTTTTGAAGAATCTTTCGCCAAAATTGAGAACACTATCGTATCGAAAAGCGGCAGGGCTACCTACGATGAAATTAAATCCGAACTGGACGCATACTGGGAACTGGATGCCAAAATCATGGATCTTGGAGCAACCACAGATCGGGAGCTCTGTAAGCAGGCACAGGATATTGCGTTGAACGAATTGGCGCCTATTTATCAAAGCATTTACGATCAGATGGCAGAGCTTTTAGAGGTAAAAGTCAAAGAAGGCAACGCCCTGTCTCTGATGCTTAACATATCATTGTGGGTTCTCATAGTTGTTATTATTATCGTCATTGCTGTAACTATGGTATTATCCACCAAACTCGGCAAGCGGTTTTCTAAGAGAATCTCCGACCCCCTCAGCAGTCTGGGAGCGCGTTTCAAAACGTTTGCCGAAGGTGAGCTGACATCGCCTTTCCCATTGATTAAAACCGGCGATGAGATAGAAGCCATTGAAAAAGACGCCATGGAGATGGCCGATAAATTAGATGAAATTATCTTTGATATCGAAGGTATATTAAGCGAGATGGCAAGCGGCAATTATGCGGTTAAATCCAACGCTGAGACACGCTATACCGGCGATTTCAAGAAATTATACAATTCGATGCGTGCGTTACGGAATCAAATGTCCGAGACATTATCATCCATCGGAGACGTTTCCACACAGGTTTCTGCCGGTTCTGATTCATTGGCACAGGCCTCACAAGCCCTTGCAGAAGGAGCTACAGACCAGAGTATCTCCGTTCAAGAACTGCATGAAACGATTTCAGATGTTACCGCTAATATAGAAAACGGCGCCAAAAATGCAGATGAATCTTATGAGAAGGCACAGCTCTATGCAAGCGAAGCAGACAATACGCGTCAGGAAATGAACAGCATGATGGCCGCTATGGAACGCATCAATACCGCTACAACCGGCATTGGAAATATTATTTCTGAAATTGAATCTATTGCCTCTCAGACAAACCTCTTATCTCTGAACGCCTCCATAGAGGCTGCCAGAGCAGGAGAATCCGGGCGCGGATTTGCCGTTGTCGCCGATGAAATCAGAGAGCTGGCAAACCAGAGCGCACAGGCGGCAGTAGATACGAGAGAATTAATCGAAAAATCTATCAGCGAGGTCAATGAAGGAAACCGAGCGGCAGAACACGCTGCCAACGCCATCCAGTCCGTCATAGAGGGCATCAAGGAGACCGCCGATTTCTCCAGAAACTTAAAGACAATGATGGAAAACCAGACAGAATCCATGCGGCGCGTAGAATCCGGTATCAATGTGATCTCAGAAGTTATACAGAGCAACGCCGCTACAGCTGAAGAATCTGCGGCAACTAGCGAGGAATTATCTGCACAGGCATCTGTTCTGGATGAACTGATTGGACATTTCGTGCTGCCAGAAAGAGAAGAGTAATCATCTACATATAGAAAGCCAGCTGAGTACGTCGTCAGCTGGCTTTTTTAATACCATGCGCCATGCAATAATACTGCACGGCGCCTTTTTTCTATTTTGCTTCTTACAGTCTTAGTAAATTTCAGCAATTATTCATTATTGGCTATAATAGTTCAACCTATTTTCTACCACAGCACTGCTTGTATTTCTTACCGCTTCCACAAGGACATGGATCATTGGGATATACTTTCGCACTCTCTCGCTTCTTAGGTCCTTTGGGCCCTGAATCATCGCGGTTGGTGCCCGTAACTTTCGCTACCTGCTCGCGCTCCACCTTCTGCTCAATGCGTACATGGAACAGAAGCCGTACCGTATCTTCCTGAATATTAGCGATCATGCCGTCAAACATATCGTAACCGCTCATCTTATACTCAACCAGCGGATCTCTCTGCCCATATGCCTGTAAGCCGATTCCCTGGCGAAGCTGATCCATATCATCAATATGAGCCATCCATTTACGGTCGATAACTTTTAAGAGAATTACGCGCTCCAACTCACGCACAGCCTCCGGTTCTGGGAATTCCGCTTCCTTCATCTCATAAGCCTTTACCGCCTGTTCCTTGAGCTTATGTTTGAGCTCATTGACATTAATTCCCTGCACATCCTCCGCCGTCACTGCATTCAATGGGATAATGGGAATCAGCAGCTGGTTCAGCTCATTCAAATCCCACTCTTCACTGTCCTGATCCGCTGAGATACAGGTATCTACCGTATTCTCTACACGGTCCGTAATCATCTTATAAATTACATCGCGCATACTCTCGCCATCGAGCACCCGCCGGCGTTCCGCATAGATAATCTCTCTCTGTTCATTCATAACCTGGTCATATTCCAGCAAATTCTTACGGATACCAAAGTTATTGCTCTCAATCTTCATCTGTGCCTTCTCGATCGCATTGGTGAGCATCTTATGCTGAATCTGCTCGTTTTCCGGCACGCCCAAAGTATTAAACATATTCATCAATTTTTCAGAGCCGAACAGGCGCATCAAATCGTCTTCCAGAGAAATAAAGAATTTTGATTCTCCCGGGTCGCCCTGCCGCCCGGAACGTCCGCGCAGCTGATTGTCAATACGCCGGGATTCATGGCGCTCCGTACCGATTATCTTAAGTCCGCCTGCCGCCTTGGCATCATCGTCCAGCTTTATATCCGTACCACGTCCCGCCATATTGGTAGCAATGGTAACAGCTCCATGCTGTCCTGCCTCCGCAACAATCTCAGCCTCAATCTCATGAAATTTCGCATTCAGGACTTTATGCTGGATTCCTTCTCGTTTGAGCATACCGCTTAACAGTTCTGAAGTCTCAATTGTAATCGTACCCACAAGCACCGGCTGACCCTTGGCATGAGCTTCTTTAATCTCATCCACTACCGCATGGAATTTCTCTTTCTTGGTCTTATAAACGGCATCCTGCAAATCCTTTCTTTGCACGGGCTTATTGGTGGGGATCTCGATTACGTCCATACCGTAAATATCACGGAACTCTTTTTCCTCCGTGAGAGCCGTACCGGTCATACCGGCCTTCTTATCATATTTATTAAAGAAATTCTGGAACGTAATCGTGGCCAGCGTTTTGCTCTCCCGCTTCACCTTCACATGCTCTTTGGCCTCAATCGCCTGGTGAAGACCGTCAGAATAACGGCGGCCTGGCATAATACGCCCGGTAAATTCGTCTACGATCACAACCTTCTCGTCCTGCACCACATAATCCTGGTCGCGGAACATCAGGTGATGGGCACGAAGAGCCAGAATCACATTATGCTGAATTTCCAGATTTTCAGCATCCGCAAGATTCTCAATGCGGAAAAATTTCTCAACCTTCTTCACACCTTGTTCGGTCAGACTGACAACTTTATCCTTCTCATTGACGATAAAGTCTCCGTTCTCCTCACGTTCCACGCCCATAATAGCGTCCATTTTGCTGAATTCAGGCATGTCCTCGCCGCGCACCAGCTGTCTTGCCAAAATATCGCTGGCTTCATAAAGGCTGGTAGATTTACCGCTCTGGCCGGAAATAATCAACGGTGTCCGCGCCTCGTCAATCAGCACAGAGTCCACCTCGTCAATGATAGCATAATGAAGATCACGCTGCACAAGCTGTTCCTTATAAATTACCATATTGTCACGCAGATAATCAAAGCCCAGCTCATTGTTCGTCACATATGTGATATCGCAGTTATACGCTTCGCGGCGTTCGTCATTATCCATGGAATTGAGTACAACTCCGACAGTCAATCCCAGAAATTCATGAACCTTCCCCATCCACTCCGCATCACGATTAGCCAGATAATCATTGACAGTTACAATATGCACGCCTTTGCCTTCCAAGGCATTGAGATATGCCGGCAAAGTAGATACTAAGGTCTTACCTTCACCTGTCTTCATCTCCGCAATACGTCCCTGGTGCAAAATAATGCCGCCGATTAACTGAACCCGGTAATGCTCCAAACCAATCGATCTCCTGGCAGCCTCCCGGACAGTTGCATAAGCCTCCGGAAGAATCTGATCCAATGTCTCGCCTTCTCCCAACCGCTTCTTAAATTCCTTCGTCCTATCTTTCAACTGTTCATCTGTCAGCTCCATCATAGCGGGACGGTAGGACTCAATCTTATCCACAATAGGATAAACTCTCTTTAGCTCCCGCTCGCTGTGTGTACCAAACATTTTACTTATAATACTCATACAAATGCTCCTATACTCTTCTGGCAGAACCCTGCCATATCTTTATCCCGCATACACGGACAACTTCTTACATTGTATCACTTTCCATGCTGTTAAACAATACACAATCCCATGAACGAATTATGAACTTTTTATAAATTGTCAGAATTTTCTTATGCTTATATATTTTATTTTAATTATAAGTATCTTTAATGCATTTTTTACAAAAAACTTATTGACTTTTCCATTTTTGTTAGATATAATAAACACATCAAAACAAACAAGAACTACAGAACAGGAGGTACAGACCAATCAAAACATAACGAACTACCCCATAATTCAAGAAAGAGAGGTACAGTCCAAAGGGATAACAAATTGATTCACCCCTGAACAACAACAGAGGTACAAGAGATTTCCATTAAATTCATTGGAAGAAGATTTACAGATGCAGATAACGGAACTTAGATTTCAGCGACGGATTTTCCGACTGCTGTTGATAGGAACCCGGATTTCTGGAATGGGAAATTACAATAAGGTTCTTCTCCCGGCTGGCAATATCAGAGCTAGAAGATTTCATAGAGGACAAGGATTGATTTATCCCAAGCGATAAGCAACACATCCCAATGAAAGATATAGTGAAATATTCTCAACGTGAAAGCATCCGACCTTGTATTTTCGGAATGGAGAAATCGGCGGAACGACTCATAAGCATAAGAGATTTGAAGCAGAGATATAGGAATGGCGTTTGCAGAAGTAATCATTCAGAAGAGGATTTAACCACATAACAAGGAATCATCATTTTCATAACGAATCCCTGAAATAAAATGAAAAATTAGAGTATGCACTTCCAGCCGAAAACGTTCAGATATGGATACATACAAAACATTCAGTGGTATTAAAATTTCGGAAAGAAAATGGAAGATTTCAGAAAGAAAGAGGTAGGAGTCCAATGGACAGTATAGCATAGAAGGCTGCATCAGATAAACGAATATCGGTGCAGCCTTTTACTGTTGTTATTTATTCTAGTAAAATGAGCGTTTCACTTGGTTTGAGCAAATCATCAATTAATTTATACCCTTTATTAATATGCCTTTCCCCAATACACAAGCTTATGCGCAGGTTTTCCACAGCAGACACAGACATCTGAGACTGCGCTCTCCTCTTTGAGCGGCATACAGCGTGAAGTTGCCGTTGTATCTTCTTTAATCTTATTCTCACACGCCTCATCGCCGCACCACATTGCACGAATAAATCCGGGTTTATTTTCCACTGCATCCTTGAACGCAGCATAGGACTTCACTTCTGTAATGTGGGTATTCAAATGTTCTTTGGCACGCGCATACATATCATCCTGAATATTTTGCAACAACTTCCCGGCTATCTCTGCTGCTTGCTCCAGCGCACACTCGATTTTTTCACGGGTATCGCGGCGCACCATCACGCATTTCCCGGCTTCTATATCTTTTGGCCCTAACTCTATGCGCATGGGAATACCGCGCATCTCCTGTTCTGAGAACTTCCAGCCCGGGCTCTTCTCACTGTCATCCATTTTCACACGGATACCAGCGTTGGCTAGACTTCCTTTTAAGTCCGCCGCTTTCTCCAACACGCCTTCCTTATGCTGCTGAATAGGCACTACCATAACCTGCGTAGGCGCGATCCTTGGAGGCAGCACAAGTCCCGAATCGTCCCCATGAACCATAATAATTGCCCCTATCAGGCGAGTTGTCATCCCCCATGACGTTTGATGTACATACTGAAGCTTATTGTCACGGTCGGTATACTGTATATTAAATGCTTTCGCAAAACCATCTCCAAAATTATGGCTTGTTCCGGACTGCAACGCCTTGCCATCATGCATCAATGCCTCTATGGTATACGTTGCCTCCGCTCCCGCAAACTTTTCCTTTTCTGTCTTCTTGCCACGAATGACGGGCATTGCCAGGACTTCCTCACAGAAATCGGCATACAGATTCAGCATTTGAATGGTGCGCTCATTAGCTTCCTCGGCAGTCGCATGGGCCGTATGTCCTTCCTGCCACAAGAATTCCCTGGAACGCAAAAACGGCCTGGTCTCTTTCTCCCAGCGCACAACCGAACACCACTGGTTATAGCATTTGGGTAAATCCCGATAGGACTGGATATCATTTGCATAGAAATCACAGAATAAGGTCTCGGAAGTTGGCCTGACACACATTCTCTCCTGCAATGGATTCAATCCTCCATGCGTTACCCAGGCAACCTCGGGCGCAAACCCTTCCACATGGTCCTTCTCCTTTTGCAGCAGGCTCTCGGGAATGAACATGGGCATATAGACATTTTCTACCCCTGTCTCTTTGAATCTTCTGTCCAACTCATTTTGAATGTTCTCCCAAATCGCATATCCTGCCGGCTTAATCACCATGCAGCCCTTGACGCTGGAATAATCAATCAATTCCGCTTTCTTCACCACATCTGTATACCATTGTGCAAAATCATCTTCCATAGATGTGATGGCTTCTACTAACTTCTTGTCTTTCGCCATAACTTTATCTCCTTTATTTTATTAACATTTAGCGTGATAAGGTATTTCCTATAAGATAAAAAACACCGGCATCCAAATCCCCATAGGGACCGGAATACCGGCGGTACCACCCTGATTAATGCACATTCGTCATTCTTCTCTATTGCCTTAACGCGGCTAAACGGCGCATCCTCATGCGCAGCTCCAAGGCGGGTTCCGAATATCTGTATGGGAAATCTCTCACCAACGATCTCCTCTCTGGGCATCTTTCTATCCGTACTGTTCCTCTTCATCGCCTGATTCATATTTATCAGCAGCTTTCCGATAGTATCTATCTTCCAAGGCGCCCTACAATAGACATGCGGCCTTATTGTATGGTCTGCCTGAAATAGCTGCTCTGGCTATAACGGTTATTTTATGCCAATTCTTTTAGATTGTCAAGTAAATTTCCCGAATCAAGATATAAGAAAGCGGCCCCAGGGCAAATCCCCACAATCCATAAATGCCAAGCCCTACATATATGCTGACAATGACGGATAAGGGGTGCATACCCAATTTATTACCGATGAGTTTCGGTTCCAAAATTTCACGAAGTATACTGCATATCGTATAGATTACAGTGTAGATTGCAGCCAGCATATATTTTCCCTGCATCATTTCAATGATTGCCCAGGGCACAAATATTGTTCCCGTTCCCAGAAACGGCATAGCGTCACAGACCCCAATCCCACAACCTGTGAGCAATGCATATTCATTTCCTGAAAGATATAACCCCACCACGCAGACAGCGGTGATTATCAGCATAATAATTAATTGTGCCTTGATATAGGCGCCGCCCGCCTCATAAGTTCTTCGGCAAACCTTTAAACCTATTTGCCCAATAGGATGATGTTCTAAGGACACACGTATTTTCCGATAATCTTTCAGTATCAGAACCGTACTGATGATAATCACAAAACAAATGCCCACCCAGACAAACATACTCTTAGCATAAGAAATTGTACCATTCATCAATCTCGGAACCACATTTGTTTTCATATGCTGCATAAGTCCTGGAAGCTGCTTTTGCACATTATCCTCAATAGTTTCAGCCCTTATGCCGGTAAAAACTTCCACCTGGCAGCAGCACTCACGAAAAAAATCTCCCGCCTGCTGCTTATAACCGTCCATATTATCCACTACTGTTCTGATCTGCATCAATAACGTTCCCAGAAATAAGAACAATAAAAAACCGAGAACAAGAAACAAAATGCCCACCAATAAGGCCGACCAGAAACCTCTTTTCCATCTTAACTTTTCTTCCAGCTTTTCTACCAGCGGATTTAACAACTTTGCCAGCAAAAAAGCCATAAAAAAGGGAATTACCAGCGGCAGCAGCCAACGGAGGCAGACATAGACTGCCAGTGTAATCCCCAAAACTTTACCAATTTTCCGCATACTTTCTTTCATTTCATTCCGCATGGAATCAGTATGCACATATTTCACGCTTTATATTCCCTTATCATTGCCGTCCGCCACTTGGAATAACTTCCCTTGCGGCTCTACAGAAAATTCCATCCTGCTTCCTGTTACCGGATGGACAAAGGCTATTTTTACGGCGCAAAGTCCTACTGGCATAAACCCCTGGACAGAGCCCGGATTATACTTCCTGTCTCCTACTATTGGGTGTCCGGCATAAGCCATCTGCACCCGTATCTGATGGTGACGTCCTGTTTCCAACCACACGCGCACAAGGCTCCTGTCTCCGCCCTGCCTTTGAGGGCCTGCCGAACTTCCCGTTTCTTGGCCCATATTATCTATTTTGCTCTCCAATCCGGCTTTCTCATGCCCGCAGACGGCTTCTTCCAGCTTAACCACTTTCTCCACTTGATATCTGAGCATAGCATATTTAGCTCCAGGCGTTCCTTGCGCTACCACACTAGATGTATTTGTCTCTTTATCCTGCCAAAGATAATCTTCCAATACGCCAGAGGCCTCCGCAAACGTTCCTTCCACCAATACAAGGTAACATTTATCCATACTCCTTTCCCTGGACTGGCGGCTGAGATTTGCTGCTGCCTGCTTATTCCTGGCAAATACCATAATGCCCTCCACCGGCTGGTCGAGACGGTGCACTACAAAAATCTGCGTGTTTTCCTCTCCTTTAGCGGCAAAATAATTACGCAGAAGACTTACCATATCCTGCTGCCCCAGCCTCGGCGTATGCACTGGAACACCAGGCAGTTTACGACAGACTACAACCTCTTTATCTTCATAAATGATTTCTACATTCTTATACATGAAATCTTCCTTTACACCTTAAAACGATAGCCCACGCCCCAGATTGTCTCGATATACTGGGGTTTGGCTGTATTTATCTCAATCTTTTCCCTAATTTTCTTGATATGGACAGTCACCGTAGCGATATCCCCGACTGATTCCAAATCCCAAATCTTACTGAACAACTCTTCCTTGCTAAACACGCGGTTAGGGTTCTGAGCGAGAAATGACAGCAGGTCAAACTCTTTCGTTGTGAACTGTTTCTCTTCCTCATTCACCCACACACGCCTTGCTGTCTTGTCAATCTTGAGGCCGCGGATCTCAACAATATCATTTTCCTGGATATTGCTGTTGATAAGCCGCTCATATCTGGAAAGATGCGCCTTTACTCTCGCCACAAGTTCGCTCGGCGAAAACGGCTTCGTGATATAGTCGTCAGCCCCAAGCCCCAAACCGCGGATTTTATCTATATCGTCTTTCTTGGCAGACACCATCAGAATCGGCGTGTTCTTGTTCTCCCGAATCCTCTTACAGATTTCAAAACCATCTACGCCGGGCAGCATTAAATCCAGAATAAACATGTCAAACTCTTCACTTAAGGCTCGCTCAAGTCCCTGATTTCCGTCATTCTCAATCTCCACGCCAAAACCGCTCAGTTCCAGGTAATCTTTCTCTAAATCGGCAATTGCCACCTCGTCCTCGATAATTAATACTTTGCTCAATTTATTACCTCCTGATATTTACGAATCACAAAATACATAATTGTGCCAGTCCCTTCTTTGCTATTAACCCAAATCTTTCCCCCATGGTCCTCAATAATCTTCTTTACAATAGACAACCCGATGCCGCTGCCGCCGGTAGAAGAATTCCTGGAGGCATCCGCCCGATAAAAGCGATCAAAGATATAGGGCAGGTCTTTTGCAGAAATCCCCTTTCCATTATCTTCAAACTCAATTTGAATGAAATCTCCTACATCCCGTATACGGATATTGATAAACCCTTGCTCCTTGTCCAAATATTTGATGGAATTACTAATTAGATTGTTAATTACACGCCTGAGTTGCTCTGGATCTGCAATAATCAACACGTCTTTATCGGCATAATCAATATAGTTGAGCCTGATATTCTCAGCTTCTAAGTCCAAGCCAACCTCCTCCACACAATCCTCAAAGTAATCCGCCACATTGATACGGCTGAAATTGTAGGGAATACGGTTGGTGTCAATCTTCGCATAGAGCGTCAGCTCGTTAATCAACGTATCCATCTCGTTCGCTTTATTATAAATTGTGCGAATATACTTCTCCTGTTTCTCGGGCGTGTCGGCAACGCCGTCCATAATGCCTTCCACATAGCCTTTAATAGCAGTAATCGGCGTCTTCAAATCATGGGAAATATTGCTGATAAGCACACGATTTTCTTTCTCACCAGCCAATTTCTCTTCTTCAGATTCTTTTAAGCGGAAACGCATTTCCTCAAAGTTCCGGCACAGCTCGCCAATCTCATCTCTTCCATCCGCCTCAACGGTAAAATCAAGATTTCCCGCCTTGATATTCTCCGTCGCCACCTGCAATTTATGGATGGGATTGATAATTCCCTGATAAATCCAAACGGTCAGCATCCCCGCCGTAAAGATTAAAATCAGCAATACAGAAATCATCAAATCAAGCAGAATACCTTTGACATCTGGCAGAAGCAGCTCTAAAGATGTAATGATAAATACGCTGCCTTTGCTGCCATCGCCAAAAGTGACGTCAATCTGCTTAATCAGCGCTTGCTCCTCGCCTTCCATATAAAACCCGGAGCCCGCACTCTGTAAAACATCGCTGTCATATTCCGGCAAGTTCTCTTTGAGCGCTTGGTGAGAAGTTCCGTTACCCTCATAAATCAATTCTTCTCCACGTCTCACCACCAGGTAAGAATATTTCGCTTCAAGTTCATTGTTAATTCTGTTTAAATATTCCTGCTCTTTCAGTTTGTCCGGCGTATCTTGAGCGACCTTCTGTAATTTCTCGTAAGTTGACCTGGTAAAACGGCTAAGAACCTCGAAAGAATTCAAAAAATAATCATAAGCATTGCCATCCGTATCATAAATCTGACGGATTGCCCGCATCTGATATTTGCCAATCCCCCACATAGTTGCCCCTGCAAGCAATACCGGCACTAATATAATGATAAAAAACGAAATAATAAGCCTTGTCCGTAACTTCATAACACTTCCCGCATTCCTGCCAAAATAATGTATTATTGTTTGTCGTAAATAATCAGCCTAGCTGCCAATGATTAACGAAAAAATAATCTTGCCATTGGCTCTATTTGTATTATATCAACGTTGCCGCAAAAATCCTATGGAAATTTTCTAAAAAATCTAAAATTTATCTAAAGTAGGATGTTCTGGCTGCCGCATGAATATATTTTCCTGTTCAAAAAGTCTTGCCACTTATGCGGCAAAGACAGAATGCACAAAAATCACTCTGGGAAGCCATATTCCCAAGATGGTTTTGTGCATTCTGTTTGTTTTGCTTTCTTTCCCACGAAACTATACTCCCTCGCCCAGCACCTCCCATTTTGTATCATTCTTTTTCCTTCCCAGCACAATTGATCTATATAAACCACTGGGATTGCTTGTTGTGTGAACCTCAAAAACAATAATATTCCCCAATTCATAGTCCTTATATTGTTGGTAGAGGGAATGGCCATTATCCGCTATACGATAATCCACAACCTCCCATGACAATTCATTTTGATAATGTTCGGTTATTACTTTAAGCAAATCATTTAATTCATCATTAGAAATAGCGTTTTTATAGTCTCCTTCCTTGATATCTCCCATTGAAACTTCTTTTTTTCTTCGTCCTGTTCTTCTTTCGTATCATTTGTCACAATATTTTCAAACTCTCCCGTACTTCGGTTTATAAGTTCCGGCATTCCTATCCCTTCATTAGCACAGATGATATATTCTTTATTAAAATCACGCGGTTCAGCATTTGCATTCGCAATTTCCGTTGCGTTTTTGCCGGCAAAATCGTAAATATAAATTTCCATCAAACCGCAATCATCCAGCGTACATACTAACATTTCATTTGTATGCATAATTATCCGATAAATGTTTTCTTTCTGCATTAATACTGTCTTTTTGTCTGCATTAAAATCTTTTAATTGATATATTGAATCAAGATTCGCAACTAATAGTATACTACCATCATCAAAAAATCCCAGTATTTCATCTTCAGGAACGGAATACTTTTCTATTACGCCGTCGTCAAAACCACATTTTACTAAAAATTTATTATCTCTTGCTTTAACAGCTACGCCTTCACCAAAATGATACAAATAATGCGGATTGATATTTTCTATAATTTGCTTTTGAGCATTATTTATTAAATTTAGCGCCAGCAAGTTACAAACACCCGCATCACTTTCTGCAATAAAATATAAATAATCATCAACAATTAGCGCATCCGTAATATCTTTGCCATTATTATCGTATAGGATTTCACTATTGTTATTTTCCATATCCACTTGTTCAATTTTACATTCATCATTTATAAGGATAACTTTATCTCGATAGACATTCGCACAGGCAAAATAAGGATCTGACAGCAGTTGGGTCTTCATGGCAGAATCCTTGTTATCATTTAAATTCAATCGATACAGTCCACAAAAAACTTCCTCATCATTTTTTAATACATAATCTTTGTAGAGTACAAAATCTTCTCCAAATGTACATTGATAGCAATGGGGCGTCTTTCCCAGTGAAGATTCTTTAACGGCCTTATTGTCATTATTATTGTTATTATTAAAATAATACCATCCAACCGATGCACAAGCAATCAATACCAGACACAATCCTGTCACATATATTTTCTTATTCATACAATGATTCCCCCTTAATCGTAAAAAGCAAAGAATAGTTAAAATCTGATAAACAAACTTTAACTATTCTTTGGTTACAATTTATAAGCTTTATTTTGAAAATGTTGTTGATTTAAACAGTAATAATCTCATTTTGCAAGATGAACCGCCAAAATTAGATATTAATTCTGACAAACTTCTACTTTTATAATCGGCTTGATGTTGGGCAACCTTAACTTTTTTTGTAATCCGAAACACTATAGTCCGTTTTGGAAACTACAATAACAGAATGATACCATCTACCCGCGCTATTACTATAAAACTTCCTCATTTCACAATTATAAGTAATATTTTAGTATCAAAAAATTCTTCTGCCTCTTGCCATATAGACATTTTGTACAAATCTATTCCCTCTGTACAGACACCATTCTCTGCCTTTTTCATATATTGTAAGGATTATTTCTTTTTGAGGAAACTTATGGAAGCAACATCCATTACGATATTAGGCGGAGATTTGAGACAATGTTATGCGGCAGAATACTTGCAGTCCAAAGGTTATAAAGTTACATGCTGCCAGACGCCAGATTTCCCTTACCACTCTGATATTGTCAAAGCAGACTACCTGGAGAATACTGCTTGGCAATCTGATCTGATACTGGCTCCAACTCCTTTGACACGCGACGAAATAAATTTGTTTCAAACAGAAGTAAACTGTCCACCCTGCCCTTTACATGACTTGTGGGAGCAGCTCAAGGCAGAGCACACGTTCGCCGTCTGCAACCTTCCGAAAAAGCAACAAACGCCATTGGAAAATACCGGATGCCAAATCCTTACATTTGGTAATTTCCCCTTCTTCCAAAAGGAAAATGCACGGCTCACCGCAGAGGGACTTCTTGCAGAGGTAATTCGCTGCACTCCTTTCGCTTTATCATCTGCCAATATACTACTTTTGGGCTACGGCTGCTGCGGCTCGTGTATTGCCAAACTTTTTCTTCCGTTATGCCGCAATATTTACTTAATCGAGCAAGATCCGCTGAAAGAAAATGCGGCAAGAAAAGATGGGGCTTCCCCCATCCATAAAAATGACTTCTCCAAGGTACTGCCGCAATGCCATATTTTAATCAATACCATTCCGGCGCCCATCCTTGGAATGGCGCGTTTGTCAGAAATGCACAGCTCCTGCCATATTTTTGACATTGCCTCTGCTCCATTTGGTTTCCCGGCAGATACTACCGAGAAATGCCTATTGCCTTATTATCGGATTCCAGGCATCCCCGGGCGTTTCTCTCCTGTCACCGCCGGCAGGATCATCGGCCAAACAATAGAAAGGATGACAGAACATGCTTTATGATTTTCATGACAAATCCATCGGGGTCGGTTTTACCGGTTCCTTTTGCACCTATGAAAAAATATTTACGGCATTGGAGAATTTAAAACAGACCGGCGCTAAACTACTTCCGGTCTTTTCATTGAATGCCTCTTCCCTCAATTCACGTTTTGGCACAAGCGAGTCTTTCTTAGCGCGCGCAGAAGCACTCACCGACCATGCGCCTATCACCACGATTCCGGCGGCGGAGCCGATTGGCCCCAAAGGGCTGATGGATATTCTGATCATTGCCCCTTGTACGGGCAATACGCTCTCCAAGCTGGCAAACGGCATTTCCGATACTCCCGTGCTGATGGCCGCGAAATCGCACCTGCGCAACAACCGGCCTCTGGTAATCTCGCTCTCCACCAATGACGCCCTGGGAATGAACCTTAAAAACATCGGCATACTCTTAAACACCAAGAATATTTACTTTGTTCCTTTCGGGCAGGACGACTACCGGGCAAAGCCCAATTCCATGACAGCCTTCACAGAACTGCTGCCGGAGACAATCGACGCCGCACTGAAAGGGAAACAGATCCAGCCGGTTATCCGCAGTCCGCACGGGGCTGCGCAAGATGTTTAATCATTATCCGCAGCCCACACAATGCGGCAAAAAAACTTAACAATGCTCTAAAAACCACACATCACGGAAAAAAGCATAACAAATACCAACCGTTTACATGATAGTATATTGCATCATTTCATAATGAATCTTTGTTCCCTCCGCAATCTCCGGGGGGAGCAAAGCTCTTGCAACACATTTTTCCTCGTCCTGAGACTGACCTGCCTGTAGCAAATAGGCATAGTCCCCATCAATCCGTGCCACTGTGTATTCTATCGGTCCTAAATTCATAACAGTTCTCCTTTCCTAGTATAACCCACACTAATTAAACGTACCTTTCACTGGTCTGAATTTCCATCTGCTGCGTTGTCGTCAATCGACGCAGCCACCGCTACGCCTCATTCCTCCGTCTTGCAGGCTGAAAATTTATCCTGCACGAAAGGTATAGATAATTAGAGTAGATTATACTAGCTTTTCGCTAATTAATCAGTTTTTCAAATACCTGTGCTATTCTTTTCTCGCTTTCTCATGCAAGTCCAAAATATCCACAATCTCTTCCTGGGGAATTCTTGTATATTCGCATAATTCCTGCACCGTAGGGTCTGTACCATTTTCTTCGGCCAGCGCTTTGCGCGCTTCGTGGATTAAACTCACCTTGGCAAGAATCGTATTCTCGCTGTCGGCTTCCCCCTCCAATTCCTGGCGGTAATGCTCCATTCCTTCCCTGACAAAGCGTTCCAAACGCTTCTCTAACCTCTTTCGCTGTGCGTCGTCCAAAACATCCGCATTGTCCGTACCATATTCTGAGGCTTTTCCGAGAAGCTGCCCCAATCCAAGCAGCAGAGCAATATTCCCCTCCTGCACCAAATCTTCCAAAAATACCCTTGGCGTAACAAATTCTCCGGCAATCTTAATGATCTTTTTCAGCCATTGATGAGATATCTCTTCTATCGCCGTCTCTTCTCCCGACAACAATTTGCAGTATAAAACCGTCTGCTGTTCTTTTGTCAAAATTGCAACAGCAGAAATCTCTTTTAAATACATCTGAAAGTGTGGATTTTGAGATGTATCAGCCGGCTTTGCAGCAGACTTAGAGCGTGCGCGCTTATAAGATTTTGCTTCTGCCTGGCTATCCGTCTGCTCATTATCATCTTCATTTTCTAGTGCTTCTTCCTGCGGCGTCAGCAGAAATTGGTATATCATTTCCTGCTGTTCTTCCGACAAATCCATATCCTGAAAATAGCTTCTGATTTCTTCTTTTGTCAGCGGCACAGGACTTGCTTTGGCAATTTCCTGTACCGAATGCAGCGTTTCCATGAATGTTATTTTATCAACCATATCTTTTCTCCGTGAAATACATCAGGGCTCTTCCTCATGTTTTCTCATAATATACAAGCGTAAGTCTCTCATTTATAGACTTAATCCTGCCTGTATTTACATAGCCCATTTTTTCATAAAGGTAGCTTTTTCCTGCCTGTTTGTAATCAATCACACGTACAGCCCCCACTTTCTGCTGTCCCAGACAAATAAAATAGTAATATGAGCCGTCCTGACTTAAACGCGACTCTATCTTGCTGATATCCTCGTTCGCTGGGTTCGTCTCGTAATCCTGGTATTTAACAAGCAGCTCCCGAAACGATTCTACCTGCATGGCATGAAGTTCTTTGGCATTCTAAACAAACGCTCTTAACGTTAGCCGATATCCCTTTACCGTATTTTCAAGAACTCTTGCTTGTATGATATCTCCCTTTTTTAAACTTCCTTTCTTTTCAAAAGGTATCTCAGAGATATGAATTAATCCTTTTTGATTTCCTTCTAGTTTTACTAAAACGCCATAAGACGCCTTATATGTAACCAAAGCCTTCACTATTTCACCTCGTCTAAACAATTTCTTGCTCATTTCATTTCTAATTTTATTTAACTGTTTGGCAAAAAGTTCATTAAATTGCTTTTTGCCAAACTCCAGAATATGATTAACATATTCCATACGGTCAGCTTCCTTCCCCGACAAAACAATTGCTAATTTTGCAGTTTGAATCAATCCCAATGATATATTATGCTTTACTGAAGGCCGAAATTCTGACAGCTGCTTTTCAATAATAAAATCATATAACTCCTTTCCATATTCGTTAAAAATTCTTTGGGCATTGTTCATAGAAGCACCTTCTAACAATCCCTGAGATTTTTCCAATATATTTGAAATACAATATGTAACGGTTATTGCAAATAACTCTAAATTTCTTTGCGCTGTTTTCTTATGGCTTTTATTTCCAAAATAACGCTCCAGAATTGCACATGCCCTTTGTTTTCCCTTTTCACCTGAACTCCACAGATATTGTGTATAGAGCTTGGTAATATCAATATCATTTTTAAAGTTATAACTGTTATAGTACTCGTCAAATATTCGTATTGCACTATCCATGTCAATTAAATTGATAGCTGTATAACTCGCTAAATTCATTAGCGCTTTCTTTTTTACTCGCACTTCACACTCTTTATCATTCAGTAAACGTTTATATTTTTCAACTGTAAACTTCGCATTTCCTAAATTACGGCTTATGTTTGCCTCATTCAACATAGCTTCATACACTGTCCCTGTAATATCTTTTCCACCAATATCCTGTAATTTATTTTTTACTTTATCCTTAAAAGAGACGGTTCTTTCATTATAGTTATTTAACATCAATGCAAATAATTCTTTAGAATATACTCGGTAATGTTCATCATCATACTGCTCTATTACCCTCTGATCTGACAATTCCTCTATCGCCATGGCAATATTTTCAGAGTCATTTTCACTCAATAAATATTCTAACACTCTGCTTTTAAATATATAATCCTTCTCATTTGTAATCTGTGAAATACAGACAAATGCATCTTTTGCCATATCTCCAAGATAACTGTATATTTTTCCATATAAGAACTCTTGAGCATTTGGGCTGTCTTTCAATTCTAGCAAGAATCCTTGCTTAAGACCTTTTTGGACATATAAATTTGCAAATTGATATAAGAATATAGCACGGCCAGAAGTTGCCTCCTGTATATTAGCCATCAACTTTTCATCCAACATAAGATTTTTAATTTCCTCTAAATGCTGCTCATATTCATTTGCAAAAATATCTTGCAAAAATTTTTTCGTCTCATCCCCCTTAAATTCATTAGAAGATATTTCTACCCCAGTTGATAGTCTTCTATTTCTTGTAGTTATTACTACTTTAAAATAATCAATATTAAGATGATTAATAAATTCTTGAATTCTTTCTTTTTCATTATCTGGAAATGTTTCATAATCATCTATAACTAACAATACCTTGCTTGAAATATTAAATATTTTTTCTTCTTTATCTTCTATCTTGTCATCTTTGGCATTTTCATCAAATACAACCATCATTATATTATCTATAATTTCCTCGTAGCTTCTTAAATTCTTTATTTCTATAATTTGTCCAGTTTTAGGATCCAACATACGATCTTTTGCACTAAGGAAGATAATATAAGAAAATTCACATTTCAATCCATTAAACTTATTCAAACAGATGTTTTGTATACAAGCTGTTTTTCCTACTCCTCCATGCCCCCAAATTGTGGCCTGGACATTCGCTCGATTATTAACTAAAAAATCATCAATCTTTTTTTCAATTGCAACGTTAATATATTTACTATGGTTTTTATCAAAATGGTTCATTATAGTACCATTTGCACTAATACGACGCTCTTCAGATTCAAATGATATCATAATCAATTCTTCATAACGTATTTCTAATGAGCCGCTGCGAAATAATTGGCTCATTTTTACACGACCTGAAAGTTTATCTGCCAATGACTGGAAAACAAACACGGATTCCCCTTTATCTGTTATTGTAACAAATGGTGTAATCCTATAATAATTCATTTCCCCACCCAACAAATACACTGATTTGTCTGTCCATTTTCCCTCTAGAATTCCTTTGGGACAGGACCACTTAACAGGCTTTCCGCTCTCACTAATAAACCGTATCCCCACATACTTATCTTCTAATTGGGAATCCACATAAACAATGTCATACTCCTGTTTTATAAAATTTACTCGTTTTAAATCCTCATATAAATTTTCCAACGCTTTTTCCAATGCAGCTTCATTGTCAGCATGTGTATAGCCATGCCCCATAGCCTCATTACGCAAAGACGGATACTTATTTAGAATCTGCATATCTTTTTTAGATAAATATTTATATTCTACATCAAGAATTCTAATCGCTTCAACCACCTCACCTATAGACATTTTATATAGATTATTCACAATTCTAGATACTTTTTCTATATCCACTACATCTATACATTCATTCCAAAGACACCCTAACATCAAATATAAAATATATTCAATCCTTTCCCTCAATAGCGTCTGCATTTCAACTGTCTTTTCCTCACTAATTGCAATTCTATTGTCCAGCTTTCTTAAAATAAAATCCATCCTCTTTCGTTTCCTTTCCCCTTTGATTCTTCCTGCTTTTCAAGATTACCTTTCCATCACTAGCTGCGTCTATCTATTTTTCCAAATAAACAAGATATTACACACTATGCGTGACTACGTTTAGCATAGTCAATTTACTATGTGAAACTGATTTCTAAAAGGTTCCCTTATTTCTTTTTCATCTCTTCTATGATACAACTATGCGTTTTGTCCTTTTTATCATAATTGATCCCTACCAGCAGAATTTTACCAGCATACCCCTCGAGGGCTTTCGTATATTGCCTGTCCTTAATCTGATCTATAGCGGAACGGGCCGTCTGAGCATATTTTAATTCCACCACCAACGCCGGCTTATTCACCGAAGGCAAGGGCAGAAAGACGATATCTGCAAAACCTCTTCCTGTAGGCAATTCCCGGATAAGCCTGTAATCTTTTCTTGCACTATAATAAGCAAGTCCAATTGCACAGCTAAGAGAATTCTCATCGTTGTAGGTCAACATAGAAGCCACCTGTACATGCGCCAAATCTAGACCGGCAGCAACGCTTCTTTCATCACACAGGAGCGTATCTCTGAGCAGCTTTTCAGAAACCTTTAACACATGCATAACCTCCTGCCAGCCGCCTGTACTCATGGCATTTTCAAATTCCCCAATAATTTCTTTATTAGGGATAAAGGCTTCTTTTGTCTTTGAATCATACCCCAGATAGCCCAGATGAATGAGCAACGTCAACACATCATCTTTCGTCTTAAAATTACTCATATCATTTTGAAAACTAAGCGTATTTACCACGATGCGCCCGCCGCCCAACATCTGTACGATATCCTGCCTAAGTCCGTCAAAGTCCATATCCATGTATATTTTTAACGCTTCATACGTCTCCGTGGACGTCCAGTAGCTGGAAAATTTATGACGATGCATTGCCTCTACCACGGATTGGGGATTATAAATATGCTGGTACTGTTGAAATTTATAACCGTCATACCAATTGCTGGTTTCCTCAAAATCCATTTCAAACCGCTCGCATAATTCTTGTACTTCCGTCTCCGTAAATCCGGTATATTCCTCAAAAAAGGACGGGTCTGTCATAGAGTATTCCCAGAACATATTCAGTGCAGAGTGCGAACCGTATTTCTTGACCGGCAAGATACCCGTCATATAGACAAGACCCACATATTCCCTGTCTTTGAGCAGATTGCGCATAAAGTCAAGATAGCGCCTTTGCGCTTCCTCCGCCTCCTTTTTCTCACGCATCACGCAATCCCACTCATCAATCAGGAAAATGAACTCCCTGCCTGTCTTAGCATAAATTTTCCGCAATGCCGCGGCGAGCCCGATATCCCACCTTTTGATCAGTCCCCCATACTCCTCCTCAAGTTCCTCAAGCACCTCCTGTTGCAGATAATCCGTCATCTTATCCGCAGACGACTCGCTCAAAAACTGCTGCATATTGAGAAAAATCACATTATACTGATTCAAATGTTCTGAAAAAGTCTCCTCTTGTTCTATTGTTAGTCCCTGAAATAAACTAGCGGAATCACAGCCGCGGCTGTAATAGGCGGCAAGCATTCCAAGCGTCATGGACTTGCCAAAGCGACGCGCCCTGCTGACACAAATAAATTTTTCATTTGTATTTAAACATCTGTTTGTATGTGCAATCACTCCGCTCTTATCCACATAAATTTCGGAGCGAATAGACGTCTGAAAACTTTTATTTCCCGGATTCAAATAAATTCCCATCTGCCTGTTTCCTTTCTTAAAATCATTGTATCACACCTCCCTCATATTCACCACAGATTTTCTACGCAAATATTTATACAAGGTATCTGCTGCAAAACTTTTCCCCCGCCCCTTATCCACAGCAATCTGCACGGAACGCCTGGGAATCACGCAGTCCAGATGAATCTGTACCAGTTTGTTTTGCACCAGTAAAGGTTCCGCCAGTTGTCGCGGCACAAAGCCGATGCCAAGATTATTTTCAATCATCGGCAGCATGAGGCCGGAGGTTTCCACCTGCATATCGGGTTCCAAATCAATCTTATGTTGAATAAAAAAATCCTTATATAGTTTATAGGTTGCGCTTGCACTGCCCAAGCCGACCCAGGGATAATCCTCAATATCTTTGAGCGCTAAAGGAGACAGGCAGAGATTTTTATATTGTAAGCCGCCTACCAATATTTCTTCAAATTCTAACACCTTCTCACAGGAAATCGTTTTCGGCATTTCAAAAGGCATTGTCAGCACGGCAAAATCAAGTTTTCCGCTGATTAGATATTTGACAGTCTCCGGCGTCGTGTGGTTATGAATTTTAATTTTGACCGCGGGATATTGCGCCTGAAAATCGTGCAGCGCATCCAGCAGAAAAAGATATATCGCCGTCTCTGTGGCTCCAATCTCAACCGTGCCGCAGCGCTGCGCATCCTGCCTGCATAGTTCCTCCTGCGCGTTCAAAAGCTGCCGGTATGCAATCTCCACATGAGAAAACAGCAGCTCACCCTCTTTTGTCAGACTGACGCCCCGGGCTTCGCGTATAAACAGCCTACACCCCAACTGCGTTTCCAGCAGCTTCAAGATACGCGTCACATTGGGCTGGTTGCTGCCCAATGCCAGAGCCGCTTTTGTTATATTCTGATATTTTGCCACATAATAAAAAATTTTATAGTACTCAAAATTTATATCCATATATTTTTTATATTCCTACTATATTATATATATATTTTAAATATTTCTTTGCAAGTAGTATAATACATCTTCAGTGAGAAGTAAACGAAAAGTGAGAACTTGACGAAAGGATTGATTACATATGAATAAAGATTTGACTGCCGGGAATCCCGGAAAAGTGTTATGTTCTTTCTGCCTGCCCATGTTTGGCAGCATCGTGTTCCAGCAGCTTTATAACATCGCCGACTCGCTGGTTGCCGGCAAATTTATCGGGGAAAATGCCCTGGCGGCAGTGGGCAACAGCTACAACATTACGCTTATTTTTATTGCCTTTGCTTTCGGCTGCAATATCGGCTGTTCCGTAATTGCCGCGCAGCTCTTTGGGGCAAAGGATTACAAGAGCATGAAATCCTGCGTCTACACAACCTTAATTGCCAGCGGTGTACTGTGTCTTTTGCTGATGCTCGCCGGCCTTTTGTCCTGCGATACCTTGCTGCGCCTAATGAAAACACAGCAAGAAATCATGGCAGATTCCTCCCTGTACCTGAACATCTATATTTGGGGACTGCCCTTTTTGTTTTTCTATAATATCGCGACAGGCATTTTTTCCGCATTAGGAGATTCTAAGACGCCCTTTCTCTTCCTTGCCGTGTCCTCCACCGCTAATATTTTGGTTGACATTCTTTTTGTGCAAACATTTTCCATGGGCATTGCCGGCGTAGCATGGGCAACTTTTCTCTGCCAGGGTATTAGCTGTATTTTTTCTGTCGCTCTGGTTTTAAAACGCCTGACAAACATAACAGTCTCCGGCAATATCCCGCTCTTTTCCTGGCCGCTGCTGAAAAAAATTGCTGCCATAGCCATTCCCAGCATCTTGCAGCAATCGTTTATTTCTGTGGGAAACATGATGATTCAAGGATGTATCAACAGTTTTGGCGTCAGCGTCGCCGCCGGATATTCCGCCGCCGTCAAACTAAACAATCTGGTAATCACCTCATTTACTACCATTGGCAACGGTATCTCGAACTTCACCGCGCAAAACCTGGGCGCAAATAAATTAAAAAGAATACGCGAAGGGTTCCGTGCCGGGCTGAAACTGGTGTGGTGTCTTTGCATCCCTTTTTGTATTGTCTATATCTGTCTGGGCAAATATTTGTTACTGTTGTTTATGGAGCAAAGCTCTGCCACTGCGCTTATGACGGGCAGACAATTTCTGTGGATTCTGTCTCCCTTTTATTTGGTAGTTTCAGCAAAGCTGACGGCAGACGGCGTTCTGCGCGGCGTGGGAGCCATGCGCCAATTCATGATCGCCACTTTTACTGACCTGATTTTGCGCGTTGTTCTGTCGTTCGTGCTTGCGGGCTGGACAAACTCAGCGCTCGGCATATGGTCTTCCTGGCCGGTCGGCTGGACAATCGGCATGGGCGTTTCGATTTTCTTTTATTCCCGCGAGCTTGCTGCGGGGTATTTGCTTGTAAAAAACGGCAACGATAAACGGTAATCGGTCCGGACACAACCCGGACGCACAAATCCCCCTCAAAGAGCTTCCACTCTTTGAGGGGGAGATATTTGCATACCATAAATCTATCTGCGCTCATCCCTCGCATGTAACGGCTGGGAAAGCCATTCTTCATACTCCTTCAACGCCTTATCATGGGCAGTGCTGGGCATCACCCACTTATTCCCTGCCTCCCGAATCTGGCCGCCCTCTACCACGCATTTTGTGCCGTTAAGGGTGAACTCTTTGCTCATGTCTAAGCCTAACTCCCCAAGCATGCTCAGCAGCATAGGCGTATACTCCGGCCAGATATAGATAGAAGGCCACTGCTGGTCTGCAAAATGAATCAACGCGTTCATTGCATTTGCCAAACCCTCAACTCTCTGTTCCGTATCGGCGCTCCCGCTGCCATAGCCCATAACCTCCACACAATCTTCCGCCACTCTCAGCCTATAGCCATTCCCCAAATCAAACACATCGCCTACCGCCAGATTCATACTATTGGTTTCCGGGTCGTAACCTTTCGACTCCACCGTCTTGAATGGGATATTCTTTCCCCAACCCGCCATATCTTTATATGAGAGGCACATGGGTATATATTGCGTGAGTACCTTGTCCCCATTCACCGTATATCTTGATTCCTCCCCGCTGACCTGTTCGCAGGTAATTTCATATTCTTCCATAGTAGGATCAATATCAAACCCCAATCCTTTAAATGAGCCCGTCTGGTATACCATTTGCATTAATGTTTCAATATTGTGCTTTTTCTTAACATCATAGCCATTGAGCTCTTGCGACGCTTCCGCCGATAAATCTCCATTAAAATAATTCACAAATTCATCCGCAGAACCGTCCTTCGTCGACAATTGTCCTGTCTTTGAATTGTAAATATAAGTCTGTACAGACCCAATTCCTGTAACTGCTATATGTATGCTCCTTTCCCGAATCCCTTGCAGACCTACCAGATTTGCCGCAAAATATTCTCCCAATAAGAGCCAATGGAAAGCTGCGGTCTGTAATCCTGAAAAGAATCCGCTTTCTGGCGCATCCGCTGCAAATTTTTCTCAGAAACGGCCTCCATATAGGCTTCCTTCGTCTTCTTCTCAATAGCTTTAGGCTTTTCGGGAAGTTTTACTCCACCGAAAGTCTCCTTAATCTGCGCCATTACCTTTTTGGAGGCAGCTACAAAAGTCGTATGCCTGTCATATGCCAAATCAAGTTCAGCCAGACGGTCGTCCACCGTCTCTTCCCTGCGCGCGCCGGTATCCTTATCAATCACATACGTTGTCTCGCGGTCTTCCCGCGCAAACTCATCGACAATGCGGTCATGCACTACTTGATATGCTTTTGACATCAACGCCAGGGAATTGTCAAAAGAATGCCCCGCTGCTTCGCTCCCCCAGGCTTCGCGCTCCTCATTGATGACTTCCTGCATTTCACTTAAGAAATTATTCGTATAATCCATGGATTTGGTGCGAAGCTGCTTATCCAACTCTTCAAATTCAGCCTTTATATCCCTGGCAGAGTTCAGCCCATTTTTATTCAAATACTCCCGCATTTCGCGGGCAGATTTCATGCCCTCCTGAGAAAACGTTACCTTATCTTTGAAAACCTGCTGCACCCTGGGGCTATCTTCTTGCACATTCCCTTGTTCCTTCGCGCGGGCTGCCATCTCCTCATAGGTCATAATATGCTTGTTCAGCCTGGGCGTCTCCGTCCTACCTGCATAAATTGCCATAAACTTCACCTATCCCCAAAAATCATATTTACTGGCGGCTGCAAAGTAATTGTTGCCCAAAATATCGTACTGGCTGGAAGCGCTGCTGATATTGGCTTTTGCATTGTCGGCAACACGGCCCGCCAAAAAAGAAAGTTTGTTAGAAAAGGAACCGTCTGCGCACAGCGCTTTCTCAAGCTTATCTACATCTGACGCCTTAAACTTATCGCCGTCTATCTTCAAAGTACCGTCGTTTCCCATCGTAATCCCTATCTCTTCTAACGCATCCTTACTATCCGTATACGCCTCTTTCATCATCTGGCGATACCCCTGATTTAAAGGAGAAGACGTATTTTTCATTGATTTGACGGTGCTGTTATAGTCTTTTATCAAATCCTGCGCTTTCTCATAAACCGACTGTAAATCGCCACTCTTGCGCGCTTCCTCAAATAGTTTCTCTGAGGCCATCTCTTCCGCGGATTGCTGTAATTGTTCTGCCTGTCCCTTTAACTTTTCATAACTTTTATTCTCTGTATGAATACCCTTTTTGTTGAGCGCGCTTAACAGGCTGTTGGGACTGCTGCCGGCGCTGTTTATGCAGTTTAGAAGCGATACGTTATTTACGGGCAGCCCTGCCTTTCGCATAGACGCGTTTAACATCTGCGTGGTAATTCTCATAATGTGATCCTCCTTTAAATAATTTCTTTCCTTATTTATCGGAGCATAACATACAGGTTTAACAGCATTGGCACAAAACAGCGTTTTAACGGTATAAAATTTTCTATATGCACTCAGCAAGGCATATACGGCAACTTCACACGCCAAATGATTTACATCTTTCCACAATACCAACAAAGCGGTTTTGTGCGAGTGCGCATAATTGTTTTTGTCTTATAGATAAAGATACTTTCACACTTTAGCGTGACAAGGCCTTTCCTAATAAGATAAAAAATAAAGCGCATACTACCTAAAGCAGCATACACTTTATTCTATGGATTACTATGTGTTCTTATACTTTGTCTGCAACACACCTTCTACACAAAGGAAAACTTCTCTTCCGTCGCCCGGAAGAATTCAACCTTGGCCATATCAAAACAGTCTAAAATCTTGGGTGAAAATACGCCGCACTCATCATCTTTAATCATGCGCACAGCTTCATCCACAGCATAGGCCGCCTTATAGACGCGTTTGCTTACCAGAGCGTCATAGACGTCCACAATGGATACTACTTGTGCCCAGATGGGAATCTCTTCCCCTTTCAATTTGTCGGGATAACCGTTACCATCGTACCGCTCATGGTGGAATCTGCAAATATCATAGCAATACTGGTAGAATTCATTATCCTCCTGCTTGAAATTCTCCAGCAGTTCACAGCCATAAATCGTATGTTTCTTCATCTCTTCAAATTCATCTTTGGTCAGCTTACCAGGTTTTAACAAAATACTGTCTGGAATAGCAATTTTGCCTAAATCATGAAGCGCCGCCGCATTGGTAATGAGGTTTACCGATTCATCGGTAAGGCCATATTCCGGAAATTCGTCTTTGACATATTTAAGAAGAATTTTCGTGAAATATTTAACCCTCTGGATATGCTCGCCGGATTCCAGGCTGCGGAACTCAACGACAGAACTCAATGCATTAATCAGGAATTCATTGCTGCGCTCTAACTTCTCCCTGCTCTCACGAAGCTGCCTTGTACGCTTCTCCAGCTTTGCCTCAATGTCCCTTCTGTTCTGGAATAGTTCAATAATATTCTGGGCACGGCGCATAACAACCTTAGGCTCAAACGGCTTATATATAATATCGGAAACACCGTATTCATATGCTTTTACTTCACTATCTGTAGTTGCCTCCCCGGTAATCATAATTACCGGAATAGAGCTGATATACCCTTTCTCAGACATATACTCTAAGACATCCAGCCCCGATTTATTGGGCATCATTAAATCAAGGAAAATCAGAGACAGCGCTTCCCCATATTTTTCAATCAGTTCAATCGTCTCCACACCATCGGCTGCCTCCAAAATCTCATACTGCTCCTCGAATATAAAACTAAGCATTTTGCGGTTTACTTCCACATCGTCCGCAATTAAAATGATATGTTCTTCCATTCCTATCCCTCCAGCGGCGCAGTCATTTCGCCATAAACATAAGTTGATAATTTTGACATACTGACGCTGTTATGCCATCTAAATAATGTCCACTACATTCTAACATAATCCATTTAAAAAAATCAAGATAAAACCACATAATGTTCACAGTTTCAGTTTCGCCAGCGCGTCCGCAAACGCATTATTTACTGGTTCTTTTGCCTCCTGTTTCATCTTGTTCATATAACGGGAAACATCCTTCTTGGACACGCCGCCTCCGCTCTCTTTGCGGCGTTTCTCAAATGCCGACAGTTTTTCCCGATAGCCGCAGGCACAAGAGAATTTACGGTTCTCGCCTTCACCGACCAGTTCCATCTTCTTATGGCACTGCGGGCAGCGGGCATTGGTAACCTTGGAAATGGTCTTGCGGTAGCCGCATTCCCTGTCCTGGCACACCAGCATCTTGCCGTTTTTGTGGTTGACCTCCAACATCAATTTGCCGCATTCCGGGCATTTCTTGTTCGTGAGGTTATCATGACGGTACGTCTTAGAAGACGCCTGAATATCCTTTACAATGTCCACCGTATACGCACGGATTCTGGCTTCAAAATCTTTCTTCTTCGCCTTGCCTTTTGCAATGTCAGAAAGCTCCTGTTCCCACTTGGCCGTCAGTTCCGGGGACGTAAGCCCCTGAGGAGCAAGATCAAGCACCTGCCTGCCCTTGGAGGTCAAATGAATATATTGCTCGCGCTTTTCAATCATAAAACTGTGAAATAGTTTTTCAATAATATCCGCCCTTGTAGCAACTGTTCCCAATCCTCCGGTCTCTCCCAACGTCTGTCTGAGTTTCTTATCGGAATTCTCCATATATTTGACGGGATTCTCCATGGCTGCAAGCAGCGTCGCTTCCGTAAAAGGGGCTGGAGGCTTTGTCTTCCCCTGCGTTATCTTTCCATCTGTAAATAAAATCTTCTGTCCCTTCGTAAAGTCAGGAATGTTTCCGCTGATAACTTCTCCAGGCATGGGCATACCATCCCGGGACATGTCGCCATCATACGCTTCCTCATCATCTACCGCAAACCCAGCTTCTTTTTGCAGCATCTTAATCTCCTGCCAGCCGGGCTTTTGCAAAATGCGCCCTTTGAGGGAAAATTTCTCTCCCTGACACACCGCCGTCACTTCCGTCTGCTGGTATTCGCAAGGCGGCAGCAGCACAGAAAGAAAACGGGAAACTACCAGTTCATAAATTTTGCGCTCACCATATTCTAAATCTTTGAGATTAGCGCCCTGTTCTGTGGGGATAATCGCATGGTGGTCTGACACCTTCTTATCATCCACAAAAGATTTGTTGCCTGTAATCTTTGTTTTCAGCAATTTCCCGCAGACTGGCGCATAAATGCCCACGCGGCACGCCCGAAGCCGTTCCGGTATGGTGTCCACGATATCTGCGGTCAAATAACGGGAATCTGTTCTCGGATAAGTTACAACCTTGTGCCGCTCATATAGCGCCTGCATGAAATCAAGGGTCTGTTTTGCCGAAAAGCCAAACAAGCGGTTTGCATCCTGTTGCAAGGACGTCAAATCATAAAGCTGCGGCGCATAAGATTTCTGCTGCTTCTTTTTTATCTCCTCCACAACCGCAGCGCTATTGGCGGCATTCTTGTGCGCATTTTCTATTTCTGTCTTATCAAAGGTACTGCTGCTGTTCTGCGCCGTTCTCCATGTCCAGGAGACGCCGCCGCCGGTCATTTTCAGTCCATAATACTCCTTGGGCTGAAACGCTTTAATTTGTGCCTCCCGCTTGGCAATAATAGCGAGCGTAGGCGTCTGTACCCGGCCGCAAGAAAGCTGCGCGTTATGCTTCACCGTCAGCGCTCTCGTAGCGTTGAGCCCCACCATCCAGTCGGCCTCCGCGCGCGCCACGGCAGCTTCATACAATTTCTGGTAATCTCTGGCGTCTTTGAGATTGGTAAAACCCTGACGGATGGCCTTATCCGTGACTGAGGAAATCCACAAGCGTTTCATGGGTTTCTTCACGCCGGATTTCTGGATAATCCAGCGAGCCACCAGTTCGCCCTCGCGGCCTGCGTCCGTGGCGATAATAATCTGTCCAATCTCTTTGCGGTACATTTGCTTTTTGACCGTATGGTATTGGCGCCCGGTCTTTTTAATGACCTGGATATCCAGATGTTCCGGGAGCATGGGCAGCGTCTCCATCTTCCATTCTTTCCACTGTTCTCCATAGCTTTCCGGGTCGGCAAGCTCTATGAGATGGCCCAATGCCCAGGTCACCACATAGTCCTTCCCTTCCAGATAGCCGTTGCCGCCTTGCTTACAGCCCAGTACCCGTGCAATATCTCTGCCTACGCTGGGTTTCTCTGCAATTACTAATGATTTCATACGAAATGTCCATCCTTTTTCATCTCTATTATTATCTGCCAGGTCCTAGACTTTACGTGTTCCTCGACAGCGCGGAAAATCACTGCATCCATAAAACTCGCCGTACATCCCCTTGCGCTTCACCATCTCGGCGCCGCATTTGGGGCACCGTATCTGCGGCTGCGTTTTCTGTATCTGCTTTAAAATTTTACCTAATTCTTCATAACATTTCTGATTCATGGCACAGTCCGCCAGCGCACGGTGGGCGCCCACAGTGCTGATATGAAAATAATCCGCCACATCTGACAGCTTGTGATGAGACAGCTGTGGCAAACACTTTCTTGCCATATAAAGCGTGTCTATGTAATCGTTTCCTACCTCGACGCCAAAAATGCGCATAGCTGCGCGGCAAATAAAATTCAAATCAAAGGTGTGGATGTTATGCCCTACCAAAATGTCGCTGCCTACAAACTCCAAAAATTCTCCCAGAACCTTGGCAATCTCCGGCGCTTCTGCCACCATGTCATCCGTAATATGGTTGACTTTAGAAGCTGCCGACGGAATATGCATTCCAGGATTTACCAGCGTAGAGAATTCCTCTACCACCTTGTGTTCCCGCACACGGATGCCGGAGATTTCTATAATCTCATCGAAATCCGGGCGAACGCCTGTGGTCTCCAGATCGAAGACCACATAGTCGCTAATATATTGGTTCAAACGTTTTCCTCTGTTCTCTGTCACGGCGATTGCCCTCATTTCTCTTCTGATTTCATCATTATAAAGGGCAACGAGAATATTTGCAAGTTTCTTACAACTTTAATTTCCGGGCAGATTCTCCGCTTCCAGCACATAAATCCGCGACTCGAAATCGGTACAGGGTACTTTGCCCTCCGTCACTTCACCTGCCGTCGAATCCGTCGTGCAAAGACCAAGGTTCATCAGCTCGTCGCCGTAGCAGGAGGTACCGCTTTGCCTGTCCCGATAACAGAAATCCGGCTCCAAGCCCTCAAGCCGCAGCCGTGTATAGCAGCCATTGACCGTATTCAATACGCGATACCAGCCAACGATTGCTGTCCGCTTATCCTCACTCACTGCTATCCACGCCATTTGATTTCCCTCAAAGGGGCTTTTCAGGCGGTAAAAACTGCCAAATTGCAGAATTTCACGGTACTGTTTCATAAAGGCAATCTGCTCTTTTACTTCGGAAATCTCCTCCTTTGTCAAGCGGTTTAAATCAAGCTCATAGCCAAATGTTCCAAAATATGCTACATTTGCCCTGGTGTGAAGCGATGTGCTGCGGAAAACCTGATGGTTTGGACACATAGACACATGCGCCCCCATACTGCTGATGGGGTAACACAGGGAAGTCCCATACTGGATTTTCATGCGCTCAACGGCGTCCGTATCATCGCTTACCCAGCCCTGGGGCGCGTAATAGAGCATCCCAGCGTCAAAACGTCCGCCGCCGCTGGCACAGGATTCAAACAAAATTTCGGGGAATTCCCGCGTCAACCGCTCATACAAATCATAAACTCCCAGGATATAACGGTGATAGACTTCCCCCTGACGCTCCGGCGGCAGGCTGGCGCTGAAACACTCCGTGATACTGCGGTTCATGTCCCACTTAATATAGGAAACTTTCGCCTCTCTGAGAATTTTTGCCATCATTTCATATAGAAAGTCTACAACTTCTTTCCTGGAAAAATCCAACACATACTGGTATCTTCCGTGAGATTTTGCCCTCTGAGGAGCAGCAAGAATCCAATCCGGGTGCAGGCGGTACAAATCAGAATCCTCATTTACCATCTCCGGCTCGAACCAAAGCCCAAATTTCATGCCCAAATCTTCGATACGCTCTGCGATACCTGTAATTCCCCGCGGAAGCCGCGTTGTATTTGCCACCCAGTCTCCCAGCCCAGCGCGGTCGCTGCTTCTCGCCCCGAACCAGCCGTCGTCAAGCACAAACAGCTCGACGCCGCACTCCTTGGCCCTCTCGGCAATCTGCACCAATTTATCCTCCGTAAAATCAAAGTAAGTCGCTTCCCAATTGTTAATCAAGATGGGACGCGCCAGATCCCGCCATTTTCCTCTTGCCAAACGTTTCTGGTATAGCCGATGGAAGGTCTGGCTCATATCATTTAACCCTTTATCGGTATACACCATTACCGCTTCCGGTGTCTGAAAACGCTCTCCGGGCTCCAGCCTCCAGGAAAATGTGTCGGGATGAATCCCGGCAAGCACCCGGGCAGTATGATGGGCGTCCACCTCCGCCTGCATAAGAAAATTACCGCTGTAGATCAAACTAAAACCAATCGCCTCGCCCTGACGCTCCGTAGCTGAAGGGCGTTTCAACACCAGAAACGGATTGTGCTGGTGAGAGGAATTGCCCCGCAGGCTGCCGATCGACTGTACGCCCATCACAAGCTTTCTGGTTATGACATGGCGTTCTCTCGCCCATGCCCCGGACAACTGCATCCACTCATAATCACAGTCCGGCAAATCCAGACAAAGGCTCATAGCACGTGTAAGCTGCACTGTCTCTGTACCCTCATTATGATAGCGGACACTCCGGGCAAGAATTCCGCCTCTGGCAAAAATGGTGTAACATAATTGTGCACAAATCCCTGTCACTGAATCCTTCAAATTTACTACCAGTGTGGACGCCTCCGCCGCGTCCTCGACATAAGTTGCCGGAAGCCCTGGGAGTTTCGGTTTCCCCGCTTCTATACAGTGAGATTGATACTGAAAATCGCAAATCCTGCTCCCGTTTCGCTGACAGATTTCCACCGCCGGGCTGCGGTAATCCCCGCTGCCAAAGCTGGGAAGCTCCTGTTTGACATGCTCCAAAGAAAATGTTCTGTCCCCCGGAAATGGGCAGGACGACATCGGACGCACGGCAAGCTCCAACATATCCGACATATTATTCCTGTCGTGAATCCTTTTTCCGAAATATAACTGCCCCAAATGGCCGTTTGGCAGCACCATCATCACATAGCTTATGTTTTCATTCCATAAATGGAACACTTTTGATTCCTCATGATAGACAATCTTCATATCCGTTTTCTCCTTCTATAACGTTTCCCGCTTTCTAAATTGCTTACGCGTGCCAAGGTCTTTCCTAATAAGAGAACAAAGTGGGAGTGCGCATAATTATTTTTATCTTATAGGAAAGGCACTTTCACACGTTAGTGTGACAATTTCTTTCCTATAAGATAAAAAAGCGGCCGGCATCCCGACCACCTTTTTACTGTTTCAGATCCATCTGCACAGACTGGAAATTCGTCTTAAACATCATACCGTCATTGTTGTATAAGCCTTTTCCTCTGACGCCGCCAGACGTCTGCTTCACAACGCCTAAGTCTGATTCCGCAGCTTTACTGCTTCCACCAAACATGAATGCCTGTATTCTTTCCATCCGCCGGGTCTCTTTCTCAAATTCCGCCCGCTGCGCTTTCTTCAGCTCTGAGACATCCGCACCTCTGGCTGCATCCTGATTAATCTCGGCCTCCCGCACTCTGGCGGTTCCATCCGCGCGCGCAGCGGCGTCAGTCAGTATACCTATCTGATTTACGGTTGTCTCCGTGGAGAGGCTTTTATGCATCACGCCCGGAAGTGTCTCCCGGACATCCTCCTCCGCCTTGGAGCCTTCAACGTTCCTGCTGCTTTGTGAGCCAGGCATGCTATCCTGCTGCCGCTCGTTTACACTTTGCGCAGACTCCGTTTTCCGTTGTTCTTTCACAGCTTCCTTAGAAGCGTTTTCTTTCTGCTCTTTCTTAGCTTTTGCTGCCTTTTCTTCTTCCTGCTGCTTTTTCTGTTCTTCCAACTGCCGCCGACGGAGTTCCCGCTTCAAGTCGCTGATTTCCTGCTGGATTTTCTGCCTTCTGTCTGCTTTTTCCTCCGCAGTCATCTCCGCATTAGAAGAAAGCTCCTGCCGCTTCTTCTGAGCAGCCGTAATCTTGCCCTGAATCTCTTTGCTGACAGAATCTTCCGACGTGCTAATCTGCTCTTTCGCCGCCTGCACGGCAGTACCCGCTGCATTTACATTGCTGACCTGCATCATAACTCTGACCCCCTTTCCTCTTTTATGTATTACACGAATAAAAAAGTATCTTTAACTTATTATATCGGATTTAAATTGCAAATAATTAACTGTTCCTTGCAATGAACTCCAAAAACTGCCGTTCCGGCAAAGGCTTGGAAAAATAATATCCCTGAATATAATTAATTCCCAACCCCTCCATCGCTTCGTACTGTTCCTTGGTCTCTATCCCTTCTGAGACAATCTCCAAATCCATCCCATGTACCATATGCATGGCGGCGTCCATCACATATTTGGCTTTGCCGTTTTCAAAATAAGCATTCGTCATATCTCTGTCAAATTTAACAATGTCTACGGGCATATCTACAATGTAATTAAGATTTGACTGCCCTGTCCCGAAATCATCAAGGGAAAACTTTACTCCATAATCCATGAGATTCTTCATATTATTTAGCAGAATTCTCTTCGCCTCCATAGACGCTGATTCCGTAATCTCCAGATTAATAAAAGAAGATGGAACGCCATATTTCTCCATAATATTAATATAATCTTCCGCCAATTGCTCATAAGAGCATTGAACGACAGACAGATTAATCTCTATGTAATGCAGCCCATACCGTTTAATGTCATGCTCTTTTACAAAACGGCATACCTTTTCAAATACCATCTCCCCCAATCTTAAGATCATGCCATTCTGCTCCGCAACGTCAATAAAAATTCCCGGCGGTACGATTTCTCCCGCTTCATCGCGGATGCGCACCAAGGCCTCCGCCGAGGTAAAGCAACGCTCTTTTGTGGAATAGATAGGCTGATAATACACTTCTATGCGATCCTTCTCCATGGCATCGAGGATTAATTGCTCCGTCTGCTTCTTATAGTACATTTCCTCCGCTTTGTCCTTATCCACATAGATAAGCGGATTCTCGGAAAAGTCTTTACTGTTCTGTCTGATATCCCGAATCAGATAAAGCATATCCTCCACACCCTTAAATACATGGGCGTCCGGGATATGCACCCAATAAGGGCGGATATGGCAATTCCGCCCATTCCCCCAGCCTTCATCAAAACGCGCCGACAAGGACTGCATCCCTGCCTTTGCCTTATCTGTATTCTCAAACACCAATAGAATCTCGTCCTCGGCATTTTTAAAGACATATACCTCCGGCAGCCCCAGAAAAAACTCTGTCATCTCCATCCTAACTCCCTGCATCTGCCCTGGACGCATTCTTTTTTGCAATGCATTATCAAAAATGACTGCCAACACGGAAAAATTGCGGCCCTCGCTGTAGAGCTGCCTGACATACTGGACCAACGCACCGTGATTAAACATACCAGACTGTCTGTCCAAATTTGTCTCTGGATTCTCCAGCTTTAAATACAACACAACCATACCTATAGAACAGGCGTAACCCAACACCAACATTCCATCATAAAAATATTGCAGCATCGCCGCGCAGACCCAGATTACCATCCATGTCAATACCGCCTCGCGCCGCCTTGGATTAATCTTATTTCTTTCCTTCTTCATAAGGAAAAAGTTCACAACCAGAAAGGCAATTGCCACCCAAAATGCAACAAGGTTACTTGGACCATAAGTAACTAAAAACGTCGTCCCATCCTCGTCAAACTGGTAATAAATGGGCAAAACATAGACGAGGACAGCATCCACCGCCGTAATAACCTCATATCTGCGAACCGCCTTTTGGTATTCCTCTTTCCCGGCATATATATCCACGCAAATATAGAGCAGGCTGCATAATGCCACGCCCACCAGCGTCACAAGGTAGCTCTTGCAGATGAAGTCTACAAACCAGCCTGGAATCCATTCTCTTTGGTAAATTACAATTACAGAAAAAACATCCAGGATAATGCAGAACAAATTTAAACAAAAGGCTCTCATAAACGCCTTTTCCGTATTCAATCTTATTCTTTTCTGCCTTAAGTAGAAAAATAACAGGACCATCATTAAAACGATTCCACAACATTGTATTTGTATATGCATAACTTTTCCTCTTTATACCCACATTATTTTATACAAATTATACAACACTTTGCACTTTTTTACAACATGTATTGTGTATAACAGCCATTTTCTGTCGGTAATATGTTACTACTCATGTGACTTAGAAGACTGTTTCCCAAAGCAAATCCTTACAAAACTTTTCGTGAGTGTCGCAGTAATATAAATTACAAGCTACGATACGTTCAAAAGGTTTGCATTGCGAAGCAATGCAAACCTTTTGAACGAGATAATATAATTGCACGGCAACTCTGCTTTAGACAAAACGTTCTCAAATCTGTGGACAGCATCCGGCAATCTATTTATAATTATATTATAATCAATCTAGCCCCACGGAAAGGAGTATCGTATGGCAGAGTATCAACACCTGAAGCATGAATTTGCACCTGTTTTCAACAATGATTCAAAGATTCTAATTCTGGGCACCTTTCCCTCCGTGAAGTCAAGAGAACAGCAATTTTACTATGGACATCCACAGAACCGCTTCTGGAAAGTCCTTTCATATATCACAAAAGAGCCGCTTCCCACAACTATCACGGAGAAAAAGCAGCTCTTACTTTCACATAATATTGCAATTTGGGACGTCATCGCAAGCTGCGACATTATCGGCTCTTCCGACAGCAGCATCCGCAATGTCATTCCCGCCGACATCGCCGGCCTGCTTGCAAAGACTTCGATTACAGCGATCTTCGGCAACGGCAACAAGGCCTGTGAATTATTTCAAAAATATACCGCCCCAGCGCTTACCGCCCTTGCCCAGACATCCGCCATCCAAAAACTACCGAGTACCAGCCCCGCCAATGCTGCCTGGCGGCTGGATCGACTGTGCGCCCACTGGCAAGAAAAAATAAATCCATTTTTAATACCATAATTTCTTGCGAATCATTCTTGCCATTAACAGCGCTGAACCCAGACAGAGAATCCCCAGCGCCGCCGCATTGGAATTGTCCCCGGTACGCACAGCAGACGTACTGTTCCCCGTAGAAATCGGAAAGCTGGGCCTTATGCGGTCAATGATCCAGTCTGATTTTACCTCAAGCCGCTCCTTTTGTGAGTAAAGCTCCACAATCTCCGTCTCAACAGTAATCTCTTTTCCGCTTGCCGCATCCAGGGCTTCCCAGGTTACGGTCAGCAGATTACCTTCGCCAGCAAATTTCTCCGTACCTGCCCAGGCAAAAGCCACGACGTTCTGCCCCTCTTCCAATAATTGCTTGTTGACGTCCTCAAGCTGCCAGAGCTTCCCCGTCTGTGCGTCGGCCAGGCTGAGATATTCCTGTGGATAATGGATTTTTATTCTGCCGCTGCTGACTTGGCTGTCCTTCATAAGATTTACAGTCAATTTGACCGTCCTGCCCGTAGAAGTAAGCTGCGTAATGATCGGCTGCTGTGCCGCAGGTAAAGCCGTAGTGCCCGGATTATCTGTACCTGCCATCTGACTGCCCGCGCCCGGATTTTGCACGGCATATACCTGAGCTCTCTCCATTCTCACCAAAAATGCAAAAAATATAATCAAGGTAAAACAAATAATGCGTCGAATTCTTTGCTTTATATTAATTTTAAAATTAACTTCCATCATTATCTGCCTTCCTTCCTTTTCACTTCAAAAGAATACCCATCCCGGCCAGATGTGCCATACACTCCCACAAACGGCCAATCCCCCTGCGGAAGAGAACCGAGAAAATATGCGGCAAGCAATGCGTCATCTACCAATTCATAAGGCGCAAGCGCGTACAATTTCACGGCGTCGCCGCCGTCATACACACTCCAGAAGGTATAGCCGCTGACTGGATCACAGTAAAGGGAATTATAAGCCCATTCATCACCAGTACGGATTCCAGTATCACCCAAATCCCGGAAAACCTCCTTGCTGTCATCACCATACAGAAAACCGTTTTCTTTTACGCTATAGCCGAACTCAACCAGCCTGCCGCCCTGCGTCACTACATAAAACCAGTCTACCAGCCCGTGCTTCGCCTCTTCGCTGCTGCCCGCATAAGTAATGCCCACCAGCTTCTCCCCAAGAGCGACGTCTCCCATATCTGTCACTCCCTCAAATCCATCTATATCGTCCGGCTGAAAGCAGTGCAGATTAACACCCTCCACGCCAAATACCAGATTGTTGTTAGGGCTGTACGCCATATCAACAAGAGTTTTGTCAAGGTTACCTGCATAAATTGCCTGATAGCGGTTTGACGGGTCAATCAAATACAAACCTGAGTCCAGACCGTCCCTGGCCGCCAAAATTTTATTTCCAACTACTGTCGCCGCCGTATAATAACATTCCTTACTGGTTTGTAAAATTTTAGTATATTCCGGGAGTTTAGATGTATTGATACTGGAAAACCAGGTTTTCCCATCCCCTGTCCATAAAATCCCATGCAAGGAAACGCTGATTTCCTCCACCGTCACCTGACATACCGCAGTTTCCGGCTCTCCTGCCGTATTCTTGGCCTTCGTTGTGGCAATAACTCTGGTCGTCCCCGGTGTTACACCGGTCACGACGCCCTTCTGATCTACCGTGGCAATCTTGCTGTTCTCACTGCTCCAGGTTACGCTGTCATCCATAACCCCTTCCGGGTTTACGACAGCCCTCAAACGCTGTGAATTCTTTTTGATAAGTTTTAGCTCTGTTTTATCCAGCGCCACGCCATCCGTATACGGCGTGTCAGGGCTCCCACTGCGGTTGACCCGGTAAGAAACCGTATTTCCGGCATAATCCACCAGCTTGAGATAAAATACCTTCTTAGGGTCCTTGATCGTCACCTGCATAGGAACCCCGGCCTTTTCCTGATTCACGCCATAAGCATTTAACAGTGTTTCCTTGTCTCTGTCATATACCTTTACCGCCGCCGTAAAGCGGTTGTCCTGAAATGTCAGGCGTATCTTCCCACCCTGAGTATCTTCCATATTAATCAGCTTGGGCTTCGTATTGTCAATGGTTATCGGCACACTGAACCTCGCGCCCTCAGCGGCATTTTCAGGCTGATTCTGATAATATTGCGGCAGTGCAGTAACCGTGAAACGCACTCTGCTCCCTTCCGGCAATGGTTTTCCCTGATTATCCAGCCCCTGCCAATCAAGGACAGAGGAATATTCCGTATTGCGCCAGCCGCCTTCTTTAGAATCGTAATAGGCGCCCATATAATTTTCTTCCTGATACTTGTAATATATTTCTCCCGTCTTATCATTGACAATGCTAGTTTCAATCAACGCCGCATTGCGAATCAGCGAGTATACCATACTCTCAATCCTGTCCCCGGAATTCGTGGAAAAAGCATTGCGCTCCGGCAAATAGTTCTCATCGCCCCCTTCCAGGTACATATTGGAACCATAGCAGAAATCACTGTCATCCTCCGCCGTATAATAATTGAGATAATTCGTATAAACTATGCCGGAGTATGTCATGGCTTCCCGCTCCCCGCCATTGGCAAATTCCAGATAATCAAAAGGCTCGAACATGGAAGACTCCGTCCAGTTCCCATAAAAAGCCAGCATTGGAACAGACAAATCCACCGCTCCCCTCAGATAGACAAAACCGTCAATATACATGCCATGTTCAAATTGGCTGTCCAGATACTTTTTATCTTTAGAAGACAATTCTACCTTCACCGAAACGGAAGCCTCATCTTTGACCTCCAAAGTCTCTTCCCACAAATCCACCGTAGGTTCTTCCAGTTCTTTGAGGAAAGCGTAGACATCCGCCGTATCAATCACGCCGTCTTTTAGAAAATCAAATTTCTGCTGATTGCATTCCACCCGTTGCAAATGAACAGACTGATTGACATGGCGCAGCAATTCAGCGGCGTCCTCGCCGTCCACTCTGCCATCGCCGTTTAAATCATACCATAATACCCGGCTTTCCGAAGAAAACGTCACTTTAGGCCGCAGTTTATGGGAACTCCCCGCAATCCATTTCCCCTCCGACAACTCCTCCGACAAAATAGAACCGTCCAGCGTGTAATACTGGTTTTCTTCCGTCATGTTGCAGACTTTAAAAGAAAATTCATACACGCCTTTTCGCTGCGGGTCATCTCCCAATTCCGCTTTCACTTTACCGTCGTTCCCTTTCTTATTGCCCACGAAAAGACAGGAGGGCGTTGTGGTTGCCAAACTCACATTGGCAAGACCGCTGCCCTGTTTTCTGGGTGAATACTCCTCCTTGTCTTTCTCTTTCAATGGAACCGCCGTACTCATCAACAATGATTGCGCCAGCGCCCTTTTATCAAGCCCCGTCTTTTCGACCAGGCCTTCCCGCTCAATATACTCCAAGACCAGGGCGCTCATGCCGGCAATACTGGGCGCCGCCATAGAAGTACCGCTCATGCATCCATATCCTCCACCGCCAAGCGTAGCATAAATATTCTCCCCAGGAGCCGTAATCTCCGGTTTCAATGCGAGATTCCCAGGTACGCCCCATGCGGAAAAATCGCTCATCTGATACCCCTGTGCAGCCTTGGCGTTTTTGACCGGCCCACAAAAAATGCAAAGCGTTCCCGCACTACCCGCCTCCTGCAAGGACCAACTATCTTCCCAGCCCATGATGGCGCAAGGAATCTCTGCTTTGGACTCCGAAAGATTTAATTTCGGAAAACCGAGATCATCATTATATATGATCAAGGCTGCCGCCCCCGCCTTCTGGGCGTTCTCATGCTTCTGGGCGAAGGGAATGACGCCTTTACTGACAATAACAACCTTTCCTTTCACATCTATCGACTGATAATCCGCTTCTTCTCCAAAAGATTCCAGGAACACATATTTGTAATCTGTCCCCTTCCCGCCGGTGTCCAGCGTTCCCAGGGAAGGAATCGTCTCTTTCCCTTGCGCGTCACTGTAAAAATATGTCCGCTTTCCTACTCGAAACCCGCTATCCCGATAGCCGGCATTGACCGCGCTTGCTACAGCCAGCGCATTTGTATAAGAACCGGGGCTTCCCACCATATTCATATTCACATCCTGGGCGCGGTTATGGCCCGCGCTGCTGGCGTCCGCCCAGGAACCATTGTTTCCGGCAGAAATACTTACCACCACATCGCTCTTTAACAGCCTGTCAAATACTTGATTTACATATTCCTCCCCCGAAAATGCTGTACTTTCCCCTGGACTTGGGGTCCCAAGGCTCATATTCACCACATCCGCATCTAATAGCAGAGCGTCTTCCACAGCCGCCATATAATCGTCGGTATACGTCTCATCGCTATCCGCAAACACTTTCATCACCAAAAGCTGCGCATCCTTGGCGATGCCTGCTACCCCATCTTCCTGTTCCTGATATGTACCCTTTTCCGCCGGCACATACTGATTGGCAGCCGCTATGCCGGCCACATGGGTGCCATGATCCCCCTCTTCATGGGAAACGTCCAGATTCTTCCCGGCATAATTAAATGCAAATGCAATTTTTTCATTTCTATATAGTGATTTCGGGGTTACACCGCTTTTCTCGCCACCAACTTTCAGTTTGCTAAACACCTTGGCAATCTCTTTTTCATCCAGAAGATTCTCTTTTGCCACGCCGTGACCGCTCTTTTCCTTCGTAATTTCTCTGCCATAAGAAAAGGCTTGGGGATCAAAAGATGGATGACCCAAATCAATTCCGGTGTCCACAATGGCAATCCTCTGTCCGGCCCCCGTGTAGCCGCTGTCCCAGGCCTGATAGCTCCCTACCATCTCCCCAGCCGTGATAGTCTGAGGTTCTGCCGCCTCCTGAAGACGGTAACGAGGTACTTCATAGACAGCCCTGACGCCGTCTACCTTCTGGATTTTCTCAATATCTTTGTACTGCACCACCGCTGAGACAGCATTAGACAACAGGCTGAACTGGTAACGGACTTCTAAGGGACGGCCGCTTACCGCCTGCTCAATTTCCTCCACAACCAAATCCTGCCGCTTTTGTGTGTCGCGCGAAAAACTCTGCGCCCTGCCGTCTTCAACGATTTCCCTGGCTGAGAATCCCTCTTCCAAAGCAGACTCCCCTTCAAGCACAATGAACACCCGGACTTCCTCTGAATCCTTATAGCCGCCTTGACCGGAATCTTTTCTGCCATCGTCCGCAGATACCACGCGCTGCGCCTCTATCCCCGCCTCACCAGCTTGCGGTTCCTCCTCCCAATGCAGTTCCCCATTTTCCCCTTTCTCTAAGGTTTCTAAAGTTTGGGCAGCTTTCCCTTTCTCCAGGGTTTTTCCGGCTTTTGTAGCTTCCTCTTTCTCCAGGGTTTCCAAAGAAGCAGGCTGTGACGCGGCTTTTATCACCTTTTTTTGCGCGCTTGCGCTGCCCGCCATCGTCAGCCCAAGGCTCAACGCCAAGGCCAAAGCAAGCAGCCTGCTTGCCGCTCTTTTCTTTTTCATAATAATCCCTCCCTGCATCAGATTCTCCCCAGCTTAAACTTTTACAACGCCGAAACTATTTCCTTTAAAACTTCGTCTAGTCTCTCCTCACTTCCAAAGCCGCTCCATTTAACACTGCCTCAGTAAGCGTGTCTCCATCATAACTCAATTTCAGTGAAAAAAATGGCGCATTTTCCATCAACAGGCGGAAAAAAATTTTATCTCCCTCCCACAGATTCAAAGACATCAGACGCTCCTTATCTACCCATTCCAGAGTTCCCTCGTCACACTCTGCCAGCGTCCCTTCAAACTTATCTGCGGTGTACAGACACATATATTCTGTCGGCCAGCCAATGGCGGAAAATGTCACGATTCCGCGAAAGGAAAAACCGGTCAGCATGAGACCGGTTTCCTCCTTTACCTCCCGGAGCAGACATTCTTCCGGGCTTTCTCCTGCTTCAAAATGCCCGCCGATTCCGATCCATTTGTCCTTATTCACATCTTGCTCTTTTTTCACCCTGTGAAGCATCAGATACTTATCATCTTTTTCTATGTAACACAGAGTAGTCAACGGTGATTTTTCCATAGCTTGCTCCTATCACAAACGTACGCTGGATATTATATGATTATTACCTCAACTAAATTAAATTATAAATTAATAAAATTATAATATTAATTCCAAGAAAATTAATTCTACAATATATATTTCTCATTCATTACATTTTTCAGCTCTTCATAGGGAACTTCAACCTCAATCGTGCCTGCCGCATAGGCAGTAACCATATAGGGGTTACAGATTATCACCAACCCCTTCTTGTTAAAGTAAAATGTATTTTCCGTCATCACATCGGCGACATATGCCTCATAATCGTCCAACAACGCATCTTTGTAGGGGTCTTTGGTAATAGTATCTAAAATATGCTGTTCCACAATCTTCCTCGCCTTCACCTCATCTGTAAAAACATCCGCCAGATAGAGCAAATCCCCGGTAGATACATCAAAACAGTAAGAAGACGTCCATGTATTCGGATGCGTGGAACCCTGCCAATCATAATTTTCTGACTCAATGCTCAAAATCTTTGGCGACGCATACATTACCTTGTAATTCATGCCGTAACCGTATCCTGTCCAGGCCCCGGCTTCTTCCTCAGGCAGACTCTTGCGGTAATCTTTGGCCTCCTGCACTTTCCTCGCTATCTCATCCTGGTTGATGATATGCTGCTGCTCAAATACCATATTCATCTTCTGTGAGATGTCTTCATTTCCCTCAATCGTAATTACTGGACAATTCTCTGTCACGGACAAGAGAAGCCCATCGTCCTTCTCATCCCGAATTTCCTGGGAATAGTCAGTAAATGTCACCTCCGGCTCCTTAGAGAGTTCGGAGGTCTGGCTCTCTTCCTCTTTCTTATCTTTGACGTTTTCCTCCTTCTCTTCCTTGTTATCCCCCTCCGTCTTAGAAGTTTCTTCCTGCTTGCTGTCCTCAGCCGGCTCCTGCATATTCTGTTCCGGCACTTCTTTCGCAGGCTTGTCCTTTCCATTACAAGCCGCCGCCATCAGGCAAAACGCCAACACTATCAATAATAACTTCTTCTTCAATCCTAAAACCCCCTTTGTGGTTTCTTCATTCGATACATATGGTTCAACGGTCCGTTCCCCTTTCCAAGATCCATGCCATCCAAGATTGCGCCTGTGACATATGCCTTGGCCCTCCCTGTACTGTCTTTTGCACGCAAACCTAATGCCAGCCCACAGGCAATCGCCGCGGACAGTGTACATCCCGTTCCATGCGTATTGCTGTTAGCAATATGCGGCGCTTCAAACCATGTAAGCTCGTCTCCGTCAAAAAACAAATCGTCGGCACAACATTTATCATGCCCGCCTTTCAAAAAAATTGTACCCTTGTATTGTAACGCAAATTCCCTCACGGCTGCAACCCTTTCTTTCCTTGTTTTAATGGTTGTTTTTAACAATACTTCCGCCTCCGGGAGATTCGGCGTATAAACTTCCGCCAGAGGCAGGATATTTTTTTTGTAATAATCATATGCGTCTGGTTCCATCAGATGCCGGCCGCTGGTAGACACCATCACGGTATCTATCACGACGTGCTGCGCTTGATATTTGAGCAGACATTCCCTGATTACCTGCATCTGCGCGATACCAGTAACCATCCCTATTTTGACCGCATCGGGCTCAATATCCGTAAATACGCACTCTAATTGTTTCTCTAAAAATTCAGGGGATATCGGCAAAACATCCGCTACCCCCATTGTATTCTGGGCTGTCAGCGCCGTTACCACGCTCTCGCCGTACAGCCCCCATGATGTAATTGTCTTTAAATCCGCCTGTATGCCGGCGCCCCCGCTGCAATCGCTGCCGGCTATCGTAAGCACTGTTTTCACATTCTCACTCGCTTTCTATAATTAGAAAAACTCATCTAATAGCTCCCGAACCTTTCTCACCTCTGCCGCAGGATTCTCGGCCTTTAAGATTCCCGCGGAAATGGCAAGCCCTGACGCGCCGCAGGATAACGGTTTTCTGCCATTTTCTGCATCAATGCCTCCCACCGCCACGTTGGGAATCGAAGCCTCCGCCAAAATTGCCCGATAGACTTCCTCTGTCATCGGTACGGCGTCCTTCTTCGTCTCTGTGGGGAACCATGCGCCGCTGCCAAGGTAATCTGCGCCGTCCCCCGCAGCCTGCCGCGCCTGTGCGGCTGTTTTGGCCGTAGCGCCGATAATTTTGCCAGCGCCGAGCAGACGTCTTGCCTCCCTTACAGGTACATCATTCTGCCCCAGATGCACGCCGTGGGCGCCGCAGAGCAAGGCGATATCCAGCCTGTCATTGATAATCAATTTAGTATCAGATCCCTGTACCATTTGCTGCAATCGTTTTGCCCTCCGCAGATATTCCGCCGAAGATATATCTTTTTCCCTGAGCTGAATATAATCAACCCCGGCTTCCAGCGTCTTCCGAATCTTTTCTTCCCCATAAGAGAAATCTACAATCACATACAGCCAGCCTCTCATTTCATTCATCCTTTCCACAACAACAATGCCAGCCACACCCATTCTGAATCGTTACAGTATGTCTATATATTCGCCGGACAACGCCTTGTTCATGCTGCGCACTGCACAGAATTTCCCACACATGGAACATGTATCATCATGCTCCGGCTTCCTGTCCTCGCGAATCTTTTTTGCCGTCTCCGGATCCAGGGCGCACTCCCACTGCGTTTCCCAATCTAATTCTCTTCTGGCGTCCGCCATTTTATCATCAATTTCTCTGGCTCCGCGCACGCCTTTGGCAATGTCTGCCGCGTGCGCGGCAATTTTAGAGGCAATAATTCCCTGTTTGACATCATCTACATTGGGAAGCGCCAAATGTTCTGCCGGCGTCACATAACAGAGGAACGCCGCGCCGTTCTGTGCGGCAATTGCCCCGCCGATTGCTGAGGTAATATGATCATATCCCGGTGCAATATCGGTGACAATCGGCCCCAACACATAGAACGGAGCCCCCATACAGATTGTCTGCTGCAATTTCATGTTCGCCGCAATCTGATCCATCGGCATATGCCCCGGCCCTTCCACCATCACCTGAACGTCACGCTCCCAGGCACGTTTCGTCAACTCCCCCAAACGTACCAGCTCCTCAATCTGGCAGACGTCGGAGCCGTCGGCAAGGCATCCCGGGCGGCAGGCATCCCCCAATGAAATCGTCACATCATATTCCCGGCAAATCTCTAAGATTTCATCATAATACTCATAAAATGGGTTCTCCTCGCCGGTCATGCACATCCAGGCAAATACCAGAGAGCCTCCCCGGGAAACAATGTTCATCTTGCGCTTGTGCTTCTTAATCTGCTCAATCGTCTTTCTGGTAATCCCACAGTGCAGCGTAACAAAGTCCACGCCATCCTCCGCATGCAGGCGCACCACATCCAGGAAATCCTTCGCTGTCAGGGTCGCCAGATCCCTCTGGTAATGAATCACCGAATCATACACCGGCACCGTGCCAATCATCGCCGGGCATTCGGAGGTCAGCTTGCGGCGGAATGGAATGGTATCTCCGTGAGAAGACAAATCCATAATCGCATGCGCCCCCATGTTCACAGCCTCCATCACCTTTGCCATTTCTATCTCATAATCCTTGCAGTCCCTGGAAACACCGAGATTGACATTAATCTTTGTCCTCAACATGGCGCCGACCCCTTCCGGTTGCAGGCAAGTATGGTTCTTATTGGCGCAAATAGCCACTTGGCCCTTGGCCACAAGCGGCATCAGCTCTTCCACCGCCATCCGCTCTTTCCTCGCAACCTTCTTTATTTGCTCTGTTACAATGCCTTTGCGTGCTGCTTCCATTTGTGTCGCGTATTCTCTCATAATTTCCTCTCCTTTGTTCAGGGCGCAATAACAGAGCGAAATGATGTCTCTTTTCTATCGACGTCTTCCAAAACAAAAAAGAAGACGTGCCGTAACAGCGTCTTCTTTCTATATACGTTCCGCTCCCTACGACAGTATTAACTGACAGGTTCAAAGAGTCAGGTTTTAACCTTCTCAACTGCTATGCAGTCCCTCTGCGTTTATTCTGATGTCTTGGCCGCGTCAAGGCAGCATCATTGCTGACGACGCGGTTATTTACTGAAATCTATCATATATGATTCCTGCTGCTTTGTCAATCTAAATCCTCTTCTGCCTAAAATTTATTACTCTCCCTCTTTCAGTACTTCCAAGGCTTTCTGAATCTGATTGTCATGCATAGGATTATATACCTCATCCTCTTCATTGAGATATTGATATTCCAACTCAATATCCGGAGAAATACCCACCTCATGAATATAATTTCCCTTGGGCGTAAAATATTTCGCCATCGTAAGCTTGATTGCGCTGCCGTCGCTCAAGGGAATAATCGTCTGCACAATTCCTTTGCCAAACGAGGTCGTGCCAATCAGCGTACCATATTTATAATCCTTGATAGCGCCTGCAAAAATCTCGGAAGCGCTGGCGCTGTTGCCATTAATCAACACCGCCATGGGAATATCCATACATGATGCGTCAGATTTATAATCGGAACGGTGGCCGTACTTATCCTCGGTGTACACCAGCAAGCCTTCCGGCAATAGTTTATCCAGTATTTCACACACAGATTGCAGAACGCCCCCCGGATTATCGCGCAAATCGACAATCACAGAGACCATCCCCTGGCCCTGCAGCTTCTCTATCGCTTCGTCAAACTGCTCCGGTGTGGCCGTGGAAAACTCGGTAATCTGGATATACCCGACATTCCCCTCGAGCATCTCATATTCAACCGTAGGCACTTCAATCTGCCGACGCTCTACATCAAAGCCAAGATAATCCTTCTCTCCATGACGTATAACCTCTATATGGACAGTAGTGCCCTCCTGCCCTTTGATATGAGTTGTCAGCTCCGACAATTCCATGCTGTCGCCTGCAATATCGTCCACCTTGGCTATCACATCTCCATCCCGGATACCGGCTTCCTCCGCCGGAGTTCCCGGATAAACATGCAAAATGGTAACCACCTTGGTCTTGGCGTCCTGCGTAAGCACTGTGCCGATACCATAATAAACACCTGTCGTACTCTCATTAAAAGACGCATACTCCTCGGCAGAAAAGTATGTGGAATAAGGATCTCCCAAACCTTCCGTCATTCCCGCATACAAACCTTCCACCATGGAATTTTTATCTACCTTTTCATAATAGTACTGGTCAATCAAGTCGGCCAACTGGCCCGCTTTTTCTTCTACCGTGCTGTCCGTGACAACTTCCTTAGTACTCTTGGATAAATCCAGCTCTTTGTCCTTTCCCGGGCTTACGTTTTGTATTAAGGCGTAACCGCCAATTAGTAAAAAAACACCAAACACAAGCGTGCAAAAGCTGCCAAATAAAAAGCCCCAGCCAAATCCTGGAGGCTTCGTAGGATACTTCGCTCCCGAGAGTTCACAGCACTCCCTTTCCAAACGCTCGAACTCCCGCTGATAGCGCTCATGATCATCCAATTCCTGCTGTTCCTTATTTTGTGTGTCCATATAATCCCTCTTTTCTTCCATTATCCCGGCATAATAATCCAGCTAAATTCTCTAAGGAGCCCCGAAACAACATAGATACCCCTCGCTCTAAAACTCTTACACTTTCAGATGCTTTCTGATCGTCATACGGCTGCCTAAAAAGCCAATGCCCACGCCCAGAATCAGCCCTACGGGAATTAAAGTTGCAAAAACTTTGTCCACTGGCAAAAATTCCAACATGCTGCTGAGCCAGCGGAATTTTTCCGCCACATAGAAAATAATTCTGCGGTACATAAAGTACAGCACCGTCAGCGGCAGCGCCGAACCGATAATTCCAATGAGAATTCCCTCTACGATAAATGGCGCGCGCACAAAATAGTCGGTCGCGCCAATCAATTTCATAATCGCAATCTCCTCCCTGCGCACCGCAATACCGATGGTTACCGTATTGCTAATCAAAAATACGGCGACACAGAGAAGAATTAAAATAATTCCCGCAGAAACATAACCTATCAAACGGTTGAAATCCGTCAAAGTATTGGCTGCAATATCGGAACTCTTCACTTCCTTGACCCCATTCAGCGATTCTAAGTATGTAACAAGAGATTCCTGCATGGAAATATCGTTCATGTAGACTTCATAATGCGAAGAATTTACCAGCGGATTATCATTGGTGAACCCTTCCGCCATCTCTTCCGAGCCCTCAAAATAAACTTTCTGAAACTCATCCCACGCTTGTTCCGCAGACACAAATACTTTCTTGGAAACCTCCGCGCGCTTGCTTATCTGGGTTCCAACCTCATCTATCTGCTCCTGGGTCGCGCCATCCACAAAGAATACGGTAACTGCGACGCCGGATTCCACTTCCTTTACGACGCTCTGGAAATTCACGACTACGGAATAAAACACGCCGAACAGAAAGATGCAGGCCGACATAGTGGCAATTGACGCCAGAGAAAACATTTTATTCTTCCAGATGTTCTTGGCTCCCTGCCTTAATGTATATAGAAATGTACTAATCCTCATTGCCGCCTCCTGCCTGTTCGTCGCTCACAACAACGCCTTTCTTCATGGTTATGACACGTTTCTTCATAGTCTTGACAATATCCAGATTATGGGTAACAACAAGAACGGTTGTCCCTCTCTGGTTGATTTCCTCCAAAAGTTTCATGATATCCCAGGCATTGTGCGTATCCAGATTACCGGTAGGCTCATCGGCGAGAAGAATCTTAGGTTCATTTACCAAAGCCCTGGCAATCGCCACACGCTGCTGTTCACCACCGGAAATTTGTCTGGGGTAAGATTTATACTTTGCCGCAAGCCCCACCATAGACAGTACGGCCGGCACTTTGCGCCGCATGCTCTTTGCCGACTTGCCAATCGCACGCTGGGCAAACGCCACGTTCTCGTAAACATTACGGTCTTTCAGCAGACGGAAATCCTGAAAAACAACGCCCAGATTGCGGCGGAATTTCGGCACGTCTCTGTGACGGATATTACCCAGTCTTTGCCCATTGATTACGATGCTGCCGCTCGTAGGCTCCAGTTCCTTCAAGAGAAGCTTAATCAATGTGGATTTCCCGGAACCGCTGTCCCCGACCACAAAGACAAATTCTCCCGTCTCAATATGCAGGCTGACATCATTCAACGCCGGAATCCCGGCAGAATACGCCTTACTGACATTTTCAAGTTTAATCATATAAGCCTCCTAAACCCTAATAATCCAAAGACTCCATATACTTCATGTATTTTACTACCATCAGCGCAATCTTAAAGGTAATGGCATCCTCAAAGATACGCAGATCAAGCCCTGTGCTCTTTTGCAGCTTATCCAACCGGTATACAAGCGTGTTGCGGTGGATATAGAGCTGTCGCGAGGTCTCCGACACATTCAGGCTGTTCTCAAAAAATTTATTGATGGTCGTCAGCGTCTCATCATCGAATTCATCCGGCGACTTGCCGTCAAAGATTTCTTTGATAAACATCTTACAAAGCGGTATTGGCAGCTGATAAATTAAACGGCCGATCCCCAGCGTTGAATAGGCGATAATCCGATGGTCCTCGAAGAAAATCTTCCCCACGTCCAGCGCCATCCGCGCTTCTTTATATGACCTGGAAACTTCTTTAATTTCATTTACGATCGTCCCATAAGCAATATGAATTTCCTGATTCTCACAGCTATTGAACATATTTAAGATAACTTCCGCTGTCTTATTTAACTCATCATAACCTTCATTTTCCAGAACTTCCTTCACGACGATAATATTCTTCTCATCCACCGCAGTGATGAAATCCCTGGACTTGCTGCCTAAAAGCCCGCGCACCTTCTCCATCTCATTGCCCTCTTTCTCAAGGGCAGTCTCTATAATAAACACAACCCTGCGGGCCTCCGTGTCTATGTGAAGCTTCTTGGCACGATTATAGATATCGACAAGAAGCAGGTTATCCAACAATAAATTCTTAACAAAGTTATCCTTGTCAAAACGCTCCTTATACGCCACCAAGAGATTTTGAAGCTGGAACCCGGCAATTTTCCCTACCATATACACATCTTCACTGTCTCCGTTTGCCAGCAGGATATATTCCAGTCGATGGTCGTCAAATACTTTAAAAAACTGACATCCCAAAAACACCTGGCTATCCGCCGGCGATTCCACAAAAGCGAGCGCCGCTGTAACGTAATTATCCGTATCCTGAAACGTTGTCGCTAAAACTTTCCCCTCGGTGTCAATAATGCATAAATCAATTCTGGTGATTCCTTTTAAGCCATCAATTGTATTCTGAAGTATCTGATTTGAAATCATATTGTCCACTCCCTTTCTTCTCCGTTACGCCTCTTTCTGAACATCCCATCTGATTACTTGTACATTATTTTCTATGCAACTTTCACAAATTATATTTCACCTATTTTCCCTTGATGAAATAACCTAATTTATAGTTTAATGCAAAAGCACAAAAAAATAAAGAGGAAATCGTCATTTTTTTATGCATTTCCTCAATTATTTTTTCAAATATGATATTTTTTGTCATAGGCATAGTATACAATTATGGTTTGATGAACCCTTCCCCTAAAACTTCCCTCACATCGCCGACCACCACAAAGGCCTTGCGGTCAATCTCATGTACTAACTCTTTGAGGCGCACAATCTCCTTCTTGGAAACCACACAGTACAGCACGCATTTCTTATTGCCGGAATACATACCATAGGCATCCATACCTGTCACACCCCGGTCAAGTTCCTCCATAATCCGTTTGGCAATTTCCTCATAAAAGTCTGTAATAATATATGCGCCCTTAGAAAACTTCATACCCTCTAAGATAGTATCTGTCACTTTCGAGGAAATGTAAATCGCCACAATTGCATACATAGAAGGGCGCAGTCCGAACACATACAGTCCTGCAAGCACGATCATACCGTCCAAAACCTGCATAATCTGCGGCACGGAATAATGTTTCAACCAGCCTTGCAGCAGCAGCGCCACCATTTCTGTACCACCAGTCGTTGCGTTGGCCCAGAGAATCATACCCATAGCTACTCCCGCCAGCACGCCGCCGAAAATAGACGCCAGAATGTAATCACCAGCAGCGAAATCTATTTCCGGTATTACATAGAGCCAGGCAGAGAGCAACACTGTGGCAACGCCTGTCCTCCAGATAAAACGCTTTCCCTTAATCTTTAAGGCAATTAAGAAAAATGGAATGTTCAAAGCCAGGTTAGCAAACCAGAGGGGAATCCCGCCCTCATAGAAAAATCCCGTCAGGCTCTTTATCAGAATGGCAATGCCTGTAAATCCTCCCGTAACCAGACCGACGGTATCAAAAATACATTTAATGGCAAACGCCAGAAGTCCGGTTCCGGCAATAATTACCAGATACCGAAAAAGCGGTTTGCGCAATTTATCAAAAATCTTATCCATTATCTTCCTCACTGTCATTCTTTTTATGGCGGATAATCAGCGTATGCAAGATGCCCTTTTGAATCAACTTCCTGGCAATACCCGCCACTTCAGATTTCCCCTGCCTGCCAGCATAATCCCTGCCAAGCCCGTACCAGATTTTCGCATTGAGCTTCTCTTTATGCTCGTTGAGAAAATATTCCTGCTGGGGCGTCGGCAATACGGATAAAATCACGTCCGGCGTAGCAATATTGATTTCATTGATCACCGTGTCATAGTCCCCGCCGCAATCGGTAATTGCGTAGACCCCTGCAATCTTGAGCTTTTCATAATTCTCATTGAGAAATCCCTGCAACTGCCCAATCTGCTCGCCAGATTCGCCCAACAGATATACGGTGCGCTTATTGCGCGCCGCCCTTCTCAAGAATTCCTTCTGAAATTCATTTTCCACAGTCTCTTTCGTCCGCTGCGAAGAAACGATTCCTGCTGCCTTTAAAATCTCCTTATCACAAATAATTGCCAAATCAAGATTTTCTATGCAGCTTTTCACCAACTCGTCCGACTTCGCTTTCACAAGCGTGTCCATGGAAATAGTTTCCACCGTACTCATAATCGTACTGTTCCAACAAACTTCCATGCGCAGCATCGCTTCCCGCACCGTATAATTATCAAGATTTATACCCAAAATATCTATTTTCTTTACCATATAACACCTTCTGCTTAGTGATAACTTTCCCCGTTACCAGCTGCCTTATGCCGCCAATTTTATAAGGCCTCTCCCATACTTTCAGCACAAAAAGCCATCCTAATTTTAAACTATCTATGAAGTATACCAAATGAAGGAAATTTTTTCAACCGCCATTTTCTTTATTCCATGAAACCTTGGCGGAAGTGCAAAACTGCATTTGCTTCCTTAATTATCCTCAAATGCGCCCCTCATTATTTCTACAACTGCGCAAATTAACTGACATTTCATCTCTCTGAACCATGTTTTTTGTTTTTTCTCTTGTCAATATTTTTTTCCAATTTTTTGAAAAAATGACAATTTTATTACAACTTCACAAAACATACATTCTTATTATACCACTATGTCAACCTGATTTTTGTCGAATTTTATGTGGATAACGTTGATAAGTTCGTGTATAACTCAATATCCTGGATTTTTCATAAGAATATTATGTGGATAACTTCTTTGTAACTTTGCATAATTTTAAAAATGAAAGAAATCTTTGTGCAATTTGTAGACGTCGACGTTTGTCAAAACTTTTTTTCATTTTGAGGGTAAGAATTTTTATTACAAAATTATGAATTGTGTAACAATTTGTAACATTTTTAAACATCCTTGATAATGGCTTAATCCTATATTCAAATGGAACTTCCGCACTAACATATACTCGTTCAGAAAGCCTTGCCGCTTATGCAAAAAAACTAATAAACCGGCCTTTCCCACTGATAGCGTTCCATGTCCACATGATCGTCCACAAACTCCACGCCCTCCGCCTTCAGCAAGGTAATCTGACGATTGCCGCCCCCAAATGCAAAGGCTGGCGAAACTCTTCCTTCCTTATTGACGACGCGGTGACAAGGGATATGCTCCGGGTCTGGATTTGCGTGCAGCGCATAGCCGACAACCCGCGCCCATCGCCGATTGCCAGCAATCGCCGCCACTTGCCCATAAGTCGCTACTTGTCCATAAGGTATCTGTTTTACTACTTGGTATATTTTTTCAAATGCAGATTGTTCCATAAAAACTCCTTTAGCGCAAATAAGTACCATTGTTGCTTTTTCTATATCTTTCACGCTTTAGCGTGACAAGGTCTTTCCTATAAGATAAAAAACCGGATTACAGTAAACTGTAATCCGGCCATCTCTTCTTATATTCTTAGAAAATTCTTCTTACTGCAACAATCGTACGATAGTTAGCAGGAGAAGTGTATTTAATTCCTGTTGCCTCAGTACTTGCGTGCACGATGGTGTTGTTGCCTACATAAATTCCAACGTGACCGCTGTAGCAAACAATATCGCCAGGCTGCATAGCACCTGGATCAACGCCATAACCAACACCTGCCAGCGCGCTGGAGGAGTGCGGAAGTCCTACGCCAAACGCTGCATATACACTCATAACAAATCCAGAACAATCTGCTCCGTTTGTCAGGCTTGTGCCGCCATATACATATGGATTGCCAACAAACTGGCAAGCATAATTAGCAACCGCCTGGCCGTTTCCACCACTTGGAGGAGCATAGCTTCTGCTTGGCGCTGAACTGCCGCCAGAAGAACCAGCAGAACCAGAAGACCTTGAGGAGCTGCGTGAAGCCGCTGCCTGTCTTGCTGCCTCCTCAGCCGCCCGTCTCTCTTCTTCTTCTTTCTTAAGACGTGCTTCCTCGGCTTCTTTGGACTCTGCTACGATATAATGGGTACTGCAATCAACGAATTCATTAGAAACCCAGCCTTCGCCTTCTTCAATAGAAACCTTTACCCATCCGTCCTTCTCTTCCACTACAGAAAGCTCTTCACCTTCCGGCACCTGACCCAAAAGTTCTGCATCAGTGCTTGCCTCTGAACGAACATTCAAAGATTCTGTCTTAACATCTGCCACACGGCGTCCCACGGACTTCGCCAGTTCTGCATTACCCAATACCAGGAATTCCGCCTTTATGTAGCCCTCTACGTCGCCAGAATGAATCTTGTACCAGTCTCCCTCTGTTCCAAGTACGGTACATGCTGAATTATTATATAACTTTCCAAGTACTTCACCGTCCTCGCCTGCGGCGGAACGAACATTAACGTAATTATCTACCTGAGCAATTGCGATATCATCATATTCAGATTTCACAACAGCCTTCTCATTCTGCGCTACCTGTGCGGAGCTGTCTGAGCCATTCCCCAATGACTTGGCAATTGCCCCCGAAACACCTGCGGTAGAGCTTGTCTCACTCTCAATCTGCACTTCATCCTGAGTCGCCGAAATTAAACTTCCTACGCCTGCATTCAATGCTGCGTTTGCTACAAAAGAACTTCCAGACAATACCACTGCCGCGGTCAGACAACATGTAGTTGCTCTTCTGATTGAATTCCTGTTCATCTTACCCTCCATCTTATGCTTTTTATTGTTACAAATTCCTCTCGGAATTCTTCATTTGTTACGATTTTATTACAGGACTTATTATAGCAAAGGGTATTCACTATGTCAACCATAATATTTTACAAAATTATACCACTATTTGTACGCATACTATAAATAGTGACAGCTTTGCCGGGAGTAACGCGGACTGGAGAGCCGAATCAAAAACAATGGGAAAACCACAGAGGCTTCACCCATTGCTTCGCAAAATCTATATTGGATTTACTTTTAATTTCCACTGAGATACCGCTCCACGGAAGTAATTGCATTTGCTCCGTCCGCTGCCGCCGTCACCACCTGCCTGAGCTGCTTTGTGCGCACATCGCCAGCCGCAAAAACCCCGGGCACGCTGGTCTTCGTATCCTCTCCCGCGATAATATACCCCTGCTCATCCTGCGCAACGATATCCTCTGCCGCCGTAGTATTCGGCTGAATGCCCACCGCAATGAAAACGCCCTGTACGCAGAGCGTATGTTCTGTGTCTTCTATAATATTGTGCACAAGCAGGCTTTCCACCTGTCCTTCCCCACAAATTTCTGTCACCCGGCTGTTCAGTACCAGTTCAATATTCTCCGTCTCCTTCACACGCTCCTGGAGAATACGTGCTCCGCGAAATGCATCCCGCCGATGAATAAGATACACTTTTTGGCATCCCCTGGCGAGGAACAGCGCGTCCTCCAAGGCCACGTCTCCGCCTCCGACAACTGCCACCTCTTTCCCACGGAAAAACGCCCCGTCACAAGTTGCACAGTAAGAAACGCCTGTTCCTGTAAGCTTTTCTTCCCCCGGAACCATGAGCTTGCGGTGCCTGGCGCCGGTGGCGAGAATCAAAGCTTTCGTTTGATATGCCGCCTTATTGGTTATCACTACTTTCGTATCATCCTCAACCTGAATTTCCTTTACCTGCTCATTGACAAATTCTGCCCCCAGCTGGTCGGCATGGGCGCGGAATTTCTGCCCCAGCTCAAAACCAGTAATTCCTGGAAGCCCGGGATAATTGTCCACTTCATAAGTGTCCAGAATCTGTCCGCCGCTCATCGGCTTCTCCTCTATAACAAGCGTCTGAAAACGGGCGCGCTGCGCGTAGACAGCCGCGCTTAACCCAGCTGGCCCGCTTCCTAAGATTATCACATCATATACCATATTTGACCTCCTGTTTTTTTATATTCTAGTTTGCATTTTTCCCTTTTTCATGCCATAATAAAACAGGAAAGGGGGAATGTGCAATGGATATTGCTTCTTTATCAACTGCTTTAAGCATGACAAAGCTCAACGGCGACATTGGCGTTCTCATGTTGAGCAAACAGCTGGATGCGGTAGAGACCATGGGAGACTCCATGATTAAGATTATGGAACAGTCCGCTGCCCCTCACCTGGGGGGAAATATTGATATTTCCGTCTAAACGTATCTTACAGGCAGGAGCAGATTACCTTGCGTAATCTGCTCCTGCCTGTTTGCGTGGATTTGCAATGTAAAACAACCTCTCATTGACAACAACCTTACACATGTTCTAAAAATACAGTGAGGCCCATAAAAGCAAAGGCAATAAGGATTCCCAGCACTAACGGCGCCGTTATCAGCCGTTCCCCAGTCCCCTGTTTAAACATTCCTTTCACATACGCCCAGCGGCCATTAATCTTACTGATTGCCATATAAAGGCCAAATGCAGCGCACGTCGTCCCAACTGCTACCACTGCCCAGACCATAATCCCCATCAAAAACATCATAAGTTCACCGCTTTCCATACCGGAAGCCAATCCGCCAAGCTCCACCTGCTGGTTGGCAGCCGTCTCAGGAATTCCCAGCGCTTCGTAGAGATACGGCAGCAGAAAGCTGATTGCCACACTGGTAAAGTTCAATGTAAAATGAGCAATCATAGAACTGAAAATGGTTCCGGTAGCTTCCACCAGAAACGCCAGATACACGCCGAGCGCGAAAGCATAAATAAACTGATTGAGGTTCATATGCATACAGCCAAACAAAAACGCGCTCAGCAATATTGCCGGAAGCATCTTATTTTTGCGATAAGTATGGAACAGCACGCCGCGGAACATAAATTCTTCTACGCACGCCGGCATTACTGCCATAAACAATGTGCTCAAAATAACATTCTGCCCCTGCATCAACTCCATCACATTTGCAGTCCCCGAAGTAGAAAACAACATGGAAATAGCATTCAGCACAACAATCAGAGGGTACATCAAATATGTGCAGATTATCACCAAAACAATTGTTGAAATATTAATCTTGCGGTAGGGAATAAACTCTCGTATTTTTATCTTCTTCCATCTACAGTATACAAAACAGGGAACGAAAATCAAGGACTGCGATAAAAACAGCGAAACATAAACCGGCAGAGATGAAAGCGCCGGCATCACCGAGGTCAACGCCCCAACTCCTAAACTAACGCCTATATAAATAACTACCACTGCCAGAAACAGCCGGTTTACATTTTTACTCTCAGACATAATATCCTCCCATCCCACACACTTACTTGCGCTTTCCTTACGCTGGCTTTCGCTTCAAATACAATGCCGGCAACCACCGAAACGGCAGTTAGGCCGGCAAGAATCATCCATATACTGTTTGCGACGCCCGGCGGCTTATTCTTTGTGAAACACTTCTCCATATCTTCCGCCCAGGTTCTTTAATCTTCTATTTTACTCACAACTTTCGTCTTGACTTTATTGAGATATCCGACAATGTCCTCCAAATAAATAAACCCAAGGACAACTGCTGAAACAACACTGACAATACCGGCAGATATGGTAATAATTCTTAACGCCTTCCTCATAAATCCATCTCCTGTTCTGTAATTATTATGCTTTTGTCAAAACTGCAACTATGATAATCCGTATAACTGCCCGTCAAACTACAATTACCAAATCAGATAACCTGCATCCTTAAATTAATATACAGTGTAGCACAATGCTTTGGCAATTGCAATCTTTTACTGTTTTTGGGATTTTATATTTTACGGATATTGCTGTCTGTAATCTCAATCTTACGTTCTTTATACAAACGCCCAACTGCGCGCTTAAAGGCATTTTTGCTCATTTTGGTTTCCTGCATAATTACTTCTGGAGACGCCTTATCGTTAAACGGCAGGACGCCGTCATATTTCTCCAAGGCTTCCATAACCTGCTGCGCATCCTTATCTATCTGCACATAGGCTTTATCCCGCAAGGTCAAATCAATCTTACCGTCAGGCTTCACACCTGCCACACGCGCTTCAATTTGCTGGCCAATACGCAAAAAGCTGTGATCCTCATGATGTGGAATCAATGCAGAATATCTGTCGTCCACCGCCACAAATGCGCCAAAGTTATTGCTGAACTCATAAACGCGCCCTTGAACGACGTCCCCTCTCTGATAGGGAGAATCTGTATCTAACATGTCATAAAGTTCCTTCATGCTGGCACAAAGGCGGCTGCTCTTATCAATATACAACCTCACCAGTACCGTATCTCCTGTCTGGACTTTCCCTATCTGCTCCTTATATGGAAGAAATAAATCCTTCTCCAGTCCCCAATCTAAAAATGCGCCAATCTGCTGTACCGAAACCACCGTCAACGGGGCAACATCTCCCATTTTAAGCTTGGGTTCGTGAATTGTGGCGATCATTCTGTCTTTGGAATCCTTATATAAGAAGACCGCAACCTCATCCGCAAGCTCGGTGCCCTCGGGAACTTGTTTGGCTGGAAGCAGCACCCTTTTTTCCGGCTTGCCCTCCTCCGCCAGATAAACGCCGAAATCGACCTTCTTCACCACCGTAAGCGTCTGTTTTTCTCCTAATCGAATCATTTCTTTTCCTCCAACTCTATGATGGCATACGGTTTCCCTTCTCCATCTGCAAGTTTCACCGTAATTTTCTCCTGATCGCCTGCGACAAAAGGAAAAATCATATTTTCATAAACTGCCGCCTTGCGATACTCTGCCCGCATCTTCCCGGTCCGAAATCCTGAAGGAAGATATTCTTGCGCCATACTTATATATTTTCCATTGTTCACATGCTGATTCGTGTCAATGTGATATTTGTGCACCGGAAACGGTTCCCTGCCCTCCATTTCTTCCGGAAATGCTACCTTTCTCGACTCGCATTCCATCGGAAGCTGCGGTGAGAGCTGATACGCTTCCTGCATCTTAGACGGAAGCCTCGCAGGTTTCCCTTTTCGCAAATCCAGCAGCGTCCAAATGGAATTAGCGTATGCCAGCAACTCGCCATTGCCGTCCTCCATCGTGAAATTACGGTAACCGAAAAATCCCTTGAATCCGTACGGCCATGTGCTGACTGCAATTTTTTCTCCCATCTGCGGGTAGCGGTTGATCTCTATCTGCCAGGAAGACAAGACCCAGATTAATCCTTGTTCCATCAGATAATCTATACCTACTCCTAATTCCTCCGATTGAAAGCTGCTGCAATCCTGAAAATAATCTATGATGGAAGGCAGCGTAATGTGCCCGCGGCTGTCCACTTCACTATAACGAACCCTGCTATCAAAACTATACATTATTTCCTCCAATTTTACCAGAAAATATCTTGACGCTTTTCTGCTTTAGCGTGACAAGGTCTTTTCTATAGAATGAAAAATACCTATCACCACAAGTGATAGGTATCAAGCTGGCCCACAAGGATTCGAACCTTGAAATGACGGAGTCAGAGTCCGTTGCCTTACCGTTTGGCGATGGGCCAT
>CAJURU010000019.1 GCA_910588845.1 uncultured Lachnospiraceae bacterium
CTGGCAGGTAAAAATTTTTATTTTTTTAACTGTCTACTTGACAGGGAGCGGTTCAGACTTTAGTTCCAACGGCTCTTATTTTGCCTTACTCCTTGCTTTTAATCTCCATGTTGTCGAGGGCATATTGCAGAGCCATGCCTATCAATTCATTTCTTGAACGGTTGGTTTTTGCGGAGAGTTCGTTATACTTCTCCTGTAATGCCCGGTCAATGCGGATTGTCATGGTTACGGCTTTATCTTCCTTTGGTACTACAATGAATTTTTCCATAGTCTCAATACCTCCATACATTTTGAGTACATTATAGTGTGAGTTGGCACTTGCAATCTATGTCACAAAACAAAATAATATATAATGCAAAAATGATGTGAAAAAGTAATTGATATTTGAATTACTGTGTGATAGTATGTATCTATGAATATTCAGAACAAAAGCACAGGGAGTTGATTAGATATCATGCTAAGTATTCAGACAGTCGAACAAATATTGTCCGATAGCGGAAAATTGCTTATCGGCATGAAAAAATACAAACGTATCATGGATAGTCTTTACTGGACGAATGTTTCTACGGACAAGGATTTTCAACGTGCCTTTAATGATTTCTTTGTCATGCGTTCCAGAAAGAGCCTGTATTACGAGAGGTTTTACTTGTTTCTTGAACAGAAGAAAGACAAGGGCGTAACTTTTGAGGAAACACTGGATTATTTGAAAGAAACGGAGGGGCAGCTCGAATTATCGTTTTCAAGTAAGCTGATACATGTCATCAATCCAAACAGACCTATATGGGATAAGATTGTTGCAGAGAACCATTTCAAAATGAAACTTCCCAGCTATGGTGGAGATAAGTCTGCCCGCCAAAAGGAGATTATCAAGCTGTACCATGAGTATTGCAGCAGGTTTTATGAATATCTGGATTCAACCAACGGACAAACTATCCTCCAACTGTTTAATGATAAATACCCTCATACCGGCTTTACAGACGCGAAAAAGATGGATTTTATTATGTGGGTGGACGGCCGATTGCCTGTGCCCTTTTTTCCCCAAATTGGGTATAGTAAGGGTATAAAAAAGAAACGGAGGTAAAATATATGTTTGGTAAAAATGCAGAAGATAAGGCAGCAGAAAAGCGGGCGAAAAGGAGGTGAAGGACAAGGCGACTTTGGAGAAGTTCGGACTGGATTTTGACAGCTACGCTGAAAATGATTTAAGACGTAGGAATATCAATTCAGCAAAAGAGATAGCCGGAAGTCTGGCAGGTTCCAAATTATATTCATTCGGCAGTCTGTTAAGCGGCAGTGCAAATGAAACATTCTCCCTCGAATTGGCAAGGGCGCAAGTGGAACAAAATTTTATTCTGATAAGGCAGAATGAGGAAATCATACGGTTACTGAAAAAGATTGCGGAACAATAAAGAATAGCCCTGGCCTATGTGGTTGGGGCTGTTTTCAATTCCTTTGAAATTCCCGGCATAAAATAAATTGACATAAGCAAAATAACCATATATAATAAAAGTACGAAAAACCATACGGAATTATGAGGTGATACTATGTTAGCAGTAAAGAGCATGGATGTGCGTGAAAATTTTAAAGAATGGTGCAATAAAGTAATAGGCGGTGAGACGCTTATTGTGTCAAGACCGAAAAATGAAAATGTAGTAATTGTATCTGAAAAGGAATATAACGAAATGGCAAAATTAAAGAGGAATGCAGAGTATCTGGCTATGTTGGACAGAGGATACGCTGATATTGCACAAGGAAAAGGCATAACAAAAACGATGGAAGAATTGCGGGCAATGGAAAATGAATGATTTGACTTTTTACGGTGATAGCTGGGAACATTATACCTATTGGGAGACACAGGATAGAAAAACTCTGAAAAAAATCAATGATTTGTTAGAAGATATACGCAGAAATGGAGCAATGAAAGGAAAAGGCAAGCCTGAGCGGTTAAGATACCGTCCTGGATATTCCAGGCGGATTGATGAAAAGAACCGGTTAGTATACGATATTGATGAATTGCAGAATATCAAAATTATATCATGCAGAGGGCATTACGACGTTTAAGGCGGCATATTCCTAAAATACTAGATTGACCTGTTGTCAGATTTTTGTTAGAATCTTGTTCGTAAAGTTGCATTGAACGAGGAAAAAGCACGAAGAATTGTGAAAAGGACTTCGCTAAAATATAGCGTTTCACGCAACATCAGGCAAAACCGGGATAACACAGAGAAAGCGTTATCGCTTTTTGGTAGTGCAAAGGTCACGGGCCCGATTCCCGTCAGCAGCTCTAAAAAGGGCGAAAATAAAGGCTTTTCAAAGGAAATTCACTTTGAAAGGTCTTTATTTTTTATCATACTATTCCCCAAATTACTGAAATGATGGAATAGGATGGTTCTTTCATATGTGAGTTATTTATTTTGTTTGACAGCCGATATTTTGTTTGCGATAATATTGTATATTATATTTCTTAAACGGAAAGGGGAATGGTTATGAAACATTTAAAAGGTAGTTTGTTGTTGCTGCTGATTATGATGAGTTGTATTTTTTGGGGGAATAGAGATGTCAAAGCGGCGGAACCGGATTTTTTTAAAGAATATTCTTCTGAAGATTCTTACATGGATGAGGAATATAATTTCAGGCTAAAACATAAGTGTAGGCTGACGATTTACATGAAAGGTGAAGAAGTAGATTATGATGATTATGATGACTATGATGATTATGATGATTATGATGATTATGATGATTATGGAAGTATGTATGTGACAATAGATGATGGTGATTTTTTAAATACTCTTTTTGAAAAATATATGGATTTAAAAGATTCCTATCAAAAAACAATTACTTTAAAAGCCGGAAAATATTCATTATATGTTGACAGTGATGGGCCATATTATATATCTCTTTCGGGACAATATTACCCTGAACTATCATCGAAGGATTTTACGTTGGAGGAAGGCAAGACCAAAACACTTAAAGTAAACGGAACAAGCAGCAAGGTGAAATGGTCAAGTTCCAAGAAGTCAGTTGCAACCGTCAGTAATGAAGGTGTTGTGAAAGCAAAAAAGGCTGGGAAGGCTGTTATTACTGCCAAATGCGGAGAATATTCTTTAAAATGTAAAGTTACAGTAAAAAAGAAGCCAGTGTCATATAAAGTCGTTGCAAAGAAGTTGAAAACATTTGCAAAGAAGAATAAGAATTATAAATTTAATACGATTGATGCAGGTAATAAATGCAGGCTGTATGGATATGGAGTATACGATTATACGAGTGAATCCGTAATGTATGGTGAAGGATATGGTTTAACGGCAGTTTACTATCCTTATATAGAATTGGTGAAAAAGGGCAATGGAAAATCGGAAATAAGGTTGAGGATTTTTGGCGAAATGTATGAATTATCGCTATACGACAGTACGTCATTATATTGCAGTTCCATTCAAGCGTTTACATCTAACAGAAGAATGAAATTTAGAATGAAAAATACCTACAACAGAAATGAATACAAATACTCAGGATACTACTATGAAGGAAGAATGAAAGGATATGCGCAGATTTCTTCATCTTTGTATCCGGAGAAATCAAATATAAAGAAATTTAATACTATGCTGGGACAAAACTCACTGTCTATGAAGCTGAATAGTTCCGATGGAGCATCTTTGAAGTTTGGTATTCCGGCAGCCAACAGAAAGAACTGGAAGAAATTGCTAAAAGAATACAATATATTGTTAAAAGATTATATATAATATTATTTTGACGAGACACCAGAATTTTTCAATATTGATGTGTAGAGGAGTAAAATAAAATGGTACGTGAAGCTATGAAAGAAGATTTATGCGAGATATTAGAATTGTATTTATGTTTGCATGAAGAAGCTATCCCGGAACAATCAGAGGGTTTGTCCCATACATGGAAACAAATTTTAGAAGATGAAAACCATCATTTGATCGTAAACGAGGTTGCTGGAAAAATTGTGTCTTCTTGCGTATGTGTCATAATTCCCAATTTGACGAGAAATGTGCGTCCGTATGCTTTTGTAGAAAATGTTGTTACCCATACAAATTTCAGAGGACAGGGCTTAGCATCACAATGTCTGGAATATGCAAAGCAAATAGCAAAACAACGTAACTGTTATAAAATGATGTTGCTGACAGGAAGCAAGAAAAAGGAGACGCTGGATTTCTATAAGAAAGCAGGCTATAATAATACGGATAAGACGGCATTTATCCAGTGGCTTAATATAATGTGATGGTGTAATCAGACTCGTCAACGAGGAACCCATGGAGATATAGTTATGAATTTGAAAATGACAGGGATTGATTTTACGAGAGCCGGGATTGACATCAGGCAGCGTTTTTCCTTTACCAGAAATGCAATGGCAGAGGCGATGGAGCAATTAAAGCAGAAGCAGGAAATCCGAGGCTGCGTGCTGATTTCTACTTGCAATCGTATGGAGCTGTGGCTCAGTCTCAAGGAGGGCGCCAGTCTTTCTTTGCCGCAGATTCTTTGCAGTCTCAAGGGATTGGCGTGGGAAGAATATGGGCGTTATCTGGTAACGCGTGAAAGTAAGGAAGCAGTAAAGCATCTGTTTTATCTCAGCGCAGGTATGAAGTCCCAGATTGTAGGGGAGGACCAGATTTTAACGCAGGTGAAGGAGGCAATCTCGTTTGCCAGAGAGAAAGAGTGCGCGGATAAAATTTTGCAAGTATTGTTTCGCATGGCGGTCACTGCCGGAAAACAGGTGAAATCATGCGTGGTTATGGACAAGGCAAATTTCTCGGCAGCTCATCAGGCAGTTGATTTCTTCAAAGAACAAGGAACAGTGTTTGCGGGCAAAAAGTGCCTGGTAATTGGGAATGGAGAAATGGGCAAGTTGACGGCGCAATCATTGATGGAAGAGGGGGCGGACGTCACGGTTACGGTTCGTCAGTTCAAGAGCGGTATGGTGCAGATTCCACAAGGTGCGAAAAGAATAGATTATGGGCAGCGTTACCATCACATTTCGGGATGCGACATGATTTTTTCAGCGACGGGAAGCCCAAATGTTACGATTACCAGACAAATGCTTGCGGATTGCCTTGCAGACTGCGAGGATAGAAAGGTTGCAGATAAAAAGCGGATTTTTGTAGATTTGGCTGTGCCGCGGGACATGGAAACATCCATTGCCGAAATGGAAAATGTAGAGTATTATGATATGGACAGCTTGCCTATTCGGACGCAGTCGCCGGAAATGCGCAGCCAATACAGGCAGGCAGAGGAAATCCTCACAGAAGAGATACGCAAATTTATGGTCTGGCAGGAATGCAGGGATATTAATCCGAGAATTCAGCAGATCGGCATGGAAGCGGCAGAAGAGTTAGTCTGGCGGATGGAACGGCCGCTTTCTGGATTGTGTTTGTCTGGCGAGGACAAGGAGCGGCTGCAACAGCAGCTTCGGCAAACGGTGGGGAAAGTTGTGGATAAGTTGCTGTTTGAATTGCGGGACCAGGCAGAACAGGAAGTATTGCAAAAGACCGTGGAGATTATGGAACAAGTATATAGAAAGGACAGAATGACAATGGAGTTATGGGATATTTACGATGAAAATAGACAGAGGACAGGGCGTACCATGCGGCGCAACGATTGGACGATGAAGGAGGGAGAGTACCATCTTACGGTGTTAGGCGTTCTCATGCGCCCGGACGGAAAGTTCCTTATCACCAAACGGGTAGAGACGAAGGCGTGGGCTCCCGGCTGGTGGGAGGTTTCCGGGGGAGCTGCGATGGCGGGCGAGGAGTCGAGAGAGGCAGTCAACCGGGAAGTGTTCGAGGAAACGGGAATTGACGTATCAGGATGCGAGGACGGTTATCTCTTTACTTATCAGCGGGAGAATCCCAGGGAGGGGGATAATTACTTTGTGGATGTCTATCGTTTCGTCGTAGATTTTCAGGAGGACGATGTTCATTTGCAGGAGAAGGAAACTGCCGGGTTCCAGATTGCGGATAAGGAAGAGATAGAAAAGCTTGCTGCACAGGGGATTTTCCTTCACTACGACAGCATCAAGCGGGCATTTTCCGTATCATAGGATATAATAAGGGGTAAAAAATGAGTACATATTTTCCTATATTCGTCAACATGGAGGGAAAAAATATTCGGGTATTCGGCGGCGGGAAGATTGCGGCGAGAAGGGTACAAACGCTCTTAGCTTTTGGCGCGAATGTGCAGGTGACTGCGCCGCAGATAACAAAGAAGCTGGAAGATTTGGCGCGGCGCCAGGGGAAACTTATGTTGGATTATCATATCTATCAGCCTGGTGAACTGATAAAGGAAGATTTTGTGTTCGCCGCGACAGACAATGCACAGGTGAACGACGCAATTTTTCGGGAATGCCGCCAGAAGCAAATTCCGGTAAATTTGTCGTCTGATAAGGAGAAATGTGATTTCTATTTTCCGGCAATTGTGCAGGAGCAAGATATCACCATTGGAATTGCATCAGGAGGCAGAGACCACCGTAAGGTGGCAGAAATGGCGAAGAGAATCCGGGAGTGGTTATTGTGCAGGTAATAAAAATCGGAACCAGGGAAAGCCGTTTGGCAGTCGTGCAGGCGGAAGTTGTGGCGTCCTATATCCATCGTTTCTGTGAGGGAAAAGAGCCGCAGCTTGTGAAGATGAAAACGACAGGCGACAAGATTTTAGACCGGACGCTTTATAAGGTTGGCGGCAAAGGGCTGTTTGTCAAAGAATTGGATCGTTCTCTGCGGGAGGGAAGTACGGATATATCGGTACATAGCTTAAAGGACGTCCCCATGGAGGTATCCAGGGATTTACCGCTTCTGGGCGTTTCCGCAAGGGAGGACGCCAGAGACGTCTTAGTTCTGCCATTTGGTTTCACAGAGTTAAATCCCGCGCTGCCGTTGGGGACTTCAAGCCCGCGGCGTATGATTCAGCTTGGGCGGCTGTTTCCGCAGATGGAGATAAAAAGTGTGCGGGGAAATGTACAGACACGTCTGGCAAAGCTTGACGGAGGAGAGTACAGCGGGCTTGTGCTGGCAGCCGCAGGTTTGAAACGGCTGGGCCTGGAAGGTAGAATCAGCCGTTATTTCACAGTGGAAGAGATGGTTCCCGCGGCAGGCCAGGGCATGCTTGCCATTCAGGGAAGAGAAGGCGAAGATTACAGGTATCTTGAGGGTTTCTTTGATGAGAAAGCAGCCTGCTGCGCACGGGCGGAGCGCAGTTTTGTGCGTGCGCTTGACGGTGGGTGCAGTTCGCCGATTGCCGCATATGCGAAGATAACTTCGGCAGGTAATCATATGGGTGTAGAAGACAGCGGCGGTGAGGAGGTTTTAAATCTAACCGGGTTGTATGCAAGGGAAGGCAGCCGGGAATATCGGACGGCTTCTGTTGCGGGAAGGAAGCAAGAGGCGCAAAGGCTTGGGGAAGAGCTTGCCAGGGAGATAAAAAATTTCGCATAATTTGGAAATTAATATGTCGTATATTTGATGCTGTAATTTTTTTACGGCTATTTGTTGCAGATAATTGTAATATTGGGTATACTATTATTATAGAGTTGTGTAAGGGAATCGTTTGAAAGGTAGGTATGCCAGGATGTTAAAGAAGTTTACGCTCAGAAATTATAGAAATTTCAAGGATGAAATATCTATAGATTTCCATAATATTGCCGGATATCAGTTTAGCAGCGATTGTATTTCAGATGGTGCGATTAGTAAAATGCTGATTTATGGGCGGAATGCGACGGGCAAGACCAATTTAGGCAGAGCGCTCATGGATATAAATATGCTTATGTCTGACATAAAGATGTTTATGCCAAATGGAGTGTTTCTAAATGCTGATTCAACGGGAGAAACAGCGGAGTTTTCTTATACGTTTCTATTTGAGGGCAGGGAATTAATCTATAATTATTCTCGTTCATTCAATCAGGAGTTGCAGAATGAGAAATTGAAAATAGATGGGACTGATATTTTTAATTGTGAATTTACAAAGGGAGTATATGATTTTGCGAATCTGGAATATATTGAAGCGGAAATTGCTAATACGGATAGGTATTTACAGTCATTAGAAACAAATAAAGAGGTGGAAGACACCATTGAGACTAAATTGCCATTTTTGAAATGGTTAGTAAGTAATGTCGCTTTAAATAGCGATTCAATTTTAATCCGATTGGTTGATTATGTGAGAAGAATGACAATGTTTACGGTAAGTAGTTCTTTGATGGGATTTCCGAGAAAGATAAATGATAGTTTTTATGAGTTATTGGAGAATTCAGAGAAGTTAAAGGATTTCGAGGAGTTTTTAAATGCAATGGGAATAGAGTGCAGCCTGGTGTTGAAAAAATTACCTGATGGGCAGAGGGAGTTGTATTTTGCGCATGAGAAATTAATTCCATTTTTTCAAAATGCTTCCAGTGGGACTTTGGCATTAGTAACTTTGTATCGCAGGCTTGTTTCCAGAGTGTGGGAGGCTTCATTCATATATTTAGATGAGTTTGACGCATTTTATCATTATGAGATGGCAGAAAATTTAATTCGTTTTTTTAAGATAAAATATCCCAAGTGTCAGATAATAATGACGTCTCACAATACAAATCTCATGACAAACAGGCTGATGAGACCAGATTGTTTGTTTATTTTATCAAGAATTGGAACACTGACTTCGCTTTGTAATGCGACACCCAGAGAATTAAGGGAAGGTCATAATCTTGAGAAAATGTATATCAGCGGGGAGTTTGAACAATATGAGTAATTATGTAGGCGAGGTAAGAAGGCGAAGGCGGAACCTGCTGATTGTAGAAGGCAATCATGAAAAGAATAAATTATTTTCCCTGATGTTTCAATGTTTTCCAGAAATTAATATTGATATCATGGAAGGAAATACAAAAAAGACGTTAAAATACCAAATGAAAGACTGGATAGTTAAGATGGGATATATACATAGCGGTCAGAGTTATTGGGAATATATTAGGCATACTTTTAAGGAAATAATATTTCATAATATTCATAAAGCGAATTGGCTTCAAAATGGACAAATTGATATAGAAATAGATAAATATAAGAAATGTTTTGAACGTATAGATTTAATGGAAATTTTAAAGATGCAAAATACATTCAGTCAGGATGAGATCCAAGGGTATATTTGGGTATTAAATACATGTGTTTTCTTTGTGGCAGACTATAATTCTGCATTGCTCAATTAAGGCTGCACCATTAACAGGGAAAGGGGCATTTTTGATGGACAAGTCATCGGAAAATAAACCCAAAAAACAAATATGCACAGCATTGCTCGCCCATGTGGACGCAGGTAAAACTACGCTTTCCGAGGCGTTGTTATATGAGAGCGGCAATCTACGCAAAATAGGCAGGGTGGACAATGGAGATGCTTTTTTAGATACGGACGCGTTGGAGCGTGCAAGGGGGATTACCATTTTCTCCAAACAGGCGGTACTGAAAACGGACGACACGGTCTTTACGTTGTTAGATACGCCGGGACATGTCGATTTCTCGGCGGAAATGGAACGTACCCTGCAAGTGCTCGATTACGCGATATTGCTCATCAGCGGCGCCGACGGCGTGCAGGGGCACACGCGCACGCTCTGGCAGCTATTAAAGAGGTATCATTTGCCGACGTTCCTCTTTGTCAATAAGATGGACCAGCCGGGTACAGAGAGAGAAACGCTGCTAGAAGAATTAAGGGAAAAACTGGACGAAAACTGTCTTGATTTTTCCGATGTGGACAATGAGGAGTTTCAGGAAAATGCTGCCATGTGCCGGGAGGATGTGCTGGAATATTATTTAGAACAGGGCACGGTGGAAGAAGGGCAAATCAGAGAGCTTATTTGGCAAAGGAAGGTATTTCCCTGCTATTTTGGTTCTGCCTTGAAGCTTGACGGAGTGAAAGAATTTCTGCAAGGGCTGGAACGTTTTACGCAGCAGAAATCATACCCGCAGGAATTTGGCGCCAAAGTTTTTAAAATTACCCATGATGGGCAGGGCAGCCGTTTGAGCCATCTGAAAGTGACGGGCGGTGTGTTGAAAGTGAAAATGCCTCTGGGAAGCGGGCAGGAAAAGGTCAACCAAATCCGCATTTATTCAGGTGAGAAGTTTGAGGCTGTGCCGGAGGCGTGCGCTGGGACTGTCTGTGCCGTGGCCGGGTTGCAGGAAACGCGCCCGGGGGAAGGGCTGGGCATGGAAAAGGACGCTTTGGCGCCCTTTTTGCAGCCGGTGTTGACTTACTGTATGGAGTTGCCGCCAGGATGCGATACAGGCAAAATGATGGCGAAGTTGAGCCAGCTTGAAGAGGAGGACCCGCAGCTTCATATTATCTGGGATGAGACTTTGCAGGAAATCCGCGTGCAGGTTATGGGCGAGGTGCAGTTAGAAATCCTTACCAGTCTGATCCGAGAGCGGTTTGGCGTGGATGTGTCTTTCGGGGCAGGCAATATCTTGTACAAAGAGACGATATCCTCCCCGGCGGAGGGCGTAGGGCATTACGAACCTTTGCGCCATTATGCGGAGGTACATTTGTTGTTGGAGCCTGGAGAGCCAGGCAGCGGGCTTGTGTTTGCGGCGGCTTGCAGTGAAGACGTGTTAGACCGTAACTGGCAGCGGCTGGTATTGACACATCTTATGGAGAAGGAGCACAGAGGCGTGCTCACAGGTTCCGCGATTACGGATATGAAGATTACCCTCGCTGCGGGGCGGGCACATCTCAAACATACCGAGGGCGGTGATTTTAGGCAGGCGACATACCGTGCGCTGCGTCAGGGATTGATGGAGGCGCAGTCGGTGTTGCTAGAGCCGGTTTATGAATTTGTATTAGAAGTTCCAGAGCAAATGATTGGGCGCGCCATGACCGATATTGAGCGGATGCACGGTCATTTTGCGCCGCCTTCTGCGCAGAACGGGATGGCGGTGATTGCCGGAACTGCGCCGGTATCTCAGATGCAGGATTATCCAAGGGAAGTCCTACAGTATACCAGAGGTGAAGGACGCTTGTCTTGTACGTTGAAAGGTTATGAGCCTTGTCATAATACCGAAGAGGTTATGGAACAGACTGGCTATGAGCCAGAGCGGGATTTGCAAAATACGGCGGATTCTGTGTTTTGTGCGCATGGCGCAGGATTTGTCGTAAAGTGGAATCAGGTCAAAGAGCAGATGCATGTGGAGACGCCGGCGTTTGTACAGCGTGCGTTGCATGGAATCGAGGATGCGGATATGTTGGACGAGCCGGCCGGGACAGCGAAAGGGCGAAATCCGCAGGCAGAAACGGGCTTGCAGGAGGAAGCGTGGATCGGTGAAGATGAGGTGGAGGCCATTCTTTCTAAGACCTTCTGTGCCAACAAGCACGGCAAGGAATCAGTAAGAAAAGGCTATCACAGGAAGCGTGCGGTCACGGGAGAGTATGCACCGCAGACAAAACGAACTTTTCAGATGCCGGAAAAGAAAGAGGAGTATTTTCTGGTAGACGGTTATAATATGATCTTTGCCTGGCAGGAATTAAAAGAGCTGGCGGAGCATAATATAGATAGCGCCAGAGACAGGCTTTTAGATATTATGTGTAACTACCAGGGGATGCGGGGATGTCATCTGATTGTGGTTTTTGATGCGTACCGCGTGCAGAATCACCGCACGGAGATTCTGGATTACCATAATATCCACGTCGTATTTACGAAAGAGGCGGAGACCGCCGACCAGTATATTGAAAAATTTGCACATGCGCATGGGCGGGAGTACCGTGTTGTGGTTGCTACTTCGGACGGCCTGGAGCAGATTATCATCCGCGGCCAGGGCTGCGGGCTGATTTCTGCGCGGGAATTGCAAGAGGAAATCAGCCGTCTGGAACAGGAAGTGAGAGAAGGACTGGCAGAGAAACAAGTGGGAGGTAAAAGTTTTCTGGGAGAAGTGATGCCGGAAGAAGTGAAGGTTAAGTGATGACAGAGGAAGGGACAGTGAAAGGAAAAGTATTTCTGGTGGGAGCCGGGCCGGCAGATGTGGGGCTTCTCACCTTAAAAGGCAAGGAAATACTGGAACAAGCCGAGGTAGTGGTTTGCGACCGTCTGGTAGGGGAGGGCATTTTGTCGCTGATTCCCCGTGATGCAGAACGGATAGACGCCGGTAAGCGCGCCGGCAGCCATACCATGACACAGAAAGAAATCAATCAGACACTTTTAGAAAAAGCGCTGGAGGGAAAGTGCGTAGTACGCCTAAAAGGTGGAGATCCCTTTTTGTTTGGCAGGGGCGGGGAAGAGTTGGAACTGCTGATGCAGCATGAGATTCCCTTTGAGGTTGTGCCGGGCGTGACCTCGGCTTTTGCCGTCCCGGCGTACAATGGAATTCCGGTGACGCACCGGGATTTTGCATCTTCCGTACATATCCTGACCGGGCACAGGAAACAGGGCCAACCTTTGCAACTTGATTTTGAGGCGTTGGCGCGCTTATCCGGGACATTGGTTTTCCTCATGGGCGTCTTAGCCTTGGAAGAAATTTGTCAAGGCTTGCTGGCGGCGGGTATGCAGCCGCAGACTGCGGCGGCAGTATTGCAGCAGGGCGCGTGCGCCGGACAAAAAAAGATCATTTCCTGCCTTTCAAATATTACAAAAGAAGTAAAGCGGCAGGGCGTTCAGACGCCGGCAATCCTTGTAGTTGGCGAGGTCTGTACGCTTGGCAATCAATTTGGCTGGTATGAGAAGCTTCCTCTTTTCGGACATAAAGTGTTGGTGACAAGACCGAAAGAGCGCGGGAAACTGCTGGCGGATAAGCTGCGGCAATTGGGCGCGGAAGTAGTGGAGCACCCAACCATCCGAATTGAAAAAATCAAGGTGAACCTAAAGCTTTGGCGGGAGTTTGAACGTCTCTCGCAATATAACTACCTCGTGTTTACTTCTCCGGCAGGGGTATCGGTATTTTTTGACGAGCTGGCGGCGCGGGGGTATGATATTCGCAGTCTGGGAACGGCAAAGATTGCCGCGATTGGCCCAGGCACGGCACAGGAGATTCACAAGCGTGGGCTGTTATGCCCATATGTGCCAGAGGTTTATGACGGGGAGCATTTGGGAATTCTGCTTGGAGAAATCTGTGAGGATGGGGAAGAGATTTTTATTCCGCGCGCAGCAAACGGAAATTTGCAGCTTATTCGGGAAATAGAAAAGCGAGCGTGTGTGGAAATAACGGATTTGCCGATTTACCAAACAGTTTATGAGGAGTTTCCTGCATTTGCGGATGTAAAAGGACAAATCGAAGAGGGACAGATTTCTATGGTGGTATTCACCAGTTCCTCCACGGTCAGAGGTTTTGCCCAGGCAACTAAAGGGATGGATTACAGTTTTGTGCGGGCGGTGTGTATTGGCAGGCAGACGGAGGCGGCAGCCAAAGAGCTTGCTATGAAAACTATGACGGCAAAAGAAGCAACGATAGACAGTATGGTGGAAGCTTGTGTAAAGTTATCAAAGGGAGGTGCGGATAGATGGATTTGACTTGCAGGCCGCGGCGTTTGCGCAGCAACGGCATTTTGCGGAAAATGGTGCGGGAGGTGAGAGTGGACAAATCCTCGCTCATTTACCCCATGTTTGTGCGGGAAGGGAATCATATCAAAGAGGAAATCCCTTCTATGCCTGGGCAGTACCGCTATAGTGTGGACTGTATGGAAGAAAAACTGGTGGAACTTCGTGACGCCGGCGTGCGTTCGGTGATGCTTTTTGGTATTCCTGACAGTAAGGATGAAGTCGGAAGCGGCGCGTATGCCCAGGATGGGGTTGTGCAGCAAGCGTTTCGCAAGGCGAAACAAGTATGCCCGGATTTATATTTGATTGGAGATGTTTGCATGTGCGAGTACACTTCCCATGGGCATTGCGGCGTGCTCTGTGGCCGGGAGGTGGACAATGACAGGACTTTGGAACTTCTGGCGAAGACGGCGTTGTCCCAGGTGCAGGCAGGCGCGGATATGGTTGCGCCCTCCGATATGATGGACGGCCGTGTGGCTGCGATTCGCAGGTTGCTTGACGAGAGTGGTTATAAAAACGTTCCGCTTATGTCTTATGCAGTCAAATTTGCCAGTTCTTTCTATGGGCCGTTTCGTGACGCCGCCGGTTCTGCGCCTGCATTTGGCGATCGCAAATCTTACCAGATGGATTACCATAACCGCCGGGAAGCCTGGAAAGAAGCGATGCTTGATGTGCAGGAAGGAGCGGATATCGTGATGGTAAAGCCGGCGATGGCGTATGGAGATTTGATTCGCGAGGTAAAAGAGCGCGTCAATGTTCCGGTAGCGGCTTATTCTGTCAGCGGGGAATATGCCATGGTAAAAGCAGCGGCGCAGGCGGGATCCATTGAGGAAGAAGCAATTATGTGCGAGATGGCAGTGAGCGCTTACCGCGCAGGCTGTGATATTTATATCACCTATTTTGCCAAAGAGCTGGCAAAATGCATGGACGCGGGAATGATCGGATAGGGAGGAAGAGGATGACGAGATCACAGCAATTATTTGCGGAGGCGGCAAAGGTAATTCCCGGCGGAGTTAATTCGCCGGTACGCGCGTTCGGTTCCGTTGGCGGTACGCCGCGTTTTATCAAGCGCGCACAGGGAGCTTATATCTATGACGAGGACGAAAATGCGTATCTTGATTTTGTAGGCTCCTGGGGGCCGATGATTTTAGGCCACGGCAAGGAAGAAGTATTAAAAAGCGTGCGGGAAGCGTGTAGAAAAGGGCTTAGTTTTGGCGCGGCCACGGCAGTTGAGGTGGAGATGGCAAAACTCATCTGTGATTTGGTTCCCTCCGTAGAGCTGGTGCGTATGGTAAATTCCGGGACGGAGGCAGTGATGAGCGCGATCCGCACGGCAAGGGGATTTACCGGACGGGATAAGATTGTCAAGTTCGCCGGCTGCTACCATGGACATTCCGACGGGCTTTTGATACAGGCGGGTTCCGGTGTGATGACGGCGGGCGTACCCGATAGCCTAGGGGTGCCCGTGGGCTGCACAAAAGATACGCTTTCGGCAGAATATAACAATTTAGAGAGCGTCAAGGCGCATTTTGAACGCTGCGGCGAGGAAATTGCAGCGGTGATTGTGGAGCCGGTAGCGGCAAATATGGGTGTGGTTCCTCCTGCGCCGGGATTTCTGAAAGGTCTGCGCAAAATATGTGACGATTATGACGCGCTGCTGATTTTTGATGAAGTGATTACCGGGTTCCGGCTGGGCATTGATGGAGCGCAAGGCTATTACGGCGTCATCCCGGATTTAACGACGTTCGGCAAAATCATCGGCGGCGGCATGCCGGTAGGGGCGTACGGCGGCAGACGGGAGATTATGGAACTTGTATCTCCCTTAGGAGGCGTATACCAGGCGGGCACTTTGAGCGGGAACCCAGTCGCCATGGCGGCGGGTATGGCGCAGCTTTCCATTTTGAGAGAGCATCCTCAATATTATGAAGATTTGAACCGGAAAGGCGACTGGTTCTATGGGCAGATACAGCGTTTGTTGGAAGAAAGGGGCAAGCCCTGGCAGGTAAACCATGTGGGTTCTTTAGGATGTCTGTATTTTACAGAGCAGATTGTGGAAGATTATCAGAGTGCGAAAACTTCCGATACGAGCTTTTTTGCAAAATATTTCAACTTCATGTTGGCGCAGGGGATTTATCTGGCGCCGTCACAGTTTGAGGCTATGTTTTTGTCTGTTGCACACACACAGGAGATGCTGCAAAAAACGTTAGAACGAATAACAACATTCTTACAAAAAATTTAAAGAATATTAATTCTTTTTGCAATAAAAGGGTGTATACTGTGAGTATGAAAAGACAGGAACTACCACAATTTACAAAGAAGCGGAGAGGTTACAGTGACGAGTGAAGAACGGATGAGAAGAGACAGGTATCTGGCTAGAAAACGTCGGAGAAAACGGCAGAGAACAATTCAGATTATCAAGCGATGTGTATTTTCCTGCGCGTGCGTGCTGCTGCTGGTATTTGCTTTGACAAAGATTTTGCTGCGGGAGGAAAAGCCGGAATCCGTACAGGCGCAACGCAACATATCTATGCAGAGCGTTAAGGACGGCAAAAGACAGGATAAGGAACAGGGATTTCAGCAGAAAGTAATTGAGGAAACGCCGGATTATACGGTAGACCTTCTGACGCCCAATCCTTATTCCAGGCCGCAGATGGCAATTGAAGAAGTGAGAGGCATTGTCGTGCATTACACGGCGAATCCAGGCACGACGGCGGAGCAGAACCGCAGTTACTTCGAGAGCTTGAAGGATACACAGAAGACGAAGGCCAGCAGCCATTTTGTTGTAGGGATTGACGGCAAGATCGTGCAGTGCATTCCCAGCTCGGAGATGTCTTATGCTTCTAACGACCGCAATGCGGACACGTTATCTATCGAGTGTTGTCATCAGGATGAGACCGGCCAGTTCACGCAGGAGACGTACGATTCTTTGGTAGAATTGACGGCATGGCTCTGTGGGAAATTCAACTTGCCAGTGGATAGCGTAATTCGGCATTATGATGTGACCGGCAAGGAATGTCCTATCTATTATGTGGAGCATGAAGACGCCTGGGAGCAGTTTAAAAAGGATGTACAAAAATATCTTGACGAGCATGGCAAGGAGACGAAGCAGAATCTTACATGATGCAGGTAGAAAATGACAAAAGCCCCCGATTATACCATGATATTATCAAGGTAATTCGGGGGCTTTCTGCAATTTATTCCCGCGAGGAGAGGAATATGACAATTTTTGGAAGAAAAAATAAAAAAGGTAGTTTTTTTGAGATAAAAAGATAAGATTTAGGGAAAAAACAGCGTTCCGCGCATGAGAGCGGGACGCTGTTTTTTTATCTTAATAGGAAGGGCCTTGTCACGCTAAAGCGTGAAAGTGTCTTCCTATTAAGATAAAAATGATATGCGCACTTGCACAAGACCATTTTCTTCTCATTATCATAAGAATATAACCTTTTCCGTAGAAAAATGCATAAAAATTTTTACTAAAAATAGAAAATCATATCAAAATTAACTAAAGAATGAACATATTATATTGATTTTTTTCTGGTGAAATAAGATAATTATACCATAAGTCTGACTGTCACAATGGAAGAATAGTCCTGGCAGCAGATAAGAGGAAGGGATGGAGCGTTGCCCTGCCCTCAAAAATATTAAGAAAAGGATGGAGAGATATGGGAAAAGTGAAGAACACGCGAAAGCGGCTGCTCACGCTCGTACTCGCGCTGGCAATGGCGCTCACCTCCGTGAGCGTGCCGTCGGCGACGGCGGAAGCGGCAAAGAAAGTCAAAGTCAAGAAAATCCAGGTAACCAGCCCGAAGAAGAAGACTGTGACTTTGGTGAAAGGCAAGACCCTCCAGATTAAAGTGAAGGTTACGCCGAAGAATGCATCGAACAAGAAAGTAAGCTACAAATCAAGCAAGAAGAAGATTGCTTCCGTAAGCAGTAAAGGGAAAGTGAAAGGCGTCAAGAAAGGCACCGCTAAGATTACCATTACGGCGAAGGACGGCAGCAAGAAGAAAGCAACCCTTACCGTGAAGGTTGTGAACCCGGTGAAGGTGAAGAAAGTGGCGCTCAATAAGAAGACAGCCACCGTTTATGTGGGCAAGAAAGTGACGCTCAAAGCCACTGTTACGCCGAAGAACGCCACAAACAAAGCAGTATCCTGGAAGACTTCCAGCAGCAAGATCGCGAAAGTCAGCTCCAAGGGCGTTGTGACAGGCGTTAAGGCGGGGACGGCAACGATTACCGCAACGGCAAAGGACGGCAGCAAGAAGAAAGCAACCTGTAAGGTGACGGTTAAGAAGGCGTCCACGCCGACGCCGCCCCCGGCAGCGAAGACGCTTTCTGGCATTGCCGTAACGAAAGCGCCCACGAAGACAGACTATTTCGTAGGCGACAAGTTTGACCCGGCAGGAATGGAAGTAAAGGCGACATACTCTGACAAGTCCACGAAGGCGCTCGCGCAGACAGCATATAAGCTCACGCCTGCGCCGACGGCTACACTGAGGGTGACGGATAAGGCAGTGACTGTCAGCTACACGGAGGGCTCCGTCACGAAGACGGCAGCAACGCCGATTTCTGTGAAGATTAAGCCCAGCGTACAGAGCATTGAAGTTACCACAATGCCGACGAAGACCACCTATGTTGAGGGCGAGAAGTTTGACCCGGCAGGAATGGTAGTGACGGCAACGCTTTCAGACAAGACCACGAAAGAAATCACGGATTACACTTATTCCGAGGAACCGCTGGAAGTTACTGTGAAGGATGAGAAGACCATCATAGAGATTTCCTACAAGGTAAGCAGCAGCAAGACGCTGAAGGCAGAAGTGCCGATCCTCGTAACGGCCAAAGACCCGCTTGCTTCCATCCGTGCAGAGCTCTTGAAGACTGTGCTTGAGAAAGAAGGCGCATGCTTCAACGATGACGACGTTGCTGTTACGGCAACCTTTGAGAGCGGCAAGACGGCGGAAGTCAGCATGGAAGACTGCACGGTTGACCCCGCGGCATTTACCTTAGATACGACATCCGCAACGATCACATACCGTTACGGCGGCATTGAGAGGAGCGTAGAGGTAAACGGCTTTACAGTGACGGCTTACCGGGAGAGGTACACCTTTGAAGATGCGAAGACAGTCGGGACCATAGTGAAACGTGAGAATGAGAACGGCAACGCAGTACCGACTGAAGAGTTCGGCGCAAGCGTAGTGCTTGGCGAGGATGATTTCGTGGACGGCGTGAAGGGGAAAGCGCTTAAATTGGACGGCACTTACGGCCTGAGGCTTGACAAGATTGCCGGCACGGCATCCAAGAACTACAGCATTTCCGCATGGTTTAAGCCGGAAGAGACACTCAAAGGCTGCCAGGCGCTGATCATCTCTACCGCCAATAAGTTCGGCCTTACGGACGGGCTGCCTGAGACATGGTGCGCAGTGGCGGGAAATGACCCGAACAACGCGGGCAAGCCGTCCGACAACAGGCTCAAGCTGTGGTCCCATGAAGACCCAGACTTTAAATGGCAGAATGTCGGTAAAACGGCAAACCCAATCCCAGTCGGTGCAGACGCAGCATGGACCCATGTAGCGCTTGTGGTGGACGATGCGGGAGAGGCAGCGGAGAACTACGCAACCGGTACGCTCTATGTGAACGGCAGAAAAGCATGTTCCGGCAAGGTGCGCAACGAAAAGGGCGAGCTGATGAAGACCTACCTCGGCGTGACCGGGTGGTCGGCAGACGGCTATTTCAAAGGCCAGATTGACGAGCTTGTATTTACGAATGAAGTACTGACACAGGATGACGTGGAAGCATACTACCTGGAAGGCATGGAAACAAGCGGCAGCCAGTACAAAGAGATTACGAAGGTATCCCCGGACGACGGCGCGGAAGTAGAAGTGGACTACGGCACAAGCCTTGCGGATGTGAAGCGTGAGCTGACGAAAATTCCGTACAGGGCGGCAGCAGAGGGTGAAGAGCCCATGGAATTCACAACCTCTTCTGATATGTGGACGGTAAAGGGTTACACCATTACCTCTGAGGGCGATATTGAGGCAACCGTGAAGCTGGAAGCCCCCGAAGGCTATATGTTCAACATAGGCGGCAGGCTGTCCGTGACAGTAGACCGGAAAGCGACCGTTAAGGTGAAAGAGCCGGTGGTTATCAGTGCGGTAACGCCGTCAGAGGCAAGCATTACAGTTCCTTATGGGGCAGATGAGGCCATGGTGAAGGAAGAACTTGCGAAACTGGCCTTTACCGTGACGACCTCTGACAGCAGCGCCTATGAGATTGCCAATGTGAAGTCAAAATGGACGCTGACGGAAGCGGAAAACGGCTATAAGGCAGCCTTTGACTTAGGAATCCCTGAGGTCGGCTACAAGTATGCAGAAGGCCTGAAAGTGGAAGTGGCAGTTTCAGTAGCCGAAGCAATAAAGATTACTGGTTTAACAGTAACGCCTGCTACATTGGAAGTAGACTTTGGCACGCCTGAGACGGCAGTGAAGGAAGAGCTTGCGAAGCTGGCTGTCAGCGCGGCAGTGGCAGCAGGCGGCGAAGCGCCGGTTATCAGCAACGCAGCAGACCTCTGGACAATCACAGACTATGCGGCTGAGACAGCAGGGAGCTACACAGCGAAAGCTGTAATTGCAGCCCCGGTAGGGTATGCGTTTAACGAAGGCGTGAGCAATGAAGTATCCGTCGCAGTGACCGTAAAGGCGGCGGGCGAGCATAAGCTTTCCAGGATTGTGGTTACTACGCCCCCGTCCAGGACGAAGTATCTTGTTGGCGATGCGTTTGACAAGACTGGCATGGCCATAACTGCTTACTATGGAGACGGCCAGCATGAAGACGTGACGGCTAAGGCTGTTGTAGAGGAGGCAGCGAACCTCACGCTTGATAAGGCCTCCATCACAATCACTTACACAGAAGGCGAAGGAGCAGAAGCTATCGAAAAGACCTGCACGCAGGCAATCACTGTTAAGACGGTAGCGGAAGGAGCGGCTTCATACTATACGTTTGATGGCACTCTGGTTAATGCCCAGAATGAAAGTAAGGTTGCAAAGACTGTAAAACTTACAGGATATGGTCAATATGCAGATACTAATTTAACGGATATATATGATGCAGAAGACGGTATAAACGGCGCTAGTCTGAGTGTGAAGCAGGATGTTGGCGTAGAGATTCCTGAGAGTATCAGCGCGGAGCAGAAAGCATTCACGATCAGCTTGTGGGCGAAGAAGAAAGCTGGAAGTAAAGAGTATTCAACAATTTTCTTTGGGAAGAATCCTGATGCGGTTTCCCAGTATGGAAAGGGAATTGTCTTTTACGCGAATCCAGGCAATAACGCAGGCAAAATGGAATTGCAGGTGAGCAATTCAAATACTGAAACTAACGCAAAACCATTTGATGTTCCAACAGATAAATGGACGATGCTGACATTTGTAAATAAGCCGGACAGCATGGAATTCTATATTGATGGTAAGGCGCAGGACATCAGTGAAGCAGATAAAGCAAAAATGTCTGTAGCAGGTGGCATCGAAAGAATGATTCTGGGTATTGGACAGTGGAATGCAGCTGACATTTTAGTAGGTAACATTGATGAAGTACGAATTTATGATTCCTCTCTGAATGACAAACAGGTTAAAGAACTTTATGATCTTGTTACACCAACCATTTCCAGTATCAGCGTAGATTACAATCAGGATGACTTCACATTCTTAAAGAGTGAGTTGGGAGACAGCACAGAAAGGATTCAGACGGCGCTCAAAGCATTGGCAATCAATGTTACCATGAAGAATGGTGCAGCGCCAGAGTTTAAGAATGACACAGATTGGACTTTGACGCCTAAGGAAGATGGCCTCGGATATACGGCAACTAAAGAGCTGGAGATTCCGGCAGGTTATGCATTAGTAAAAGGCGCAAGCAAGACCTTGACTGTAAATGTTATTGTCAAAGATGCTACGTTAGAGAGTGTGGCCGTTAGTCAGTCGCCAAACAAAATCACTTATAAAGTTGGCGAGACGTTTGACAAGACTGGAATGAAGTTGACGGCAACATACAGCGATAAGTCAACAAAAGAAGTAGCGGCTGATGCCATCACAGTGGGAGAAAATGGTGTTGCAGCGAAACCAAACGGTGAAACAGGCAATACATGGAAACAGGAGGTAACCGTTTCCTATACAGATGGTGGAGTAGAACAGTCCACGACACAGGAAATTACGGTAATTGATCCTGCTACCTCAATGGGAGCAGTGCTTGCTGCAAGGACGGCATACTATACGTTTGATAATACTTTAGCTGATTCTGTAAAGGGAAATACAGTTGGAAAGTCCGTAAAGCATAGAACTTTTGCAGACGTTACGATAGCAGATGCTGAACGTTATGCAGAAGATGGGAAAAAAGGAGCCTGTTTAAACGTAAATAAAGATGGCGTGCAGATTCCAGATACTATCAGTGCGGAACAGAAGGAATTTACCATCAACCTTTGGGTGAAAAAGACTGCAAGTACCACAGCATTTGGTCCAATTTTCCAGGGGAAGAATAGTAGTGGTAATGGAAAAGGAGTTGTCTTTTATGCAAATCCAGGCGGCAATCATAGTAATATGCAGCTTGAAGGAAATGGCGGTAATGGAAAAGGGTTTGCTTGTGCTGATGATGAATGGACGATGCTGACATTTGTAAACAAAACTGACAACACGGAATTTTACATTAACGGCAATAAGCAGGATATGACTGCTGAAGAAGCAGGGAAATATGTGGTGACAAAAGGAATTGATGCGATAATTTTGGGTACTGGACAATGGATGGATAGTGAGTTCTTTGTTGGTTGCATTGATGAGGTCAGCTTGTACAATGTAGCCTTGGAAGGAAACCAGATTACTTTGCTTAAACAAGAAGCTGAGGGTACTTTGACTGAGTAATACCCACAAAGCAACACAAAGAACCTATCCAGGTTCAAGTACAAATGATTTCACTCAGCTTACCGGGCATAGGCTTCTTTCGGGTTCTGCCCGGTAAGCTGGGAAATTTGATAAAGGTTAAGAAACAGGAAAGAATGCCCCGTCTGTAGATTTGTGAGCTATAGGCGGGGTATCCTTATTTTAGGCGTAAAAATGCAGTGAGCCAGTTTGGCAAGTATCGTTATATACGAAAGAGCCTGCAATTTGTGTTATCCAAGCATAGCAAAATGGATAAGATTTGAAGTGCTAAGAAAGTGATTTTTTGTATAAAAAGTAAGAAATATATTGTCAAGGGTAATGACCTATGGTATCATAAACTGTGTGTATGTTGCTGTTTACTGTGGAATAGAATTTACAGATGAAGTTTTGTTCCTTAGCGGGTCTGGATAAAAACTTTTTCCTTAAAGTGGTATACATTTTTTATCAAATATAGGGAAATGATTATGCTATTATGGGGCGAATTTTTAAACTCTAATTGGCGATGTATTTAATGAGTATGTTGTAACGCAATGAGCTGTTTTCAATATACTAAATATAAAATAGAAAGTAGTTGATAGATATGATAAGGGAAGCTGGCACTACAAATGATAAAGGGCAGACAAGAGCAAAAGGCGAGAGCCTCTTTTTCTTGTCTGCCCTTGATTTAGTACGAGGAGGAACGGGCGATGAGTAGGGACGGCATAAGGTGTATCACCATCGTACATCCTCCGAACGAGATAAAAGAATATCGGTGGCTGTCCGCATTCTTCCGTTTAATTGGGATCTGGGTATGCGAAAATGTTGAAGAAGAGCATGGGGATCAGACGGATTTTACGATTCGCATCCGTTATGAGGATAATTTTGTATCTGACTGGCAACGGATTTCATGCGGTTCACAAGGCGAATGGAAGGAATGTTCACCGAGGCCGGAATTGGCTTACGCGGAAGAGCACTGGCTATCTGAAATTCTTGAGCAGATGCAGGATTGTTTTAAGGAAAACACATGGAAAGAGATTAAGGAAATCGCAAGATGTTTCTATGATCATGATCTGATGCGCGGCAGTTACGCAGTTGGATATTTTGGAGACGCAGATGATCCCAGGATATTTGCATATATGGGCAGAGCTAGGCAGCGTTTTTTTGATGCATACCAGGAATTAGTAGAACTGGAGAAGGATGATTCTTCAAAATATTTGCTCGCTGCCATATGTAACTGCCAAAGAAGGATCAATGAGCTGTATACCGTCATATGGAAAGCTCTTAAAAGTGGGAAGATTGACGACGGAGGGAACATTAGGGAAACGCTTAAGAAATATCCCTTTATACCCTATGATGAGATCAATGTAAGGCTTTCTAAGATTTTAGAAATGGATCCCAAGAACTATGCGGCCTATGCCATCCGTGGTTTTGTGAAACAGCTGGATGACGATAAAGTCTTGGAGTTTGTGTATGATTTTGAGAATGCCGTGGCTCTTTGCGGCAGACGTTCTTATGCCAGCTGCCTGTTGTACCATATCGGCAAGTATTTTGAGGTCGTGCGCGCCGACAAGGCCTTTGAGGAGAAATATTATAGCTATGCCTATGAGGTGAACCCATATAATTACCGGGCGGCTTATAAGGTTGCAATGTGCCATAGAAGGCGGGGAGAGCATGACAAGGCGATGGAGATATTGAAGGAGATTCTGAATATATTATCTACAAAGACAGTTCAGGAGATGCTTCAGCCGGTGGAATGCGCATATCTCTATAAGACGAATTCTGTGATCGGCAAGATGTATATCAGGAAGGAGAAATATAGGGAGAGTATCCGTTATTTAGAGCAGGCAAAGGAATGTGGCAGTTCGGACAAGAATATGTTATTTTATCAATGGATGTTTGGAAAAGAAGACGGAGCGGTGTTTAAGAAGGCGGCAGTTAAGAAGCTGAATATTTATAACTGCCAGATGGATTTGGCGGATTCCTATGCAATGCTGGATTCTTACGAGGGAATTTTGAGGGCGTACAGTTAGAGAAGACGAGGGGGAGGACAAATGAATAATAAGGATGTAACGATGAATCTTGATTTAGGTACGGTTGGTGTAAAATACGAGGATTTCCGCAATTTTGGGAAATCCTATTTTAAGTATGTTTATACATCTGCATATGAGATGGTAAACAGCATTATCAACCAACACCGGAAGATACTGGAACTACAGCCTTGCGGAAATGAAAGCAGATATAATGAGATTGCAAATGTGCTGACTTTTGTCGGCAAAAGAGGGACGGGGAAAACGTCGGCGATGCTTTCTTTTATGGAAAGCCTCAAGGATTATGATAGAAATTTATCCCGATGTAATAAGAATGAAATGTTTTTCAATTTTGACCATGAGGATGTGCTTTTTACATGCCTTGATTGTATTGACGGTTCCCTGTTAGAAAAGGGGGAAGATATTTTCCAGATCGTGTTGGCACAGATGTATCAGAAGTTTCAGCAGTTATATAAAAGCAACCAATTGGTACAGAGCGAGGAAGGCGAGTTCGGTTATCAGGCAAGGGAGCTTCAGAAGAAACTGGAAGACCTGTATAAGAAGACCTGCGCTTTAGAAGAAATGTCAAATTCCCATGCAAGGGCGGGGGAATCGTATATGAGCGGCCTGCGTACGCTTGCCAGCAGCCAGAAGCTGAAAGGGGAATTTGCAAAACTGACGGAAGATTATCTGATGCAGATGCGCTATAAGTACAATTCTTTTCAGGAGATGGGCAAACAGCATTTTCTTGTAATTACAGTGGACGATGTGGACTTAAATATTCAGAATGGTTTTTCCATGCTGGAAAAGATTCACCGCTATCTGATGCTGCCCAATATTATTGTGCTCCTGTCCATAGATTATCAGGAAATGCTGCAGATTTGCATGAGGAATTTTTTTAAAGTGCTGTTAAAGTTTGATTCAGCATTGAAAAACGGGGAGGAGTTCGTGCGGGAACTCTCCGTAGATTATCTGGATAAGGTCTTGCCGATTAATTACCGCATCTATCTGCCGGATATTAATGACGGACATTCACATTATAAGATTAATCAGAAAGCTCAAGATACGAAGAAGTTTATGCTGGGAAGCCTCTATCAGAAAAGCGGGGTTATCTTTGATTCGCAGGGATTGAAACGCCATTTTTATGAACCGAAGTCTATGCGCGTTTTGTCTGATTTTACCATGCTGCTGGATTGCTTGGATGTTTTGTCTTGGTCTGGTGAAAAGCTTTCTGTGCAAGATAAAATAGAAATTTATAATAGCTATGAGAAAAACTATTTGATTCTCCTTGCAGATTTAGGGAACAGGATGGCGTTTAGCATAATTAAGAATGATAGACAGCGGAGATTTTTCGCGGAAAAAGTAATGAAATCGGATGTAAAACGGGCGATGGAAATGGCGGTCAATTATGCGGCGGACGTTTTGGATGGGATGAAGTTTAGAGAAAACCAGAGTTATAGTTATGGGATACTTATCAATATGCTCTATAAATTAGGCAGATGTGAGAGTGAGGAGTATAAGTCCTTAACCTGTTGCCTGCTGGCTTATTTTTCTTATAAACTTACCAGGATTTATATCCTCGAAAGCATTCAGCTATCGGTTGATGGGGACAGGCAGATTGTGGAAGCCGGAAAGTTCCGCAGGCTTATTTCGGGTTCCATTGTGGGGGAATGGGAGAAGGAAATGATTCCTGAGATAAAGTTGTATAGGGGGTCAGAAATTAAAGAGAACTCTTTTGTCAAAGTGCCCAATTCGGTCATATTTGATACTACAAAGGGAAAGTCTTTTTCTACCTGGTTTCATATTTCTCTGCCGACAAAGGAGGAGGTATCTAAGGAACAGAGTGCAGAAAAATTAGAGCGTATTATCATAAAGATAGAATTATTATACTTGAGCTTGAACATTATAAATCTAAACGATGCTGTCTCTGGGGTATGGAAAGTCGACATTGTCGATACGAATGAAGACCTTCCTTGGCAGATTGTAATACCGATGTTATATAAAGAGTCAGTAACAGGAGAGAAAGTTACAGCGATACGGGCGCAATTCAGTATTTTTCATTTTGTGGGCAATTCTTTAAATGCGGTAAATGAATTGAAACAGCTCGAAGAGGCGCTGATTGATAGTATGAAGAACTATTATGGCGAGGATAAGATGCCATCTTTGTCTAAGAATAAATTTATGGCTGCCAAATATAAAAAGTGGGCGCAGAATTCGCAGCTATGCGCTGCCCTTCCTCTATATAGCTTTGATTTGATGTATAATATTTTTAAGCGGGCAAGGAAAGATGCCAAGGAGAGAAACCCCATCCGCATTAACAAAGGAGAGGTCTATCAATACATAGGAGATGTTTACCGCAATATTGCGGAACAGTTAGAGAAACAGGAGGAGTTTTACAGCCCTGGCAAAATGAAAGGAAAAAAGAGGGGAGTACAAAAAGAAGGGGGACAACCAAAAGAGGATGGAAAAGAAACACAGGGCATTCCGCCTTTGTATGAGCGTTTTACGAAATGTCCCTATGTGCAGTTTTTCCTGAAGGATACAAAAGAGGAGTGGAAAGCGGATTTTCTGGCAAATGTGATGGAGAAGTTAATTGCGGAGACGGACGATGAATAAATTAGAATGGATTCTAAAGTTATTATATAAGAAGATGTCCGCGCAGTCAGTGCTGAAACAGGAAGTCCAATTTGACGATTTTGCGATTGACACATTTATGAGGTTGACAGTCTGTTATCTTCCTGGAATCAGTGAAAATGAAGCAGAAAATATGTTCTGGTATTTCGTCCATACGTTCCAGGGGGAGGCGGGGCTTAAAAGAAGGAAGGCGCAGAGTGGATTAAATGTGTTTGACGCTTTATTCTACTATGCGGACGACTGCCTGACTATACAGAATAATTGCGTATTGTGTAAATATAGCAAACTGAAACGTTGGCGTCAGATGATTGTGGAAGTGAGCGAGGATTTGCTTGTATCGGCTTATCTGGCGCAGGAAGAAATGTATGAAGAGCAGATACAGCAGAGGGGATTTTTGTGGAAGCGTGTGATCGGGCATAATAATGTGCGCCTTAACTTGCTGTTGGAGAGGGGGATTTCTGAAAACCATTTCCATCTCTATGGTTCCGCGCCGATTTTTCATATTTCCTGGATGAGCCTGATGAACAATGTCACATCCTCCAAATTTGCAGAAAAGCTCAGGGAATATGACAGAAACAGGAGATATTCAAATAAGGCGTATGCAGGCGAGTACCAGGAGGTCTCTTATTACCATCAATACTTACAGGCAGCGTTGATTCGCCTGTTGCTTTATTCTAAAATAACAGGGCAGAGAATACATATTGGAAATTATACGGTGAGGGCGCCGTTTGTGTTGAGGCTCCTTAATTTGCCCGAGTATACCGTAAAGGGAACGATAAAGAAGTTTTCCGCCTCAAAATTGCAAAACTGGTTTGAAAATTTAGGAAGGCAGGAATTGCAGATAAAGAGTTTTTTTAGGGAATTGTATCTGTGCAGCGCTGGTTCGGATGAATCTATGATGATGGAGCTGGAAGAGAATGAAACCTACCAGCAGTTCGTTTATTGCAAGATAGGGTCTTATCAAATATACACAAAGGATATTCTGCATATTTTACGGGGATATCGTCATGAGATATCCATCCGGCAGTTAATGAGAGAAATCATAACAACTGTGGGGAATATTAATTTGGAAGATATTGCGGTTTCGGGGGCAGATAATAAGATGTTTTTGCAAGCCTGGGAGGAGAAGACGAGGGAGAATGTGCAAAATCTTCTGTGTAAGCCGGAGTATCTGGAGGAGCATATTTATGAGATACAGTCGACAATTGACGCATTCCGTTTTCCTTCATGGCAATTACACTCCAATGAAGAACTTGAGATGGATTACACGCTTCGGCAGTTAGACAAAAGCGGAATATCGTGCCAGGAACCTTTTTTTGCATTTGCAGGCGAACGGTGGCTGTTGTATACGATGCTCCGTCGGATTTATAAAGGGGATCCTGAATATAAGGGATATTATCATCTGTTTTATGCTTACGTTTTGTTGAAAGAGAGAATACGCTCAGAAATCGTACAGTCTAATGACAATGTAGGTTTCCGCAATTTTGAGAAATATCAGGACAGAAAGCAAGAACTGCTGGATGACAAGATTTATGATAATGCTTTTGTCAAGCTGACCTTAAGAGAAACGCTGCTTACAGAAAATATCCAGACATTGGAGCTTAGAATAACGCCGTGTGATACCGTGAATGAGATACGGGAGCGGATTATTGAACTGGACAACTTAATTGACCCATCGAAACAGTATCGCCATCGCTTTTTTTATACGCTGCATTTTATCAAGACAGCAGATTCCGGCAATCAGCCAGAATCAGAGGAAGTACTGTGCAGGCATGAGCAGAAACGGGAAAAATTAAAAGTCCAGACAAACGCAATTGTAGGGCTTCGAGAAAGATATCCGGAAGTAGCCCGGAGGATTCTCGGTATAGATGCAGCCGCCAATGAAATCGGCTGCCGTCCGCAGGTTTTCGGCAGATATTTCCGTTATTTGAAAAGACAAACGGCGGTATATTATGAGGCGGACGGACAGCACAGCGTACCGCAGCTGCGGGCAACGTACCATGTCGGCGAGGATTTTCTGGATGTGGCAGATGGGCTCCGCGCCATAGAGGAAGCAGTTTTATTTTTGAATTTGGACTGTGGCGACCGATTGGGACATGCTTTGGCTTTGGGAATTGACGTAAAGGAATGGTATCGATTTAAAGGCGGCCATATTGTACTTTCAATGCAGGATTATCTTGATAATATTGTCTGGATTTACCATAAGCTCTGCGAATATAATATCCAGGGATTTGAAAACCTGAAAGATACGCTTCATAATGAATTTGTAGAATATTTTGGGATGATTTATGGGTACAATATTTCCCGCAAAGAGACAGATTTGATTTTACAAAGATCGGGAAAGAATGCTGTGCAGTTGGATTTTAATTTGTCTAATTACTATAATTCCATGAAGCTGCGCGGCGATGAACCTAAGTATTATTGCCTGGGATATTTTGATGAGGAGGCGTATTTAGAGGAGAATGAGAAGTATGCCATCAATCGTAAAGTGGATGCGAGGCTTAGGGAAATGCCGGATATTGTTTTACTGTATTACCACTATCATTTTAACAGCGCGGCGCGCAAAATGGGGCAGAAGACTATCCAGAAGAACGTAAACCAGGATTATATCCGTGCAGTCCAAAAGATACAGGAGTTTATGCAGAGGGATATTGCCGGCAGGGGAATCAGTATTGAGACAAATCCTTCTTCAAATTATTTAATTGGCACGTTTCGCAAATATGCGAAACATCCGATTATTCGTTTTTTTAACCGGGGACTTACGGCAGATTTGGAAGCGTTGCAGAAATGCCCACAGATATCCGTCTCTATCAATACAGATGACCAAGGGGTGTTCAGTACGTCTTTGGAAAATGAGTATGCGTTATTAGCATGCGCTCTGGAAGAATGCGAGGATGAAGAAGGGAATAACGTCTATAACAGGAGTATGATTTATGAGTGGCTGGACCATGTGCGGATTATGGGCAATGAACAAAGTTTTGGCGTCCGTCAATACCGCGAAGCGATAGAAAGAGGAAAGATATAGTATCTAAAAATGAAACTGTAAAAGATGCAGTGTCCTGTAAAAGATAGGGCATTGCATCTTTTATGTATAGAAAAATATTTTGTTGAAAAATGTCATTTTATGGGGTATAATTAAATATCTATTAATGGGGGAGAAAGTCATATGGCTGATAAAAATGGTAGCGTAAAATCAATAGCGCTCAATCTGGTAAGTAACATTATATTTCAGATAGCCGTTATGGTGTTTTCAGGCAGCGGTATATCTTATATTATTTTAGAGAAGTTAGATTACTTGCAAAATAATGTTTTGACAATATCATTGTTTCATGTAGTGATATTGTGTATCTGTATTATCATATTTCTTATTGCGGTTGCAATGTTCGTATATTCTATAACGAAAAAAATATTTAATAATAGAAAAGATAGTAATGAAAATAATTTGGGCGATTATTATTTTACATATTATGAAAAACATATTACAATCTATAAAAACGGAAATGGCATCATAAAGCATAAGTTTACAATAGTCGTTAATGATATAAATAAACTTAAGTATCTCAGGAGAAGAATAAATATATCAGACGGTGTTAAAACGTCTCAATTCCCTCCATTGGACAAAATGAAGAAAACGCCAAAAGATAAGAGGTTTACAGACTTTGGATTCTGGTATAAATCTGATGATGATATAGTATCCGAGGTAAAAGAATATTATTGGGATAGTCTCAATCCTGACCGGGAGAACAAAGACGCAAAGAATAATCCGCAGGAGTTAAGATGGCTGTTTCTTATAGACAAGAATAAACTTAAAAAAGAGACTCCATATGAAATATCATATATTACAAGCGTGCCAGGACTGGAGGCTTTGGAAAATGGATGTCTGAAGAGTGAGCTGCGCAAGGATGAATCAGAAGACAGAAGTTTTTCCAGCATGAGAATAACTCACAACATAAAACATTATAAATATATTGTTTCGTTTGAAGATGGCGTGTGTATTGACGTTCCGCCGAAATGTGAATGTATCATAAATATGCAGGATGGAGTGAAAACGCTTGACATTTTAGGGAAGATAGATTATGATTTATTATATACGAAGTATATATTTGAGTTGGAACATCCAGAATTTGGAAGTAATATTCGAGTTTCTTGGAAATATAATATTTAGAAGTTTTGCAAAGGAGGTAATAAATATGAGGGATATATATTGGTTATTGAATTTTGAGGAAGAAGAAGGCGATTGAGGCCAGCGTCTGAATAAGTAGTAATATTTTAGCGAAGTATATTTGAGCTGTTGTAAAATACAGAGTTTGTATAGTATGTTATTACCTTAAAGGTAATTTGTATACAGATTGTATTTTGCAGCAGCTCTCTTTTGTTCAGTAATAAAATGCTCGAATTTGCGCAATTTTTGCTCGGAAATAGATTTGTTTTGCATAGTAAAAGATATTATAATAAAAACCATAAGCATTTGATTCGAGAATATGTAAGAAAGGGATGAAGTGGCATGAGGAAGAAAGGAAACCGCATGAGGTTGTTTGCGGCGATGCTGGCTCTATCTTTGGCAGCGACCTCTGCCGGCGTTCCGTCAGTGACGGCGGAAGCGGCTAAGAAAGTCAAGGTCAAAAAAGTCCAGATTACGAAACCGCAAAAGAAAAGCGTAACGCTTAATAAGGGCAAGTCCCTCCAATTGAAAGTGAAGGTGACGCCCAAGAACGCGAAAAACAAGAAAGTAACTTACAAGAGCAGCAACAAGAAGATTGTCAAAGTCACATCCAAGGGCAAGATTACGGGCGTCAAGAACGGAAGCGCCAGAATCACAGCGACCGCCAAGGATGGAAGTAAGAAGAAGGCAACGCTCAAAGTAAAAGTTGTAACGCCGGTGAGCAAGGTAAAGCTGAATATGCCGTCTGCCACAATGAAAGTCGGTGAAAATAAGACATTGAAAGCAACCATAACGCCTGCCAGCGCATCGAACAAGAAACTGACATGGAAGTCTTCTGACAGGAAGATAGTAACTGTGACAAGTAAAGGTGTTGTCAAGGGTGTGAAAGCCGGTAAGGCGACCGTTACGGCGACGGCAGCGGATGGCAGTAAGAAAAAGGCGTCTTGTGTTGTGACAGTAAAGAATGTTTCTAACACGAATAACCCCACGAATCCAGACGATCCGAATAAGCCGGATAACCCGGATGATCCGAACAAGCCGGACAATCCAGACGATCCGAATAAGCCGGACAATCCAGACGACCCGGATAATCCAGACAAACCAGTGATTGTAACATTAAAGAAAATTGAAGTAACAAAATCCCCTGATAAGATTACCTATCAGGAGGGAGACGCATTTGAACCTGCCGGGATGGAAGTAACGGCAACATACAGTGATGGAACGCAGAAGAAAATCACAGAGTATACATACTATAATCAGCCATTAGGTCCCCTGGATCAGAGTGTGGAGGTTTGCTATACAGAGAAAGGTATCACAAGAAAAACAGAGGTCAGCATTATGGTGCAGGCAGAAGATCAGCTCGTGTCAATCAGCTGCCGGCTTAAGAAGACTTCCCTGGAAAGAGAGGGTTCATGTTTTACAGATGATGATATTGTTGTGACGGCAGCTTTCCAAAGCGGTAAAACACAAAATGTTCCGATTGCTGATTGTAAGGTGAATCCGCAATCATTTACGCTGGCAACAACTTCGGCAACTGTTTCTTATACGTATGGAGTACGGCGCAGGACATCCGTGGTGGAAGGATTTACGGTGAAGCCGTACCGTGAGAGATATACGTTTGAAGATGCAGACACCATGGGAACGCTGGTAAAGCGGGCCAATGAAAATGCACATGCCGTACCTACGGAGGAGCATGCCCAGGGGATAGAACCGAAGTTTGAGCAAGGGCTTAACCAAAATGCACTCAAGATGGATGGCACTTATGGATTGAGACTTGACAAGATTGCCGGCACAGCTTCTAAGAGTTACAGTGTGTCCATGTGGGTGAAGCCGGATTCATTGAAAAACAATCAGGCATTGCTGATTTCGACTGCTAATAAATTCGGCCTGCAAGACGGACTGCCGGAGACATGGTGTGCGGTAGCCGGAAGTAATGAGACGGGAGGCATTAAGCTTTGGTCGAACAATAATGGGCATGTGACGGCTGCACAGTCGCAAATTTCAGTAGGGGCGAATGCAGAATGGAGCCATATCGTACTGGTAGTAGACGGAACAAATATGCCGGAAGGCACGGGGTTGGGAACCTTGTATGTCAACGGAAGGAAAGCTGGTTCCGGGAATGTCCGCAATGATAAGAGTGCAGATATGAAGACCTATCTGGGCGTTACCGGCTGGACAGGCGACGGATATTATGCCGGCCTTGTAGATGAGCTTGTATTTACCAATGAAGCGCTCACACAGGAAGAAGTAGAAGAGTATTATCTGGAATATTTTGCAAAGAGCGCGGAAAAGATTACAGATGTCACAGCTGATAAGACGCAAATCAGCGTAGATTATGGAACGACTGCCGCTGACTTGGTCAAAGCGCTGAAAGAACAGGTAACATTTACCGGTCAGTGCGGGGAAAATCAATTGCCCTTGGATAACACAGAAGATATCTGGACGGTAGAAGATTATACGCCGACAACAGAAGGCACAGTTACCGCCGTGGCGAAGATTCCGGCGCCAGAAGGATATGTATTCGAGACAGATGGTCAGCCGTCCATGTGGAAGACGGTCAATGTTTCTGTTTCCGTAAAAGAGAAGGGTGTGCTTGAATCTATTGAAATTACAACGCAGCCGGATAAGACGAAGTATATTATTAACCATACGTTTGATAAGTCGGGAATGGTAGTCAAGGCATTGTATTCTAACGGCGGCGAACTGGATGTGACGGAACATATTGTGGTGGATGAGACGGGCAAGCTGTCAACACTTGGCAAGCAGAACGTAGAAGTAAGATATGTGGACGGCGAAGGAGAAAATGCGCAGACGTTTAAGACAACGTGTCCGATTGAAGTTGTAAATCTGGAACAGGGTGCGACGGCGTATTTCACGTTTGATGATAATTTGACGAATGCGTCCACCGGCAAAGATGCAGTCAAGGCGAAGCTGAACAACGCGGCAGGAGATACGAACACGACGTCTTATGTGGAGGGCGTCAAAGGCAGCGCCTTAAAGCTTGGTAAAAAGACCGGCGAGGGCATCAAACTGGATAGCGCCATCAATACTGCGGATTACAGTATTTCTATGTGGGTGAGGGCGGATAACCTGGATCAGATTGCCGGAGTATTTTATGCCAATGATGGCGGGCTTGAAGAGCATTGGTTCTCCAGCTATGGAAATCCGGAACTGTTTAATATCCGTATGACACCGGGCAATTATGCACAAAGAGCCGAACTTGGGGATACGAAGAATGTACTGGAAGTCGGTAAATGGAAGATGCTCACGCTCACCACAGAGGGAGAATCAGCCAAGTTTTATGTGGACGGCGACCTTAAAGTAGAGAAAAATATGAAGAATCTGTACCAGGGGAAATCGCCGGCGCTGTATCTTGGCCTTACGCCTCTTGATATGACGTTCCTGGGCGCTTACGATGAATTGAGTATCTATGATTTTGCACTGTCACCGGAGGAAGTAGAGGATCTATACGGACGTGTTTCACCGACAATATCGGAGATTTCCCTGAATAAGACAGAGTTGGCCTTCCTGAAAGAAGACGCGACAGCGGCAAATATACAGAAAGCGTTAAAAGCCTTGAAGTTTAGCCTTTCCATGAAACATGGCGCGGCGCCAGATTTTAGTGAAGCGCTGGCCGAAGATTGGCGGCTTCCGGAGGCGCTTGAGGGTACGTTTACGGTGACGAAGGAGCTGACGGTTCCCGAGGGATATGTGCTGGCAAAGGGTGTGGACGCTACATTATCGGTAGATATTACGGTGAAGGATGCGACGCTGGCGTCACTTGAAGTGGCGTCTATGCCGGAAAAGCAGGTTTATCTTGTGGGTGAAAAGTTCGACAAGGCCGGAATGGTTATTATGGCGAAATATTCTGACAAATCGCAAGTGGATGTGACGGGACTGATTCAGATTGAAGATATGGATAAGGCGTTGTCAAAAGAAGATACTTTCGTTACGGTGAAATATATGGAAGGCGGGACCGCGTTGTCAGAAGAAGTTGCCATTACAGTTAAGACAGGCGAGGATATCGTGAATGAAATCAGTCCAGCCAGAACGGCTTACTATCAATTCGACGAAGGCCTGGAAGATGAGGTTTCTGCACAGGGAGCATCTATTGTGAAGAATCGGCCAGTCAAAGCTGGGGCAGATGATGTGGTAGCAGACGCAGCGCCTGAGTATGTAGATGGTATCTCTGGGAAGGCAATCTGTTTCAGCGGCGATGGAACACATAATGGTTTGAAATTGAACACGGCTATTACTTCGGCAAACTATACGGTTTCCATGTGGTTGAAACCTGGAACGCAGAAGAATAATTATGCCGGTGCGTTTTATGCCTGGAAAAATGAACAAAACTATATCTCATGGTATTCCCAAACTGATGGAAGCGGCTTCGTTGGTATGGCGCTGGGCGGCAATAGGGGACCTGATACAGACACAGGTAATGTGCCAAGTATGTTTGAAGTTGATCAATGGAAGATGGTTACCTGGGTTATGAATGGAGCAACCGGGAAAGTATATTTGGACGGCGAGCTGGTTGAGACTGCAACGCAGCATGAAAATTTCTTCACGGCGAATACCAATACGACGCTTTACCTTGGCTCCGGCTGTTTCTGGGACGACAGCTTTAACGGCGCCTGGGATGAGGTGAGCATTTTCAATGATGCATTGACAGATCAGCAAGTAAAAGGTTTATATATGAGTATAGCCAACCCGGCACAGTAAGAAAATGAAAGGTTTGTATAGGAAACGTTGCTAAACCGACAGGGCAAGAAAATATTTCTTGCCTTTCGGGGCAAGGTATGATAAAATACTGTCTTGTGAGACAAGAAGATGATGGTCCTCTGTTACCGTGTGTATTAAGAACATCTAATGAAATAGGAGGTCACAGAATGAACGCAACAGAAATTATCAAGAGCATTGAACAGGAACAGTTGAAGCCGGAAGTAGACAAATTCCGCGTAGGAGATACCGTCAGGGTATACGGCAAGATCAAAGAGGGAAACCGTGAGAGAATTCAGGTTTTCGAGGGAATCGTTTTAAAGAGGCAGGGCGGAAGCAACCGCGAGACTTTTACAGTAAGGAAGTTTTCCAACGGCGTCGGCGTAGAGAAGACATGGCCGCTGCATTCTCCCAACGTAGAGAAAATTGAGGTTGTCCGTCACGGTAAGGTAAGACGTGCAAAATTGAATTACCTGAGAGGCCGCGTAGGAAAGAGAGCGAAAGTAAAAGAGTTAGTGAAATAATTCAAGCTAGAAATGAAACATGGGAAGGGACAACTACGATGGTATTTGTTCCTTCTTTTGTATCTTCTAACTGATGTGGACTTGTCCATTTTATTCTAAGAAAGATGCTGTTATTAGCAAATGATAGCAGCCAACAGGCAGGAGCAGCAATATATGAGAAGAAGAACAGCGGGGCTGAGTTTTTACAGGGAAAAAAAGAAAATAAATATCGGTCTGCTGAAGGAAATTGCAGTCTGGATTGTGGAAATCCTGCTGACAATTGCGGCGGCAATTATTATGGTATCCTTTTTTGGCTTCCGTGTGTCGGTCATCGGGCCTTCCATGTCGCCGACGTTAGAGAACGGCGAGAAGGTTCTGGTGAACCGGTTTGTGTACAAGCTGTTTGATCCCAAGCAGAATGATTTGATTGTATTTCAGCCGAACGGCAATGAGAAATCCCATTATTATGTCAAACGCGTGATTGCGCTGCCCGGGGACACCGTGCAGATTAAAGACGGCAAAGTGTACGTCAACGGGGAGCTTCTTGCAGAAAGCGTGGAGACGGAAAAGATAGAAAATGCCATGATGGCAGAGAATGAAATTGTAGTCGGTGAAGACGAATATTTTGTGCTGGGAGATAACCGCAACAACAGTGAAGACAGCCGTTATGCCAGCATAGGCAATGTAAAGAAGGATCATATTACAGGGGAAGCGTGGATGGTTGTCTATCCCTTTGATCGGATTGGACTGCTGAAATAGGAGGTAGAGCATGCATTTTCAATGGTATCCGGGACATATGACGAAAGCAAAGCGTCAGATGCAGGAGGATATAAAGCTGATAGATTTGGTAATCGAGCTGGTGGACGCCCGCGTACCGTTTAGCAGCCGTAATCCTGATATTGACGAGTTGGGAAGGCAGAAGGCAAGGCTGGTCTTGATGAACAAAGCGGATCTTGCCGATGAGGAACAGAACAAGGCCTGGGCAGCATATTTCAAGGAAAAGGGTTTTTTTGTGGTGAAGCTGGACGCCAGGACCAAGGCGGGAATGAAGACGATCAGCGGCGTAATTATGGACGCCTGCAAGGAGAAGATTGAGCGCGATAGGAGGCGGGGAATTAAAAACCGTCCGGTGCGCGCCATGGTGGTGGGGATTCCCAATGTCGGTAAGTCTACCTTTATTAACACATATGCGGGAAAGGCTTGTGCAAAGACTGGCAATAAGCCGGGCGTCACGAAAGGCAAGCAGTGGATTCGTCTCAATAAAAATGTGGAGCTTTTGGATACGCCGGGAATATTGTGGCCTAAGTTTGAAGATCAGAGAGTCGGGCTGTATTTGGCGTTAGTCGGTTCCATCAAAGACGAGCTTCTCAATATTGACGAATTATCTCTGGAGTTGATAAAAATTTTGCAGGCGTATTATCCGGGAGCTTTGGCCCGGCGGTATGAAGCTGTAGAGGAACAGACGCCGGCGGAGATTTTGCAGGAGATTGCCAGAAATCGTAATTGTGTGAAAAAAGGCGGCGAATTGGACTACAGCAAGGCGTCGGCGCTTATTATTGATGAGTTTCGCAGTGGAAGGCTGGGAAAAATAACACTTGAATTTCCCGAAGAGCAGAGCTAAAATAGTAATGACGATGAATTATAAATACAGGGATAAGGATGAGATGATATGGGTAGACAGAAAGAGCAGGGACAACCGGAAGAGAAAGAGACGAATGTAGTGCGGGAGACCATCAGTTTTATCATTTATATCGGTATTGTATTTTTACTGACGTATTTGGTGATCCACTATGTTGGGCAGCGCACGCAGGTCAGCGGGAGTTCTATGGAGGCAACGCTGAGTGATGGGGACAATCTGATTGTAGATAAGATTTCCTACCGGTTCCATGACCCGGAGAGGTATGATATCATTGTTTTCCCTTATAAATATGAAAAGAACACGTTCTACATAAAGCGAATTATCGGCCTTCCAGGCGAAACGGTGCAGATAGACGGGCAGGGAAATATTTATGTGGACGGGGAAGTACTCGACGAGTCTTATGGCAGGGAGGTTATCTTAGACCCCGGTGAGGCCGAAGAGCCGATTACGTTGGAGGATGACGAATATTTTGTTCTGGGTGACAACAGGAATGCCAGTTCGGACAGCCGTGACCCCAGCGTGGGCAAGATTCTCGGCGAAGACATTATCGGAAGGGCGTGGGTGAGGATTTTCCCATTTAACAAGATAGGCTTTATCAAGCATAAATAGTTACTTTGTTTCTCGGAGTGAAGTCGAAGATTTTAGATGGCAGACAGCGATTTGAGGATCACGTAAGAGAATGAAACGTACAGCCAGAGGAGGATTTCAGTGGGCGGTCAAAAGAAAATTGCGGAATTGAAAGCGGAATTACAGGCAGCAGAGGAACATATGCTGCCTTCTTTTATTTTAACGTATGAAAAGGATGAGCGGGCGGGCGTACGCAAGCTTGTGGAACAGGCCGGGAAGCGTTTGAAAGCGCTCGAGGATGAGCGGGAGCGGATTGAGGGATTGAAAGTTTATGAGAGGAAGTATGAAGAGCGGGGTTATGTGTGCGGCATTGACGAGGCAGGCAGAGGGCCTCTGGCAGGGCCTGTGGTGGCCGGTGCAGTGATATTGCCCAAAGACTGTAAGATTTTATACATAAATGATTCCAAAAAGCTCAGTGAGAAGAAGCGGGAGGAGCTCTATGATATTATCATGGATCAGGCAATTGCTACTGGAATCGGCATGGTAGGCCCGGCGCGTATTGACGAAATTAATATTTTGCAGGCAACTTACGAGGCAATGCGCGAGGCGATTCAGAATTTGTCTGTAATGCCCGATATATTATTAAATGATGCAGTGACGATTCCCGGCGTTTCCATCCCTCAGGCGCCGATTATTAAAGGCGATGCCAAGAGCATTTCCATCGGAGCGGCGAGTATTATCGCCAAGGTTACCAGGGACCGGTTGATGCGGGAATATGATAAGGAGCTGCCGGAGTATGGATTTGCCGGCAATAAGGGGTACGGCTCTGCCGAACATATGCGGGCAATCCGCGAATATGGGCCGTCTCCCATTCACAGGCAGACGTTTATCAGAAATATATAACGATTTGTTGTCGTTATGTCTGTGGCAGGAGCTGTGAACGGCTATGCGCGGCTCGTGAAGACAAAAAGAAAGGCAGGAATGACAATGCCATTTGTGGATAGTGTTCATCAATACTCAAACAGTGCGGCATCAGGCGGCCAAACTGTGAACCAAATCAAAGACACAGGGGCAGTGCGCCAAGTATCTGCGCAAGCCCAGCAGCTAGCGCCGGGCAAAGTGTTTGAGGGAACGGTAACGGAAATTAAAAACGGACAGGTAACGATTGGGCTGAATGATGGGAGTACCATTTCAGCCAGAATGGACGCGGGGGTCAATCTGGAAAAAGGCCAGCCCATGCTTTTTGAGGTTAAGTCGAACACCGGAGAGCAGATTGCAATTCGTCCGGTGAGTTTGGAGAGCGCACAGAATCCTACGCTGTTGAAGGCCCTGGAGGCTGCGGGGTTAAAAGTCAATGAGCGCAACCTCTCTATGGTAAACCAGATGATGGCGGAGAAAATGCCTATCAACAAGGAGAGCTTGTTGCAGATGATGCGCGCTTCCGCTGCATTTCCCAAAGCGGATATGCAGACATTGGTGCAGATGCAGAAACTGGGATTTGTTATCACGGAGGATTCCTTAAATCAGTTTCAGAATTATAAAAATGGGCAGCAGGCAATTTTGCCGGAGATGAACCGTCTCATGGAGGGGATTGCAGAGTTGTCAGGTAAAGTTTTCGGCTCGCAGGCAACGGCTCAGACGCCGGGCGCGTTTTTAGGATTCCAACAGCAGATTTTGGGCATTCTTTTAGGCTCCGGGCAGCAGCCGTCATCGGAAGCACAGATGAGTAATGTTTTGAACCAGGCGGCGCTTGGGGAATTGGCCGAGAATCAGGCAGTGCAGAATCTAACGGTGACAGATGTTGACGCAGCGCAGGGCGCGATTATTCATCAGGATCTTACCGAAAGTGGGGGTAACTTGATGAATGGGAACGCTATGGGCGAAGGATTTGCCGGAGAGAATCTGTCCCAGGGAGACATGGCCTTAGGGAATCAGGGTGAAGGCGCGCAGCAAGGCGCAGTTTCCGGCAACTCTGGAGGGGAGGCTGCACAGGGAAACATGGCTGCCGGGGAAACCGCACAGGCGCAGGGAGGCACGGTTGGAAATGCTGCCGGGGAAGCTGCGCAGGCACAAGGTATGGCCGCAGGGCAGAGTGGAGCGGGCGAAGGCGCAAGCACAGTGGCACAATTGCTTTCCAGTGAACAGCAGGGAAGACTTACGGAAATGATTCAGGAGTTCTCGGGGGCAAGGGGCAGTGAACAGCTTTTACCGGAAGGAAAGTTAAATACCAGCCTGAGTGCGGGAGAGCTTTTGCAACAGATGATGAAGGTTTTAGAACAGAGCAAGGACGCGGGCGGTACGTCCATACAGAAGCTGTTTCACTCAGAGGAGTACAAGGCGCTGCTGAAACAGGCTATGACGGAGCAGTGGACATTGACGCCTGACAAATTAAAGGAAGAGGGCGCCGTCAAAGATTTTTACCAGCGCCTGTCCAATCAGATGACGGAGTTGCAGCAGACGCTTGCACAGGCGGGGAAAGAAGGTTCGGCCCTGGCAAAGAGCGCGCAGTCCGTGCAGAGCAATTTGGAATTCATGAACCAGGTAAATCAGCTTTACACCTATGTCCAGCTGCCCTTGAAATTGCAGAACCAGAACGCCCACAGCGACCTCTATGTGTATACGAACAAGAAGAACCTCCGTCAGAAGGAGGGGGCGTTGACGGCGCTGCTCCATCTGGACATGGATCATCTCGGGGCGACGGACATATTTGTCAAGCTGTTGGGAACATCGGTACAGACAGAATTCTATTTCCAGGATGAAATTTCCTGCCGTTTGATTTCGCAGTGTTCTGACGAACTCATAAGACGTCTGGAAGAAAAGGGATATTCCTGTGAAGTCAAAGTGGAGAATCGCAGAAAGAAACAGGATTTTGTACAGGATTTCCTGGAGCGGGAGAATCCGCCGGGAAAATTGCAGCGCTATTCCTTTGATGTGAAGGCGTAAGAGGATTTGTTTCATGTGGGAGAACGGGCCGGCGGGCGTTGTATTGTTTTACAGATATAGGGAAAGGGAGAGCTATCAGTATGGATGAGGTACGGTATAAAAACACCGGGGAACCAGTCACAGCAGAGAGCGGTGATGGGCAGAAAGTAAAGACGGCCGTGGCGGTGGCGTATGAGCCGGGAGAGCGGGCGCCGAAAATTATCGCCACCGGAAAGGGCTATACCGCGGAGCGCATTATCGAGAAAGCGAAGGAAGAGAAAATCCCCTTCTATAAAGACGATAAGCTGGCAAAAACATTGTCTAAACTGGAAATCGGCGAGATGATTCCGCCCGAGCTGTATGAGGTAGTGGCGGAAATTCTGGTGTTTGTGGACGATATGGAGAGAATGAAAGCGAAGCTCAATTCTTAAAAGAGGTTGGCGGCAGGATAAATATGCTGGTACAACGGAAATTACTTCATACTCGATATACTTGGCATTGAGGCAGAGCAGGCGTTGAATCAGGGTATAAATAAAGGGGGTAACATTGGCGGAAACAGGGAACAGCAATCGCAGGAAAGGTAAGCGCTATGAAGAATTAGCGGCGTCTTATTTGCAAGAGTTGGGATTTAAGATTTTGCTGCGCAATTTCAGCAGCAGATTTGGCGAGATTGACCTCATAGCAAAAGAGGGAAAGTATCTGGTGTTTGTCGAGGTCAAATACCGGGCGACAGACAGCGGCGGGCATCCCCTGGAAGCGGTAGATGTGCGCAAACAGAGGCGCATCATTAAGACGGCAGAGTTCTATCTTCTGCGTTATGGCTACGCAGAAGACACGCCCTGCCGTTTTGACGTGGTGGGAATGATTGGTGAAGACGTGTTTCATGTGCGGAATGCGTTTGAAAGAAATTGAGCATACATGTTGTTACTAGTATTTTAGCATAGTAGAAAGGGAAGGGTTTTATATTTATGGAGTATACGCTTGTGAGGAAACAGAAAGAGGGAAAGGAGCCTGTGCCGGTTATGCGTTCCAGACAGCTGCCCAGCGTGACGTTTCCATATTTATCATATCCGATTTTAGAACAGACAGGAATGGTAGAGCATTGTTTTACGACCCGCCTTGGCGGCGTCAGCAGAGGAATGTTTGCAAGCCTGAACCTTAGCTTTACCAGGGGCGATGACAGGCTGGCGGTAGAAGAAAATTTCCGTCGGGTGTCGAAGGTGATGAATTGTAAAAATGGGGATTTTGTGTTGAGCGACCAGACGCACACCACCAATGTCAGGCGTGTGGGCAGGAAGGACGCCGGCAAGGGGATTACACGTGGGCGCGGTTATGCGGATGTGGACGGTTTGATTACGGACGAGCCGGGGCTTGTGCTGTCCACGTTCTATGCAGATTGCGTGCCCTTGTATTTTGTAGATGTGAAAAAACGCGCCATTGGGTTATCTCACTCCGGCTGGCGCGGGACGGTGGGCAGAATGGGACAAGCGACGCTTGCGGCGATGCGCCGGGAATTTGGCACGCAGCCGGAGGAAGTCGTCTGCGCCATTGGACCGTCTATCTGTCAGGATTGTTATGAGGTAAGCGCAGATGTGGCGGAAGCATTTATGCGCGAGTTTTCCGGTTACGAAGAGGAAGTTTTAATTGACAAAGGAAACGGTAAATATCAGCTTGACTTGTGGCGCGCCAATGAGATTGTACTTTTGCAGGCGGGAATTAAGCAGGAGCATTTATCGGTGACAGACGTGTGCACTTGCTGTAATCCTCAAATATTATTTTCACATCGCGCAAGCCACGGCAAGCGCGGGAATCTGGGAGCGTTTTTGAGCCTGAAACAAAAGTAACGTAAACATTTTAATGTGATAAGATTGTAAAATGGAAAAATTATAATTCTCTTTTATTGACTGCTGTGAAATGCAATGTTATAATGAAAAACGTACATATGTTCACGAATGCGGAGGAAAACAAAGGACAGCAGTAAAAGTGTAATTTCACCCTGTTAAGGAGGCTGGTAAGATGGACAGATTTGATATAATCAATAGAATAGGCGACAGTTACCGTGTTGGGAATACAGAGGCGGGGGAGTTTAGTTATGCTAAGGCGCTTAAGCTTGTCGGCAAAGATATCAAAGATTACCAGAAAGCCGCCGCTGGGACGCAGCATAATTTTCTTGACATCAGATTTGAGAATGAACGTTTGGCGATTCTTGTCGAGTGCAAAAATTATTTCTGTAAATGGGACAAATCTAAAATTCTAGGTCAATTACAGGATTATGTACGTTTTGAAAAAGCGCTTTCAGGCAAAAGGATTGTAGCCATCCTCGCGGAAACCGAAGGGGACGATATTTGGGTATGGTATGGGCATTCTGTAATCATAGATGATGAACACAGGTCGAACGAGACGGTATTACGGACATTTGAGGAATATGAAGATATATGTTTCGGTAAGGTCAACGATAAAATCAAGGTTGTTGACTCGATAAAGTCTCTCAATGAGAAATTACATTCTGACGGAATTAATGAGAAACTTCGCAGCCAGTTTGTCGGCACATGTCTGCTTGCGCTGAAAAACGGTCTTGTATATAAGGATGTGAAAGAAACGTTAGACCCCAAGACCGGAAAGAATTTATCCCCGGAAAAAGTTATTATCAAAAGTATGAAAGATATCTTAGAGGGGCTTCTTACGAAAAGCGGAAGTTTAAATAAAGCGGGGAAACTCGCCGTTTTAAATAACAAAGTCCTTGGCGACCAGGATGTTGCCAGCCTGACATATAAGGAATTAGAAGAAATTTTAGAGTTTATTGATAGAAACGTGATTCCATATATCAATGATAAAAGTACGGCGGGACAGGATTTATTGAATTTATTTTTTACGACGTTTAATAAATATGTCGGTAAATCCGATAAGAATCAGGCGTTTACGCCGGATCATATTTGTGATTTCATGAGCAAAGCGGTTGGAGTGAATAAAAAATCAAGAGTATTAGACCCATGTTGCGGCAGCGGCGCTTTTCTTGTTCGTGCAATGACGGATGCAATGGATGACTGCGATACGGAAGAAGAAAGAGAGGAAGTGAAAAAGAATCAAATTTTCGGTATCGAATACGAGGAGGGCGCGTTTGGACTGTCTTCAACTAATATGCTGATTCATGGCGACGGGAATTCTAATGTAGTCCAAGATTCTATGTTTAAGCGCAGCAGGTGGATAGAAGAAAATAACATTAATATCGTATTGATGAATCCGCCGTATAACGCTACAAAAAAATGCTGCGACCCGGATTATACGAAGAGCTGGGCGGCAAAGAAAAAGGAAGATCCCTCGAAGGGACTGCATTATGTTGAGTGGATTGCCAGGCATGTGCCGTCCACCTGTAGAATGGCAGTCTTGCTTCCGATGCAGGCAGCCATAGGCAATAGCGGGGACGTTAAGAAGTTCAAAAAGAAAATGTTAGACAACTATACCTTGGAAGCGGTATTTTCTTTGCCGACAGAAATGTTTTATCCCGGCGCATCCGCCATAGCCTGCTGCATGATATTTGATTTGTCCCAAAAACACGAAAGAGCAAACAAAGATACGTTCTTTGGTTATTATAAAGATGATAAATTTATAAAACGAAAAGGATTGGGACGTATTGAATTAACAGATTTGCATGGAAATAGTCTGTGGATTAAGACAAAAGAACAATGGCTTAATTTATATAAAAATAAACGTGAAGTCCCCGGGTTATCAGTTATGCATAGGGTCACCTGGAAAGATGAATGGCTTGCGGAAGCATATATGGAAACGGATTACAGCGCGTTGACTGAAGATGACTTTCAGAAAGTGCTTAATGATTATCTGTCCTATTTAGTGAAAGAGGGAGAAGTTTATGAAGCTTGATGTAAGTGGGTGGAAGCCTTTTAGGTTGGGAGCGCTTATCGACGATATTTATAAGGCTAAAGCACATGCTAAAATTGAATTGACGGCTTCCCTGAGTAAAAGAGACGGTTATATACCTTTTGTTTCCCGTACAGAAGCAAATAACGGCGTAGATTGTTACGTTCTGGAAAAGGAAGTTAAGAATATAGAATCAGGTAATGCGATAGTGATTGGCGATACTACGGCTACAATTTCGTATCAGGCCAATCCTTTTGTGACCGGCGACCATATCATTGTTATCCGGGCGCAGTGGCTGAATCAATATGCGGCAATGTTTATTGTCAGTCTTTTACAGCGTGAGAGGTTTCGTTATTGTTATGGGCGCGCATATCTTAAGGATTCTATAGAAAATACCTGCCTGCTGCTTCCTGTCATACATGATGATAAAGGCGCTGTAATCATAGATAAAGAAACTGATTTTTCTGAGGAGGGATATGTCCCGGATTGGGAATGGATGGAGACCTATATAAAATCTTTACATTTCAAACCGTTGACAACGAGAATCAATAGGCAGAAAACGCTTCCATTAACAACAGGGAACTGGAAGGAATTTTATTTACATCGAATCATGGATGCCGGCATGGGTAATGGCATTGACGCTGTTATTACAACGAGCGATCATCCGAAGTATAATTATGTGACACGCGAAAGTAATGGCAATGGCGTCGGCGGTTTTGTAGATGAGATTGAGGGTGAGGAAGCTTTTCCAGCCGGAGCAATGTCTTTGGCGTTAGGGGGAAGCCTGGGAGCTTGTTTTATCCAGAGAAAACCTTTTTATACGGCTCAGAACGTTGCTGTGCTACAGGAAAAAGAGCCTTTGTCTGATTACACAAAGTTATTTCTGGCGACATTAATCAGAAACGAATGTAAAATAAAATATCAGGCGTTTGGACGTGAGTTGAATGCACATTTCAGAAAGGACTTTACATTAAAACTTCCTGTGGTGCGCAATGGAAATGAGGAGGTATTTGACAAAACTTGTAAATTCTCGGATGAGGGATATGTCCCGGACTGGCAATGGATGGAAGACTATATTAAATCATTGCCGTACAGCGATCGGATTTAGGGATAATACATATCTGCCGCAGTAAGGAAGATTTTCGTAACGATAACAATTGTACGTTGCAATTTACTGCGGCAGCTAAATTATTTTTTATAAAGTTCTATCTTGAGGCAGATTACACAATAACCATCAATCTCCCATGTCTCAGTCATCCTCTTCCTGCGCATTGCTGGTAGAATATACCTGTCTCTTTCTTGCCATCTCATCGCTTTCCAGATATTCATCGTAAGTTGTGGTCTTGTCGATCATGGAACCGTTGGGCAGGAATTCGATGATGCGGTTTGCGGTCGTCTGTACCACTTGATGGTCCCGGGAGGCGAAAAGGATTACGCCCGGGAACTTGACAAGCCCATTGTTGAGGGCCGTGATACTCTCCATGTCAAGGTGGTCGGTGGGCTCGTCAAGGATTAAAATGTTAGAGCCTTCAATCATCATGCGGGAGAGCAGTACGCGAACCTTCTCTCCGCCGGACAGTACCCGCATGTGTTTTACGCCATCCTCTCCGGCAAACAGCATTCTTCCTAAGAAGCCGCGAACGTAGGTGGCGTCCTTGATTTCAGAAAATTGTGTCAGCCAGTCGGCAATCTGTAAATCATTGTCAAAAATTTTTGTGTTGTCTTTGGGGAAATAAGACTGGCTGGTCGTTACGCCCCATTTGTAATTTCCCTCATCCGGTTCCATCTCTCCGGCAAGAATCTGGAACAGCGTAGTCTTGGCAAGCTCGCAGCTTCCCACAAAAGCAATCTTGTCGTCATGGCCGACAATAAAAGAGATATTGTCTAATACTTTTACGCCGTCAATCGTCTTGCTCAAGTTCTCTACAGTCAGTACTTCATTGCCGATTTCCCGGTTGGGACGGAAATCAATATAAGGATATTTGCGGCTGGACGGTTTGATCTCGTCCAATTGAATTTTCTCCAGGGCGCGTTTCCTGGAAGTCGCCTGCTTGGATTTGGAAGCGTTGGCGGAGAAACGTGAGATAAATTCTTGTAATTCCTTTATCTTTTCTTCCTTTTTCTTATTGGCTTCCTTCATCTGTTTGATTAAGAGCTGGCTTGACTCATACCAGAAGTCGTAATTGCCGGCGTAAAGCTGAATCTTGGCATAGTCGATGTCTGCGGTGTGCGTGCAGACTTTGTTGAGGAAATAACGGTCATGGGAAACCACAATTACCGTATTTTCAAAGTTGATTAAAAATTCTTCCAGCCATGCGATGGCGTCTAAGTCCAGGTGGTTGGTAGGCTCGTCTAAGAGCAGGATGTCGGGGTTGCCAAAAAGCGCCTGTGCGAGAAGCACTTTAACCTTCATATCGCCGGGAAGGTCTTTCATGACAGCGTAGTGGTGGTCTGTGTCAATGCCCAGTCCATTTAAAAGCTGTGCGGCGTCGGACTCGGCGTTCCAGCCGTCCATTTCCGCAAATTCTGCTTCCAATTCGCTGGCACGGATGCCGTCCTCGTCCGTGAAGTCTTCTTTCATATAAATAGCGTCTTTTTCTTTCATCACTTCGTAGAGGCGTTTGTTACCCATAATGACAGTATCGAGCACCGTATATTCATCGTATTTAAAATGATCCTGCTGTAAGAAGGACAGGCGCTGGCCGGGAGTGATAACCACGTCTCCGCTGGTGGGTTCTAACTGTCCGTTTAAAATCTTTAGAAACGTAGATTTCCCGGCGCCGTTGGCGCCGATGAGGCCATAACAGTTTCCTTCTGTGAATTTGATATTAACATCTTCAAATAATGCTTTTTTCCCAATTCTGAGAGATATATTGTTTGCACTAATCATGGTGGTAATCCTTTCTATGATTCTGATTTTAACAGTAACAGTATACCTTAAATCCTTTATATTTCAAGAGTTTTATTGAAAAAACATGTAAAATTTGGTATGATAAAGCAATAACAATAATCATGTTCGTGAAAATGGGGTTTTTATATGGATGATCGAAAGATATTGGAAAATGAAGGCTTATCCAGGAGAGATGAGGAGCGGTTAGGCAGGTTGAGCAGGACGATTCAAAAGCTGCCGACCGGATGCGCCGTGATACAAGGGGTTGAGCGCTGGGAGCTGGTCAAAGGGAATGAAGAATTTTTCCGGCTCATCGGCTATACAAAAGAGGAAATCCAGGTATTGCCGAACGATTTTGAGGATGCAGTTTACCGCGAAGATCGGGAGAAGCTGCATAAGATAATGGAAGAATTGATGCATACGGATAAAATAAAACAATGTGATATCCGTATCTGTGGCAAGGAGGGAGAGATTCGTTGGATTGCCTTGAGTTTGCGCATGTTTTATTATCAGGGCAGGACGCCGTATTTTCTGGTGTCGTGCTGGGACATCCATATGCGCAAGAAAATAGAAGCAGAGCTGTATTTACAGACAGAGCGCTATAAGCTTGTGGAGGAGATTAATCAGGAGTTTCCCTTTGAATATGATGTAGAAAACAAGACGATTTTCATTGCGTCCAGCTCCAATATTATGATTGCTGACCGGGGTGGCAAAGACTTTTTTGTGTCAATCAAGGCTTTGGAGGAAATTATTTTCCGCGAGGATTATGAAGAGTTTTTTGGCATGATAAAGCGGGCTTCCAGTGAAGAAGAACACGGGATGCTGGAATACCGTGTGAATGTCGCAGACGTCGGGCAGGAGCCGGAATATGCATGGCACAGAACCATTTATAAGAGCGTCCCCGGGGAGAACGGCGAGATTTTGCGCATCTTGGGAAGGACGGAGGATGTCACCAGGGAGCGCCGCATCCAGGATGAGATGGCGCTGAAGCTCAAACAGGATGATCTGACAAAGTTGTTGAATAAATCCACGACGAAGTCGGAGGTGGAGGCGTTTCTCAAAAAAAATGTCCGCGGGACACATGCGCTGATGCTGATAGATGTGGACAATTTTAAAGGGATAAACGATACGCTTGGCCATATGTTCGGCGACAGCGTATTGATTACGATTGCCAAGAAAATTCAGGATTTATTCCGGGCGACGGATATTGTGGGCAGAATCGGCGGAGATGAGTTCATGGTATTTATGAAACACACCGATTATTACCAGGCGAAACTCAAAGCCGAGAGCATCTGCAAGAACGTCCGCCAGACATACCATGGCGGAAGTAAGGAAGAGATTGAGGTAAGCTGTAGCGTGGGCGTGGCGATTATCGGCACGATCAAGGAGAGTTACAGCTCCCTGTTTGCCAAGGCGGATATGGCGATGTACCAGGCCAAAGAGGCGGGCAAGAATCAGTACCGTATTGCGGAGGGGACAGATCCTCTGTGGAAAATCCGCAAGGCTACGAGGATTGAGCCGCGCATAGACCAGTATAAGGCGGGGAAGGTTCAGGATATGGATTTCCTCTCAGAAGCGTTTACGCTTTTATCCCATGCCAAAGACGTCAACGATTCTTTGAATATTTTAATGGAGCGTATTGGACGTCAGTATGATTTAGGCATTGTTTCCGTATTGGAGTGTGATAGGGAGCGTAAGGAGCTCATTCAGACCAACTGCTGGACCAGAGAGAACGGCGTGCTCTATGAACCGCAGTTTGTGGACAAGTTTGAGGATTGGGACGGATTCATGAGCGGTTTCGACGAGTGGGGACTGGCATATATCAATGACTGCTGGGGCGATGAATTTGTCTCAGAGAAGGATAAAGCGGTGTTCCGTGAGCGGAGTATGCGTGCCATCGTCAATTGCAGTTTTTCCTATTTTGAGCTGGGGGAAGGGTATGTAAGTTTCTGTGATCTGGAGAAGCCCAGGGTTTGGAGCAATTTCGAGAAAGAGACATTTTTAGAGTTGACGCGAATGCTTTCTGTATTTGTGGCATTGCGCGTGCAGCGCGAGGAAGATCAGAGGAAAATCCGCCATCTCAAGCGGCGGGACATGCTGACAGGCCTTTATATAGAAGAGGCGTTTAAGAGCAGCGTGAAGGAGAAACTCGCCAGCGGGGAAACGGGCTTGCAGTATGCAATTGTGTATACAGACATCAATGACTTTTCCTATATTAATGAAAATTTCGGCCATGAAGCGGGCAATGAGATTCTCAGGAAATTTGCAAAACGGATCAGGAGCGGCAACAACAAGATTTCCTGCCGGCTCTATTCAGACTTGTTTGTGACCTTAATATGGGGAGCGGGCAAGGAGGAGATTATAGAGATTGTTACCCGGGCGAACATCGAATTTTCAAATCAGCAGCGGGAGGTTTATACCGCCTGCAATCTCAGGCTGTCTACAGGGCTCTATTTTATGGATGATGTGGAGGAAAGCCTGGATATGGCGATTGAGAATGCCAATATTGCCAGGAAGAGCATCAAAGGGAGCACCGAATACTGTAAAGTCTATGAGAGCAGGATGCGCAGGCAGCGTGAGCTGGAGAAACAGATTTTGGCTGAGTTCCAGAGCGACCTTGCGGAGAGCAGATTCCAGGTATATATTCAACCTAAATTCCTGTTAGATCAGATGGAGATTTCCGGCGGTGAAGCCCTGGTGCGCTTGAAGAAACGGGACGGCAAGCTGGAAGCCCCTGGTGTTTTCATTCCGATTTTAGAGAAATCTGGTTATATTGTGGAGCTTGATTTCTATATGTATGAACAGGTTTTGATCTGTATGAGCCGGTGGAAAGCCGAAGGGCTGAAACTTCCGATTATCTCTGTGAACTTTTCCAGGTGCCATTTTGAGAAGAATGGAATTTTCAAACGTATTATGGAATTGACGGACAAGTATGGAGTAGAGCACCAGTTTATTGAGATTGAGATAACCGAGAGTTTGTTTGTGCTGGGTTACGACCTTGTAAAGACCGAGGTACAGCAGCTTCGGGCGGCTGGTTTCCGGGTGGCGATTGATGATTTTGGCACAGGTTATTCGTCTTTGGGGATGCTGCTCGACATCCCGGCGGACATTGTGAAGATTGACCGCAGTTTCCTCAACCGTGAGAACCGCCAGAATGAGGAGGCGTTTTTGCGCAATATGGGCTGTCTAATCCGCAGCGTCAAGGAAGAAGTCATCTTTGAGGGGATTGAGACAGAGGAACAGAGGGAATTTCTTGTGAAATGCGGGTTCCGTTATGGGCAGGGATTTCTATTTGACCGCCCCCTGCCGGTGGAAGTTTTTCAGGAAAAATATATGAAATCCAGTGAAAACTATTGATTTTTTGGGACAAAATCATTATAGTATAAAAGAAGGAAAAATCTGCATGTCTGCTTCCTGGTATTGGAAACAGCGTGCTTAATATTAAGTAGGAGGAAAAATGTAATGAAAAGATCTATGAAAACCATGGATGGAAATCATGCAGCAGCTCATGCTTCATATGCATTTACAGATGTTGCAGCCATCTACCCGATTACACCTTCATCTGTTATGGCAGAAGCTACAGACGAATGGGCAACCCAGGGAAGAAAGAATATTTTCGGACAGACTGTTCAGGTAACTGAGATGCAGTCTGAGGCAGGTGCAGCAGGTACTGTGCACGGCTCCCTGGCAGCAGGCGCATTGACGACCACTTATACGGCGTCTCAGGGATTATTGCTGATGATTCCTAACCTTTATAAGATTGCCGGTGAAGGGCTTCCAGGTGTGTTTAACGTATCTGCACGTTGCGTAGCAACTCATGCGCTGAATATTTTCGGCGACCATTCTGATGTATATGCATGCCGCCAGACTGGTGCAGCAATGCTCTGCGAGTCTTCTGTACAGGAAGTTATGGATTTGACCCCGGTTGCACACTGTGCAGCTTTAGAGGGACATCTTCCTTTCATCAATTTCTTTGACGGCTTCCGTACTTCTCATGAGATTCAGAAGATTGAGACTTGGGATTATGAAGATCTGAAAGATATGGTAAGCATGGATGCAATTGACGGTTTCCGCAAGAATGCATTGAACCCCAACCATCCACGCCAGGACGGTTCTGCACAGAACCCGGATATTTTCTTCCAGAGCAGAGAGGCATGTAACTCCACTTATGACGCTATGCCTGCAATTGTCCAGAAATATATGGACAAGGTAAATGAAAAGCTTGGCACAGATTACAAGCTCTTCAACTACTACGGAGCAGCAGATGCAGAGAAGGTTATCGTTGCTATGGGTTCCGTATGTGATACGATTGACGAGACTATCGACTATTTGATGGAAAGAGGCGAGAAAGTCGGCGTTGTCAAGGTTCGTCTTTACAGACCGTTCAGCAAAGAAGCTTTCGTAGCGGCTATTCCTGAGACTGCAAAATTAATCGCAGTATTAGACAGGACAAAAGAGCCAGGTTCTCTTGGCGAGCCGTTGTACCTGGATGTTGTTGCAGCATTGAAGGGAACGAAGTTTGAGTCTGTTCAGATCACAAGCGGACGTTATGGCCTTGGTTCCAAAGACACAACTCCTGGACAGATTATCGCTGTTTATAACAATACAGATAAAGAGAAATTTACAATTGGTATCTATGATGATGTTACCAACCTTTCTCTGGAAGTAAAAGAAGACCCGGTTACCACTCCGGAAGGAACTATCAACTGTAAGTTCTGGGGACTTGGAGCTGACGGTACGGTTGGCGCTAATAAGAACTCTATCAAGATTATCGGAGATAACACAGACATGTATGCGCAGGCATATTTTGACTATGACTCCAAGAAATCCGGCGGCGTAACCATGTCCCACCTGCGTTTCGGTAAGAAAGCAATTAAGTCTACTTATCTGATTAAGCAGGCAAACTTTGTGGCATGCCACAATCCTTCCTACGTGCGTAAGTACAACATGGTTCAGGAATTAGTACCGGGCGGAACATTCCTTCTGAACTGCTCCTGGTCACCGGAAGAGTTAGAGAACCATTTACCTGGACAGGTTAAGAGATATATTGCAGAGAATGATATCAAGTTCTATACCATCGACGGTATCAAGATTGGTAAAGAGATCGGACTTGGCGGACGTATCAACACGGTATTGCAGTCTGCATTCTTCAAATTAGCTGAGATCATTCCAGAGGAGAGGGCAATTGAGCTCATGAAGGCTGCCGCTAAGGCAACCTATGGCAAGAAGGGCGACAAGATCGTACAGATGAACTACGATGCAATTGACGCCGGCGCTAAGGGTGTTGTTAAGATTGAAGTGCCTGCAAGCTGGAAAGATGCTCAGGATGAGAGCTTTGCTAAGGTTGCAACTGGCGATCGTCAGGACGTTGTAGATTTCGTAAATAATATTCAGATTCCGGTTAATGCCCAGGAGGGTAACAAGATTCCGGTATCTGTTGTGAAAGCATATGAGCATGGTCAGACTCCTTCCGGTGCAGCAGCATACGAGAAGCGCGGCATTGCCGTTGACGTTCCAGTATGGAATCCGGAGAACTGTATCCAGTGTAACATCTGTTCCTATGTATGTCCGCACGCTGTTATCCGTCCGGTAGCTATGACAGAGGATGAGGCAGCTAAGGCTCCAGAAGGAATGCAGACACTGGCAATGACAGGAATGCCGAACTACAAGTTCAGCATGACAATTTCTGCGCTTGACTGTACAGGCTGCGGTTCCTGTGCAAATGTATGCCCGGGCAAGAAGGGTGAGAAAGCCCTGACAATGCAGAACTGCGAAGCGAATGTGGGCGAGCAGGAATACTTTGATTATGGTCTGACCGTTGAGAAGAAGATCGACGTTGTAGAGAAATTCAAAGAGACAACCATCAAGGGCTCTCAGTTCAAACAGCCGCTTCTTGAGTTCTCAGGAGCTTGCGGCGGATGTGGCGAGACACCTTATGCAAAACTGATCACACAGTTGTTCGGTGACAGGATGTACATTGCAAATGCAACGGGATGTTCCTCTATCTGGGGTAACTCCTCACCTTCTACACCGTACACCGTAAATGAGAGAGGTCAGGGTCCTGCATGGTCCAACTCCTTATTTGAGGATGCAGCTGAGTTCGGTTATGGTATGTTATTAGCTCAGAAAGCAATCAGAGGCAAACTGAAAGGCAAAGTAGAGGCTCTGGTAGCAGACGGCAAGAATGCAGACGTTGCAGCAGCAGGAAAAGAGTGGTTAGACACTTATGGAATCGGCGCGCTCAACGGAACTGCTACAGATAAATTAGTTGCAGCTTTGGAAGCTTGCGGATGCGACGCTTCTAAGGAAATCCTGGCTGAGAAAGATTTCCTGGCTAAGAAGTCCCAGTGGATCTTCGGTGGCGACGGATGGGCATACGACATCGGATTCGGCGGTGTTGACCATGTACTTGCCAGCGGACAGGATATCAATATCATGGTATTCGATACCGAGGTATATTCCAATACTGGCGGACAGTCCTCTAAGGCTACTCCGGTAGGCGCAATCGCACAGTTCGCAGCGGGCGGTAAAGAAGTGAAGAAGAAAGACTTAGCTTCCATCGCTATGAGCTATGGCTATGTATACGTTGCACAGATTGCTATGGGCGCTGACTACAACCAGTGTATCAAGGCAATCGCAGAGGCAGAGGCTTATCCGGGACCGTCTCTGGTTATCGCTTATGCTCCATGTATCAACCACGGTATCAAGGTTGGTATGAGCAAGGCTCAGACCGAGGAGAAGAACGCAGTAGAAGCTGGTTACTGGCATAACTTCCGCTTCAATCCTGAATTGAAGAAGGAAGGCAAGGCAGCATTCTCCTTAGACAGCAAGGCTCCTACTGGAGATTACAAGGCATTCTTGAATGGCGAGGTTCGTTACAATGCGCTTGCTAGATTCAATCCTGAGAGAGCAGAAGAGTTGTTCTCAGCTTCTGAGGAAATTGCCAAAGAGCGTTATGAATACCTCAACAAGTTAGTTACTCTTTATGGAGAGAAATAAGATAATACAAATTTATACTGCAATTTGAGTGAAGTTTCGTAATTTATCATTAAAAGAGGGCTGTTGCAAAATAGCCGCTATATACAATATATATCATTTAGGCCAAATAGGTCTCATCCAGATATTGTATATAAGCTGTATTTTGCGACAGCCCTTTTTGTGAAACCTATTGACAGGATGGTCGGCAATATGGTAATATATATAATGGTTAGACATAACTAACCAATAGAACGGATGTTTACGGAAAAATGAAAATGGATAGTAAAATGCCTTATGGCATTTTCTTTAACCATGCAGGTTAGAAATAACTAACTAAAGAAAGGAGGAATCTGCATGAGCGTTGTAATCATAGGCGGACATGAGAGGATGGAGGCCCGATATAAGGAAATCTGTAAGAGATACAACCATAAGTCTAAGGTGTTTACCAAAATGAAATCCGACTTAAGCGGCCAGATTGGCTGTCCGGATCTGGTGATCCTGTTCACTTCGACTGTATCCCATAAAATGATGCGCTGCGCAGTTGCGGAATCAGAGCGCCATCATTTCAGGCTGGAACGTTCGCACAGCAGCTGAATATAGCATCAGGAATTGGAAACGGGAAAAGGGAACGGATATCTGGAAGGGCACGTTGACGCTTAAGGAAGACGGAGATTACAAAGTAAAGGTCTCTTACCAGGATCGCTCCGGTAACGAGATGAAAGCGCAAACGGCCGGAGACAAACAGGCTATGGGAAAGACCTGGATTTCCCCGACGCTGGTGGTAGACACGAAAAAACCCGTGATCAAAGTGTGGTATGACAACACGGCGCCCGTTTCTTCCCGGGATGGCTATGACTATTACGATAGGGAGCGCATGGCGACGATTCAGATTACAGATAAGAATTTCCGGGCAAATGAGGTGGAAGCGTCTGTGACGTCTGTGCTGGCGGATGGCGCGCCATCGTCTGTGCCGGATTACCGGGCGCAGCTTAAACAGCCCGGCAGCTGGAAGAAGAATGGGGACACTTATACGGCGAAGATTACATATGATGTGGACGCCAATTATACGTTTACGATTTCTTATGCGGATTTGGCAAAAAATGCGGCTAAACCGTATGCAGAGGATAAATTTACCATAGACAAGGCAGCGCCTGCAAATCTGAGGGTCAGCTACAGTGACAGTGTGTTGGAAACCGTATTGGAGAATGTCTCTTTTGGCTTCTATCAGGCAAGAGCAACCGTGACAATTACGGCGGAGGATGATACCGCAGGCGTTGATTATTTTATATACAGTTACAGGAACGCGGAGAATGTCAGCGGCGTCAACCGTGAGAGTTTGGAGCAGCGTGTGGAACATGCGCAAATTAGCTACAGCAACGGCAAAAGGATGGCGACGGCACAATTTACGATACCGCAGTCGGAGCTGGACGCCAACAATCAGTTTAACGGCATAGTGGAATTTGATGCGGTAGACAGCAGCGGGCACAAGACCAGATTTACAGACGCCCACCGTATTGTGGTGGACAGTATTGCGCCCAATGCAGAAGTGACTTACAGCGCACCCACGACAAGCGCCAATGGGATTGATTATTATGCGGATGCCGTGGAAGGGCAGATTGCCGTGACAGAGGCGAATTTCCACGAGGAAGACATTCAGGTAACAGCGACCAGGGATGGCGCGCCTTACATATTGAATGTCAGTTGGAGTGATGCTAACACGGATGTGCACAACGGAAGTTTCCAACTTAGCGAGGATGGAGATTATCAGATTTCTATCACTTATAAGGATAAATCCGGCAATGATATGACGCCGTATGAGTCCAGTCAGATTACGGTAGACAGCACGGCTCCGGTGATTTCTATAGGCGAGATTGCAGATAAGACGGCATATAACAAAGAAGTAATTGGTTTTACGATTGACGTAGATGATGTGAATTTTGATTTATCGAGCTTCCAGCCTAAGCTTACCGGGATCGTCTATGAAAAGAGTGGAAGATTTGTCCAGAAGGATTTTTCAGATTTAGGCAGGATTGAGACGGTAGAATTCGGGAAGCGGTATGAATATGTGATTGATAATATTACAGAAGACGCTATTTATACGTTGGCGTGTGAGGTCAAAGACCTCTCTTTAAATGCCACCAGTGAAATGAATGTGAAGGAGAATGGCAATCAAGGCATGGAAACAATAACGTTTTCCGTCAACCGCAACGGTTCTACATTTACCTTGGATAAATCTACACAGGAGCTGATTGACAAGTATTATGTGCAGCAGGTAGACGCGGCGGTAGTTCTGCAAGAGGTGAACTGCGATCCGGTCACGCAGCATTCGGTGACGGTAAATGGCGATATCATAAAAGAAGACAGCCAGTACCGCGTGCAGGGCGGCGAAGGGGAAAATGCATGGTATCAGTATGATTACGTTATTGACAGAGAGCTGTTTGCCGACGAGGGAGATTACAACGTTGTGGTATCTACCATTGATAAGGCAGAGAATATGGCGTACTCTGACATCAAAAATGTGGAGACTTCTTTCGTGGTGGATCATACGCCGCCGGTAGTCACAGTCTCTGGACTGGCTCCAAACGGCAGATATCAAGAAGAATCGCAGAATGTCAATGTCATCCCTAAGGATGACGGCGGAAAACTCGAGAGCCTGGAAATAACGTAAGCGCCAAATATTAATGCGGTCAGATATAAAATTACCCCAGCCCTTTGTGAG